>NZ_JAUSUV010000007.1 GCF_030814315.1 Croceifilum oryzae | reverse complement strand
TAGAACTAAATGCCTTTCGGCTAACGCCGAATCGAAATTCACCACACACTTAACTAACGTTTGAAGTGGGTGTACTCTTTCGGAAGATGGATAGAGATTTTCTCAAGAGATTGACTATAATTGAGTGCAAAAGTTGCGTTAGATGGAGTATGCATCATAACCTCTCTTCTTCTCCCAATACTTAATCAGACTTGTCGATTCGGGTAGCGATAGTGGGAAAGGATATTCTGTTCGATTACAACGATGTTAGCGACCGAGCAGTGATCGAACAGATATCCGGCCCTCGATCATCCAATATCAACAACCCACACCCCTAAAACCCTAACCAATCCGCTAAATACTCTTTTATCGCTATCTTTTTCTCCTCTGCCTTAGTAGAACTACTTCCCTTCACTCCTACATAGCATTTCATCTTTGGCTCAGTTCCAGATGGACGGATAGCGAACCAAGAACCGTCTTCGAGAAGATACTTTAAAACATCTGCTTTAGGGAACCCTTCTACTCCTTGTAAATAGTCTTGAATGCTACAAACGGCAATGCCTGCTACATGTGATGGTGGATTACTTCGGGTACGGATCATGATTTCTTTTAGTTGTTTACTCCCCTCAAGCCCCTCTAATGTAACCGAGATCTGCGTCTCTTGGAAGTATCCGAACTCTTTATAAATCGTATCTAGGACTTGATGAATAGGCATTCCTTGTTTTTGATAGTAAGCTCCTAACTCAGCCAGCAATAAACATGCTTGAGTAGCATCTTTGTCTCGACAGAAGTCTCCGATGAGATAACCATAGCTCTCTTCATATCCAAATAAAAACTTATACTCACCCGTTTGTTTCCATTTCTGAATAAACTCTCCGATATACCGAAAGCCGGTTAGTGTATTCTGCGTCTTTACCCCAAAGTGTGAGGCGATAGACTCTCCAAGATCGGAAGATACAATCGATTTGACCATCGCTCCATTGGAAGGTAATTCTCCTCGTTCTAAACGTTGTGATAAGAGATAGTAGAGCAATAAGGCCCCTATTTGATTCCCAGTAAGATGAACAAATTGATTGTTTTCATCACGGATCGCAATCCCGATTCGATCCGCATCCGGATCTGTTACGAGGACGAGATCTGCTTGTTGTTCATTGGCGTAAGCGATTGCTAATTGAAATGATGCTGGATCCTCTGGATTAGGCGATTTCACGGTCGAAAAGTTAGGATCTGGGTCTGCCTGCTCTGGAACAACGAATACATGCTCAAACCCTCTCTGACTGAGAACCGATTCAATAGGAAGTCGTCCTGTTCCATGAAGCGGTGAATATACAATGCGAAAATATTTATTTTGATCATTCGTCTGGAAGGCCAACGATGCAATATTTTTATAATAAGTTTGGTCGATCTCAGATCCTAGCCATACGAGCGAACCGCTCGCCTCTGCTTCTGAAAGATCTGCAACTGGGATCATAAATTCATCCGATATTCGGCTAATATTCTCGAGTATCTGATTCGTAATATGAGGAGAAATTTGTGCACCGTCTGCTCCGTATACTTTAATGCCGTTGTAATTAGGAGGATTATGGCTTGCTGTCACCATGATACCCGCAGCCGCCTCATGATAACGAACAGCAAACGACAACTCCGGTGATGGACAAATCTGCTTAAATAAATATACTTTGACTCCGTGATGAAGAAGTACCTTAGCCACTTCCCCGGCAAATTCTACCGAACAATGCCTCGTGTCATAACCGATCGCAACGCCCTTTTCCGCTAGATTCTCATGATGCAACCACTCTCCAAGCCCATGAGCCAGCTTACGAACCGTATAGACATTCATTCGATTCGTCCCGGCTCCTATGATCCCTCGAATCCCCGCTGTCCCAAACGATAATGATTGCGAAAAGCGCTCCTGAATCTCAAGCTCATGCTCCTGGATTTGCTGTAACTCTTCTTTCAGTATTGAGTCCAAACCATCAAAACGAAGCCAATGATGGTACAAGTCAAGATAGTTCATATGATCATCCCTTTACTACTTCATTCTCATTTTTTCTCTGTTCATAAAAATGTGTATTGGTAGCCTGGATATAGGGCAATACCCACAAAAGTCCGATCCCAAAGGTACAGATCGCTAGTAAAATCCACCCTAAGAAACTTAACTGGAGTACGAAAAACTGCCATTTGTACCCCATCATCATTTGATCGCTTTTCCTAATTGCTTGATTAACACTATATTCTGGATGATCTTGCAGAATATACGGAGTCATCGCATAGGCAATCGATTTCACTATGCCTGGAATAACTAATAATAAGCACCATAAAAACACGTACACTGTAATCAACACATTATAAAGAACACTCTGACCAAATTTAGGCAGATTGGTAAAGAACTCAAACACGTCTGTTTCTGTGGCACTATTTTTACGGATTAAATGTAGGAAAAAACTAGCCAAGCCTAACATAACCGCTCCTGGGATCAACAAATACCAGAGGAAGGAAAATACACCAAACGAACTAGGCTGAAACATACTCATATAATCAACTGCATAGGTCGGATCAAAGTAATCTTCTGGACGAACCATCATCTCAATCCAACTGGGTAGTGCTGATAAAATTGTAGCAAGTGCCGCAACAATAATTGCTTTCTTCCAATTCCCTTGAAGGCTTTGTCTAGCTTGTTGCTTTAACTCTTTGAAGCCCATTATCATCCATTCCTCCTAATACAATCAATCTATTTATAGGTAATACTTTATTTACAAATTTAGGAATATATGATAAAAATAAAAACTTCCTTATTCAGGAAGTCCTTGAAATACGCTTTTCTTTTATACTGACGACCTTCGCTGGTTGATCAGCTGGCACAGCCCAAAATACGATACTAATTAAAGTAGTTACTACGATTAATTGAATCGTATTTGTCACAAATAGAGTAACCGCTTCCCCTTGCAAGGCCAAAAAAGCACTATAAAGCTCCACTAATAATGACCCCACAAAAAGAAGGGAAAGAGGCTTCAAATCTACTTGATGGGCTGTTTTCCCTCTTATAGCTTGTAACACTTGCGGGATCCAGCTTAAAGCCACAAGAGTCCCTCCTACTGCTTGACAAATCACCAAAAAAAGCAACCCGCTCCACTCCTCTCCCACACTCCTAAATACTGTATGAGAGAGATTTCGCTTTTATCCTTTAAAATTCCCCTAAATCCTCAATTTCTTCTAGCCCTGCATACTGCAAATGGATAACTTCTTTTAAGTCTGTATTCCATATTTCAGCTAAAAATTGAATCGCTTCTTCCACTCTGCGATAGATGGTCCGTTCACTTCGATAATCGATAATCCATCCTTCAAATATGCGTTCTACTCGTACATATTGCTCTCTATCATGGGTCAACACTTGAACCGGCTCTCCCACTTGTAATTGAGTGATAAATTTTTGGATTTCTTGATCTTTATTCATCATTAACCCTCATTCTTTTCGAAAATAGTCTTAATTCCGCGAACCAGTAACACATCAATTTCATAGTATATTAAAGAGATTTGTAGGGGCTTTGAAAGGAGAATCGACCATGAAGAAACCACTCTGGATCTTTGCTCACATCCCCAAAACAGGCGGTATTACCATGCGGGGCATTATCGACAGCAACGTTCCTTCTAACCAAATTTATCGATATCCTCTGCACCAGAATCAAGAAAAAATGATTCGTAGTCTCACCTCTAAACAAAAGGAAAATTTCAGATGGGTATATGGACATTGTCGCTATGGGGTTCATCAACATTTTCATCGATCTTATCGTTATATAACCATGCTACGGGATCCTGTAAGCCGAGTGATCTCCACCTATTATTTCATTTGCTCGATGCCTACCAATGGTTTGCATCATAAAGTGAAAAAAATGTCCCTAGAAGAGTTCGTTACCAGTCAAGACCCTCGGATCTCAGCCCCTCTTCATAATCACCAAACTAGGTTCCTATCTGGACAAAATGATCCTGACCTCACATTAGCCATGAACAATCTCAACGATCATTTTGCCTTCGTTGGTATTACTGAGATGTATCCACAGTCCGTGTTTTTGTTAAATCAATTACAGGGATGGAAACAAACTCACTACTCAAAAGAAAACGTAACCAAAAAGCGCCCCAAAAGGCCTGACATCAGCGAACAACTCACAAATCATATTCGCAGTATGAATGAATTAGATTATCACCTATACGAAACTTGTAAATTACAACTACACCAAAAAATAAAATCGCTTTCTCAATCTGAAAAAAAAGAGCTACGGAGTTTTATCAAAATGCAAGATTAAAGAAAGATAAAAAAGCCAAACCCTCCGTTTTTGAGGTGTTTGGCTTCATTGTTTATCGAGAAAATGGGTAAGATGAACCATCTAAGTCCATCGATGCGAGCGGATCTTGCGTTGCCGCATGCTCTTGTCCATCTTCTCTTTCCTCTTCAATTCCAAACTCATCCATTACGCGCTGACACAGGTGCAACTCATTTTCCACCATTCTGCTCTGTGTCTTGGCGTTGTGCAATAGATTTTGATATTGGAGAATCGCTTCTTCAATTAAATCTAATTCTGCCTTGCTAAGATTAAGTGTTACTTTCATAAAATACGTTCGCTCCTTTATATCAATCCATCTTTCATCATTCTAATCTCCGGAATGCAACAAAACAAGCGATTTATATACAACTACTTAATAGTTCCCTGCACATTACATAACAACACATTAAATACATAATAGAATCATATTATATACCTAAGAATTCAACGAATACTAGTATTTTTAGGCTTACCATTTGGTGAATCTTTTTTCGTTTCCTTCTTATTGTTGTCTGATACAGGATTTTTCTTTTGATCTTTCTGGTCTTGCGCTTTTTGTTTCTCGTAGTCGTATAAAAAGTCCATCACCTTTTGAAAGATACGAATCGCCCGTGGATCATTGGAATCCGGCTCCTGTCGTAATAATACCGCTACGGAATAGATCGGTGTTTGATACGGTCCAAAGCCCACCATCCATTTGTCATACAGCTTGGATTCACCAATCTGGGCTGTTCCGGTCTTCCCAGCTAAAGCCCATTTCGCTTGTCGCACTGATGCAGCCGTACCTTCGGTCACAACGGCTCTCATCATCTGTCTGACTGCCTGCAAACTACTATCCTTTAGTTGTTTAGTAGTAGGGAGATATGTATTCGGAAACGTGGCAACCGCTTTCCCAGATTGATCTCGAACTTCTGTGACGATCCGAGGACGAATGGCTCTCCCTTTATGGAAAAGAGCTGTAACCATGTTGGCCGCTTGGATCGGAGTAATCTTTGTATCCTGTTGACCAATACTCGTATAAACAGCAGCTGCCTTATCTGTCTTTGGTGTTCGTGGATCGTATATTTTCCCTGGTCGTTCTTGTTCGATTTGCTCAAAATCGGCATCAAATGAGGTTTGCCCTTGCCATGTAATCGTTCGACCAAGCCCAAAGTTTTCTGCATAGGATTGAAGCTTACTTCCTCCCAGCTTTTCTCCTAACTGCCCAAGAGTAATGTTACATGAATCCGCAAATTGACTGGTAAATGACTGCTTTCCATGTGCCTTGTTACTTGCATCTTTCAAATGATACGGTTCCAATATTCCAGAACAGGTAATCGGAGTATTAGGTTTAACGATTCCTTCCTCTAGAGCCGCTGTAGCTGTAACAATTTTAAAGATAGAACCAGGATTAGCCTCTAACCAAGCCCTATTTTCCCAAGGAGAATCCCCTGTCTTCGTCTTCACTCCATTCGTAGGGATACTGCCCAATGCGACCAAATCCCCCGTCGAAATATCCTGAACGACTACAGCTCCATCTTCTACCTTCTCATCCGCTAAAAATTGCTCAACCTTTGCTTGAATTTCATAATCAATCGTACTCTGAATCATGTACTGACCCTGTTCAGAAGCTAATTGCTCTTTCCAACGTAACGCACTACCTGTTAAAGCCCTTCCTTGGCCATCTTTCACATAGGTTTTGATATTTTCCTTTTCACTGTGTAAGAAAACCTCAAAGGAAGATTCCAATCCGCTTAACCCCACCCTAGACTGAGGTGAAAAAGTACCATCTTCCACCTGCTTCGCATATCGATTTTCAAGCAAATGTCTGCTTCGTCCAATCCTTCCGATAATCGAACTCCCAACATAATCGGAGCTATATCGTTGATCTGTCATGACTGCCTGTAATCCAGGAATTTGCAGATCATTGATCTGTTTGGCACGCTCTGGAGTAATTTGAATCGCCTTTTTATCCAAGCGTGCGAGAAGCGCAGGCTGCTTGATGCCCTCTAAATAAGGCTGTAGGGAAGTAAGTGGAACATCTAATAAGCTACTTAATTGCTGAAAAGAATCTTGCCGTAGATCCCATTGTTGTTTACTTTGCGGGAAAACGAGCAGTTGATACTCATCTTTCCCCACAAGTGGCACTCCTCTTCGATCCAAGATCACACCTCTGCCGCTATCCAGCAAAATTTCACGTGATTGCGTTTGTTCTGCGAGGGCGATGAGATCCACTTTTCCAGAGGAAAAAGCACGTGTAGAAACCACTTGAATCTGATAGAGCCTAGCAATGATGAGTGAAAACAAGAGTACAAATAAAATGGGAATCCATTTCGTTCGTTTGGTCAAACATCTCCCCTCCTCATTCTTATTACCATCTTGGACAAAAATTTTGAAGGTTATACGAAATCAAGTAGGGGAGGACCTGGTTAGTAGAAAAAAGGAAACGGGGGTAAGATCCATTTCCTTCAAAATAAGAGGTTGTCTACTGGGTAAATGACGGGCTTAATTTACCTTTGTAAGCTTCATGCTCGACAAGCACGGTAATCTCCTTACCATCTTTGTCTTTACCCATTCTCTTATACGTAAATTTGTTTGGGTTTAGTTCAGTAATCTCCAGAACAGCACCATATTTCTTATCGCCAAGGGAGGCATGGGCCCTGATTTTGTTATCATGCAAAACATCAAAGTAACCGAAATCTTTGCGGCTTTGGCCCGTTTCAAGATTAAAAAACTCATATTGGCTCGTCTGGCTATCGAATTTAGCTAGGCTGATAAACATCGAATTATACTTGGTTACATCATTACCTGCTTCATCAAGGACCTTGGTTCCATTCCAAAGGGTACTACCTAAAATGTTATCTCCATCCATACCCTTCTCGATGTCTCCAGTAGTCTTGTTCCATTGCTTATCTGGATCGGTAAAAGAAAGCTCTTTTCCTTTATAAGGAATATGATCAACGAAAACTTCTACATCATTTCCTTTCGCATCTTTTCCCATTCTTTTGTACGTAAAGATCGTTTTATCCAACTTTGTTAGGTCCACAACAGCTTGATAATTTTTTGACTCTGAAATTAAAATTCTTTTCTGCCCATCGTTTGTAACAAAAAATATTCCCTTATCATCACGACTCTTTCCTGTCTTCGCATCGAAAAATTCATATCTTCCTGATGTGGATTCATATTTCGCAAGTCCAATCAAATTTGCGTTCTCTTTGGTTAGATCGTTATGATCTTTGTCATATACTTTCGTACCTTGCCAGTTTGTACTCCCTAGGATGTTAGCCATTTCCTGCCCTTTAGATCGCTCATTTTTTTGAACAACCTGTTCCTGATTCTGTTTTCCCTGATCGGATGTGCTAGAACTAGCAACACCACACCCTGTTACTACTAAGGAAAATCCAACTAGTACGGTTACGATTGTCTTTTTCATATTGTAAGTCTCCTCTTTTTATGATGATCCGTTATATTCTGACGGGTTAGTCCATATGTTAGTACATAAATCTAAACTCCATCTAAAATGCTTCTTAAAAAAAATTAATAAAACCCGCCACATTGCGACGGGTTCTAAACATTAAAGCGGTATCCGGCTCCCCACACTGTTTCCAAGAACGTTGGGTCAGAAGCATCTCTTTCAATCTTCTCACGTAATTTTCGAATATGGACCGTTACGGTAGAAACATCTGCAGCAGAATCCAATCCCCACACCCGTTGATAAATCTGCTCTTTGCTTAATACTTGATTTGGATTCATTACAAAAAACACGATTAAATCAAATTCTTTTGTCGTAAAGGGAACTTCCTCTTCATTCAGATAAACCTTTCGAGCGGATCGATCAATTGTAATTCCATGAATCGAAATTGTATTGGAATGAGTATCTTTTCCAGATAAACGGTCATAGCGCATGATATGTGCCTTCACCCTAGCTACCAGTTCACTTGGGCTAAAGGGTTTGGTAATATAATCATCCGCACCTAATCCAAACCCACGAATTTTATCGATATCTTCCTTTTTAGCAGATACAAGCAAAATAGGTATATCTGTGACAGAGCGCAATTTTTTACATATCTCAAATCCATTTGATCCTGGGAGCATGATGTCTAGGATGATCAAGTCATAGTCCCTTCCTAATGCTCGTTGAAGCCCCGCATCACCTGTATGTTCCATATCAACATGAAAATTATTTATCTCTAAATAATCTCTTTGTAACTCAGCGATACTAATATCATCCTCAATCAATAATATCTCCTTCATTTCTTGTCACCTTCTTTAACGAAAAGCATATACTTGTCCCTTTTCCAACCTCACTTGTAGCCCAGATCTCTCCGCCATGTTCTATGATAATTTGCTTAGCAATCGCCAGACCTAACCCACTTCCCCCTGTCTGTGAATTTCTCGATTGCTCTGCGCGGTAAAAACGTTCAAAAATAAACGGTAGAGCCACTGGTTCTATTCCTTTTCCATTATCTGTTATCTGTACCACTACATCCTCCATCCGCTCATATAGCGAAATAGAAATGTTTTTCTCTTCCTTATCCATGTACTTCACACAATTACTGATTACATTTGCTAATACTCTTTTTAGTTTCTCCCGATCTGCTGTCACATAGATAGATTGATCGAAAGGATGAAACTCCATACGTATGCCTTGATCCAAATACAGGTTTTCTATGTAGTCTCCCAGATAACTATGTAGCTCAACCGTTTCAAAATGAAAAGGCTCCTTCTTCAGATCCAATTTCGAAAACAAAAACAGTTCGTCGATCAATGAATCCATATCTTTTGCCTTTACATACACCGTCGATACATATTTCTCCATCTTCTCCGGTGTATTTGCTACACCATCTTTGATCCCCTCCACATAACCAATAATAGAAGTCATTGGTGTTTTTAGATCATGTGAAATGTTGGATAGAAGCTCTTTTCGATTTTCTTCATACTGAATCTGAAGGTTGACTGACTCCTTTAATCTACTTCGCATTTCCTCAAATGCTTGATTTAATTGCCCTATCTCATCTTGTGAAGTAGCCTTGATAGCGAAGTCTAGATCTCCTGATGTAATCTTTTCAGCAGCTTTTTTTAGATGATATATCGGTTTAATAATACTTCTAGAAACAAAATAGTTTACTATACCAATAATCATGATAAATAAAATGAGCAATAGACCAGATAAAATGGGGAAGAATTCCCGAATCAATTCAGTATAAGAGCTTGCCTTTCTCAATACAAAAATACTACCTTCCTTTTGGTCTGGAAAATAGAAATCAAACTTCACATATGTAAAAAAAGTATTGTTCATTTTAATGGTATCTCGCGTATTGATGTTTGTTTTTTCAAACCTCGGAAGGGATGCATCTAACACCTGCCTGTCAAGGCTTAGAGAGGCATACTCGACTTTTGTTCCTTTTCTAACCACAATCTGAATATCTTCTTGTTCAAAGCTCTTCATCTCATTCTGATTCAAAAGTTGCTTTGAATCATTCTTAGCCAAAAGCTTTAAATCGAGAAAAACACTCTCTTCTTCTGTAGTCAAAGGTTTTTGTACATATGTTTTTTTATACAGAGATTCAATCGATTTTGCATCACCTGTTATGGCAAAGATGATTAAAAAACCGGCAATCAAAAGTAATATGATCGAAAAAAAGATCACCCCAACATAGGACAGGAGAAACCTCATTTTAATAGACATTTTGTTCACTCACTCTTATTTATTAAAATTTTTATTTAATCACTTGTAATTTGGTCATCATATCATATTTCTAATCAAAATTATGATACAAAAACAACTATGGCCATTTCCATAGTTGTTTTTCACATTTATCTTCGAGACTTCGCTTTTTGATCTGCTTTTAGGTGGTCTTGATAATTAACGGTAAAATCATGGTACCCTGTGCCATCTTCTTTCAATACATAATAAAGATAGTCATGTTTTTCAGGGGAAAGTGCCGCTCGATACGCATTTGCTCCTGGGCTTCCAATCGGGGCCGGGGGAAATCCTTGAATTTCGTATGTATTATAGGGAGATGAATATTTGTAATCTGCTTTCATCACCTGTGTTAATTTCTTACCTGTGTCTATTTGAATCGCATAAACCACACTCGCATCTACCTGAAGCTTCATACGCTTTGTAAGTCGATTTTCGATTACTCCAGCAATCTTAGGCAGTTCGTCTTTCCGCTGACCTTCCCGCTCTAGGATTGAAGCAAACGTAACTAGCTCATGTAAGGGCTTTCCATTTGGTTCAGACGCGGTAGCGGTAGCCGTGGTTACATTTAATTCTTTCATTTCCTTTTCAAATCTGCTGAGCATCGTGTCTACGATTTTTTGAGGAGAATCTTCCTTGTGAAATTGATAGGTGCTCGGAAATAAGTAACCTTCTAATTTATACTTAATCTCAGGTTTCGCTGGGATCTGTTTTTCAAAAACAAATTTCCCATTCGTACGATTTACTTCCTTTAAAAATTCTTCCTTGTTCGTACCTATCTGCTTATGTAAGGTTTCCGCTATTTCGATCGCTGTAGAACCCTCGACAATCGTCACTTTTGTTGTATTTTCTTTTCCAGAGGTGAGGATAGTGAGAATTCCATCTATGTTTTCCTCTTTTCCAATTGCATACGATCCAGCCATGATATTCGTTTTCCCTTTCCACTTTGCATAATAGCGAAAAAAGCGATCATCACGAATGATTTTTTGCTTCTCTAGAATACTTCCTACAGCCTTTACGGAGCTTTCGGGCGGAATCTCAACCACAGTCTCTCCTGTTCGGGTAGGAGATTGAAGGGTGTAGTCAACGTAGAAATATCCAACTAGAGTAAATCCGATGATTAATAGAAGTGTATAACCAATATTCGGTAGCCATTTCATTAGGTACTCCCTTTCCAACCTTGTTTCGAATTAATATCATCTAATATTAGCATAGATTTAATTATCTAAGTATTAGAGGTTTCCCGGATAGTTTGACATGTTTGTTATGAATTTTAATCAATATTTGTACTATGTAGTTTGTATATATGAACAGTATGAACAAAAATAGTAGTGTTTTAGACAAGGATGTTGAGTTAGCTAAATTAATTCTTGAGTTGATCTAGTTTCCAAGTACCTGGGCAATCGTTCTGACCACAGCTCAAATAGTAAGCCACAAGGGCGTGAAAAGCAAGTCCTCCCCGTCCTTAGTAGCAAAAGGTAAGTGGCAAAACTCACAAAGAACGCCAGACATTGCCACACAACGCCCTGGCTACGAAGAACTGGGCTAGGTAGGCTTACTAACATCACAGTGGTCAGAACCATTGCCCCTAGTACATTTCAATTTGCTTATATAGTAAAGGATTAGTGAAAAATAAGAAGGCACCTCCTGCAGTTAGATTTCATTTCTGCATCTAACAGCAGGAGGTGCCTTCATGGCCAGTTTTTCTTCATCACTGTTGCTTTTTAGCGTTTTCTTTCGACGTGTCGATGAATTTTTTATGTTCTGCTTCGGTTTCGCTAAAGTAGTGTTCATTTGAGCCGTCATTTTTAGCAACGTAGAAGAAGTACTTAGACTTCTCAGGGTTTAGTACAGCCGTTAGTGCTTTCACTCCTGGATTGGCGATGGGTCCTACGGGGAGTCCTTTGTTTTCATAAATGTTATATGGGCTATCAATCTTTAGGTCTTTGTTCAGTAGTCTTTCCTTTTTCTCGCCTTGTAGCGCCCATGCATAGATGATAGCAGCATCGATCTGTAGTTTCCACACATGTTTCGTATCAGTCAATCGATTCTCGATGACACCTGCAATAATCGGATATTCTTTATCCACTGCAGCTTCTTTTACCACGAGAGACGCTTTTGTCACCCAGTCGTCTAAAGATAACTTTTTCTCTTGCAACTGGTTTTTGTAATCCAGTTTTCCTAATTCCTTCTCAAATCGATTTAGCATTTGATCGACAACTTCTTGTGCGGTTGCGCCTTTTTTAAACTCATACTTCGCTGGCATCAGATAACCTTCAAGTTTGTAAGCACGCCCTGGCTTGGTCGGGATTTCCTTTTCAATGTTGGTTCTCGGCTCTTTCCGATTTACCTCTTTGTAGAAATCTTCCTTTTTAATATTTAGCTTACTACTCAAGCGAAGAGCAATTTTTTCCACATCAAATCCATTTGGAACCTCGATCGTCACGAGGTCTTGCTTTCCAGCTGAAATCTTACTAATAATTTTATCTATGTCATCGGATGGTTGAATAATATACGTCCCTGCAATGAGATTCGTTTTGCTCCGGAAAAATGTATAGTACCGAAAGAATGTATCATCTCGAATTAAGTTTTTTTGTTTCAATATTTGACCAATTTGCTTCAACGACGTATCCTCAGGAACCTCAATTACAACTTCTTGATCACGTTTTGGACTCTGCAATGTATAGTCAATATAGAAATAGCCTACTGTTACAAATCCAATTACTAATAGAATAGTAAAAATAACTCCTTTAACCCACCTCATCAAATTCTCCTCTCGATAGGGCCTGTTCGGTATTTTTCTATATTAACATATTATCACCATAAAAAAACGAGGATTTCAAAAAGCCCCCTCCTGAACTTGTAATTCAGGAAAGGGCTTTTTTACATTTCTTTAGAGTAGCTTCTGGAAATATTGATCATCTATATAATTTGCAACATTTTCCCATTCCGTTACATCATGAATCTCAGTCAATTGATCTTGATCCATTCGAAAAAGATACACATCATCAGTAGGGTCGTGTTGCCGATGTAAGATGTAATAAGTTTGGTCTTCATGTTCAAATTGATGAAGCCGCCGATAGTGCTCAGTCTCCATCTCCGAACGCTGAAAAGGATATCCATATTTTTCCCCGTGAAATGATTGAAACATGGAGGCTTAGTCTTCGTCTTCCGGAAGAGCATCCATTAATGTATTAAAAACTTCTTCTACTTCGTCCCACTCTTCATCTGTCTCTAAAGCTTGTAGTTCAAAGCCATCTTCTGACTCTAAATAACGAAATGGAAACACGTCTTGTACTTCATCATCATCTGATTCACTTACAGGAACGAGAAATACATATCTGCGGCCTGTTTCTGGATTTTCATGCTCTAGGATCTTTTCGCATAATAGCTCTTCGCCATCTTCTGTAATGATGGGAATAAAATCCTCATTATCTCCTAATACAATCGGTTGTTCTTGATCTGACATGTGTGTTACCTCCTGTGTGCATCTAAGTATCCTTGAAGGATCCAAGATGCCGCTAGTTGATCTACGACTTTCTTTCGCTTTTTTCTGCTTACATCTGCGGATATAAGCGTTTTTTCTACTGCTGAAGTGGAAAGACGTTCATCCCACAATCTTACAGGTAACGAGGTATGATTTGCAACTTCCTCTGCAATGACTTGAACTGCTTCTCCTCGTGGACCGATAGATCCATTCATGTTCCGCGGTAGTCCGACGACGATTTCGGTTACTTCATACTCTTTAATCAGCTGATCTAACCGCTCAAGCCAAGGAATTGACTGTTTGCGATCAATCACTTCTACTCCTTGGGCTGTCCAACCAAGTAAATCACTTACAGCCACGCCAATCCGGCGCTCTCCTAAATCAAGACAGAGAACGCGGGGCTGACCGTTACTCCCAAACAAATTCATGCCGTAGTCCTTTCTAGCTGTTCGGCTCAAGATAAGCGATTACCAATTCCTCAATCAGCTCATCTCGCTCTACTTTTCGAATGATGGTACGTGCATTATTATAGCGTGGAATATAGGCGGGGTCTCCTGAGATAAGATAACCCACGATCTGATGAGTCGGATTATAGCCTTTATCTTTTAAGGCATCATAAACGAATAACAGTACATCGCGTGCGGAAACTTCGGTATCGTCTCCACGAAACTGAAACTTTTGGGTTTCATCCA
Source organism: Croceifilum oryzae (assembly GCF_030814315.1). Classification (GTDB taxonomy): domain Bacteria; phylum Bacillota; class Bacilli; order Thermoactinomycetales; family Thermoactinomycetaceae; genus Baia; species Baia oryzae. Next base: position 205,416 of record NZ_JAUSUV010000007.1, on the reverse strand, counting down.
TAGATTCGTTCCTCTCCTCTCCCAGATGACCAACTTTTATACCTTTCTTCTCAAACAAAAAATGTCCTCTTTTTAGTGCTGATTTGCTACCCATTCGTTAACAAATGAAATGGCTTTTTGCACATTCGCAGGATTTTTACCGCCTGCTTGTGCTAGATCTGGACGACCGCCACCGCCACCGCCACAAATGGTAGCCACTTCCTTCACTAGTTTACCCGCATGGAAACCTTCTTGAACATATTTTGGTGAAACAGAAGCGACAAAATTCACCTTATCCCCACTTACCGAACCTAAAACGATGATTCCTTCTGCTATCTTTTGACGAAGGTCATCTACCATCTTCCGGAGGCTATCCATATCTTTTGCTTCTACCTGAGCTGATAAGACAGGAACGCTTGCTACTTCCATAAGCTGATTTTGAAGATCTGCAGCGGCTGCTTGGCTTAGCTTCGCACGTAGCGATTCATTTTCCCGAGCCATTTTTCGGATGCTTTCCTGTAATTGTTCTACACGATCTACCACTTGATCTGGCTTCGCTTTCACCGCTTCTGCTACTTGGCGAAGTAAGCCCGCTTGTTGCTCCAGATACTGATAGGCCCTGCGTCCTGTAGCCGCTTCAATCCGGCGTGTACCCGAACCAATGCCACTCTCACTCAAGATCTTAAAGAGTCCGATTTCACCCGTTTGCTTTACATGTGTTCCTCCACAAAGCTCTAAGCTATAATCGCCTACTTGAACCACTCGAACCTCAGAACCATATTTCTCACCAAACAGTGCCATTGCGCCCATCTCTTTGGCTTCATTGATACCTTTCACAGAGATGTCGACTGCGAGATTATTCCATACCTGCTCATTTACAAGACGCTCCACTTCATAGACCTCGTCAGCATTCATCGATCCAATGTGACTGAAGTCAAAACGCAAACGGTCTGGCGTAACAAGTGATCCAGCTTGGTTTACATGCTCACCTAGAACTTGCTTGAGGGCTTTATGGAGTAAGTGAGTAGCCGTATGGTTTTTCACGGTTTCATTACGTAACTCTTGGGAGATGTGAGCTGTTACTTGCTCCCCTGTACGAATGATCCCCTTTTCTACTACAACTTGATGGACATGCTCACCACGAGGACCTTTTTGTACACCTTCTACGCGTAACTTGGCATCGTTTGTAAAGATCACTCCCTGATCCGCTGCTTGCCCACCACTCTCTGCATAGAAAGGAGTTTCTTTTAGAATCACCAATGCTTGACTACCTGCGCCTAACAAATCAACTAATTCATCTTCGAAAATGATCGCCTGAACTTGTGTTTGGGCTTCAAAAGAAGTATATCCTACAAAGCTAGTTTCTACTTCTAAATCTGCGAGAACACCACCTTGAACCTGCATACTGCCTACATCTTGGCGCGCGGCACGAGCCCGTTCCCGTTGCGTTTCCATCTCATGTTCAAACCCATCACGGTCTACTCCAAGCCCATGCTCACGAGCAAAATCTTCGGTTAGATCGACTGGGAACCCATAGGTGTCATACAACTTAAATGCTTCAGTCCCGTTGATCTGGTCACGATTTTCCGCTTTTGCCTGTCTAACCAACTCTTCTAAAATCGCAAGCCCATCTGATAAAGTTTCTAGGAAACGTTCTTCTTCATTCCGAATCACTTTTTCAATAAACTCTTGCTTCGATACGGGTTCTGGATAGAAGTCTGACATAATCGAGGCAACCGTTTCCGTTAACTCGTATAAAAAAGGACGTTCCATACCTAATTTGCGCCCGTAACGAACGGCACGACGCAGCAAACGGCGAAGAATGTAGCCACGACCCTCATTGGAAGGAAGAACACCGTCCGATACAGCAAATACAATCGTACGCACATGATCAGCAATTACTTTTAATGCAATATCCGTTTGTGGATCTTTTCCATACTGTACCCCTACCTTCGCGCAGGTGGCTTCAATGATCGGGATAAATAAATCAGTATCGTAGTTAGTCGGAACACCTTGTACGATCGATGCCATCCGCTCTAAGCCCATACCTGTATCAATATTCTTCTTCGGTAGCGGAGTATAGGTTCCATCTGGATTATGGTTAAACTGCGAAAACACGAGGTTCCATACTTCTAGATAACGATCATTTTCTCCACCCGGATAGTTTTCTGGATCATTTGGATCGGCAAGATGTGCTCCACGATCATAGAAAATTTCCGTATTCGGACCAGATGGACCTTCCCCGATATCCCAGAAATTCTCTTTCAACTTCACGATGCGCTCTAATGGGAGACCCACTTCAGTATGCCAGATTTGTAGCGCCTCTTCATCATCTGGATGGATCGTCACAGATAGTTTTTCTGGATCGAAACCCATCCACTTCGGGCTCGTCAAAAACTCCCATGCCCACTTAATCGCTTCTTCTTTAAAATAATCACCGATCGAAAAATTCCCTAGCATTTCGAAAAAAGTATGGTGACGTGGTGTGTATCCTACATTTTCAATATCATTGGTACGAATGGATTTTTGGGAATTGGTGATACGAGGATTTTCAGGTGTAAGGCGACCATCAAAGTATTGCTTTAACGTCGCTACTCCTGAGTTAATCCATAGTAGACTTGGATCATCTACTGGTACTAGTGATGCACTCGGCTCGATTTGGTGACCCTTCTCCACGAAAAAATCAAGGAACTTACGGCGAATCTCGGTTGCTTTCATATGTATGACTCCTCCTTATTATGTGAACACAAAAAAAGCCTTTCCATCCCATCTTAGGGACGAGAAGACTACTCCCGCGGTACCACCCTAGTTGCCACCTTCGCATGAAATCGTAAAGTGGCCCCTCGTATGTAGATAACGGCACATTGCCGGCAGGGATTAGCTGCATTCAAGAACTGGCTACCTTGTGACTGGATCCGGGAAAGCCTCTCAGCAAATGGCTCTCTTCTCTGACGGTTCGGGCACAAGCTTGGTTCTGTCGACATGTTCATGTGATTTGGTTGGACAATTTATGAGTATTATACACAAATGAAAAATGAAATAAAAGGGCTTCGTGGAAAATCTCTAGTAAACTGGCTCGGGGCAATGTATCTGCTCACTGCTCAAATAGTGAGCCTGCGAAGATGTAGAAAAGCAAGTCCGCTCCATCCTTCTCCGCTTCGGGCAAGTGGCAAAAACTCGCAAAAACCGCTCAAACATTTGCCACAAAACGCCCTTACTACGAAGGACTACGCTAAGTGGGCTCACTAACATCGCAAGCGAGCAGACACATATACCCCTATTCCACTCCCCTATTTCTTTGTCCTACTCAGGTGGGCAGTAATGGAAAAGAAGCCCTACAATAACTCCAATCAACCACTAAACAGACTGTTGATTATCCGAAAAATTGGTTCAAGAGAAGGGGATGTCTATTCGATCTCTGCGATGTTAGCGATCCATCTTAGCGTAGCCATCTGTAGTGTAGGGCGCTTTTGGTGCAACCACCCATATCCTCGCCAAAGCTTACTATTTGAGCTGTGGTCAGACACATTGCCCCGGTACAATCTCCATAGCTTACTCCAACCAAATCTACTCCGTTTTCCTCTGAATATAATGCTCCAACACATGCTCAATCACCACTTTCCCCACAGCAAACACCGGCACCGCCAAAATCAGCCCAATCAATCCCCCTAACTCATCCCCCACGATCAAAGCAAAAATAATCATAATCGGATGAAGATGAAGCGACCGACCCACTATCTGCGGAGAAACCACATTGCCTTCCAGCATTTGAATCACCATATTCACCACAACCACACCCAACATCATCTTCGGAGAAAAGGCTAACGCCACCAACAGAGCCGGGATAGCACCTAAAAACGGTCCTAAGTACGGAATGATATTAAACAAAGAAACAAAGCTAGCTAACAACAACGCATATGGCATCCCGATAATCAGATATCCGATATAAGCCAAAATCCCTATGACCATACAAACGAGGAACTGTCCTCGAATATAATTCCCCAATGCCTGATCAATATTTTGAAACAAACGAACCATCTCCGAGCGACGATTTCGAGGGAGCCATCTCAGCACCCTAGTCTCGATCTGATGTACATCTTTCATCATATAAAAAGCGATAAACGGAATCACAAACGCGAGAAATACTTGATTAATCGTCGTCCCAATCCCATTCATAAACCCTGTAACCACATCACCTAAGCCCGATTCCAAATGACGTAATGAATCTTCGACCCCCGTTTGAATGGAAAGCGGTAACCACTCACGCCCCTGATCACTGTATTCCTTAATCATTTGCTGAATCTGGGCATTCCACTGCGGAAAATGTTCAATAATCTCTTTTAGTTGATGCTCTATAAGCGGAACCATATTCATAATCAAGATCACGACACACGTAATAAACACACAATAGATAAGCAAAACGGCAATGGAGCGAGGAACCCTACGAACAGCTAATACATTTACGATTGGATTCAGTAAGTAGGAAATAATCATCGCTAGGAAAAAAGGAATAAAAATCGTACCTAAAAAATCAGCAATCACCCCTAAAATAGGGCGTATTTGAAATAAGAAATAAAGTATCGCTAGGATAAGCAACGCAAATACCGTGCGATACAACCCTTTTGATTCCAACCAACGGTTCATCGTCTCCACCTCCTTCATCTGCTTAGCCTGCTTGTCTCTCACTACTTAAGATACGTCAATTTGACCAATTTATAACAAGAAAAACTAGCCCCCTTGATCGAGGAGGCTAGTTTTCACTTTGCCGTACGGAGTTGCCTGATCAACTGCTTGATCATGACCTTTGAAAATGTCATTCCCATAAATAGGTTTCGCCTCATCATGCGCATGAGCCGAGATCGCAGAGATCCAAAATCAATATTCATCGTAAAATTCAACGCACGAGGCATACGACCGCTCCGAAATAAATAATAAACAGCGTAAGCAATTACGCCACCTACTATCATAGAAGTTACGCGACGATTCACGATTCTCCCTCCTCTGGCTATAAATTAGAGTTAGGCGAAATTTTGCTGTTCTGGCAATGAATCATCATCAAGAAACAAATCATTTAAGGAAGTAAGAGAACCGTCTTCTTCCACTTGATAAACGTGTACAATTTGATCATTTTCGAGCACCAACTCAATATAACATTGCCAACAGTAAAGTTGGTTTGTTCCCACTCGACCTAGATCGTGTGAATTGCAATTAGGACATCGAAGTAACATAGGGTTTTTCCACCTTATCATCTACTTCAGGTCGAATCTGCACAGGTTGCCAGTACCGTCATCTGCTTCCAGATATACGGTTGGTCTGGGATTACCTTTTTCCGTCCATGCAGTAAATCATTCCACCATCCGTCAGAAAGTTCATACCCTACTATCGTCCCCAGATTTTCCAGAAAATAGACATTCATCACTTCTCCAAGTTGCAATCCATTTGCTGTTTCGATTGGACGTCCACGAAGCGGATTTACTCCCGTTACGACTCCCGTCCATCCTAAGATAGGCGCTTGTTTCGAGAATTTCTCTTCACAATGTACCCGTATTGTTTCGAAACCAAGCTCCACTATACATTCGATCGGAATATATCGACGGAAGCGTAACCAGCCTCCTCGTTCTAACAATAAACCTGCTAACACCTGCTCACTGTTAAATAACAAGTCGGTGACAACTCCAAGTACTTTATTCGTCTCTTGATGAATTACCGTTGCGCCAAGAACCTCTTGTGATTTCCGCAAAAGGAATAGCCCCTCCTTCCGCTGTTCTTAGTATGGTTTTTCACTCTATAGAAATACCATCAATAAAAGGGAAGGAAGTGATTTCCAATTTACCAATCTTCACTAATGATTTCACTGAGTCGACTATTGCGATCATCGCTTTGTTCTTCTGTGATCCCGTAAGAGAATGCCGCCTTTTCCCCGCAGAGAATTAAATATGACTTAGCGCGAGTAATTCCGGTATAAATCAGGTTCCGAGCTAGCATTCTACGATATGTATGGAGCACAGGTAGGATCACAATCGCAAACTCTGATCCCTGCGACTTATGAATGGAACATGCATAGCCAAGCGTAAGTTGTCCTAGCTGACTCCGTTTATAAGGAACCTCTAGCTTTTCGTAGGAAACATAGAGGACCGGTTCATCACTACTCGCTTCCTCTTCCACTCCCGTTACAATCCCCATATCTCCATTATAAACAGGGAATTCAGGATGATTGGAAGTTTGTAATACCTTATCCCCCATGCGAAAGAACGTATCTCCCCATGAGACTTCTTTTTTCAATGAGCTCTTCGGATTAATCAACTGTTGAATTTCTTGATTCATCCGATCTACACCCGCTGGTCCCTTATAGATTGGGCATAAAATTTGCACATCAAATAAAGTGTAGCCTTTTTGGATCGCATTTTCGTACGTTTGCAATACGACTTGGACCGCTTGATCTCGGTTACAAGGAAAAAATCGTCGATCAGGTTTCTTTTCCATCAGATCTTCGGGAGTATCGCCTTTTCGTACTTGGTGAGCTAGTTGAATAATCGAAGAATCGCTTGCTTGTCGAAAGATCTCATCCAGTTCGACCCGCGAAATCCGTTCTACTTCCAAAAGGTGATGTAATACTTTGCCTGGACCCACAGAAGGGAGTTGATCACGGTCTCCCACTAGGATCACTTGCATCCCAGATGGCAAAGAGCGAAAAAGTTGATTCGCCAGCCATATATCCAACATAGATGTCTCATCGACAATCAGCAAAGATCCTTCGATCGGATTCTCTGCATGATGTTCAAAAAACTCACCTTTCCATCCCAATAATCGATGGATCGTCATCGCCGGAAGTCCGGTCGCTTCACTCATTCGTTTAGCTGCTCTACCTGTCGGAGCCACTAATCGAATCGGGTACGGCTTGTCTGTCCCTTTATACGTCTCAGGATCTAGCGAACATTCATGGAGCTTGCCAAACAGATGGCAGATCCCCCGGATGACGGTCGTCTTCCCTGTACCAGGACCACCTGTCAAAATCATGATAGAAGAGCGGAGTGCTTGCATAATCGCCTCTCTTTGGCAATCTGCATAATGAATGTCGAACGCTTCCTCCACTTCGCCCAGTGCCTGATATATATCTTGAACCGCAAATTCCTTCTCCTGTACTTGCTCAAGCAATTGTTTCATCTTCAAAGCTAAGCCATACTCCGCATAAAATAAAGTGGGCAGATAAACCCGTTCTTCCTCTAGTAGCACACGTTTATTTCCTAATAAGTCTGCATAACACTCATTCCGAACCTCTAAGGGAAACCATTCCTCCGTCTTACTTCCTAATAATTCTTTCACTTGATCCCACACTTCTTCTTTCGTGAGGTATACATGCCCGTGTGAATAGGAAGCTTCCTGTAATAGATATAAAATGGCCGCTCGGAGCCGTTCAGGTGCATCTTCTTCAATCCCTTGTTTTCGCGCTAACTCATCCGCTCGACGAAAGCCAATCCCTTCGATATCATCAATCAGGCGATAAGGGTTCTCTTTAATCATCTCGAGAGTCTCATGCTTATACAATTGCACGATTTTTAAAGCCATGATCGCACCAAATCCTGATTCATATAGGAAAACCAACGCTTGCTCCAAGATGCGATTCTCGCCTAATCCTTTGATAATCGTAGTCTTCTGTGTCTCGTTTAATCCCTCAACTTGATCTAACTCTTTTGGATTCGTAAAAATCCGTTCTAAGGCATCCTCACCTAAACTCTTCACAATCCGGATCGCTGTCTTTTTTCCGATTCCATGGAAGAGGTCACTTGATAAGTACTTCACAACGGCTTCCTTGGAACGAGGAAATTCCTTTTCCAAGCGCTCGATAAAAAATTGCTCTCCAAATCGAGCATGAGTCCGCCATTCACCGTAACAGGTGTACACCTCCTCCTCATGCGGACGCAAAAAGTTCCCAACAACGGTAATCGTTTTGGGATTGGGTTCATCGCGAGATGCTTCTATCACATCCAACAGGAACACACCATAGCTATTTTCTTCGTTATAAAATAGTTCCCGGACAAATGTACCGCGAACATAGGAGTCCATGGAAAGCTGTTGCTCAGTCATCATCACAGTCCATCTTTCATCTCCTCTAAAACGGATGATGTCGCACAAGTAGTCGAACAATACTGCTCTTGCTCGATATCCCAATGATCAGCATCTTGAAGATCATATTCATACTCACAATAGAGACAACGTTTCATTTGAACCGCTTGATCCAGTCCCTCGTCTAATCTTTTTAATTGATTGGAGTCAAGCCTTAAAAATTGCTCAATATATCGGATCAGCTCTGTCTTCGATTGAAAGAAAAGCGGGTCTTCTGATACATACGTTTCAACATTCCACCAAGCCCACCGCCCATCTGAAAGATGACAAATATAGTATTCGCCAGCAACTAACTCGGAGGCCTGCTCCAAACGTTCAAATGATGAAAATCCGATTTCCGCCGCTAGATTGTCTGCTAGAGCCTCATCGATTTCGTGAAGAATTGACTTCCAATGGATGTTATCCACATCGTGTTCCCATTGTGCCATCCCATTTTCAAATCTCGCCGTCAACAGCCAATCTCTCCCTTTTCCTTTGTTATCGTCTATGTCGTGGAAAGTCTTTGAATGGTATTCGTTAGTATATCTACAACGTAGGAAATCTCTTTTTTCGTATTCGATTGACCAAAGCTAAAGCGGATCGCTGAGTCCACCCGTTCCGCGCCGACATGCAGCGCCTGGATTACATGAGACTTGTGAATGGTTCCAGAAGTACAAGCAGAGCCACTGGATACGGCAATTCCTGCTATATCAAGATTCATCAATAAAGTCTCCGAATGAATGCCCGGAAAGCTCAAGTTTACAATGTGAAGCAACGATTGATCAGCGTGTCCATTTTGCACAAAATCAATCTGTTTCTCTTTTAATGTCCGAAATAGCTCTCTCCGTAATTGCTCTAGATGTTCGCGATCTTTCTCTCTTTCCTGCATTCGTAACTCTACTGCCTTGGCAAATCCCATAATTCCCGGCACATTTTCCGTACCAGCCCGTCTTTTGCGCTCTTGGTATCCACCAAACATCTGGGGCATCATTTTCACTTTTTTGTGAACATAGAGCGCGCCAATCCCCTTTGGACCGTAAATTTTATGAGCAGAGATCGACATGAGATCAATCGGCAAATCGCTCACATTGATTTCTTCTAATCCGAAGGCTTGCACCGCATCCGTATGAAAGAGAATTCCTCGCTTACGAGCAAGCTCCCCTATTTCACGAATGGGTTGCAACGTACCAATTTCATTATTTCCAAGCATAATGGAGATCAGAGCGGTATCGGGACGAATCGCGTTTTGTATATCTGATAGATGTACCCGCCCTGAGCTATCTACTGGTACATAGGTTACTTCAAAGCCTAACTTCTCTAGGTATTCGCATGTATCCAATATGGCATGATGCTCAATCTGACTCGTAATGAGATGCTTTTGGCCAGACGATCTCGCTTCTACCATAACCCCTCGCAGGGCCATATTATTGGCTTCGGTTCCACCACTTGTAAACACGATTTCGCTTGGATCAGCGGCATGAATGGATTGAGCAATCGTCTCTCTTGCCACATCGATCGCAGCTCGTACATCGCGTCCATACGCATGAATGCTGGAAGGATTGCCAAAGGCATCTGCCAGGTATGGCTCCATCGCTTCTTTTACTCTCGGATCAATTGGAGTTGTTGCTGCATGATCTAAATAAATTGACATACCGTCCACCTGTCTTTAAATATAAAACATGAAGTTTTCATTATTTCCCTCAGCCGAAAACTGGATGAGGTGAGCAAGCGTAGTAGAATCTAATTCACATGCAATGGCATCGCGAATTCGTTTCCATAAATCCCGACGAGCAGGATGGTCTTCATCCGTAAACTCTACAGGGCTAATAGGACCTTCGAGTACCCGGATCACCTCTCCAGCTGTGATTTCTTCTGGTGTTTTCGATAATTTATATCCCCCGTAAGCTCCACGAATACTTCTTACTAATCCTGCATTTCGTAGTGGAGCTACCAGTTGCTCTAAATAATGTTCAGATAAATCGTGTCTCTCTGCAATTCGTTTTAAAGGAATGGGACCTTGCCCGTAGTGTGTTGCTAAGTCCATCATAATGGTCAGGCCATATCGACCCTTGGTAGAAATTTTCAAATCCAACACCTCTTTCTTGACCCTATACTCCTTATTCCAACTTGAAAGGCATACAGGAAAACATGGTTAGTTTATCATATTCTCCAATCTTTCTCCATTTGTATACGGATGTATCTTTTGAATTGTTACGGCTTGGTCAGAATTCCGTCATCTTTATGCTACAATATATGATTAGTATAAACAAAACGGAGAAAAAGCTGGAGGGGAATCTCTTCATGGATCTATTTGAATATCAGCAGGCTTTGACATCCAAACAACAAGGGCCACTTGCTTCTCGTATGAGACCTAGAAACTTTCATGAATTTATCGGTCAAGCCCAGATCGTGGGGCAAGGAAGATTACTACGCCGTGCCATCGAAGCTGATCAACTATCTTCGATTATTTTACATGGACCACCGGGGACTGGAAAAACAACGATCGCCAAGATCATCGCCGAATCCACACAAGCTCACTTCGAACAGTTAAACGCTGTTACAGCAGGAATAAATGATTTACGCCAAGTAGTTCGGTCCGCAAAAGAACGCTTAGGAATGTATGGAACGAAAACGATTTTATTTGTAGATGAGATCCATCGTTTTAATCGTTCCCAGCAAGATGCACTACTGCCTGATGTCGAGGAAGGTACGCTCATTTTGGTCGGGGCGACTACGGAGAATCCTTCTTTTCAGGTCAATGCCGCTCTATTATCGCGCTCTCTCTTATTCCAATTAGAACTGCTTAATGAAGAAGAGCTTACCCAAATCATCGACCAAGCCTTACAAGACAAAGAACGGGGTTTGGGAAACATTCAAGTGCAGATGGATCCTGATGCCTGCAGGCATCTTGTACGGATGGCAGGAGGAGATAGTCGCCGTGTACTAAATGCGCTAGAAATGGCAGTTATGACCACCACGCCTAATGCAGATGGAATACGCCACATCACCTTAGAAATAGCAGAGGAGTCGATTCAACGTAAACACGTTCGCTACGATCAATCGGGTGATCAGCATTATGACACCGTCTCCGCCTGGATCAAGAGTATGCGTGGTTCTGATCCAGATGCATCCCTCTACTATCTTGCCAAAATGATCCTAGGTGGAGAAGATCCTCGTTTTATCGCGAGAAGAATTATGATTCACGCCGCGGAAGACGTGGGCATGGCTGATCCCAGAGCTCTACTCATCGCCTCAGCCGCTGCTCATGCCGTGGAACTCATTGGGCTCCCTGAGGCTCAAATTCCGCTAGCTGAAGCCGTTATCTATCTCGCTACGGCTCCTAAAAGCAACTCTGCTTATACAGGAATCCAGAAAGCTCTTGAAGCGGTGAAGCAAGAAATACATGCGGAAGTTCCTCATCACCTACGTGACAGTCACTTCCCAGGTGCAAAAGCACAAGGTCGCGGGAAAGGGTATCAGTATCCACATGATTTCCCTAGGGGATACACTCCGCAACAATATCTCCCAACCGAACACCTTGGCAAGTCATTCTATCAACCTAGCGCTCATGGATACGAACAAAAATTATCTGAGTTTATGCGTTGGATGAAGCAGCCTAGCCAATCCTAAGCAAACAAAAAACAAGCGTCTCTGGCGCTTGTTTTTTGCTATTCTTTCGCTGTCATATACATATCCTTACTTATTATCGATTTAATAATAAATTTCCCGTTCTCTTTTACACAAGGGAATCGCAAATCACCACTTTGTATATATCGATGATCTCTAGTGTCTAGAATAACTTTCCCTCCTTTTGCCAGTTGAATAATGTCCTCAGGAGTTAACTCCTTTTTTAATCGATCTGTGCGCTCTGCGGCATGGTACGTCGTAATGAACTCTGACTGATCTTGGCTAAAGATCATCCCTCATTTGCTTCTCTATTTCCTTCACTAGATACAAAGATAGATCCGCTTCGAAAACTTTTAACGCCTCGACTAAGCTCATCGTAAAAGCAAACACACCCTTTTCATGCACCAAACTTTGTACTTTCTCCTTGCTTTCCGGGGATAAAATCCCGACCACCTTAGATAAGTAATTGAAAATTCTCTGTATTTCCTCTGGCGGTTTTGCACTACTACTTTCTATGATTTCATGACCTGTAGGCAGTCCATTTTTTAACTTCTCCAAAGGAGAAAGATATAGGCGATTCTCGTTTCCTTGCGATGTCTTTTTTAGATCAAGATGAAGGGTGCTAAGCTCAATTCGGAAATCACTGTGAATTCTAATAATTTTCGCATTAATAGTCATCCCGACTTCAAGGAAATCATGTATATCCTCAATATATTGGTTTGCTATATTCTTTATATGAATCAATCCTGAGTATTTCCCACCTTCTAACTCCACAAAAGCGCCATACGAAGCGATAAATGTAATAGTGGCATCAATATGGTCTCCCACTTTGTATGGGGGTGGTTTTGCTAGATCTGTGGCGAGAGAAGTTTGTTGGGTGAATTCTTCTATTCTCTCGTCCAATGATTTTTCAGCCATAGCATATGGCCTCCTTTCATGATAAACTATACATTCTTACATTAAAGCGATAATAGATAAAAATCAATATGAAAAATGAAAATTTACCTTATGTTTATTTTACCAAAAATGCTTAAAAGTTTCTATTTTAATTTGAAAACGAATATTTTATATTTTGTGCAACAATGCGTATATTCACAAAAGAATACGAGACCCGTTGTTTACTCTTTGTCTCGTATGCTTCCCTCTATTCCGCCGGTATTAGAGCTTCGTTATGTATTCATAGACTTGACGCCAATCGGTAATCCGAGGAACTTCTTTCGAATACTGACGATTATACGGTGCATCTACAATCATCGTATGAACGTTTTGCTCTATCAGTCGATCAAGATGATTAGGAGCATCTTCAAAGAATAAATCAATTCCTATTTTTAAAGCCACCTTTGCCTTATCGATGGAACTCATAATCAATCGATCGCTTTGATAAGGGAAATCATTTTCACGTAGCCAATTCCTTGTCACCTCTTCAATGTTTGGAAGACCCGGTCTAGCGGTGATATAATAAATTTCATGCCCTTCTTCTGACAACTGATGTAGGACTTCCCTGGCATGAGGTAGCGGAACTCCTAGTCGGTAGATTTTTTCCTCCAGTCGTCTCCACGTTTTGCGACCTTCCTCTGGTGTTAATCCATATGCTCGGTCTAGATAAAATTCAGTAAGATCCTCAGCTCGTACCTCTTGTTGAAACTCTTCATTATAAACCGTAACCGCCGCTTGCTTCGTATCTTTGATGGTACCGTCAATATCGACACCCAATTTCATCCATGATCACTCCGAATCGTAGTTAACAAGCTTCATTTGATACCAAGGTACAAAAAAAGCCCCATTATGCCGTGGCACCGCAATTTTGAACCTGCTCTCTAGCAGGTGGGTGCTCTGCAGCGAATATCAAGGTTCCATCTATAAGATGGCATCCTTTCCAAGCACTGACACAAGCTCCCGCAGTAAAAATGTTGGCTCAAAATTACGGTTTACACACGAACATCTCAGGGATTCTTTATTAAATCCATATTACCACATCTTCAAATAAGAGAACAAGTACAAACGCATCTAGCTACAAGCTTATTGTGACCCTTTTCCCTTCATCTTAACCGCGATATGCAGATCATCCAATTGTTGCTCATCTACAGGAGAAGGAGCGTTTGTCAGCAAGCAGGAAGCGCTAGAAGTCTTTGGAAAGGCAATGATTTCACGAAGGTTGGTCTCGCCTGCTAAAATCATCACAATCCGATCAAAGCCAAGTCCAATTCCCCCATGAGGCGGCACCCCATATTCAAATGCCTCTAATAGGAAGCCAAACTTATCCCTTGATTCTTCTGGAGAAAGCCCCAGTGATGCAAAGATTTTCTCTTGTAGCTCTCGCTCATAGATCCGCAAGCTACCACTTCCTAGCTCGTATCCGTTTAACACCAAGTCATAGCAGACTGCACGTACTTTTTCCGGATCTGTCTCCATCAACGGAATATCTTCTTCCATCGGGCGAGTGAAGGCGTGATGCATCGGCATAAATTGCCCTGTATTCTCATCATATTCATACATAGGGAACTCGGTAATCCAAGCAAAATGATACTTACTTTCATCAATTAATCCTAACTGACGACCTAAACGAGCACGGATCCCGCCTAATGTCGCTGCTACGACGCTTGGTTTATCTGCGACAAAGAATAATAAGTCTCCTTCTTCTACCCCTGCTACTTGTGCGATGGAAGCAATCTCTTCTTCTTTTAACGCTTTTGCAATGGAACCTTTTATGCCGTCTGGCTTCCAAGCTAACCATGCGAGTCCTTTCGCACCTAACGATTCAGCCACTTTACCCCAGTTATCTACTTCTTTTCGACTCCAATGAGCCTGCCCTTTTACATTAATCGCTTTTACTTGCCCACCGCTCGCAAGCGTACCCGCAAACACTTTAAATTCAGTGTCTGCTAGTACTTCACCAACATTGATTAACTCCATTCCAAAACGAAGATCAGGTTTGTCACTACCGAAACGATCCATTGACTCTGCATACGGAATTCGTTCAAACGGAGCTGTTACTTCGACTCCCTTTACTTCACGCAGAAGCGTAACAAACATTTCTTCCATCATTTGATAGAATTCCTCTAGCTCTAAGAAGGAGAACTCTAAGTCGATCTGTGTAAATTCTGGTTGACGGTCTGCACGCAAATCCTCGTCACGGAAACAACGTGCAAATTGGAAGTAGCGATCGAGACCCCCTACCATACACAACTGCTTAAATATCTGCGGAGATTGAGGTAACGCATAAAATTGACCCTCATGTACACGGCTTGGTACTAAATAATCCCGAGCTCCTTCTGGGGTACTCTTCGTCATGATCGGGGTCTCGATTTCGAGAAACTCATGTCGATCGAGAAAACGACGTACGGATTGCATGGCTTTATGGCGTAAAACAAGGTTTTCTTGTATCTTGGGACGGCGAAGATCCACGTAACGATGCTTTAAACGGATCGTTTCATCGACATCAATGTTATCTAAAACCTGAAAAGGAGGTGTTTTTGCAGTACTAAATACTTGAATGGCAGCGGCTTTTACTTCAATTTCTCCTGTTGCCATGTTTTTATTAATCGTCTTAGGAGCGCGCAATGCAACTTGTCCTGTCACAGATAATACGTATTCACTACGTACTTGATCCGCGATTTGAAACGCTTCTGGTGCCGTCTCAGGATGGACTACTACTTGGACCTGCCCGGATATATCACGGATATTTAGGAAGATGAGCCCACCTAGGTCACGGCGTGATTGCACCCAGCCATTAATGGTAATCACCTGTTCTACATGCTGTGTTGTAAGTTCGGTTGCTTTATGTGTTCGTAGTACTGGCTTTGACATCGATCATCTTCCTTTCTCTGTTTGAATGTACGTAACCAATTGATCGAAGGGAACCGCTTCTTGTGTTCCGGTTTCCATATTCTTCACTTGAATCGTATTTTGCGCAAGCTCATCTTCGCCTAAGATGGCTACGAAGCGAGCTTGTTCACGATCTGCCACTTTCATCTGTGCTTTCATCTTCCGATCCAAGTAGTCTCGTTCAGCAGAGAGTCCAGCTCTACGGAGCTCAGCGAGTAACTCCATAGATTTACGTTTCGTAGCTTGATCAAATGTAATCATGTAGCAGTCGAGACGGCTCGGTTCGGGAACGACTACTTTTTGCTCTTCTAGTGCTAGTAGGACTCGTTCCAACCCAACCCCAAAGCCTACACCCGGCATATCAGGACCGCCTACTTCCTGTACGAGTCCATTGTAGCGACCGCCGCCTCCAATCGTGCTCGCCTGCGCTCCTGGGATATCTACCATGTATTCAAAAGCAGTTTGTGTATAGTAGTCCAATCCACGAACCAGACGATCATTTTGCACGTAGTTTACACCGAGTATGTCTAGATATTGTTTGACTGCTTCCAAATTCGCACGGCTGTCTTCGCTGAGATACTCTAAGATAGACGGTGCGCCCATCGCGATCTCATGGGTATGGGGATCTTTACTATCTAAGATTCGCATCGGATTGCGATACAAGCGGTTTTGCGCATCCTCTGCTAATTCTTCTTTATAAGGTTCGAAGTAAGCGATTAAGGCCTCAAAATAACGAGCACGGCTCTCCGGATCGCCTACGTTATTGATCTCGACTTGAACGCCTTTTAGACCTAGCTCTTCAAAGAATTGCATTCCGAGTGCGATCACTTCCGCGTCAAGCGCAGGATCGAAACTTCCAAAAGCCTCCACACCCAGTTGGTGAAACTGACGATACCTCCCAACCTGTTGCCGTTCATAACGGTACATAGGCCCCATATAGAACCATTTGGTTGGTTGTGGCTGTGCGTATACCTTATGTCCCACAAACGAGCGTACAATCCCTGCTGTTCCCTCTGGACGCAATGAAATCGAGCGCCCCGCACGATCGGTAAAGGTATACATCTCTTTCTCTACGATATCGGTGGTATCTCCAACGCCTCGTTTAAATAGCTCGGTATACTCTACAAGTGGAGTGCGGACTTCTTGAAAACGAAAACGTTCCGCCACGGTGCGAGCGGTAGATTCTACAAAACGCCACCACTGCACTTGTCGCCAATTCTCTTCATCCTTTGGCATGACATCAAACATGCCTTTTACTATTTTGCTCATGTGAATGCCCCCTTACCTTTTGTTTCATATCCAATTCGTTGTCTTCATCTGGAAACGACAAAAAATCTCTCGTCCCTGACAAAGACAACTTTGTCAGGGACGAGAGATTTTTTATTCCCGCGGTACCACCCTAATTGAAAGAAACTCATATAAGCCTCTTTCCACCTCTTACCCGTTATCGCCGGGACCGCGTCTATGCTTACTAACCACTTGCGTTCAACATAGAACCTCCAGGTGTCTTTCATCCTCATATCACAGAAGGAACCTTTCAGCCATGAGTTCCCATCTCTAACTGCTCATTTGAAGACTACTTTCCGTTCATAGGTCAGATATCAAAAATAAAATAGTACACCTATTATAGGTTTGCCCAAAAATGATGTCAAGAAGGATATGCAAAATGTTTCAGTTTTCTCTCATAAGTAAGTATGTTATATTCGGTTCAAACGAATACATAGACGAAAGGAGGCGCAAATTCATGCGACTCTTTCTACTTTTAGGTAGTATCAACATGGCTTTAAGTATTGCTTTGGGTGCGTTTGGTGCTCATGGTTTGAAAGGAAAAGTAGCTGAGAAAATGATTGCCAATTGGAATACGGGTGCTCATTATCACATGATTCACGCTCTTGGGATGCTGATAGTGGGGATTCTGTTATCCAAGGTTCAAAACTCGGGGATGTTGACTACTTCGGGCTGGCTGATGCTAGTGGGTGTAGTTCTATTTTCGGGTAGTCTTTATGTGATGGCTGTGACGGGTGTGACAAAGCTAGGGGCGATTACGCCGATTGGTGGGCTTGCATTTATTGTGGCTTGGGTCTTGATGGCAGTTGTGGCTTGTAAGCAGTTTAGCTAAGTTGATCACAATACAAATTTAGACCTTTATATGTGGAGCAATGTGTTTGTCCTCTGCTTAAATAATTGAGTATGAAGAGCCCTATAAAGGGCTTTTCTTGATCCAAAGTACCGGGCAATGTATCTATCCACTGCTCAAATAGTGAACCTGCGAGGATAAAGAAAAAAGAATAAAGAACGAAAAACTTTATTTATCGGCAAAGCTAACTGTACTGATTAACCAGAATTAGGATAAAGGGAAAGGAGAGTCAGTTCGATCCTTGCGATGTTAGCGATCCTACTTAGCGTAGCAATCCGTAGTCGGGGCGTTTTGGTGCAACATGTTTGAGCGTTCTGTGCGAGTTTTGCACCTGCCCCGACGGCGGATGGCGAAGCGGACATCCCAACTTCTCTGAGGGATCGGTATCTGAGCAGGTATCGAACTGACTCTCCGAGCCCTCGATCACCCAATAGGTCCTTCATCACATGCTTACCTACATCAACACGTTTGCTTAAACGAAACGAAAAAGCCTCTATAGATTCCCCGGACACAGTGTATAAAGCTCTAACACGCTACTTTCTACCTTCGCGTCCGTATACATCTTCTCAATCTCTTCCTTTGCCTTCTTAGTCAAACATTTTCCTGACTTTAATCGATCTGGTATGTTTTGTTTGATTTGTTCGTTCATGTATAGGATTGCCTTGGCTCGTTCTAAGCGACTGGCAGTGATAAAGCCGGCTGTTTCTTTTTGTTGAATTTTATTACTGAGTGACCAACTCCATAGGTCTATTTTATCCCCATCCTGAAATGTCACATGATACTCTGGCTGGAAGCCATTTGAATCGCTCGCGCGAAATCCTGCACGAACTTCTTTGATTTCCGTCCACTTATATTCCTTTGTTTGAATGCCAAAAAGACTCGCTACTTTGATTCCAGATTGGTTCACAGATACATGGGTAGTGGTGTCCCATATGGACAATAGGAGACATACAACCACATAGATTCCCACTTTTTGTTTATACCTTTTGTTCCGAGCCTGACCAGAGCGTTTTTGTTCGCGAGTAGGGATCGCTGTTACGATTAACCCCATTATTAAGAGTGCTAAAAGGATCGTCACAATATTACCCATTGGACTTCGATAGTAGAAATATAGGTCCGTGTTACTATGGAAGAAAAGTCCCTCTATCCACATAGAGCCGAGCCAAACCAAGAGAAATGGGACGAAGATTAAAATAACCCCCATTACTACCCACTTCACAATCCGAAATACGATTCCAATAAAATCCTTTAATTGATCACTCATTGCTTAACCCCTCTAAAGATCAGGAGCATCTATCTACTTCTGTTACTCCGATCCTCTATGTAATCGCATTCATATATCATAAGCATACCATAGTTAACTAGTATAAGTTGACTGATCCGTACAAAAAAGCGCATCCCCTGAAGGCGATACGCTTTTGTCCATCAACACAAATGGATCGTTATCTGGAACGAACTTGGTGGAATTTCTCTACAACATTTCCTACATTAAAACCAAAGCGTTCCATCACAAGGTTACCTGGGGCAGATGCACCAAATGTATCAATCCCGATCACTTCACCTTGATCCCCAGTATACTTGTGCCAACCCATGGTGTGAGCCGCTTCAATCGCTACACGAGCACGAAGCTTTGCTGGTAGGATTGCCTCTTTCTCACCAGCAGATAAAAGGTCAAAGTTTTCACGACAAGGCATACTGACCACTCGTACATGTACATCCTCTTGTGCCAACTGCTCTTGAGCTTGAATCGCAAGGCTTACTTCAGAGCCTGTTGCAATCAAGATTCCTTCTGGTTGTCCATTTTTTGCTTCTGAAACGATGTAAGCGCCTTTTTCAATCAGTTCTTTACCTTTTCCGACAGAGCCTTCTAAGATCGGAAGGTTTTGGCGTGTTAAAGCCAGAACGACTGGATGCTCTGTTTGACTTACAGCATACGCCCATGCAGCCGAAGTTTCGTTTGCATCAGCAGGACGAACCACTTTTAGACCTGGGATGAGACGAAGGGACGGAACTTGCTCCACTGGCTCATGGGTAGGTCCATCTTCACCCACAGCGATGCTATCATGTGTAAATACATAGGTTACAGGCAACTTAGAAAGAGCCGCCAGACGAATAGCAGGACGTAGATAGTCAGAGAACACAAGGAATGTAGCTCCAAATGCTTTTACACCACCATGTAGTGCTAAACCATTCATTGCCGCTCCCATCGCATGTTCACGAACCCCAAACCAAACGTTACGACCTGCGTAGTCTTCGACATGGAACACGCCTGCGCCTTTCATTTCGGTGTTATTAGAAGATTTCAGGTCAGCAGAGCCACCCATTAACATAGGAACAGATTTTGCAAGACCTTGTAGCGCATTCCCGGAAGCAACACGTGTCGCAAGTGCTTTATCCCCCACTTGATAAGTAGGAAGAGATTGCTCCCATCCAGCTGGAAGAGTGCCTGCAAATGCCGCCTCTAATTCCTTAGCTAACTCTGGAAACTCTGTCTGATACTTCGCATACATCTTCTTCCACTCAGCATGCTTCGTCGTATACCGATCAAGCGTTTCAGCCAGATGAGCTCGTACTTCTTGTGGCACATGAAAATCTTCTTCATGCTCCCAGTTGTACGATTTGCGAGTACCGGCAATCTCTTCTTTTCCGAGTGGCTTTCCGTGAGCTTCGGAAGTACCCGCGCGGTTTGGACTACCATAACCAATCACGGTCCGTACTTCAATCATGGTTGGACGTCTTAGGTCCGCTTGCGCCTCTTCAATAGCCCGAGAGATTGCATCCGTGTCATTGCCATCTTCTACCCGAATCACTTGCCAACCGTAAGCCTCGAAGCGTTGTAATGTCTTTTCAGAGAAAGCATGGTTTAATTCGCCATCTAGTGAAATGTCGTTGGAATCATAAAGGCAAATTAGTTTACCAAGATTCATATGTCCAGCCATGGAGCATGCTTCGGAAGCAACCCCTTC
This sequence comes from Croceifilum oryzae, assembly GCF_030814315.1. Classification (GTDB taxonomy): domain Bacteria; phylum Bacillota; class Bacilli; order Thermoactinomycetales; family Thermoactinomycetaceae; genus Baia; species Baia oryzae. The sequence goes on along the minus strand of NZ_JAUSUV010000007.1, from coordinate 184,779 downwards.
CATTAGGTCGCCATCTGAACAAATTACATAGGTAAAGTGGTCCATAATAGGATAACCATCTTGGTTAAAACGCGCGGCTAGGTGAGCCTCTGCCATCGCCATACCCACAGCAGTTGAAATCCCTTGACCTAGTGGACCTGTAGTAGCTTCTACGCCTGAAGTATGTCCGACTTCAGGGTGACCCGGCGTTCTGCTTCCCCATTGACGGAATTGCTTTAAGTCCTCGATCGATACGTCAAATCCATAGAGATGTAGCAAACTATAAAGAAGGGCTGAACCATGACCTGCTGATAGAACAAAGCGATCTCGGTTCATCCACTTTGGATCTTTTGGATCTTGATTTAGGTAGTTATTCCACAGAGCATATGCCATTGGAGCGGCACCCATTGGTAATCCAGGGTGACCTGAGTTTGCTTTCTCAATTTGATCAATCGAAAGCAATCGAATGGTATTAATCGTATGTAAATCAATATGATTTGTTGTCAAGTCAGACAACCTCCTTGTAACTATTAAAACTCTACTCTTAGCTTAACTCACGCTAAGCTCCCATATCCATTATCAACTGAATTTCTTTTTCACAAGATCCTGGCTATCTAACAAAATCGTCACAGGACCGTCATTATGTAGGGAAACATCCATCATCGCACCAAATATCCCCGTTTGCACTTCCACTCCAAAATGGCGGAGTTGTTCATTAAATCGTTCATACAATGGCTGTGCTAACTCCGGTCTAGCCGCGGCCATGAAACTAGGTCGCCTACCTTTTCGACAATCACCGTATAAAGTAAACTGTGACACAGATAAGATCGCACCACCTAGATCGAGTAAGGATTTGTTCATCTTCCCTTCCTCATCTTCAAAGATCCGCAGATGGACTACTTTTTCTGCCAACGTTTGAACCTCTTCTTCACCATCATTTTCAGTAATACCAACAAGTAGTAGGAGCCCTTGATTAATGGCCCCTACTATTTGCTCGTCAACGGTAACACTCGCCTCTGAAACACGTTGTATGACGACTCGCATAATATCCCCTCACCCTTGTTGGAACATTCTCTGTACACTAATCACATCTGGAACTCTCTTGATTTTTTCCACTACGTTTCGCAAGTGTTTGCTATTTTTAATGGAGACTGTTAGATGGATCGCGGCAAAGCCTTTGCGGTGCACGCGGGCTACTACCCCAAAACAGTCCGCTTTTTGCTCAGAAACGGCTTGCAAGACATCATTCAGGAGACCACTACGATCAAATCCAGAGATCTCAATGTCCACCTGATACGTTCGGTTCGGATCGTCTGTCTCCCAGATAACTTGAATCGCCCGTTCTGGTTCGATCGTTTGGATATTCGGACACTCTAGGCGATGTACCGATACTCCTCTTCCTCGAGTGATAAAGCCGGTGATCTCTTCGCCAGGGACTGGATTACAGCAACGCGAGAGCCGAATCATCACATTATCAGCACCTGGAACGGTCACACCCGGCCCTGATCGATAGAACTTTTTCGGTTTGATTTCAGGGAGATTTGCGATGGCTTCCGCGATCGTTGGAGGTTCCTCATCACGTAATCCATGTGTGAGACGGCGGTATGCTTCATGAGCCGTAATTCCTCCATACCCTACTGCGGCATAAAGATCATCCGATTCATTCATATTAAACTTCTTACTCACTTCAAGTAGACGGTCATTTTTTAAGACTTCGCTACATTCGAAGTGATTCTTCTTCAGCACTGCTTCGATCATTTCCCGACCTTTGGCAATACTTTCTTCTTTGCGTTGCGTCTTAAACCAACTGCGGATTTTATTTCGTGCATGCGAAGATTTTACTAACTTGAGCCAATCTCTACTTGGACCAAAGCTGTGTTTACTCGTGATAATCTGTACTTGATCCCCTGTTCGCAACTTATAATCGAGAGGAACAATCTTGCCATTCACCTTGGAACCTACACACTTATTACCGATCTCGGTATGAATCCGGTACGCAAAGTCCAGCGGAACCGAGCCTGCCGGTAACTCAATGACATCCGATTTGGGCGTAAAGACAAAAACAGTATCTTTAAACCAATCTCCTTTAATGCTCTCCACAAACTCCTGCGCATTATTGGAGTCGTTTTGTAATTCCATCATCTCACGGAACCAAGTTAACTTTTCGTTAAAATCTTGCTCTCGCTCAACGCTTGTCCCTTCTTTATATGCCCAGTGAGCTGCGATCCCGAACTCTGCTGTCTTATGCATCTCAGTCGTTCGAATCTGAATCTCAATTGGCTCACCCCTTGGGCCATGAACCGTGGTATGAAGGGATTGGTATAGGTTGTTTTTCGGCATCGCAATATAATCTTTAAAACGACCTGGCATCGGGCGCCACATAGTATGAACAATCCCTAGCACCGCGTAACAATCCCGTAGGGACTCCACAATTACCCGAACAGCCATTAGATCATAGATCTCATTAAATGGTTTATGTTGGAGTGTCATTTTACGATAGATGCTATAAATATGCTTCGGTCTACCTGAGATATCCTCAAGAGGAATCTGGTACTTCTCAAATCTTCCTTTGAGCGTATCAATAATCTCGCTTAAAAAATGCTCCCGCTCCGTTCGCTTTTTCTTCATGAGAGAAGCAATTCGGTAGTAAGCTTGAGGCTCTTTATAACGAAGGGAGAGATCTTCTAGCTCCCACCTAATCTTCGAAATCCCAAGACGATGGGACAAAGGAGCAAATATCTCCAGTGTTTCCTCTGCATACTCGATCTGCTTCTTCTCCGACATATGTTGAACGGTACGCATATTATGCAATCGATCCGCTAACTTGATAATAACAACACGAACGTCCTTCGCCATCGCAATAAACATTTTACGATAATTCTCAGCTTGGTGCTCTGACTTAGACATATATTTAAAACTGCGCTTTAATTTGGTTAGCCCATCCACAATAAGAGCAACGGCATCACCGAACTGCTCTTGAATCTCTTCTAACTCCACGTCGGTATCTTCCACCACATCATGCAATAATGCTGCAATGAGGGTCGACAGATCCATCTTCAGTCCCATTAAAATCTCTGTTACGGCGACTGGATGGATGATAAAAGGGTCTCCCGATTTCCGCATCTGACCTCGATGCGCTTCTTCGGCAAACCGATAAGCTCTTTCTATATGGACTAGGTCTTCTTCAGCAAGATATGCTCTCCCCAAGTCCAGCAACGGGTTTAGTAGGTTCATCCAGTCATCACCACGCTCCCGAAATAGTTTGCTTATCATTATCTTATATCCACTTGTAAATGTAAAGGAGGTCTAATGGTCGAAGATTCATGATATCTGTATATAAAAAAGATCTGAAAAAAATTCTCCAGATCTTTTTTATAACCTTATTCTATGTTACATCTCGGATTGGCTTAGACTGCTTTCTCCATGTGAGGTGGAATACACTTAAAATGATTGCGGCTAAGGAGATCATGACGTTTGAATAAATTTCCCCAGACGTTTGGGTCATGACGAGACCGGCGATGATTCCTCCGTAGGAAGACCATTCGAAGATGGTTCGTAACATCTTCCATACTTTCCACAGATACTCTTTTATCAATAACTCATTTGGAGAAAACAGCTCCATGATTAATAAAACGACTAAACCGCCCATCCAAACAACGAGCGAGAAAATAATAATCCATGCAAATCCAGCTAATAAGTTCTGAAAAAACTCGGTAATCATTGACAAAACGACGACTCTCCTTTAAATAATACATACCATTCATTATCCGTGACTCTTTCGCATTTTTCAACGAAAGAGAAGACTATTCACGAATTTGTGCCTATTTTATCGCACAGCACGTTATATTCACAGTATGAACAATTCTTGCTTGGTTTCGTCGGCCAATTGAACATTTTTCTTTCCAATTGAAAAAAAGAACGTGTATTTTCAAGGAGTTTTTCGGCTTGATGCCACCACTGTGAGTCGATCTGTATGTTCTCTTCATGGTTACAATCTAGAAAATAAAGCGTAACTCCGTTTATCTCCATCCCTCTTGCACGCCACGCTAGCGAATAAAGTTGCAATTGCGGTAGATAAAAGGCCGTTTTTTCTGCGATATCTTCCACTTTCATCCGATCTGTTTTAAAGTCGATGATCTCCCAGCCATGATTCTGATCTTGGAGTAGCAAGTCCATTTGGCCACTTACCCGAAATCCGGGTGTCACGTATTGGAACGATTCCTCAGCTAATACCTTCTTCGACTCTGCGATCCTCTGAACTACCTGACTATCTAAAAACCTGGTTCGAATTTGCTCTAAATCTGGTTTTAAACCCTCCATTTCACGAGAATTTAGATGAAACAGATGAGCTATTTGGGCAAACCAATCCGGTTGTAACCAGAGTCTATCTGCTGAAGAGACGGTTCTCTCACAGAGATAGTGAACGATTTCCCCTCGCCGATTACCCGAGATATAAGGGACAGATGGCTTTTCTTCTACACGCTCAACATCTGGTATCGGTACCTGCAACACACGATGATAATAATATTTCCTCGGACAATGAACTAATTCTTTCCAATCCGTCACGCTGATCGGAATATGATCATATTTTCCAAATGGAATCGGCTCCGTAAATGGAATCACTAAGTGATCAAAGGTGTCTAATTTCCGATCGTCTTCTACTTGTGGGGATTTTACGAGAATCGTATTTTCATAAAGAATAGGTAGGGAATCAGAACCAAATGGAACAGACTCTCTTGGCTGAGCCAAATCCTTCTGGAGAATCCCTTTGAGCCAAGAGGCTATATCCTTTGACTTGGTAGATGTAGATTTCCCATTATTTTTCGTAATACCCAGAAATAGGTAATCTTCAGCCCGGGTTACAGCTACGTAAAATAAGCGCATCAGCTCTTGTGATTCCAATTCCTCTTCATAAAAGGCAGCCTCTTTCCAGCGAGGAAATTCAATTTTCGTCTTAACATAGCTCGGTCTCTTAAGATGATCAAATCCTTTTATGACTAAGCCCATCGTAGGATGGATCAACGATGACTCACGACTAACCGAGACAGGCGAAGTATTCCATAGATTAGAGAGGAAAACGATGGGGAACTCTAGACCTTTGGATTTATGAATCGTCATGATTCGAATGACATCTTCTCCCTCATCCCAGATTTCCGCCTCTGGTTCTTGATTGGCCTCAGATTGGTAGAGTTCCATTTTCTCTAGAAATCCTTCCAGTGTAAGGAGATCGGGGTCAGTTTCCATCTCCCATGACAAGCACCATTTCTCTAAATTGAAAACAGCCTGCGCCCCATTCGGTAATCCCCAAAGAATCGTCATATAGTTACTATGTTCGATGACCCACCGGATCAATTGTCCCGGGGTACGACGGTAACTTATTTGCTTAAGAGACTCATATAAAAAGCAAAATGTTTGTAATCGAAGCTGATCACCTTCACTTAGAATGGATTGATGAAGCCAACTCTGCGGGTCCCCATTCCAGCCCGTCTTAAGCGCAAGTCGAGTAATCCCTTCATCACTTATATGAGCAAACGGCGAACGCAAAGCTCCTACCCAATCTTCTGCACGAGCAGGTGTTAGCACAGTGGCAAAAAGATAGAGGAAATCTTGAATCTCCTGTGTCTCATAAAAGCCACTTCCACCCACGATCCGAACCGGGAGCCCCTGCGATCGAAGAATTTGCTCATATAAAGGTGCATCATTCATTTTCCTTAATAGCAATACCATATCACCATACTGAAACTTAGACCGTAATCGCTTCATCTGGTTGCTTATAATCATCGCCTCTTGTTCCACTAGCTTCTCGTTATTTGGATCCATATGAGAGAAGGAGATCAATTGGACAGGCTTCTCTATATCCTGATCCGATCTAGATGCTTGAATAGGGCGGAACTCATCTACTGGAAAAGCATGTTTACATAGTTGATTGCTAAACTGAACAATCCCCGTCTGAGAACGGTAATTATGTGTTAGGTGAAGATCCCCATTGCCTTGGTCCATCCATTCTTTTTGTGTTTCGATAAAAATAGAAACATCCGCACCACGAAAGCGATAAATCGACTGCTTCGGATCTCCAACTACAAATAAGTACCTTTTCTCCTCTAATGGTTCTGACAACATAAAATCAACTAACCGCTTCTGGAGACCATCTGTATCTTGATACTCATCGATCATTAAAGATTGAATCTGTTGCTGTATATGCAGGCGAAATGATGCATCTTTCTCTAACGCTTCACACACCATTTGAATTAAATCTTGATAATCATATCGGGCCTTCTGCTTTTTTAAGAGCTGATAGTATACATGAATCTCTTGCAAATAGAACAGGATTAATCGAGTTATCATTTCTTCCGATTCCCGATTCATTTCATGCTCTTCTGAAGCATCATGGTCTGAATGATGGAGGAGGCTCTCCGTCGTACAGTCTATTAATTTAGAGAGTGTCCATCCCAGATTCCTCCACTTTCGAGACAACTCAACTAGCATCGATTCCGCTCTTGTCCACCCGATTAATGAAAGGTAATACATCCACCATTCACGTTCGATCTCATTTCTTTGATGAAGTAATTGGGATGAGGAAAGCACATGGACAACTGCTTGTTCCAAAAGTCGGTTCGCTTCCCATTCTTCTAATACTTGAAAAAACGGATCGACTCCTGCTCGGACGGGCTCTGTCGACAAAATGGATTGGCAAAATGAATGAATGGTGTAAATACGAGCTTCATCTAGACATTGGCGAACTTCATTCCATGATTGATACTCTTCTTCCTCTCGCATTTTGCCTAATCGATCGATGATTCGTTCCATCTCTTTCCGCAAACGATCCCGCATCTCCGTTGCTGCTTTTTTCGTAAATGTGATAGCCACCATTTTACGAAGGTTCGATGGGTTCATGCCAAATTGATACAAGGTATACACAAAGCGCTTCACCAACACCCGAGTTTTCCCCGCACCAGCTCCTGCCATGACAACACAACGATACTCCTTGCTGAGCACTGCTTTCTTTTGCTCCTCTGACAATGACTCACAGATGAGTTCCTCCATCCATTTTTCCATGGCAACCTCCCCCTTTCTATTTTGAGTTCTGATATCGACAAAATCGCTTTGCTGCGCAATAAGACGGGCAATTCCAAGTTGGCTTCACCTTCACTTCTCCAGAACGTAACGCTTGTATCTGCTCCGCTAACCTTCTTCTCATATGATGATGCACCTCTGACCATTGCTGTGGATCTAATCCCTTTACAGATCGATGAATGTTTGCCTTTTGTTGGACAAGGCCTGCTCTCCATAATCCCAGAGATCTCCTTTCCGATGTGTAGAATGCACCCCCTATCAGTTGTTCCTCTGAATATCCAAACCCCTCCTGCAATACCCAAAGATAGAGTGGAAGCTGAATCGCTTTTCCTTCATACAACTCTTGTAATGTAGGGAGATTGTTACCCGATTTATAGTCATATACAACAAGGTGTTCCTCGTCCATATCCACTCGATCCATCTTTCCTCTAACCTGAATCTTCATATCCTTTGTCAAGGAGATCATAACAGGCTCTCGTTTCGACTCGGGATCCACATGGTCAGGTGAATCCATGGGGAGACCAAATGACAATTCTAGAAATGTGGGTTGAAGTGAGTGTTTCTCCTTTCCCCCTATTCGTCCTTTTTCTTCTAGCCCCATAAACTGCATGAGCCTTCTTGTTTCTTTTCGCTGTTCGATTTCCTTGACGATATGTGGATAATGCGGAAACTCGTCTCTTGAAAATTCCTCGAATAATCCCTCCACATCGGATATTGAAAAAGAAAGGCTTTCCCAATCCTCTCCTTGTTCTTGAAATTTTTTGAACAAAGCATATAAAGAGGCATGTATCGCATTTCCCGCAACCATTCTAGATAAGCCCCGACCCTGTTGCTCGCGTGATTTCACATTCCATACCCTCTGTGCAAGATATCGAAAGCGACAGCTCATCAATACATCTAACTCTGAAGCACTCCATACTTTTGTCGCTAGTACATGAGATAGCTGATCCGCATCCACTCCTAAAGAACCAAACCAAGGGGATGGAGTCTGAGCATGTCTCGATCGAGAAATTTGAATCTCCTCTTTTAACTCTGGCCCGATTCGATCCAACCATTCGTCTGATTGGAAAACGGATTCTTTTGCGATGGCATAAACCATATCCTTCGAGCGAATCCAGCAATCGGGAGATAGCATGTGCTGACTAGACTTCGACTCATCATCGTACTCAGGCAAGCATTGGATTACTTCACTTATATAAGGAGATGGATTAAGCGGATCACCCGTCTCCCCGCGTATGGAATAGGAGAACACAACCTGATCTTGTGCACTCATCACCGCCATCAGAAAGGAAAGTTTCTGTCGCTCTTTAATATGGTCGGAGGTACGAAGCCAAATGGATTCTTTGCTTAGCTCCCTCCGCAATTGATCTGGAAATAGCCAGTCTTCTTGATAAGAACCCGGCCAATTTTTTTCTTCACACCCGAGTAAAATGACTTTGGTAAAAGGCTGACCACAAATCATATTGGCCGCTAGTAAACGTACCCCACCACCCTCTTCGGGATCGATGATTAATTGAACATGGGATAGCCAATTTGTCACCTCTTGGGCAAAATCACGGAAACTCCATATAGACGTGTTTGTCGTATCACCCTTACTCATCTCCTGACACCACTGCTCCATTTTCGTCCAGAGGCGACTATTTTCAATCCAATCTTGTAATGATTCATCGTCTCGAAAAACCGCAACGTTAGGGCGTAAACGAATAGCCGCCCATGACCCGAACCACGAATACCAGTCTAACTTCCGATTAACTTCCGGGATTTGCCCGATCCATCTCCATAACTCCAAGACCTGTTCTGCATACTCTGGTTCGGTCGCTTCGAGCCAACATTGCAAAAGCTCATCTGAGGCATAGTGCGATTTCCTCCATGATGACTGGGGTTCGTTCCAAGAAGTTAGCGGAATAGCAGCTGAGCGGGATAAAAATGGAATCGTCGTTATATCACCCTCTCTACAAGCAAAAGCAGAGCGAATAACTTGTCCCATAGATTGTTCCATCCCAGATTGAACACGTGGCAAATGAAACGGAACTCCCGCTTCCGTTGCCAATCTTCTGACGAGAGGTGCATACACATCCCATTGCTCTGTCACAAGTGCAATTTGCTCCCCCGGTATGTGGTTACGTATCATCCATTCTTTCACTTGGCGAATCGCCCGTCGAACTTCCAAACTCTTATGGTTTGCCTGCCAGATTTGTACACTGTCATCTACTGTCACAAAGGGTTTCACTGCTTGGTCTGAGACAAAGAGAGATTGTTTTAGATGTTGTAGAGCTGTTTCTTCTTTGGTATCTGTAGATAGGATGACGGCCATACCTGTTGTGTAGTCATTGACCTGAAAACCGACCTTCTGCAAACGCTGTAATGTGGCTTTTACCGAGCTAAAGCCACTTCGTTTTAGATCGTATAGTAGGTGGAATTCAACCGTAGCATTACGAGAGACCAATCCCGATAACAAGCTTTCCTGGATATAGTGTAGATCATGAAATTGTTCAAAAATAAAGACTTCTCCTGTTAGATCGCGTTCTTTTAGTCCTTCTAACAATGTCAGATACGCTTGTTCTGGATCTAACCAGTTATATTGTTTCAGTTTCTGCTGGTATCGTTCATATAAACAAACGAGTCCTTGAGCCAATTGATTTTCCTTAGGCAATAGCCGCCGTAAGCGTGAGGGAATCACACCCGCCCTCTTCATTTCCCCAATCCATTTTTCACTCTTCACAACCCAAGAAAAAGATTCAACTGTAAGCTCTCGCCACTGTGTAAACCAGCCCTCCTCAGCCCCTTCATCCATACAGGTTTCAATGCACTTATATCGAAAGTGTGGACTCTTCATTTCCCGACTATCTTCGTTCATTCGAATCACCATTTGATCCATGGTCATCACTTGGACGGAGCTAGAAAAGATTTCGGAACGATAACGGGATACTAATTCACTACTAGGAAACACATATGTAATCCGTTTTGATTCACTATACTCTTTTGTAAACAGAGCTAATCGCCCCGTTTGTTCGATGGGGTGAAGCGTAATGACTCCGGACATCGAAAAATCCCCTCCTATCTTATCCTTATTATTCCAGTATAGCTTCATCTGGTTTGTGAAACGTTATATACAAATCCTGGAGGTGGTCTATTATGAAACAACCGAGAAAGATAGAGCAAACGAAGTATAATGCTGAATTTTCCAATGAGCTTCTAGGGATGCAAGAGGCTGAGGGAGAAAACTTTGTACAAGCGGCTATTAACCGTGCGTATAGCCAGTCTGGTGATGTGGATGAGGCTGAGCAGGAACGTGTGGAGTAACAAGGTGATGCAAGGGCTATAAAGTAACAAAGGCTTTAAGAACGGTTGGTTAGTTGGTTAGTCATTGTAACGGGGCATGTATCTATCCACAGCTCAAATAGTGAGCCTGCGAAGATGTGAAATGCAAGTCCGCTCCGTCCTTCGAAGCAAGGGCTAGATACATTGCCCCTAGTACATTTTCATTACTGGTTGGCTTGTCAGGAACTGCTAGTGCAATAGTCTTTTGTTTAGGATGATGAGCTTGATCCAATCAATTTATTGTCCTCGATCATCACAGTACCTGATTCATCGATTGCCTGTTCATACAATCAATTAGGGACGTCAATGAATACCCAAAATGAATATCCGATATACGAAAGCCACTAGCCTGAGTAAATGAATTTACATGCAGGGATAGTGGCTTTTTTGTATTAAGTGAGTACCTACTAGTAAACCGCACCAAAAGCGTATGGTACAGAGAACAGATTCTCCTGCCCTCGATCAACCAATGATTTTAATACAGACTTGCTAAATCAAATTAGCCTTCCTATCAACCCAAACTAAAACGGCTTCACTGCCGCGAAGTATAGAATCACCAATGAAAATAGCACCGTAGCAAAAGTAACCCATACATATACTTTTAACATCCCTGTTTGAGCATCCTTCTGCGCAAGTTGCTTCATTGCTTTTCCACTCAAGATGGACGCAACGACCAAAGATAAGACAGCCGCAAGCGTACCACCATGTTGCATAAATGTTAACCAAAACGGCTTTGGAACACCTTGACTGATTAGCTTCTGCCAGCCATCAAACAACATATAGAATCCTGAAGCAAGAACCACTGTTGCCGCTGGGTGAATCAACATATAGGACTTCTTTAAAATTCCTGTCAGTACCTGATTTCGACTAGCTGAAGCATCGAGTTGACAAATCGAAAGCAAAAGAACACCGATGGTAACACTCGCTCCGATCCATACCATTAGACCGAACAAATGAAGAAATAATGCCAATGACATCAAAAAATTCCCTCCCATGATTATCCTACATTAAAATAATTATTGGATAATCGCTATTCATGTTTTAGATTAGCCAAAGGTTCTTTAATAGTCAATCACAGAAGGGCAATCGTCATAAAAAAACATGAAAGGCATAATCAAACATACTCCATCACAACGATAATGTAATCGAATGATGCGGAAGCTGATACATGTTTAATAGTTCTCGCTCACGGGTTTGACAGGTACAGAGAATAACCTGATGTTCCTGTGAAAACTGATGTAATAGTTGCAGGGTTTCTGAAAGCCTGTCTTGATCAAAATGAACGAAGCAGTCATCTAAAATCAAAGGAAGTCTTGTCCGAGTCATCTCCGAATAAAACTGTAGTAAAGCAAATCGTAATGCTAGGTACATCTGATCAATCGTTCCTGTACTTAGATGTTCCACAGATTTCCGTTCCCCAGTCTCAGGAACAAATACACTTAATTGGATTCCTTCTTTCGGATCGATGTTAAGAGCTTGATAGCGATTTTGTGTAATGGTGCGAATCCATCTCGATGCATGAGGAGTTAAGCGTGGAGATAAATCTTCTTGGAACTGACGAGACGACTCCTCCAAAGCCTGCTTAGCCAGCTCCAGAATCGTCCGCTCTTCCTCTAATTCCAGAATCCGATTCTTAGAACTTTCCCACTCACTCTCAACAAGAGGCAACCTCGCAAGTTGCTCTTCACAATCTTCCAACGTTTTATCGAGCCTGACCAACTCCATTTGCTGTGTCTCTCTCACGTGTTCGCGATCCCTCTGCTGTTCTTCCGCTTTTGCCAATTCATACTCCCAATCCCGATAACGATCTTGCAACAAACTTACTTCACCCAAGTATTTCGACTGAATCTCACGAATCTGAACCCGCTGATTCTTCCATTGATCGAGACAATTTTCCTCTTGGATTTGCTTGCTCCAAACCTCATACCGTTTCTCTGCCTCTTGAATCTGCCAATGTAATTGAATGAGATGCTTATGACGTTCGTACCAGCTTTCAAGCTCCCCGAAGGTGCTAACCCCAAACTCCAGGTATTTTTGCTCTAATGAAAGCTCGATCTGCTCTCTCTCTTCGCTTTTCTCCGTAATTTCTCGGTCTAAAGCCTCTGACTTCATCTGAAAGAGGCGATATTGATCTTCCGCACGTTGCTCTTGTTTTTGAAGATTACGAATAGCTTCTTTCCAAGAAGAAACGGAGAACTCAGGAACGGGGCGAATGTGCTTCTTCATCCATTCTTCAATCTCTTGCTTTCGCTCCTCTAGTTGTATTTCTAAATTACGACGCTCAATGGTTTGAACCATCGATTGATTCAAGCTTCCTTGAATCTCTTCACGCTTTAATAGCAAATCAGTCAAACTCCTAACACGCCATACTTGCATGATTTGCTTCTGTTGTTGCGTATTTTCTTGGAGCTGATGATCTAAGTCTTCAAGTACCACTTGCATTCGCTTCTTCTGATGTTGTTCTGTTTTCTTACGTGATCGATCCTGAACAAAGATCCGTCTATATTGCCACAATAAAAGGAGAGGAATCACCAAAGCTCCGAGGCCTAGACCCCAGTGAAAAAAGGCAAAGCCTCCGGGAATTGCCAGCGTCACGATCGAAGCAAGCAACCAAGGGACCGAACTCTCTTTCTTCTGAGTATGTTGGGTCTTCATTTTCAAAAACTCTTGATGAGCAATCGTTTTCTTCTCATGCAATTGATTTTGTTCATCCTGCAGGATTCCTAGTTGTTCTAAATCGTGATTGATCTGGGTAAATTTCTGTTGTTCCTCTTCTTCCTCTACATACTGAAGCGCTTGATAACGCAAATCCCCTGCTTTAAAATCATCTAACTTTGAGAGCATAATAGAGGCGCGATCTTTCTCAACACTACTCATCTGTTCCTTCCGTGTACGAGCAACTTCCAGATGCTCGCTGACCTTACTGAGCTCATCACGAGCTTGCGCCAACTTTTTACGTAGTTCTTCACTCTGTTTATATAAAAGTTGAACTTCTTGAAAGAATTCAGTCGATATTTCGCGAGTAGCAGCAACCTCTTGTTGTTCCCTGCGCCAGTCTAAAATCTGTTGCTCTAATAATCTCCATTGGTCCAGTCGTTGCTCCAGCTGTGCCTTTGATTTATAAAGATATTCAAGTTGCTGGACATCTACTTCCAACTCGCGAAGATCCGCTACCTTTTGTTTAATCTGTTCAATCTGATGCAAGCACTCCCGTATCTGATGTTGACTTACCTCTATCTGTTTCGTGATGTCACTACGTTGTTCGTAATTGATTTGAAGCTGATGGCGTACTTCTTGAAGCGTAATTACTTCTTGTTTTAAGGTACGTTCTCTCTCACATTCAACGCCGTAGGGCTTATGGCGTGCATATTCACTTTTTCCAATCGCTTCAAGTTGTTGATCCAGGCTCTCCAATGCAGAGAAACCGTCTGGATTTGCCCCATTCTTCAACAACTTGGTCATGCGCTCCACCATCTTCTGATGAAAGGAGTGATCCTCTTCTTTTCGTTTCGATATCTGTGTCCACATGCCTGATGTAAAAATCCCCACCCGCCGGTATGCCTCACCACTGAGTCCAATCTGCTTTTCCACAAACTGCCGATCCTTCTGCTTATTCATCGTATACAAGGCAGAGAGATCCTCGCCTGTTTTTAGATCAACTAATTGTTCTTGCGAATCAGGGAAAGCAAAGGAGCGATATAGCCGAAAAAGCTGCTCTTGGTATTCGTAATCAATTTCTCCACCATATTCGCTACTTTGCCATGGCTTAAATGAATCATACCAATCTGCTTCTTTCCGCTTTTTCAGGCCTTCTTTTTTCTCTCCAAACATCAGTCCATAAATGCCATGAAGCAAGGTAGACTTTCCTGCTTCATTGGGAGCTTCTATGAGATTTATTCCGTCTTGAAATTCAAATTCTTGGTTAATCCACCGACCGAAACCACGAAATTTCACTCGTTTGATTTTCATAGATGAGCAAGCTCCTTTACCAATAATGCTTCCAATCCCTTATACATCGCCCGTTTGATGAGCCTGCGGCGGTCTTCATCCTGTTCTTGCTGTAAATTTTGCTCCATCCGTTCAATGAATAACGATACTAGCCCACTTTGCTGTCGATATTGCGCCAAGTCAAAATCGGGAGTCGTCTCATCTTCTAACCATACATTCTGATATCCCTGTTCAGCTAAGAGCCTACTATACCAAAGCTTTTCCTGTTCAAGTGACAACTCTAAATCTCTTCTCCCGCCCCATTGAATTCGGTAGTAGGACTCTTTTGGGAGCTTTTGAACCTCTGCCAACATGCTCTCCAGCACTTCATCTCTGGTTTGACAGAAACTGATATCGAGATCCACTTTTTCATACGTACGATTATGTAACGATACTTCCTCTATCTGAACTCCTTTTGAACGCAATTTGCCCCAAGTTACCGTTCGTCTGCCTAGCTCCTTCCAATTTTGCGCCTCTGGAGAACCCGCATAACGAATGATCGTCTTTTTCTTATTTTTTAATTGAACTTGTCCTGCTTTATGAATATGACCCAGTGCTACATAATCAAATGTTTGATCAAAGAAATCCTTTTCCACAAGTGGAAAGTACTGACTCCCCTGACCCGGTGCTTGAAGATCTCCATGACAAACACAAATATTATATTCCATGTTGGTACGTAACCTCGGAAGAGTCGACTGTGATTCTAAAAAACTAGTAAAGCCTCTCCCCGCGATTGAAAGCTTGCGCGTACTATCCACATGCTCTTCCCATTCGCCACCAAAAATATGGACATGCTTTGGCCATATAGAAGAACGCAAGTAATAAGATCCCTCCATATAAGGGTCGTGATTCCCAGGTGCAATAAACACCTGCGTCGAAGGGATTCTTTCTAATTGCTCCATGACAAAACGAATGGTCGACTTGGTTACAGCACTATGCTCAATAAAGTCACCCGCTATGAACAAAAACGGAAGCTTATGATCCTCTACAAAAGAAATGATTCGACGAAACGTATCACGATGCTCTTCATAACGCACCATCAACTGCTCCGCTGTCCCTTTCCATCCAGAGATAGGTCGATCAAGATGTAGATCAGCTGTGTGCAACCACTCTATTTTTTTCATTTCATCCTCCTTAATGACTTGTCCGCCCTGTCAAATTTATACACTCTCTTGTATAGATCCCATATAAGCTAGGCAAACTGAAACTATAATAGGAGATTCCTAGAAAGAGGAGATCAATATGGTTCCCGTAAGAAGAATAATTCTCTTGGTTTTCTGTTATTTCCTTCTTTTACCTAGTAATAAAGTTACTGGAGATTCTGCCTCTTTTCATGAGCCCATCCCCATTTCTTCGATGCAAGCAGTCTACCATCATGAACAGGGTGACACACCCCTGCGAGTGAGCTCTACAATGAGACAAGAAGTAAGCATGGTTTTATCGGAGATCCATCAGCTATCTGGACTTAATTCACTCCAATTACCTGCTTCCTACTACCATGTTCACTTTCCCACTCCCGTTGTTTTAACCCTCTTCTCACCCGTGAGACATCCCATTGATGAAATCATTGTCACATTGCCCCACAACGCTTGGGATGAATACCATCTATTAATTAAAAACCAACACAATCAATGGATTGAATATAAAACGCATCGAACTCTTAGTATCTTTGTCAATCAAGTAACCGCCTGGAATACCATGCAACCTCGCTAGTAAACAAGAACGAGCCGATGACTAAATAGTCGTCGGCTCTTATCGTTATTCCGCTAAAGGAATTAAGAAATCTTTACAATTTTAAACTGAATCGTTCCATCTGGAGCAGGTACGTTTAGCAGATCGCCAACCTTTTTACCGATCAATTCGGAGCCGATTGGGGATTCATTCGAAATCTTACCTGAGTCCGGATCTGTCTCAGCACTACCTACGATGGCATACTCTTCAAAATCCCCATCTGGAACTTCTTGAATGGTCACTTTCGATCCCACACCCACGACATCTTTCTTAACTTGATCACTGCTAATAATCTTGGCATTACGAATCATATTTTCCAGCGTGATAATTCTAGATTCGATAAACGCTTGCTCTTCCTTCGCAGCATCATACTCAGAGTTCTCACTTAAGTCACCTTGAGCAATCGCTTCTTTTAAACGCTCTGCTACCTCATGGCGTTTCACTGTTTTAAAGTATTCAAGTTCTTGTTTCGTTTTTTCGAGTCCTTCTTCAGTCAGGAGAACTTCTTTTTGAATGGACATGACTAATTCCTCCTAAATCATGATCGTTTTTTCTATTCTAGCTTATAGATCCGGATTTTTTTCACGTCCCATGCATATGTTCCATTTTAACTGTTTATGCAAAATGTAAAGGTATAAATTACCTATTTTTGATCCAGGGGACTTATAGAGCATCAAAAAAGCGCTCTCTAAAATATCAATGGTATTCTTATATCACGCCAACCTATCCATGTCAAGTTACACTGACGACTATATTAGCACAAAGAATTCAATCATCCAAGTAGGAGGATCAAATTATTTTCTGTTTTTAATATTCTGCCCTCGCCATAAAAATCCTGCTAGATCTAAGCTTTTATTAAGAAAATATGGTTACTCCAGATATCATTTTATTTCGTTACTTATGAACCAATGCTTCTTTTTCTGATACAGATAGGAAACACTTAGCAAGATAATCCCCAACACAATCAAAGATAAAGTTCTATATAAACTGTTTAAAAATGAAAGGTCGAATAGGAAAATTTTTAAAATCGCTAGAGCCATTAAACCAAATGCAGTTAATCGTAACTTCTGTACCTTTTGACGTACTCCCATCCATAATAGAAGACAAGCAAAGAGTAACCATGCAATCGAAATGGCCAGACGCGACATATTGGCTAATTGAATCAATCTTTCCGCCTCTCCCTTAGGCACAAGGGTAATCAGATGTGAGAAGGTATTGGAAACCCCTACCGTCACAAGTTCAAATAAGGCAAGAACAATCGTAAAGATAAACCCGTACAAGAAAAACGATGACTGTTTGGGAAGCCAAGCAATCCAACGATCTCGCCATAAAATTTGTAAGAATAATGCTGTACTTAATAAGAAAAAGCTGATTAATCGCAAGTTAAAAACAGGGACAAACTGCTCAATGGAAGGTACCACAACACTACAACAAGTGATAAAGATCGCACTCCAACCTAAGATGCACCAAGTAGCAAACACGAGAGCGTATTTTTCTGTTCATCCATGTTAAACCAATCGCAAATAGAGTCCAATCGATTGACAAAGTTTGATTTTCTAGATATCCAATTTGCGCTAAATTTGCACCTTTCTCTAATGCTTGGATCCAGAAATAATTGATCGTTTCAACCGTCAACCATTTAAAGGGAATGAGTATCAGAATCGCAGACAATACTTTTGAAATCCATTGATTCCTTTTAATAAAAAGATGTTGCATTCGATTCCGATAAAATAAGAAGACAATTAGCATGCTAAGTAGCGAAATAAGTGTTCTTATATTTAAAATAGGCACGTACACAGACGGATGTAACATCTCCATTAACTGAGGAATGAGGATAAACAGTCCAAAACCAACTAAAATCCACACCCAACCATCAAATAAAAGAAGCTGTTTTTTTCGTGCGAACATACTATACAGAGCCGCTAAGCCCAACCAGATTAGCCCTATAATCTCCATCTCAAAGCTACGCAACAGCTGACCGGACTGTAAATGAACCACATAATAATCGAGTCCGTGTGCTAGCTTCTGGGTGAAAAACAATACAATCAATACTGACCACGCGATGTGATAGCTATCCTCCCACCACTTCCAACGAGGTATCATACTCATCCAATTTGCACTTACGTAGAGTATCCCTACAAAAATACCAAGTAGCCCTACATCCACCCACTGACGGGACAATTCACCTTGCACCCACACCACTGATGTTTCTTTGCAAAAATAAGAAAAAATCACTAAAAATTGAACACTTCCTAATATAATAGAATATTGGGATATACGTTTAAATCCATACCAGATAACGGCCAAACCACACAAACTCCATGCGATAACTAACGTAACTCCTGATAACATTTGCGCCAATCCAAGAAAGACTAAAATACCAGGAGAAAGCTCCCAACGTATCATTCGATTTAAGGCCATTTCTTCACGTTTTCGGCTTTGTGTCATCAACCAGAGATACACTACACTACTTAACAATAGCACGATGCCGGATATGACTGATCTACGAAAGCCTCCAATGTTGCCAATCTCAAGCAACAGGAACAGCGGTATTAGATATCCCGTCACATCATAGCAATCTTCCACTTCTTCACTCGATCCATCAGATATTCAAAGCTTACAAAAATCAACCCATAGAGACAAGCTAACGCAACATGTAATGCCCGTTCTTCTCCATACGGCTTATCTGAAACCCAAATAAGTAACATCAGGTGAACTGCACCAAATGATAGAGATTGTAAAATCCACCAACTAGGGCGACGATATACCAGAATTAACACACCGATTGTAAGAGCTCCTAGATAACTAAATAGTCCAATCGTAGAGCCATGATCACTATGGATTAATAATGGAGTCACAAAGCCTCCGAACCAACCCAAAAGTGCAATCGCGATGGATGAATATCGAAATCCAATCCAAAATGCCCCGATTGTCACAACTGACATCAAAGCAAATCCTACCAACGTGGGAATCAAATGATAAAATTCATAAGCGGCAAAGCTCGTTGTATAAGACACTGCAATCGCAGTCCCCAATATTCCTTGTGCAAAAATAGGAAGTCCTTTTTTATGAGTCCGAATCCCCATCCAAGCAAACAAACCTGCTACCAAATACCCTAAACAAACTTGCATCGTTTCGTTAATCCAGTCATGGTCAACCGCATATTTATAAAAGAAAATCATTCCAAATATAATCGCTAATGCCCCGATTCGATTTAACCACTTTCCACCAATTAACATCTCCCACTCATGACGAGTACGGGATTTTTCCTTACTACCCTACCGAAACAACCAACGCAATAGCGAAATCTTATTTTCCTTTAAAGGGTAACGGATGCTTGGGTCAAATAACGTCGTTTGATGAACAATTCCTTTTTGATGCGAAAAAGCATCAAAACTAAACTTACCATGATACGCTCCCTGACCGCTATGCTGAACTCCTCCAAAAGGAAGATGGATATTCGATAGATGAACTACCGTATCATTCACACATCCACCACCAAACGAAACGTTCTGCAAAATGGTTTCCACTTTCTCTTTATTCTCAGTAAAGAGATAGAGCGCTAGAGGCTTAGCATACTGCTGAATCCGCTTTATGCATTCCGACAAAGACTGATAGGAAAAAACAGGCAAGATCGGTCCAAAAATTTCATCCTCCATGATGGGTGAATCCCATGATACTTGATCTAGTACAGTGGGCGAAATCCGTAGTTTGTCCTCATCCACTTGCCCACCTACTACAGCTTCACCATCACGAAGAAAATCTCTTAGCCGTTCAAAATGGCGCTTACTCACAATGCTTCCGAAATTATCTGCCGTAAGCGGATCATTTCCATACACAATCGAGATATGCTTCTGAATCAATTGAATCAGCTCAGACTTCACCTCTTCATGAACCAGCAAATAGTCTGGAGCTACGCACGTCTGACCTGAGTTACTAAATTTCCCCCACACAATCCGGCGTGCTGCCAAGTCTAAATTGGCATCCTTCTCGACAATAACAGGGCTTTTTCCACCTAACTCGAGAACAACAGGCGTTAAATGCTCCGCAGCCGCTTTCATCACGACTTTCCCCACAGAAGTACTTCCTGTAAAGAAAATATGATCAAATGGTAATTCCAGTAGCGCTTGACTCACCTCCACGTCTCCTTCGACCACAGCAATATATTCTGTAGGAAAAATCCCGTCTATTAGCTGAGATAGCACTTGTGAGACATGCGGTGTATATTCGGAAGGCTTCAAGATCGAGCAGTTTCCAGCACCAATCGAGCCGATGAGCGGATTTAACAGTAACTGAACCGGATAATTCCACGGAGCGATAATAAGAGAAACGCCAAAAGGTTCTGAATAAATCTTGCTTTTCGCTCCGAATAAGGAAATTGGATTTGCTACTCTTACTGGTTTCATCCACGATTTCAGATGCTTTTTAGCAAAGCTGATTTCTTTATAAACCATCCCAATCTCCATCAGATAGGCTTCATATTCGTTTTTGCCTAGATCCTGCTGTAGAGCTGTAAACAACTGCGATTCAGACTGTTTGACAGCAACCCGCAAACGTTCTAACATTTCAAGGCGAAATGATAAGGTTCGCGTAATCCCCGAATGGTAATACTTTCGCTGTGCTTCTAATAGCTCTTGGTATGACACTCATTTCCCTCCCTTTATCTACTAACTAAACAAATGATTCGAAATTGGGGATCGATATTTCTGTTTCTAGTATACTATGATCCATTCCCCGCGTTTAACTTTTTCATCAAAAACGAGTGACTTCCTTTTACGTGGAAGCCACTCGTTTCCCATTTGCTGCCTTACGGATTAACCACCATGTTAGCACCTGCATGAAGGCAATCGGCAACAAATACCACCTTATATGAATGAGATCTGGATAATACGAAATCCATATAATGAAGCCAAATACACTGAGAATCCTGCCTATATTTAAAGCCAGCTCTCTCGAAACCACATATTCAACCCGTAATTCCACATTTTCAACCTTTTCGCCAATTACATCAAATACAATGGATAAGATCGGATTATAGTAAAAGGGAAAAAACAAAAAGATGCCTATTCCAAACGCGAACATCGACCAGGTATTTAACAAAAATAAATAGGGCAAAAAGCACACTCCGAGCGCTATCGCACCCACAAACATGGCTTTGATTCTACGTTCAGGGGTCATCCATTTTCCTACAAAATAATACGAGATAAGCGAGACGAGGTTACAAACTGTATAAAATGTACCCAATGTAAGTTCGCTTCGTGCCGTTAGATAAACCAAAAGCCCTGTAATAAAGACGAAAACGCCCTCTCGTATTCCCTGAACCAGCATCGCCAGATTAATCCAGTGCCATTTATTCTCCCGATTCCACGCAATACGAAGTACTTCTTTTAAGCGATAACTTCCTCGAGAACTTCGTGCCTTCAAAAAGAAACTCACAATAACGGCCGCGATAAAAATCCCCAGCGAAATCCAAAAAATAATCCGATAACCCGTGAAATGATTGATTCGTGTAATGATCCAACCAGATAATATAGGTGCTATAATCCCGGCTAAGGAGTTCGTAAACCCACTGATTCCATTAAAATAATCTCGATTCTCACGTTCCGTAATCTCAAAGTACAGAACATTAAAAGCTAGCCAGTAAAATCCACTACCCACACCGATAAAGAAACCCAGCAACACCACATAATCTGCGGCACTGGTGCCTAAAAATAAGACAGTCAGATAAAACAATGCTTGAATCGCCACTCCTAATCGTATTGCAATCACACGATCGACCTTTTTCGTAAGCCAACCGGCAAATACGAACGTTACCGCCACCGAGATATGATAGGTTAAATTATACCAACCAATCAGCAGAAAATTTTGTTTCAACTTCCATAAATATACGTTTAAAAATGTATTAGACAGAGCTAACGAAATTGCATGTAACGCGCTAATGGTAAGGAGATACCAAGCCTCTCGATCTAAATGTTTATGTATCAATTGCTTCATAGCCTTCACCCAACATTAGCCTGCTCCAAAAAGCAGTTCCTTATGAGAAAAACCTTTTTAGACGAAAAAGCATACTTTTTTCGTCTAAAAAGGTTTTTTGTTCTTCCGTCCGTCGTTGCTACTTCTTTCTAGCCCACTATCTTAGCAATGGATTTACCCATAACAACTTGCGTTCCTACTTCCTCCGGAATCGTCCATTCAATTCGATTTGGTTCAAACAATAGGATGACAGTGGAACCAAACTCAAATCTTCCTAGCTCGTCGCCTTTTGACAAATGAGGCTCTTCTTGATACCGCACTTGCTTATTTGCTCTGTGTCCTTTGTTCGTGCTCACTTCATCATACGTTACCTTAATACTTCCTACATTCGTCGCTCCAACCTTTACTACCGCAACGAGGCCAGCTGATGAACGGACGTAGGTAACGAGTCGTTCATTCACTGCAAACAACTCTGGAAACAATCTCATTCCCAAAGGATTTACTGGATATAGAGGTCCTGGAAGATACGCATACCCTTCCACATCTCCTTCTACAGGCATATGGATTCGATGATAATCACGGGGACTGAGGTATAAAGTGACAAATTTTCCACCTTGAAACTTCTCCACATAGTGAGGATCGTTTCCTAACAGTTCAGCAAGGGAGTACTCTTTTCCCTTCGCATAGACACAGGACCCTTCTTGAATGATACCAATCTGGGAAACCGCTCCGTCTACAGGACTAACGACCTGATCCGCATTCGGGTCAATTGGGCGAGCTTCTGGTTTTAATTCCCGTACAAAAAAATCAAGCAAGCTATTAAATTGATCTAACGGCTTCTTTACTGGCTCTAATTCAATTTTAAAATGGTTAATGTAAGATGGGATCACCTTTTTACTGATTGGGTGCTTTGCAAAAGCTCCTGTAATTCTTGAAACTCCACGTGTAGGAAGTGTTTTCCATATTACACGATATAACGAATCTTTCATTTGAACCTCCGGATATTTTATTAAAAAAGGGAATGTTTGCATGTAATTAAGCCGCCTCTAGGGGGCAGACTATGAGCACAGGAGGTGAAGAATTCATGAATAAAAACAACTCTTCACAAGGAAAATCAAAAATGAACGCGCAACAAGGTCCAAATGTAATGAACAATGCGCGAGATACCGAGTTTGCTTCTGAATCAAGTGTCGCTAATTCGGTTGCAGCTAACGCCGCTTCTGCTAACAGCAACATGCAAGGCATGGACACTGAGTTTGCTTCTGAATCAAGTGCCGCTAACTCTGTAGCTGCATCTAATTCTGTTTCTAATGCCGCCGCTTCTGCTAACAGCAATATGCAAGGCATGGACACTGAGTTTGCTTCTGAATCAAGTGCCGCTAATTCCGTAGCTACATCTAATGCCGCTGCGAACGCCGCTTCTGCTAACAGCAGTATGCAAGGCATGGACACTGAGTTCGCTTCTGAATCAAATGCTGTTGCTAATAACATGCAAGCACGGGCTAAAATGAACAAAAATCAACAAAGATAGTCGGACAGTCCAACCCCACTCCAATGCATGAGAGATGGAGTGGGGTTGTTACATAATATGTAACGTTAAGTTTACCACAGAATGATCAACAGATTGAATCTATAATTTTATGTAACGAGCCTAATTGGTTACCTAGAAACATCCATTTCTAAGTAACCAATTTTATTATAGAGAACGCCTTGCCACCTTCTGCAATGACTTACATGCCTGAACCGCATTCACCAACCCAATATCTTCTGCCTCAATTCTCCTTGATGTACGAAGTAACAAGTACCGAATCTGCTCTGGATTAAGCGTATTATCTAGCCCAAGGATGAGTGCTACAATTCCAGAAACATGAGGCACCGCCATAGAGGTTCCACTCATCTCTTTCTTCGTTTGATTCAGCCATGCAGAAGGAATCTTTTCTCCAGGTGCTGCTACATCTACCCCCTTACCCCGATTACTAAATGAAGAAATACCATTATCCATCGAAACAGACATAACCGCAATCGTTTCTGGGAATCTGGCTGGGTAATCAATTCTACCATTTAACCCTTGATTCCCCGATGCTGCAATCATAACAATCCCTTTTTTATGGGCTACTTGAATCGCATGTCGCAATGATTCACTTACTTTTTCCATTCCAAAACTCATATTAATAACGTTCATATTATTTTCGATACACCAGTTAATCGCCGTTAATAAATCAGAAAGATTGGCACTTCCCTTCCGATTAAATGCCTTCACTGCATAAATGCTCGCTTTTGGAGCTACTCCAATAATCCCCATCTCACTCGATCTTCCTGAGATCGTTCCCGCTACATGCGTTCCGTGTCCGTTGTAGTCCATAGGAGTGGAACTAGGCGATAAGATATTCACTCCACCACGGAAATTCGGTTTAATAGCAGGGTGTTCGCTATCAATTCCCGTATCAATTACGGCTATTTTGATCCCTTTCCCTTTTGTCCTGCCCCATACTTTCTCCGCTTCTACGCGTTGTACCCCCCATGGAACGGTCACATAAGGAGAAGCAAAAGAAGTGGAGTTTGAATTATTTAAATAAGGTTCTGTAATCGTAATTCGAAGATCTGGTTCCACTAATTCTACATCTGGATGCTTTCCGAGTCTAATCTCAGACTGATGGTCGGGTGTATACTCACCAATCACAATGCCAATTTCAGCTAAAAAACGAACAGGCCGAACCCCGAGTTGGCGCATTTCTCGAATATAACGATCTAGTTGAGAGCCTTCTTTCAGATTATAAATTCTTCGCAACCTCTTTACACGCCTAGAGGAATTCGAAGGGGTCCACCAGCTCTGTGTCATTTTGCCACTCCCCTTCACTAACAGGATGGTAAGTGAATATAGATAGGTAAACTGGGCTTGTAGGTAGGTGTTATACCATGAAATCGAGAAAACCCAAGTCCCACAAACGTCCATTTATACACAACACGACTTCTGCACGTAAAACCTCTCGATCCACAAGAGGAAAAACCATTTCCGCGAATCCCCAAGCAAAAAGTAAATCGATTCGGCTAAATTTCATGGACTCTATGAAGAAGCTCGAGGGTCTAGCAGGTAATTTTTCTAAGAAATCAAGTGATGTAAAACAGATGATTGAAGCATTCCAGTCCTTTTCGCGAGCATTTAAAGATCAAGGTGCTTTCAAACAGCTGATTGGAGCCTTATCACAGTTAAATCAATCCCAGCTAAAACCAAAGCCCTCTCCAAAGGGAAAACCGACAAAACAGGCTTCAGACGAAGAAGAGAGGCAAACCATCTCAGAAGATGTAGGTAATACTGACTCGTTATTTAACCTGATCAACTCCCCTGGATTAAACGACTTAGTGAAAACAGTGCTAAGTTCTCGCAAGAAAAAGAAGTAAGTTTGTTTCTCTCTTGATACCTTAGAAATATGTGTCCATGCCACACTTTGTCTATGTCAATACCCAATCACATAGAAAAAGGGCAGAAGCTTTTTCGACTTCTACCCTTTTATTAACTATTCTTTTTCCGATTGTTGTTTGGCTCGCTCTAGAATTTCTTTCATCTCATTGGCATGACATCCCGTTTTTTGAAAATCGACATCTCTCCCAATCTCACTTACCAATGGCCAAAATTCCGCTACGCAGGCAAGGGGTTCTGGGACGATATGATTCGGTGCGATAAAATACGTTTTCTCTTCCCCCGATTGAAAATCGACCCATGTTAAGAATATTACTTTATACTGCACCTGCTGGTCCTCATTTTCATCCGTAGAAAGAAGTAAATCAAAAACTCCCTCATGGGCAAGATATAAATCTTGATAGTTCTCCGTTAGCGATTGTAGGCTCTTCTCATGTAGAGTCTCAAAGGATAACTGTACTTGATCTTCTTCTTCGTTAATCGCAAATGATTTTAAAAGTCCGTATTGATAAATCTTATTTTGATCAAAATCTAATTTACCTATTATGACTTCATCATACGTTTCTAAGTATGTATTTACTCTAGGGGTAAATGTATCAGCGATCATCTCAATGGTGGACATATGACCATTCAGATTACTACCGTAACCAAATGTTTTCATAAAAAAACTCCTTTTTTCATAACGAAAAGTTTCTCTCATTATAACAAAAGAAATAACGAAAAGCAGACAAAGCCTTCTGAAACACACCACCCTTTAACTAACTTTGAAGTGGGTGGTGTGTTTCGGAAGAATGATAGATTTTGGTTTCGATCAATCGAGTAGATACTCACACACATCAGTAAACATAGACTGCACTTTTAAGCTTTTAAGCAAGTATTCAGGATTCATGCTCTTGGGATAAATTCCTTGTAGATACTTAGAGAACTCATCTAAACTTGGCTTTTGATCTGAATACAATTCTTCAGAGCTTATCCCAAATTGGATGAGGGCTGGATCGGGGTCGTTCTTCGAAGGCTCATCCACCTTTTTTTCCAAACGATATGAGAAAGCTGACATTACTTTCAATATCGCTCTCACCTGGTTTTCACTAATATCGTAGTCGATTACGGACATAAAAAAAGCATTCTTTTCGGGATTAAACACGATCTGTTGCATTAGCTTCATGTGATACCTAAGCTTACTTAACTCATCTGCTACGTTTTTTTCCATGCTATCCTCTCCTAAACGATAAGAAACATAATTGCCCACGCTATATTTCGAGCAACCCATTGAGGAAATCCAAGTGTGTGAATCATAAAGTCAATTAAGTTCTGTTCGATCTGTGTAGTAAAGCGGTCTAATGCATCTCCAATCTCATACGAATGTTTTTTGAGATAATCTCCAGCTTCTTTGTTGAGTATTTTCAATAGCTTTCCAATGTAGTCTCCGCCATACTTTAAAGCGTAAACCATTGCTGTTTTTTTCCATCCATTTGGCTTAAAATCTTGTTGTTCATAGGCCGCAGAATAGGTAGGTTGTGCGATTTCCGTACCACTAGGACTTACACCTTTTCTTAAAATATCCTCTTTTTTCTCAACCTCTGATGCAAAAACCTGCAAGCTTGTACCAATACCAGTAACTAAAACCGCAACAGCAATAGTCAGTGTTAAGATAAGTTTTTTCATCTCTCAAAACCCCTTTTCAGTAATAAAAATACGAAGGATGAGCTACTTCATTCTTCTACACCCTTCGTATTTACATAATGAAGAAACCAATGAAAATACTGTAAGAATAGACCAAATACATCGAGAACTAGATGCTCGCTTCTAAAGGCGGATCGCCTACAAACAGTTTGTACATAAAGTCGTGCCTCCTCCTAATTCAATTGAAAAAATGATGGAGAGAGTAAGGTCTGAGAACAGGTGATCAGTAAATAAATGTCGAAATTAGATATGTGAGGGAGACAATGCTAATTGGAAAAAATATCGTACCCATGTCCATAAAAAATGGTGTTGTTGTCGTCCATTTTGAATTGTTTCCATGTAATGTTTGGTAGATAAATCTTCACTTTCGTGTCAGTTGTGATGACAAGCGTTTGTTCTGTTTTTCTACGGCTGGCAACATAGATCTCTTCCGTAGTTTCGTCAGGTAGTTGGGTCGTCCGACGTTCTTCCAGATCGAACTCGTTTTAAAGCTAATGTAGAGCATTTTAACGCATCCAGAGACTTGGCTTTGATATGAAACCATAGCATATTTTTCCCCTCCCTTTATCAAGTTTTCGCAATTATCTACTAGGATGTCTCCTGACTACATTCTACTATGCTGTAATAAAAGTACAAAAGTTTGGAATTATATACAAATCATTCGATCTAAGTAGGTAGTTCACCATAGTATGTATACAATCTACTTGTCATCCTGTTTTCGTTTGGACGGAAGTCGTCGTTCCAATAGAAAGCAAAATTCCAATTCAAATAGGGTGAAAAAATGGCACTTATTTTAGTGAATGGTCGACTGGCACAAGCAATTAAAGAAGCTAGAAACGCTCGAAATATGCACCAAGACGATGTTTCCATCGAAACAGGGATATCATCCGCTCATTTGTATAATATCGAGAAAGGATACATCCGTGCAGATCAGGATAAG
This sequence comes from Croceifilum oryzae, assembly GCF_030814315.1. Taxonomy (GTDB): domain Bacteria; phylum Bacillota; class Bacilli; order Thermoactinomycetales; family Thermoactinomycetaceae; genus Baia; species Baia oryzae. Next base: position 156,673 of record NZ_JAUSUV010000007.1, on the reverse strand, counting down.
CTCCAAAAGATTTGCAACTTGTTCGATTTAAACTTAGAAAAACTATTGGAGGATGAGGACCTTCCAGTTGAAGGGAATCTATCTGAAATCATGCAACTCATCGAATGGGAACTGACGGAGAATCTTTCGAAAGCAATGGAACATCTTCGTCAATTTGAAACACAACAGATTCACTTAGAAGGGAAAACACCTTTATTAGAGATGAATTGCTCCTATCTACGGGGCAAGCATGCAAAAATGAGAGAACGTCATGACGTAGCGATTCAATATTTTAAACAAGTTATCAGCATCGCTAACGAATCAGGTGAGTCTTTGGTGCATAACTTCGTGTGTGCTAGCTATTATGGAATATCACAAGTTTTACACCAGCAAAACAAACTATTACCAGCTCTCCAAGCAGCTAGACACGGAATTAACTCCTTCCAGCCTGATGGTGAGCGCACCTATCTCTATCTACTACTTTGTATTAATCAAGCATCTATTCTTGAAAAGCTAGACCGCGATCACGAAGCTTTACGGTTGATTGAATCATTGTGGGATGATCGAAAGTATATGGATTTTTCCGATGCTCGATTAAATCTGTATCAAATTCGAGTGGAGATTTTGACGAAGCAAGGGAGGTTTCGAGAAGCTATTCAATTTGCAAGAGAAGGATTGGACCTATCTCGATTAGATCGAAATATACACCGCCAATTTGAATTTTTATCTTCATTGGGTGTTGCTTTTTCCTCACTTGGAGATCTATTCATGGCCAAGCTATATTTCGAAAAGGCAATTCAACTGGAACCAAAAATTAGGCGAAAATATCTCGTATCCACCACATACACTCAATTAGGAAGAATCCTTATGCAACAACAACGTTACGAAGAAGCCATTAGCCATCTGAAATATGCGATTGAACTAGCTAAGGAAGATGAATTCTATTTGGCTAAAGCTTTATCCGTCATGGGTGAATGTTACTATCGTCAAGGACTCGAACTAGAAGCTCTCCCCTATTTAAACAATGCAAGGGAAATCTACAGCAATTTAAAACTTGACCATATGGGGGACAATGTACTACTTTTAATATCAGATATATCTCTACGTTACCAATCTTCTGGATATGAAAATAGTCTTCAGACTTATCTTCAGAACCAGATTCATAAACAATTACAAGGAGTGAATCATATGTTCAATTTTGTGAATGAGCCGCCAGATGCCTAAATAGCTGAATTTTGAAGAAGGTATCACTTACAGGGAGTGAATCATATGTTCAATTTTGTAAGTGAGCCACCCGAAGTCTAAGGTGAATACGTCCACAGGGTTACATGAATGGTAAGCTCTAATTAAAAACACTTAAGCAGAGTCCTCTTTTAGATAAATTGGCTCTATTCTAAGTGTTTTTAGTCTGTCTTTTCAATTCCTCAAAATAACGAAAGGCAGTGGGGTCGCCACTGCCTTTCTAACCAAGTATTCAATTAACCACGGAATCCGCCAAGTTGTGATTCAGCCAAAGCAACAAGACGCTTTGTGATTTCTCCACCCACGCTACCGTTAGCACGTGAAGTAGTTTCACCGCCAAGTTGTACACCAAACTCAGAAGCGATCTCATATTTCATTTGATCAAGAGCTTGAGAAGCACCATTTACAACCAAGTTGTTAGAAGAAGAGCTACGAGACATTTGTTTTCACCTCCTCGCTGTTTGTACTCTTATATTGTGTCGAAATGAGTTTTTCATGTGTAGGAAATTTTGGTACTTTTTATTTTGCGATCAGACAAATAAAAAGCAGATATCCCGTTTTAGGACATCTGCTTTTTTTGCTATTTTATTTTCAACTACAAAGCTTTGCTTGCTTTTTAAGGTCACGACGTTCTTTCCAAATCTGCTTCATCTCTTCATATAAATCATATTGTTGCAAGAACTCATGGCGCTCTTTGGCTAATAAGTATTCTTGTTCCAAGTGGTTTAACCGCTCTTCCAGTGCATGTAGTTTTTCTTGCATATCTCCAGCACCTCTTATCTTTTATTTTAGAGACGAGATAAACATGATTAAAACCTTATATACCCCATTTACGTAAATCAAAACCAAAAAAGTACATTTTTTTTGAATATGAATCAAATGAATAACGGCTATATAGACAGTTATTATTCACACACAATCCATTCTTGCTTTTGATAAAATAGGAAATACGCTAAAGATAACCATTTAACTGAAAGGAGTTTTTCCTATGTCAGTCAAGAAACATTATATGCCACCTTTTCTGGAAGAATTCCGATCCATGAAACTAGAAATCATGATCCGTGATCTTTCCAAACTCTCACCCGAAGATTTAATAAAAATTCGCCACGAAATCGATCAATTGCTTGATACAGAAACGAAGGAATAAACGCACAAAAAACCAGCTTAGCGAAACATAAAGCTGGTTTCATTGATTTTGCTGATAAAATGAACGGGATATGATCGAATCACGAAACAGTCGATACATCTTTAGTGCGTCTACCGCTTTATAAAGCTCTGTACCCGCAGAGATCGTTTGATCTTCATCCATTCTTATGTAGTCATGTTTCTTTAACAATAATAAAATTTGCATACATTGTTCTTTACTGCCAAGATATTCGAAAAATAGTCGTTGTAATTCAGCAATCGTAACAATCTTTTTCTGTCTTCTTTGCTCTAGATCTTTATCTAATTGAGGATAGACAAGAAGCCCCCATAAAATGACAATAGCAGCACGCGCGGAAGCATCCCATTTTTTATGTGGTGGTGATTCCGTGGGAGACTTCTTTGGAAAATGTATTCGTGTCGATAGGAAAGAGCTAATTTCTTTTATAGTTAAAGAATTCATTCTCATTTCCTCCTTTTTCCAAAAAATAAAATCTATTAATGTGTATCGTCATTAATCCACCTTTTTATACCTACGTAGAAAAATGACTGTCTTTTCTGTTATATTAGTAAATATAGAGTATCCAGATTTTATGGAGAAAGGAGTTCGGAATATGTATGATCCAAAAAAAGGGAAATATACAGAGGAAGAAAATACCCGTATCATAGAGGCTATCAATAACGGATCAGCGGCGGGCAAACGGGATCGGGATTTATTAAAACAAATCTCATTGGATTTAAATAGAGGGTACGCGGGGATTATGTCTCATGTTCGAAAATTACGTGCAGAAAACCCCAATCGATTTATCCATACCGATGGTGATTCTACCACATACCGCTTAAACAGCTGGGAAGAAGAAGAGGAGAATCTGGTAATCGATACGGTAAATCGTTTTTTAAAAGAAGGGAAATCGCTTTCAACTGCCATTGCAGAATTAGAATCAAAACTGTCTCGGACTCAAGGTGCCATTTATCAAAGAATCTATACATTACGCCGAAAAAATCCGGAAAAGTTCTCATTCGTCCCGGAGCAACGCCCTCGCAAACGACGGCAATTACAAGACTGGCAATTGAATCGAGCTACGCTTCAAAAAGCACATCCTTCGTTTGAAGAATCATTAATTTTAAAAACATTTGAAGATCGATATGGTCGGTCTACTCCCGCAACCAAAGATCAATTAGTTCGATTAATGAGACAATACGGATGCACTCGTGTTTCGATCGCTTTATTGACACTCGAAGAGGACAAAAACTTCCCTAACATCGTGGCAGATTTTTTGTCCAGTCGATTACAACACCGGCATTTTCTATAAGGAGTAAAAAAGCACGAATCCAAATGGATCGTGCTTTTACCCATTTTCTTTTTTGCGAACGGGAATACTGGCGTTAATAATCGTAGTTCGTTCCTTGGATTGAGGAATGATGGTCACTTGTCCCACAACATCAAAGTCAAACTCGTCACAAAGTTCAATCAATCTAGCTTGAAAGAACTTTAGCTTTCTCTCATCTATATCAGAACGCTGATAGCTTAAAACTAAGGATAAACGATCATCTGCCTTGGTAGCGGTCGGCTCTTCTTTACTACCAAACATATTTAAAAATGTCATATTCCACTCTCGCCTCCTATGCTATATGAAACAAGCGTTTGATTTTTGAGATCAACGTATCCGACTCTAATTCTAGGAATGGAACATCATGACCAGATAGGCGACGAGCAATATTGGCATATGCTTTCCCAGCCATTGACTTATCATCTAAAATGACCGGCTCTCCTGTATTAGAAGAACGGATAATCCGTTTGTCTTCTGGTACGATCCCGAGTAAATTGATAGCTAAGTGGTTTTGGACTCGTTCTACACTAAGCATATCTCCATCCTTGATCATATCCGATTGGACACGATTGATTACAAGATCAATCTGCCCTATATTGGCTGATTCCAAAAGCCCAATAACCCGGTCAGAATCTCGTACGGATGGGATTTCTGGATTTACTACGATAATCGCACGATCAGCAGCCACGATGGCATTACGGAATCCACCTTCAATTCCTGCTGGTGAATCAATTAAAATATAATCAAACTCTTTTCGAAGCTCATGAATCAACTGTTCCATTTGTTGTGGAACTACTTCTTCTTTATAACGAGTTTGGGCTGCTGGTAACAACGCCAACTCTGGGTACTCCTTATGGCGCACCAAGGCTTGTCTGATCTTACATTGTCCTTCGACAACATCTACCAAGTCATACACAATACGGTTCTCTAACCCTAGCATCAAATCTAACTTACGAAGACCAATATCCGTATCCACCAAACAAACCCGGTAGCCTAACTGAGCCAATCCTAAGCCAGCGGAGGCAACAGTAGTTGATTTCCCTACTCCACCTTTTCCGCTGGTAATCGTAATTGCAACAGAACGATGATTCAATGTCAAGCACCCCTTTCTCCATATTCAACTAGAAGGAAGACATGTCTCATATTCATTTCCGTTTTTTCTACAAGTTTCCTCCATATTGTAGCAAAAATGACTACATAAAAAAAGGAAATATTTAGCACTATTACAATTATTTATTATTCTAATAAAATCTCTGACCACAGGTAGAACATTGATTCGATTGATTCGGTATTTGGTGAGCACAAGAAGGACAAATATAAACGACAGCCATCGACATCGGCGCCATTGGCATTTGACCAGCTTGTGGTGCTTGATTAGGCATATGTTGAATATAGTCCGTTCTAGTTTGATTTGTCTCTTCTTTTAACGATTGGATCATATTTTCGATTGATTTCATTTCCTCTTTCATAGCCGTGGCTTTCTGAAACTGAGCTTCTAATTCTGAATTCATCTGGATGGTTTGAGTTTGTTCCCACTGCTGAAGGGTATACTGTCCAAGTTGACCCATTAATTGACCTAATTCCTGTTTCTTTCCATTTAATTTCTGGTTTAGACGATTCACCTCCAGCATTCTCTGAGAAGATTTACTAACCTGTTCGACACCTTTTCCTATTTTTTGCTTGATATCTTGTAAAAAGCTACTCAAATTTGATCATCCTTTCGTATAAAGTTTTCTATTCTAATTGTACGGGAACTAAAAAAGATCCGCCACTAGAATGATAGCGACAGATCTGATTATTGTTTGTACAAAATTCGTTAGGTCGTAGGAAGATCTACTTTTTTTCCAAAATCGAGTGAAATGCTGCTCCGATAAGAGCGTTCAACTCGCCCTACATACGGAAGGCGTTCAATTCGCTTTATCCATTGATCTGCTGATTTTCGATCAATATATAGAATCACATACTTAAATCGTTTGGAGATATAATGAATGTTCCCCATACGTGAAAGGGATTTAGCTGATTTTAGATCTTTCACCCACACTACGAGCCCTAAACGTTCGACCATATTCATAACAAGGTACCACTACGATATGTCCCGTAGCTTTCCTTTCATATTTGGTTAGGAAACGAGGGGAGAACTACCTTTATCGTACCATGTGAAGATACTTCATTCAACTCTACAGAAAGAAGGCGAACTGGATTGAGAAACCCACTCTATCAAAAACTACAAGAACAAATGATCGAAAAACTGACCATGCGTCCCTATGCAGGAGTTGCCTTTCTTTATGCAAATAAGGAGCACTATCCATCAAGGGAATCATTTGAAAATGAGTTACGTGACATCGCTCAAGAACTAATTCTCGGGACGATCTGGAGCTTCACCTATCTTTTTATCCGCACCTCAACACATGCCTATGTATATCGTGCCCAATTTGTTGCACCCATGGAAAAAAGTTTTTGCTGCGGAAACGGTTGTCCGGACTGTGTCCGTTTACGATCCACTTAAGTAAGCAAGTAGTGCTTACGGGTGACACGCTCCTCGCCTTTGTTTCCCTGGTGTGCTTGAATCTGGAATCGGAATATGAATTTGATGCGAGACTGATTTTGCAATCGTAGACGAGATTTGGTATAGAAGTTGATCCAATCTCTCTTCTGCTTCTAGGAACTGGCGAATCACCGAGTTGTTTCGTAATTGCGCCTGAACTTCTTCTATCTCCTGCTTAGCTTCATGATAATTGGGATGAAAAATACCAAATCTCTTTGTTTCCTCATATAACTCTTTTTTCTTTTGAAACTCACTTATTAATTTTTGAGCCTCAACATCCTCTTGCAACTCCGCTTGACTACAAAGATAGCTTTGTACTTCGTGCGATTTATTAATTTCATCAGCCAAGTCATAGGCATCTGATAATAATTCCGTCATATCAATCGTTTTCATTCCGGTTTCACCCTCCCTATGTATTTTAACAAACTTTTCCCCTCCTTTGTTCTGGAAGATGTACGAAAAAAAACCTCCAGTCATCTAGATGGAGGAAAATGGTAAGGAAGGGCGGAAGCAAAATTGCTTCCTCTACTATGTATGCCTCTTTTGTAAGAAGCATTCTTCTGATTCATCCTTACTCGTCTTTCACTTCAATCCAAGGAGACTGTGGGGATTCAGGTGATTCCCACAAACTATGATAACGTTCCTCGTTTCTGTGCAGACTAACAGGTGATGCAAATTGGGATGGACGCCAATGATAAAAAAACTGGCTTCGAAATTGCATCCATGATTGAATCGAGACAAGGTTTGTATGGATTTTATCGTGCATTGTAGATTTTTCCATGTACATTCCCTCCGCTTACACCAACTTAGATGCTCTATTGTATGCGATCACCCACGTAGTGGTTCAGTCAGAAAGGAGAGAAACATGATCTCTCTCACAGAATTAGCTGAATTACAGTCTAGATTAGAAATGAAGGATCCGAATGCCATTCAAGAACTACTAGAAGAGCTGCCACCTTATGATCTACGCCAATTTTTCTTCTTCATTGATGAAGAACAGCAGAAAGAGTTGCTCTCCTACTTATCGATCTCCAAGACGGCTCATCTTTTTGAAGAGATGGAGCATCTCGAACAAAAAAGACAATTTATGAATTTGATTCCAGATGCTCAAAAGTCACAGATCTTTCGTGAAGTCGCTTCTGATGACCTCGCTGATTTCCTCGGAGAAATTAGTCAAAATGAAGCGGAAACGATTCTAACCAAATTAGACCAGCCGGAAGCAGAAAATGTTCGGGATCTTCTTCACTATCCAGAAGATACAGCAGGCGGATTAATGACGACCGAGTACGTTCATATTATGAGTGAGATCACCGCTTCCGAAGCGATCGATCAACTACGTCAAAAAGCCCCTGATGCTGAAACCATCTATTATCTTTATGTAGTCGATGTGAATGGGCACCTACTAGGAGTCGTCTCACTACGGGAATTATTAATCGCAAAGCCTGAAGTAAAAATCCATGACATCATGTATGAGCGAATTATCTCAGTACCTGTGGACTTGGATCAAGAAGAAGTGACGAAAGTCTTTACGAGGTATAACCTGCTTGCTGTTCCTGTTGTGGATCACCAGCATACCTTACGCGGGATTGTGACAGTGGATGATGTGATGGATGTATTAATTGAGGAGGCACAAGAAGACTTTGCTAACTTCTCTGGGGGCGGAGGCGACCAAGGTCTATTTATCTCTCCCATACAAGCTGTCCGTAAGCGGATTCCTTGGCTGATCTTACTTCTTCTCATTGGGTTAATCACCGCTAATCTGATTAATCTATTTCAAGAAACCACTCAAAAACTGCCGATTTTATTAATCTTCATGCCTATGATCGCTGGGATGACTGGAAACGCAGCAACGCAATCCTTGGCCACCGTGATTCGGTTGATCTCAAATGGAGAATTGACGAAAGAGAATTATGGAAAGCTACTACGCCAAGAAAGTACCATTGCCATGCTGATAGGGCTTTTTTGTAGCTTATTCATTTTAGGATTTATTAGCCTTTGTTACGATGGGCGACTAGGGATTTTAGTGGCAGTGTGCCTATTTTTCACACTCATCATTGGAACGATTGTAGGAACGATGATCCCGATGGTCCTACAAGTTTTTAAGATCGATCCTACCGTGGCATCCGGACCACTTATTACTACGATTAACGATGTCGTCTCGTTGATGATTTATTTTGGTTTAGCCACCCTCTTCGTCCAATTAATCAGCAGTTGACTGTCATACAATTTTCAAAGGACTAATATTCCTTTATAACAAGGCAGTTCCTAAGGTATAATGTTGTTCAAAATAGGTAACATTTTCTACACACATAGGGGGTCTCAATCGTTGGATAGCGATCTGGTAAGTACGTTTTGGAATTTTGGATTAGTTGTATTTCTTGTGCTTCTAAATGGCTTTTTCGTAGCATCAGAGTTTGCCTTGGTAAAGGTGCGTTCCACACGGATTGCACAGTTAACCGAAGAAGGCAATTTCCGCGCTCTAGCAGCACAAAAACTAATTGCTAATCTAGATGCATATCTATCCGCTACACAACTTGGAATCACATTGGCATCACTAGGGCTTGGTTGGGTTGGTGAACCGTTTGTAGCGAGACTAATTACACCACTCATTCAAACCTTTCATTTGCCCGAAAATGTAGTCCATATCATTTCGTTTGCCATAGGCTTTTCGATTATTACGTTTCTACATATTGTCATTGGTGAAATGGCACCAAAATCGCTAGCCATTCGTCAAGCAGAACGGGTTACCCTTGTCATATCAAGACCCCTACACTGGTTCTTTCTGCTCTTCCGTGCTCCCATCTGGTTGTTAAACTCATCAGCAAATAAACTCTTACAATGGCTAGGAGTAGGTATAGATGCCGAGCACCAAGCCGCTCACACAGAAGAAGAGATCCGAATGCTGGTAGAGCAAAGCCATAAAAGTGGCATCATTGATCAAACAGAGCTTTCTCTATTTGATAACATCTTTGAATTCGCAGACCGAGTGGGTCGTGAAGTAATGGTTCCTCGGATCAATATGGTATGTCTGTATGCGACGGACTCTATCGAAGAAAACATTGATGTCGCTAAAAAGAGCCAATTTACACGTTTTCCGTTATGTGGAAAAGATAAAGATGAAATTCTAGGCGTTATACATATCAGAGACCTATATGAATGTCTGATTGAAGGTGGTACTCCTGATTTAATTGAGATTGCTCGTCCATCTGTCCAGGTTCCCGAGACGATGGAAATCAAAGATATTTTACGGACTCTCCAAAAAAACAGAACCGAAATGGCCATTGTAATTGATGAATATGGTGGTACCTCTGGAATCGTAACCTTAGAAGACATCATTGAAGAAATCGTCGGAGAGATCCAAGATGAGTTCGACGATGAGCGTCCTTTCTTCCAAGAAAAATCGAGTGGAACTTCTATTGATGCTAGACTGTTAATCGAAGAGGTAAACGAATACTTTAACATTGAGATTGAAGATGAAAACAATGACACCATCGGTGGTTGGGTCTTCTCTCAACTACAAGCTCTACCGAAAGTCGGTGTTTCAGTTCATTTTCTAGAGTTTATCTTTACCGTACAAGAGATGGACTCTCGTAGCATCACCCGTTTACTCGTTCGGAAGCCTGATAAAGCTGAACTCTTACAGGATCACGACGATACACTCTTACATACATAAATCCAAATGAAAAACACGCCTTTCCGTCTAACGAAAAGCGTGTTTTTTCATGATTAAAACTGCACCAAACCATGTCCTGTTAATGAGTTTCGTCCTGATGAACTAAGCACTTTGGTTGAAGCAAATAATCGCTTCAAAATCGCCGCATGACCGATTTTTGGATGCTTTTGCTTGAATAAAGCCAACACTCCCGATACATGAGCTGCTGCCATCGAAGTCCCGCTTAAAGAGGCATACTTCATCCCCGGATATGTGCTGACCACTTTTACTCCCGGAGCAGCCACATCTACCGAAGAGCCTGTCGCCGAAAAAGAGGCTCGTTTGTTATTTTTACTAAGCGCAGCCACTGCAATCGCATTCTGTACTCTCGCAGGGACTTCTACAGTATCCCCTTTTCCGGATAACTGCCCCGCGTTTCCAGCCGCCGCAACGACGAATATTCCTTTACGTGTAGCTGCTTGGATCGCTTTTTCTAATGCAACTGGACTCACCTTTCCACCACTAATGCTAATATTTAAGATATCCATATTATTGGCAATTCCCCATTCAATCCCGCGTACGAGATCTGATAGAGACCCGACACCTTTCTTATTTAACACCTTAATCGCATATAAGGAAACATCCGGAGCTACTCCAATAATGCCATATTGATTCATCGCCGCTCCAATCACTCCCGATACATGTGTTCCATGACCATTTGCGTCATGTGGCGGTTTTCCTGGTTCAATAATATTGACTCCACCTTGGATGTTTTGACTCAAATCGGGGTGACTAAAATCAATTCCTGTATCAATAATTCCAACTTTAATTCCTTTTCCTGTAAAAGATCGATTTTGCCCTCGCAGAACTCGACGAATATTCCATGGTAATACTTCACCTTTTTGTTTTGTTTTTACTGAGCGCTTCTTCGGATACACTTTTTGTAATTCGTATGGAAACAGCTGCAGGGATCTTTCCGACTCTACATGAACTAATTCTGGATCCCTCTCTATTTGTTTCATTTGTTTCCAAGATGACACTGTTGCTGTAATCAAAGGTGTATAGCATCCGACATACTCCACTTGACACCCTAGCTCTAAGAGACGCTCTGCACTGGATTCATGCTGATAGAGAAAGGTAAACCGTTGCCCCTCCTGATGACTTTCCATAAAAAATCACCTCTTTCTCCTAGATATGAAGAATGAGGTGTGATGGCTTGGACTTCTATAAAAATATACTTACTCTATAGGAGATCTTCGAGATTCTCCTCTGAACTTTGTTTATCCTTTGATTTCCTCATCTTTCGATGTTTGGAAACAGACGAGCGAAGGATGAATTCGATTTGAGCATTCACACTCCGAAATTCATCCGCTGCCCATTTTTCAAGGTCTTGATAGAGATCTGGATCTAGACGAAGTAAGAATTTCTTTTTAGAGCTCATTATTGATAAAGAGTACCCGTATTAATCACAGGACTTACATTTCCTTCTGAGACCAAAGCGACGAGCAGATTATTTACCATCGCTGCCTTTTTCTCATCATCTAATTCGAAGCCCTGCTTTTCTAATTTAGCTAACACCGTCTCCACCATCCCCATAGCACCTTCTACAATCTGCTGACGAGCGGCAACAACAGCCGAAGCTTGTTGTCTACGCAACATCACCTGCGCAATCTCAGGCGCATAGGCGAGGTGACTAATTCTTGCTTCCATTACTTCGATTCCAGCCATCTCTAAACGCTCATGAAGTTCTTTCTCAAAGGTATTCATAATTTCCGTTGGATTCCCACGTAAAGATAATCCATCCTGTGGAGCATCGTAGGGAAAATGACTTGCTAGGGAACGAAGAGCGGTTTCGCTCTGAATATCGGCAAATTTTTTATAGTCATCCACATGAAAAGTAGATTGAGTTGGATTCTTTACTCTCCACACGATTACAGCCGCAATCTCGATTGGATTCCCATCCGAATCATTTACTTTTATGCGATCCGTATGAAAATTCCTTACTCGCAAACTAATCTTCGTACGTTGAGAGAAGGGATTGACGAAATGAAATCCTTCTTCCCTAAGTTCTCCTATATACTTACCCAAAAACGTACAAACACGAGATTCATTGGGCTGGATTACTACAAATCCACCACTTAGCATGAGACCCAAAACAAATAAAATGATACCAAACACCTGAGCTCCACCATCAGAATTGCCTAGTACCAATCCACCCACGAGCAATAGAAGCAACTGAACCGTCATAGCAAGAAAGCCGTTGACATGCCAAACAGGTTGTTCTTTCATCCGTTCCATTCTCATCACCCATTTCATATTGTTATCAAAGTGATATCACTTTGTTATTATTATACTACCTCCCATCGTCAGGGTGAAACCTATTTTTATGATAAAAATGAAAAATGTCTCTTTTGGTCCGATCCCGTGGCTCTAGAAGAGACCCACGATACTTGTTGAATGGAAATATGATCTTGTGTCAGCATCTGCTTTAATTTCCTGTACAGTCTGGACGCCTCATCTGGGGTCATCCGTATAAACGGAAAATAGATACGCGGTATCCATTCATCCGGCTGGTAGGTAGGGCAAATCCCCATTCGAATCGACCTCGTCTCCTCCCAGATCGTTTGCTGAAGTTGAACAAGGGGATAGCTCTTCACAATGGGAATGTAGAATCGAGGACTCCTCACTTCCGTCATCCCCACTCCACAACAATGGATACAAAATGATTCTTGCTGTGGGATAATTCGTTCTAAGATCCCTTGCAAGCCTTTCACTTCGTATCCATTGGCAACTTGATACACGAGTTGAGGTGGAAACGCACCGGAGTCTTCAATGTGGCATTGGTTCGTCGCTTCAATCCAGATTTGTTGAATTCGCTTCTCTTCTATCTTAGGTAAATAGGACAAAATCGCGTTCATCGAGCATTCTCCTTTAAGTCTGAATCGTGTTGCAACTAGTTAAGAGATATGTTCGTGATGAAGAGGCAATTTCCTGTAAGTTTATATGATACATAGCTTGTATTTAAAAATGAAAAGAAAGGAACAGGTTATTGGAGTCTACCCGGGGCATGTATCTGCTCACAGCTCAAATAGTAAACCTGTGATTAACAACAAATTTGATTGGAGGGAAGGGAGAGTCTGTTCGATTATTGCGATGTTATCGATCCTACTTAGCGTAGCGATCCGTAATGTAGGGCGTTTTTGGTGCAACATGTTTGAGCGTTCTTTGCGAGTTTTGCATCTGCCCTAGCGGAGGATCGAGGAGCGGACATCTCCACTTCTCTGTGGGATCGGTATCTGAGCAGTGATCGAACAGACTCTCCTGCCCTCGATACCCAATAAGTTTTTAGCCTTTAATCTTTAGTTTTTAGCCTTTAATCTTTAGCTTTTAGTCTTTAATCCTTAATCACCAATCCCCATCAAAAAGTTAATGTATCCGATTCAAACGCAACAGCATGCGCAACACAAGGAATAGGCTCTCCTTGCTGATAAGAAATAGGGGATAACAGAGCGCCGGTTGCGACTACTAAGATGCGATGAAGGTTGCCTCTTTCAATTTCTTTCATGAGGTGTCCGTAGGTTACGCACGCACTAGAGGCACATCCGCTTGCTCCAGCAAACTGTTCTTGTTCCTCACTATAGATCATCATGCCACAATCTCGGAACCGTTCCCCCATTTGATATCCTTCATTCATCAGTAGTTCTCTGGCAATCGGATGACCCACGGTTGCTAAATCACCGGTTACGATGAGATCGTAATCACTTGGCTTTCTCCCAGTATCTTGAAAGTGAGTCGCAATCGTTTTGGCGGCGGCTGGAGCCATGGCTGATCCCATATCAAACGGATTTTTCACACCCAAATCCATTACCTTGCCCACTGTAGCATGGGTGATACAGGGACCACTCCCTCCAATCCCTACAACGCCTGCTCCAGCACCCGTTACGGTCCACTGAGCCGTATCAGGCTTCTGTCCACCAAACTCCGTGGGAAAACGATACTGTTTTTCTGCTGTACAGTTATGACTGCTTACTCCTGCTACTGCATACTGCACGAATCCAGCATCTACTAAAGAGGTGGCTAGAAGCAGAGAGAGCATAGAAGTCGAACATGCCCCATATACACCCATAAACGGAATTTGCGTTGTCTGAGCCGAAAAGGAGGCTGTAATATTTTGATTCAACAAGTCCCCTGCGAGGTACGCACCGATCTGCTTTGTGCTAAGACCCGCCTTCTCAATAGCCGTATTTACAGCATCCTCTAGTATTTTCCGCTCCGCTTTCTCCCATGTCTCTTGCCCCGCATATAGATCATTGTGAATCAGGTCATATTCCTTGCCTAGGAGTCCTGCTCCTTCTTTGGGTCCTACTACAGCAGCACTTGATTGTAAACGTACATCATTTAAAAATTGAAATGTACTTGATCCGATATAGCGTTGGTGCACCATTCTCCCTCCTTCTAATTCCTAGATAAACATCTTTACGATCATCTGAATGAGACTTACGAAAAACGCAGAAACCACTCCAAACGTAATAACAGCCCCTGCTAACTTAAACATATTGCCTCCGACTCCCAGTACCCAGCCTTCTGATTTATGTTCCAATGCCGCAGAAGCCATCGAATTGGCAAACCCCGTTACAGGAACAGCAGTCCCTGCCCCCGCCCATTGACCAATCGTGTCATATACACCTAGCCCTGTTAGTAAACAAGATAGAAATACCAAAGTGGCCACAGTCGTATTAGACGCAGTTACTGGATCCATGCCTAAATAAGCGTATAGCTTAGCGAGGCCTTGTCCGATCAAACAGATAAATCCACCTACTAAAAATGCTTTCAAGCAATTCATAAATACTTTTGGTTTTGGTCTATATTTATCAGCTATTTGTTGATATTCATCTTCTAACTTCTTCTTTTTTTGTGATTGTTTTTTATCCATTTATGTACACTCCCTCCATCTTCTTAGCCTGCACCCGAAGCGCAATTTTATTCCTACATCAAATGAGTGTACGAACAAAATAATTGCTCACATTCTTTCTTCAACCACTCATTTAGAAGCTTATTGGTATACGTGGCATCTTGATGGAGATACTTTACTTCTCGATATCCCAGCTTCGGTCTTGTATTTAGAATTCGCACCCCACATTGCTCTAACTCCCGCTCTACGCAAGTTTTCTGCTGAAAAGCATGTTCCTCTAACCTCTTTAACCAACCATGGTATACATCCCTCAACTTCAGTGGGAATCTCGTCATCTTCCGTTGATCCGATTGAATGGTACATAAAAATACTTCATACACCACATGTTGGTGAACCAATTGTTGATGCCCGATCATTGTTGTAAAAATCATCGAATACCAGCCCTTCTTATCTATCATCACTCGTAGTTTTTACACAAATAAAAAAAGTGATTCCTTTTTAGTGGAATCGCTTTTTCACGGGTCTAAATTTGTTGGATCTTAATACATTTAAGAGTAGAAAACGTAAGCAAAGGAGACCTGCAAATGAGTAGATTACGGGAATACTTTTTTTCTAATAACAATCATTTAGTTGATAAATGGGATCACTATCTAGAGATTTACGAGCGTCATTTTAGTCGGTTTGTAAATAAAAAAATAAATGTATTGGAAATTGGAATTTATCATGGTGGATCCCTTCAAATGTGGAAGAATTACTTTGGTCCACAGGCGACGATATACGGATTAGATATTTATGAAAAATGCAAAGAACTGGTAGAAGAACGAGTGAACATTATCATAGGAGATCAAGGGGATCGAAATTTTTGGAAACAAATTAAACCACACCTCCCCAAGTTTGATATCATCATTGATGATGGAGGACATCATATGCATCAGCAAAAAATAACATTTGAGGAGATGTTTTCTGAGGTTTCTCCTAATGGTGTATATGTCATAGAAGATATGCACACAAGCTACCTTACTCCCTATGGCGGTGGCAAGAATAGCAAGGAAAACTTTATTAACTATACCAAAAATATAGTCGATTCCTTATATGGATGGCATAATGAAGATGTGGATCAATTCACCACTTCAATTGGCTCCATGACCTACTATGATAGCGTTTTAGTGATCGAAAAAGAGCCCAGACAAAAACCCTTTACTATTAAATCAGGCGTCCCTACCATGACGTTTACTTAAACTTTATATGCAATAAACAAAAGCGACTCCTTTTTACGGGAATCGCTTTTGTTTATTGCATATATCCGTGATCCGTATTATGCGAGATCTCATTTAGGGCTTCACTTGCCTCATTCATATACGGCATATGAACGGCTAAGTCTCCCAATGAAACCACTCCAACTAGCATCCCATTTTCCACAATCGGAAGCCGTCTTACTTGATAATCAGCCATTAACAATGCTACATCATCGACTGACATATCAGGTTCTCCGGTTACAAGCTCATCCGACATCACTTCCCCAATTTGGCTTGAATTCGGACGTTTCTCTGCAATGCCGCGAATAACTAAATCTCGATCCGTAACCACTCCACAAATTTTTCCATGATCACAAACAGGGATGATCCCCACATCGTTTTGCCTCATCATGAGAGCTGCTTCATAGATATTGTCATCAGGCGAAAGCACTTGAAGATCCGTTGACATGATGTCTCGAACTGGACTACTCATAGGGAAAACTCCTTTTATATTGGAATACTCCCCAGTAGTCTCCCCAGTCCCAACTCATTCCATGCACTCAGCTAATTCAGCTCTATTCTTAGCTTCCTTCTGTAAAAATCGAAGCGCTACGGTTGCGAGTAATTCCATACCGATTTTCATGCTTTCTTCGTCGATATCAAAATGGGGATGGTGATGAGAGCCCTGATATTGTTCAAAATTGCCGCACCCCACAAAGAAAAAGGAACCCGGTACCTTTTGGAGGAAGTAAGAGAAATCTTCGCCGGGAGCAATCGGTTCCATTTCGATGAATCCTTGTTTCCCCACCACATCGACCGCGATGCTTCGAACCAATTCTGTCGGTTCTGGATGATTTACAACAGCTGGGTAACCAGTTTGATAAGTAAGTTTGCACTCTGCGCCAAACGACTTCCCAATCCCTTCGCACATATGACCTAACCTTTCAACGATCTTGTCACGAACGGCCACATCAAAAGTCCGAACGGTCCCTAAAATCCGACAAGTATCAGGGATTACATTATGAGAATCTCCCGCCTCTATCTTACAAACCGAAATCACAGCTGCTTTTTGCGGATCAATCTGTCTACTTACAATACTCTGTAACTGAATAACGAGATGAGAGGCAATCACAATCGGATCTATACAATGATGAGGAATTCCGGCGTGTCCACCTTTTCCTTGAATTTCGATGGTGAAATTATCAGCTGCTGCCATCAACTCACCCGATCTCGTTCCAATGGTCCCTGTTGGATAAGTCGCCCAAAGATGTAAGCCGAATATACCGTCCACTTGATCCACAACACCATCTTGCACCATCGCAATCGCTCCACCTGGTGGAGACTCCTCAGCTGGTTGAAAAATGAATAACACTTGTCCTTCTATTTCATCTCTCATCTCGGACAAGATCTCAGCTACTCCCAGTAAGGTAGCAGTGTGTCCATCATGACCACAAGCATGCATCACTCCCGGAACCGTCGATCGATACACGGAATCTTTTGCATCTTCAATCGGTAATGCATCCATATCTGCTCGAAGCGCCACAGTGGGTCCTGGTTTCGATCCTCGCAAGTAACCAGTCACCCCATGTAATCCACCCACCTGCGTCTTCACTTCTAAACCTATATCTTCTAAATGCTTTGCTACAAGTGCTGCTGTCTGCTCCTCTTGGTAGGAAAGCTCAGGATGTTGATGTAAATATCTACGTATTCCTACGATTTTTGGATATACTTTCTCTATCATCTGTTTCATAATCCATTTCCCCCCAGATATTTTCCAGCTAAAAAAGGTATTTGGTTGCACGATGATCTTCTTCATATTATCATTATGAGGATGTCAGTAGTGCATTGCAAAGGAGGCACACACCCATGTTTTTTCATGATTCGAAAACAAAAGGAGTCCAAAAGGATTTCAAAGACCTAGAAGCCATCATGTCGGGACTCGGATTCTTCCGCGGAGCTTGGGATTACACGAAAGCGACGTATGATATTAAATATACAGTTGCTGAGGTCGATTACTACCTACGTATTCGTGCTGTCGTGATAGGCAAGAAGCAAATAGAAAGCCCAAAGGCCCGTCTAGAATTAGATGTTCCCTACTTCGTACGTCACTTCTTCCCACATGGAATGGACGAAAACTCCGAAATTCCAGCAGAACTAACCGAAGAGGTTCATCAAAAAATAGGTGAACTCGAAACTGCTCTTGCGAGTGCGTAGACTTCTACATATCTACATATAGAGCACAAAACAAAGGAGATGACCTATAAAAAGGCATCTCCTTTGTTATACCATTTACAGTCCATTTGCTAAGGTAACTTATACAGTAGTATGGCTTTGATAATCAACGCCCTCTACTTTTACATTTACCTGCACAACATGGAGACCTGTCATATTTTCTACCGCTTCTTTTACTTCATATTGTAGCTCTCGACATACAGCGGGAATTTCTCTTCCATATTCAACAATCACGCGCAAGTCGACTACTGTCTCTTTTTCTCCAACTTCCACATGTACCCCTTTGGTAAGGTTTTTGCCACTTACTCGTTTGGCAAGCCCCTCGGTCATACCTGCGGACATACTGGAAATTCCAGGAACTTTACTAGCTGTCATCCCAGCTATGACCGCCACTACATCATCGGCGATTCGAATCATTCCACCGTTAGTTTCAGTCATAAAAGACACCCCTGTGACAATACGTAGATAGTAACCATAACAAGTTAGAGTTTTCACTCTCGTTTCTTTTATTGTATCATACAGGGTCTTTGAAAAGAAGAGAGAAGCATTTCATGTTATTTCTACAGAAGTCTCTTTTAACTAACTTTATATCCTGCGATCTTTACAATCATCTGAACCTGTGGGTGCGTAAGGTTTACTTTATACCCATAAAAGATCTTTTCATCAATCTCAATTTCATAAGGAAGGAGATACTTCCCCTTTACTAGCCGGGTAAATAAGTGGTTCGATTCTAATTCACTTAGACTAAACTTTCGTGCTAAGTCATTCTTAATCCAAGTACTACCATAACTCTTACCGATATTATTTGGATCTCGATACCACTCGTAAATCTGCAGAACGGCATTGTGCATAATGCGATCGATTTGTGCATAGTCATTCATCTTTTCAATATTAATGAACTCAAGGATATTGTGTGATTGATCACAGAACTCTTGGATCTGTGATGATTTCGATAAACTCTCATCCCACAAGCTAAACAACTCCACTTTTTTCCCTTTTGACCATAGACGATCTAATAGTGGAATCATATCCTGATCGGCACTCACGATTACAAAAGTGGTGATCTCTGGAATTTGATACAGTACCTCCATCGCGTCTAAACAAAGTTGGATATCAGCTGCATTTTTTCTTTCCTTGCCTTCACGACCATTTCCATAAACTTGATTTACGTGTACTCGTTTCTTTTGCAAGCTCATCATCGATAGATCCATCTGTTCAAAGTCGGCATATGCTTCCATCATACGAATGGAATCTTTCCCATAATACTCTTGTAGGCGTAAAAATAAATTATGATGTGTCTCAGGATGATCTGGATCCATGTGATATTTCTTTAATCCATAGTACACATTCTCTAAATCTATAAATATGGCAGTATCCCTTGTAAAATCCATTTGTCCCCCTCCTTTCCAAATTTTAGCATGATGCAATATTTCGCTTAAAAATTGTATTTTCCTGCTTAAATACTAGGCAAATCAAGCCTACAGCCTTCTTGTATGTTTGACAAATTTTCTGTCGTCCGTATCCTTAGTTTGAACTAACTTCAACAGATTATGACAAAATCCAGATTCATACATGTCTAATTTGTATATAAATCGTTCATTCTAACATAGAAAGGTGTGGATTTTGTGAACAAAAAAATTTGGTACCCATTACTAGCTGTATCTACATTATTGAGTGCTTGGGCTCATTTTTATACCTCCATTCAACCTTTACAATTTGGTACGGCTTGTTTGTCATTACTTTTCTGGGCTGCCTTGCTCGGAAAAGCGACCGAAAGTGTAGCGCATTATGCTGGTGAGAGGATCGGAGGTTTTCTCAATGCGACGTTTGGGAATGCCGCTGAACTAATTATCGCCATCTTCCTCGTAAAAGAAGGCCTATTTGATATGGTAAAGGCGAGTATCACCGGTTCCATCATTGGAAACTTACTACTCGTACTAGGCTTATCCATGTTTGTCGGTGGTGTAAAGTACAAAACACAAAATTTCAATCCTGTCTTAGCGGGTCATAATGCCTCACTCATGATGCTCTCTGTCATCGCGCTCTTTGTACCGGCGGCTTTTTTGACAGATCCAGCACACGTCACAGCTCAAGAAGATATCACTGTTAGTGTGATCATCGCCGTGGCACTCATCCTTGCTTATATTTTGTGGCTCATCTTCTCCTTAGTCACTCATCGAAAAGAGCTAGGTGCATCAGTTGATGGCATGGTCGATGGGATTGAAAACGAAGAACACGCGATTTGGTCCAAATGGGGCTCAATCCTTGTACTCGTCATCTCCACTACCTTTGTTGCCATTCAATCCGAGTGGTTGGTACATAGCGTTCAATCTGTCGCACATGCGCTTGGATGGACCGAAATGTTTGTCGGTGCATTCCTCATTGCCATCATCGGGAATGCTGCTGAACATAGTGCTGCCATCTTTTTAGCGATGAAAAACCGGATGGGAGCCGCTGTAGAAATCGCCATTGGCAGTAGCTTACAAATTGCCCTATTCGTCGCTCCTGTGCTCGTATTCGTCAGCCTATTGTTCAACCGTCCCATGGATCTCGTCTTTACCAACTACGAAGTTGCCGCCGTTGCCGTATCTGCCCTCATCGCCTCATCCGTATCTCGAGACGGCTCTACCAACTGGTACGAAGGCACATTGTTGTTATTGGTATATGTAATTTTAGGAACCGTATTTTTTATTGTTTAGAAGCAAATAAATAAACCCTCACAAAAAAGAGCCATTTCACACATCACGCATCGTGTGTAAAATGGCTCCATTTTATATGGGACCTTTGCAGGAAATCATCCCTTCCACGGAAAAACATATAAAATACAGAATTTGGAAAGGAGTATCCAACATGACTATTTGGATCTATCAACGACAAATCGAAGACCTACACATCGAAATCGAACGACTCGAGAAACAAGAGCGAGAAAAGCAAAATGATTTTCAAATGGCCACTCGTCGGGGAGATGAACCGTTAGCTAGGCAAACTCGCCAAGAACAATTACGGTTAAATGATCAGATTCGGCATTTGAAAAGTGAGTTAATCCAAACCGAACGGGCATTATGGAAAGCACAGCAGATGGAACAAACCCAATAAAAAAACAGCCTATGAGTTTGGATACTCAAAGGCTGATATTTTCTATACTAGATATTATTACGGCATAATGAGACTAAATAAATCCGCTAATTTCCGTTCCAGATCATTGATGATTTGCTGACCTTGTTCACGATTGATCATACCAGCGCGAACCGCAAAATCGATTTGACGAGAAAGTCCGAACATCTGCATATTCATCACTTCTTCGTAAAGTGGACACTTGGGTAAAGTTAGGTGCTCTAACTGAACCGCAATCAGCTGCTCAATCTTAGATGCATCTCCTCTAAGAATTTCGAGTGCTTTTACATTTAAATCGGTCTGTGTCGGTGTGGTCATTTCTACGCCCCCCATCGACCGTTCCACACGGGGTACGGTACTTCTTCAACGTGCATGCTAGAACTAGTTTATCATGAAAAGTGGTAGATTTGCAAAATGCAGTTGGAAGAAAGGAAGAATTTATATATATAATAAGGGGGACTTTACCATAGAAGATTGGATGATGATGAGATGATTATACAAATAAAGGGAGATACCAACTTTATTATTAACATAGATCCAGGAGTTTGGATCTTTGATGAACGGAGATTTCCGATCGAACCGAGCGGCCTTGGGATGTCCCTTCGTCCATTTCTTCTAAACGCCGAACCAAAAGAAGGGGCACATACTGCTATTATTCATCGCAGAGATGGCGAGAATATAAGCCTTTCGTACGAAGAAATCCTTGATTCCTATTTATGTTTTGCGATAGATGGAAAGCCCCTCAGCGAAAGTCAAGGCGGGCCTGCTCTTCTGTATCTAAAAGATCAAGATCCTAATAGCCAACCGATCGATTCCATCAAAACCATTGAAATGGTGAGTTCTTAATTTATAGAGTATAGGCGAACGCACAGGCGGAGAACAGGATTACGCATAGGCTGTAGCATTCTTAGTGTTTTTTAGAAGGGAGAATGCTACATGGCCACTTTTATGGAATGCATCAGGCACAAAAAACAGATTTCTCCTGCGATTTTACGGAGTGAAGGCGTTCATGCGATTGGTGTAGGCTACGCCAACCCTCAAAAACCGTCCCAAGGAGCTTGTATTATCACTTATATTGACAAGAGTCTCTCCACACGGACTCAATCCTCGATGGCATCCTCCATTAGAACAAAACTAGGTATTCCAGCTCGTATTCCTGTGCTCTTCGAACGCGTTGGAAAATTTCAACACCATGCCGCCAAGCCTCTAAACCAAACGCGAATTCGTCCTGTTCCTGGAGGAGTTAGTATTAGCTCAGATGAACCTATTGCCGGAACAGCAGGGATTATCGTTACCAACTTTCCTAAGCCCAATCATTTATATGTGTTTAGCAATAAACATGTACTCGTGCCAGAAAGACCAAACGCTACTAACTCCACCTTTCAACCAGGAGTCTACGATCGAGGAAGAGCTAGAATAAACAGAATCGGGAAATTATTCCAATACGCACAGCCCGTAGCAGATATTAACTATATAGATGCCGCGCTGGCGAAACCAAGGCGAAACAAACTTCTAGATCCACGGTATCTGTTAGGAAATACAGGTCAAAAAATCATTGTACCCGGACATCTCATTTCTTGTTGTGTAGGGATGAAATTGATCAAAACAGGGCGGACAACTGGCTTTCGAAGAGGTAACATTCGATCGGTCCATACAGATGTACTCGTCGATGGTGAGGACGTATTTGTAGACCAAATCATTGTAACCAGACATAAACAAGTTGTTGGAAAAGCTGGAGATTCAGGCTCAGTCTGGCTACATGATCAGGATCACTTTGCTGCGGCTGTTGAATATGCAGGAACGACAGATGGCAGAATCTCCGTCTGCTTCCCGTTCCACTGGGTGAGTCAAGTATTTGGAATCCGGGTGGCTGTACCTACTCCACATGGAGGGTTTCGTGCTGGAGTGACAAAAGGAAGAAGCAATCGCCCTGACTGTACTCAGCCTCTTACAAAAGCTCAACTAAACCAGATTCAAGTTATTAATGCTTCCTAAAAAATCTCGATATTTCTTTACAATGACTCTGTCTTTAGATACTCGTTTAGTAGTTGATACGTAGCTTGCAGAGAGTCTCGATGAGTACGCTCAAATGCATGAGAAGCATCCACGCCAGGGCCGATAAGGGCATGCATGACATCCTCTCCTGCTTTTAAAGCAGCACCCGCATCCGAACCATAAAATGGGTATAGATCGATCTGATACGGAATCTTGTGCTCTTTTGCTAACTTCACTAATTTCTTACGAAGTTTATAGTTATACGGCCCTACGCCATCCATTGCACAAATCGAAACCGTAAACTCGTCCGTACTCTGTCCTTCTCCGATAGCCCCCATATCAACAGCCAAGAACTCTCTCACCTGAGCTGGGATATTAGAATTAGCACCGAAGCCAACTTCTTCAAAGGTACCGATCTGAATATGAGTCGTGTGAGGCAGAACGATTCCTTGCTTTTTCATCTCAAGTACTAATTCAACCAACACTGCCACACTCGCCTTGTCGTCCAAATGCCTCGTTTTGATAAATCCAGTCTCAGATTCCTCATAATTGGGATCAAATGAAATAAAGTCTCCTACCTGAATCCCTAACTGTTCAACATCCTCTTTACCCTGAACCTTCGCATCCAGACGAACTGCCATCGTATGTTGCTCTCTTTTCGTATCCGCTTCTGGATTAACATGCACGGAAGGATTGGTTGCAAGAATCGTTCCACGTATTTCTTTTTCATCTTCTGTATGAATCGTGCAATAGACTCCATCGATGGCGAACCATCCAAAGCCCCCAATTTTCATAAAAGCGAGCTTGCCATCGCTTTTGATTTCTTTCACCATCGCACCGAGCGTATCCACATGTGCTGTTACGAATCGATGGATCTCTTGATCCTCTCCGGGGATGGTTAAGGTAAGTGCCCCCTTGGCATTCCTCTTCATCTCCCAACGGGTTTGGGTCCATCGTTTCTCTACATAGTCGATTGCAGAAGTAGACCATCCTGTTGGGCTTGGGATATGTACTAGGTCTTTTATCGTTGATACAATTTGATCGATTGGAACGGTCATTTGTCTCTCTCCTTACTAATTAGTAGATACGACAAAGAGAATCCTCAATTGGAGAGATTCTCTTTGTCGTTGATAGCCATTTACTTTAAGTTATTTGGATTTAGACCTTCTAGATCTTCCACCACGAACAATCCATCTTTGCGGATTAACTCACCATCAAAATAGATTTCTCCCCCACCATACTCTGGACGTTGGATACAAACCATATCCCAGTGAATCGCAGAACGGTTAGAGTTATCTGCCTCTTCATAGGCTTGACCTGGAGTAAAGTGGAAGCTACCGTTGATCTTCTCATCAAACAAGATATCTTTCATTGGATGCGAGATGGATGGATTTACTCCAATCGCGAATTCTCCAATGAAACGAGAACCATCATCCGTGTCTAAAATTTCATTAAGTTTTAACGTATTTGCATCAGAGTTAGCCGTCGCTTTTACAATTTTGCCGTTCTCAAATTCAAGGCGCACATTTTCGAATACCGTACCTTGATAGAGAGTAGGCGCTGTAAAAGTAATGTGCCCATTGACTGAATCTTTGATTGGAGCGGTATATACTTCGCCATCTGGAACGTTACATTCACCAGCACATTTGATAACCGGAATCCCTTTAATCGAGAAGCGTAGATCTGTACCTTGTCCTTTGATTTCGACTAAATCCGCATCTTCCATACGTTTTTGAAGTGGATTCATTGCCTCATCCATCTTCTTATAGTCCACATTACACACTTCGAAGTAGAAGTCTTCAAATTGCTCTGTACTCATTCCCGCAAGTTGTGCCATGGATTCGTTTGGATAACGAAGTACAACCCAGCGAGTTTGCTTCACACGAATTTCAGAATGCACTTGGCTGTTAAATAAACGCATATACAATGACATGTTTTCCGCTGGCACATCACTAAGTTCATTGATGTTATTAGCTCCGCGAATCCCTATGTAGCAATCCATTTTACGCATGATCGACTTCTGTAACTCAGTCACTTGAGTCATATGATCTTTACTGGTTCCCATTAGCACGGCACGTGTAACAGTGTGGTCGTTTAATTGGATATGTGGAAATCCACCTGCTTCATACACTTTCCCAATAATTTCTCGAACAAGGTTGCGATCGTCTCCAAAAATATCGATCAAGACGTTATCGCCCTTCTTCACTCGACAAGAGTGATTGACTAAAATATCAGCTAGCTTTGTAATACGTTGATCTCGCATCATAAATCCCCTTCTCTATTGTTTAAATAAGTCCTATATGATAAAGATATTGTAACGATCATTCCTTGTATTCACAAGCGAATAAATTAATTTTTTTCTGTCAAGCTAAATATTTTCGGATGAAAATCCCAGAGCGGAGGAGCAAAAGATGTTTTCCCTTGAAATCACAACCGATAATCGAAAAAATCAGTACCCCCTTATTCTAAAACAGCTTCAACATCTGATCGAAGGAGAGACGGATTGGTTAGCCAACCTCTCCAACAGCGCTGCTCATCTCTTTCACACACTCGGACGAGTTAACTGGGTTGGATTTTACTTACTAAAGCAAGGTCAACTCGTGCTAGGACCTTTTCAGGGAAAACCAGCTTGTGTACGAATCCCCGTTGGAAAAGGGGTTTGTGGTACAGCAGTAGCTGAAAACGAAACCGTCCTCGTGCCAGACGTACACCAATTTTCGGGACATATCGCTTGTGACTCTGAGACAAAATCAGAAATCGTGATTCCCGTGCGATTTCAAGGAGAAATCATTGGGGTTTTAGATATTGATAGTCCTGAGTTAGAACGGTTCGACGAAGAAGACCAGGCTTATTTGGAACAGTATGTAGAGTATCTGGTTAGCCATACCAATTGGAGTCGTTTTCACTAACAAGCCAAAAAGGAAGCCATTGACTTAGGCAATCGAACCTAGTCAATGGCTTCATCTTTATAATCCGGTAAAACGTTTCAGCACATTACGTAACATTCTTGATAAAACGGGATCTACCCACATAGAAGTACCGTAAGTGGTCGAGCCTACTGAGTACACGCCTCCGCCTTTGGCATGATCGTAGTAAATAATTTCTCCGCCACCCTTTCCCACTTCCATGCCTTTTTCTGTTTCGACAGGAAGGCTTCCGTCACTCTTTTGAAGTGGGTCTTCATCTGGATTAAGCCCTTTGGCAAGGAGGATCACATTTTTAGGAGAATATCCATCTCGTTTATCCGTTTCGTGTCCGGAAGCAGGCCCCCTCGGACCTTCTTTCCCCATGAGATCCCCCTTTTTTACTCCCGTTCCTTCAAAGATCCAATGCTCTGGATTTAAAACCCGATAAGGAGCAAAAGTAGTGATCCCAGGCGTTGTATAACGAACTCCTAATAATCGCGATTCTGGTCGTTTCACACTTCTCCAAGTACCGCCCATTTCACCGTTTAACATATGCATTTCGTTATCCTTACGGACTTCCATCAGATCATTGTTGATAACCATCTTCCAGTAGACACCATTCCCACATAGATAGATCAGATTACCACCACGGTCTACAAATTTTTCGAGTTGATCATACATTTCCTTCGTCCAATACTCATTATGGGTTTGAATACAAAGAGTGCCATATGAGTCCAACAGATGGGGATTTTGATGAAAATCCATATCACTATATAGATCGAATGGGATCTTCTCACGTTCAAACCAAGCAAACACATATCTCTCACCACTCGCCAAATGGGTAGGCTCTTGCCCTAACATCGGAACCGGGCGTCCCTCTGGATTCGGACGCTGTGTGGTTACATATTGCGCAAACCTTGGGCCGATTTGATCCGGCAGATATCGTTGGAACCGCGGATTTCTCTTATACGTATATAACGAAGCGCCGCCCCATGGATTGTAGGCTTGCCATGTATTGGTAGCAGAAAGCATAGCGATACGCTTCTTCTTCGTCTCCGCTGTTACCTTATCTTTCATTGGTTTTGGACGAACAATCCAGGTGATATAAAATTCTCGTTTGCTTTCGTCCCATACCTTAGCAGCATACATCCCCGACTCCCAATCCTCTGGGATCGTAAATTCAAAGCTAGTTTGCCAATTACATCCTTCCCGATATGCGTAAGCTGGATAGTTTTGAGTCGCTCCTTTTATTCCTGTTTTTTGATATAGAACTTTCTCTTCCAATCCAAATCGGCTAATCACTAGATTAAATTCTTTTTGCTGTGTATGAACTTTAAATTCTACTTTCTCTCCCGGTTGATAACTAATTTTTGGTGTATATCCCTCTATGGGATGAGTATTCTCAAGCATTTTCAGCTCTGTTTGTCGAACCACTCTCTGATCGTGAATGGCGATCCCTTTGGCCTCCACTTTTAAGTCTGGATAGGAGTCATACTCCGGCGACAAAGCGATTGTCACAATCGAAACATCTTGTTCTTTCGAATACGCAACGTGTGGATAGTCCGCTTTTTTTTCTTTACTTAACTTAATCGTATTGGAAAACAAAATGTCATTTTTATTTCGTAGCTCAATCAAACTTTGGGCGGGTGCCTGACCTTTCACCTTAAATTGATATAATAATTGTTTTGCCTGAAAGCTAGGCAGTGACTCAGGTGTAGTCGGCATCGCAACAGAGGAAGTCGAGCTCGCATTTGGCAAGAGTCCTTGTATCTTCGAAAGAAGCCATTTCCATTGCCATGCTATTATGGACAGAAATAATAACGCAATAGATTTAATAACACTTCTCCTAGTCATGATCATAACACCTGATTTCTAAATTATTTAAACAAACATTCTAACATATCGGTATCCGTAGTATACCACGAAGCTACTTAAAAAAAGCGACAGTCTTATGGCAATTCTGTGCTCGAAAAGCCTTGAAAAACAAGATGTTCTCCAAGGCAAATACTATTATTTTTGAAATTCTTTATAGATACGTTCAGCTCGACGAATTTCTTCTTTCATCCACTCCGGAATCGATGCGAGATGCAAGCTATCAAGATCAAACCAATGATAGGAATCATGCTCCTCACTGATAATGACCTCTCCACTTGGTTGGTGACAAGCAAACTTAATGATCATCATATGTTTCTCTTCCTGAACTTCATCGTAAATATATGCAGGGGCCACCACTTTTACGGATAAACGTACTTCCTCTCGCAACTCCCGAGATAGTCCATCCATTAATGATTCATCAGGTTCCAATGTTCCGCCCGGAAAATCCCAACCATGAGAATCTTTTGCGAGTCTCTCTTGCAAAGACTTACGCAAAATCAACACACGATTTTGATCGAAGATAATCGCTTTTGCCACAATTTTATATGGCTTCATCATATACATAATCCTCCACTTCACCTCCATCTTAGCGCACGATCGAATCGAGTGCAATCTAGGTAATTTTTTCAATCTTACTTTGTCGACAAGCTCAGTCTAGGCTATAATAATATAGCTAATTCTGAACAAATGAGGGACATATCAATGCGTTTACGAAGACATCCATTAGCACGGCAGATTTTATCTACTCATCCACTCGTCGTGCAACAACCCGAAGAAAGCAAAGGTCAATGGGAGACTCTCTTCCCTTCCAAACAACCGTTATATATCGAACTAGGAACTGGAAAAGGGCAATTTTTAGCCAAAGCAGCGAAACTTCATCCCCATATCAACTGGATTGGCGTCGAAAAGATCGAAGAGCCTCTCATGCATGCAGTCCAAAAAGGGGAAGCAACCAAATGCACCAATCTCCGTTATATATGGATGGATATTACCAAGTTAGAAGAAGTTTTTGCTCCATCAGAAGAAGTCGACCGGATTTATCTTCATTTTAGCGATCCATGGCCGAAAACCCGACATGCCAAACGTCGCCTCACCCATCACACATTTCTAGACAAATATCGCAACGTATTAAAACCAGACGGCGATCTCATCTTAAAAACAGATAGTGTCTCCCTATTCGATTTCTCATTAGAAGAGTTAGAAGCACACGGCTGGAAGATCGTTGAAATGTCACGCGATTTACATCAAAGCGAATGGGCGAGCACCAATATCACCACTGAATACGAAGAGAAATTTTCCGGACGAGGTTTTACGATCAACTATGTACGTGCATTTCCACCTCAGGGAAAAAGGTAACCTGTCCAAGAGCTCACTATTGACTTTTTTTAGTAGAATGATATAATTCATCCTTGTATGGCTCAAATGTATCCCTCCTTAGGGAGATGAGGATAGCTCACAAAAGGTGAAGGGATCACCCTCACTACTTCGCCCTATCGTACATAGATAGGAATCTCTTGCTTTCGTCGCTATCCGGAAGCGAGCAGATCCATTACAGCGAAATAGTCCCTGTCGTTTGTGCGATAACAACACAATTGATCGCAAATGATCACAAAAGGAGAGTTAACACTATGGCACGTTATACTGGCCCACGCTGGAAACTTAGTCGTCGTCTTGGCATCTCTCTTTCCGGTACTGGTAAAGAGTTGGCAAAACGTCCTTATGCTCCAGGACAACACGGACAAGCTCGTAAAAAATTGAGCGAGTACGGAATCCAATTGCAAGAAAAACAAAAACTACGTCTCATGTACGGCTTGAACGAGCGTCAGTTCCGCAACCTATTCGACAAGTCTGGTAAAACCCAAGGTATTCATGGTGAAAACTTCATGAAAGCTCTTGAAGTACGTCTAGACAACCTCGTATACCGTCTTGGTCTAACACGCACTCGTTCTCAAGCACGTCAATTAGTGGTTCATGGTCACGTTACTGTGAACGGCAAAAAAGTAGACCGCCCAGCTTTCACTGTTTCAATCGGTGATGTAATCGGTCTTCGCGAGCGTAGCCAAAACCTAACCATCGTGAAAGAAGCTCTTGCAGAGCGCTCTTTCTTACCAGAATATCTCACTTTTGATGAGAGCAAAATGGAAGGTTCCCTCACTCGTCTTCCAGACCGTAGTGAGCTACCATCCGAAATCAACGAAACCTTGATCGTAGAGTTCTACTCTCGTTAATCGTTTCGTAAGCCAACTGCTATGTCTACTAGACATGGCAGTTTTTTTGTCCTTCTATTCATATATAGCCACAATGAATCATATAAAAAAGAAGTGGAACTATTATGAATGCTATTCCCATTCTACAGCAATTAAGGTTTCTCTTCCTCCACGCTCTTTTGGGAGTCGTACTTCAAAAATACCATCTTTACATTTGGCACGAATCCCTTTTTCCTTTACTAAACAAGGTAACGCAACGGTTGTTCTACTTCCTTTCGAACCCGTCTCAATAATGAGTTCTGATTTTGTACAAAAAAATCGAATCTCACTAGGACGAACGCTATTTGGTAGCTCACCCTTAATAATAACGTAATCCATTAATTCTACTAAATCCCATTGAATTCCCGAATCATTTCCACTAAAAGAAGCGGCAATCGGATTACTTTGAAATACCTCACCCAACGATTGTTGAATGCTTTTTTGAATAAAGGATTGGATTTGAGTTGGATTCAAATTACCAGGAGAAATATTTTCTCCCCCCTGCCAAGGGATTGATCGAATTGCATTCCAAATATCGTTCATCACGGCCACACCTTCCTTATCATCTCATTAGGAGGTTTTTCACATAAAGTTTAAATTAGATTCTCTAAAAGTAGACTCCATGACACAATCGGCTGGTATTTTCTCTGGGAAAAACATTCATACCCAGATCCGATCCACTATTAAAAAGAACGAAGGTTCTAGCGTTGTAGGAGATCAAAACTATATGATCCGTACGATCCAAAAAATTCATGATCAAGACCATTTCGACTTTCATCATCCAAACTCGAATTAGCCATTGATCATAAAGGATGAGTTATATGATCTCTTGGTTTCGAAAACGGAATAACTCACCACACACATCTCAGCAATTATCCGCTAAACTCGATCATTTAGAATCCAGTGTGAAAGAGCTGCTAAATCGATCTTCTGAGGTCCATATCCATATTCATCAACTCGATATTCATCAGCCTGTGCTCGAACAGCTCACCTTTCGCTTGGATCAACTGGATATCGATGAACTAAGCGGGTCGCTGAATATTGGAAACAATTTAGGTATCCAAGCCCCTAAGAAATCGGTCTCCAAACATTCGCCACCATCAGCTCCATCTTCTACTAGCTCATCCGAAATGAATATGAGTTCCAATCAGAGTGGTTTTTCGATTCGCTATCCAAACAAGCCTGTGGATTAGTTAGAATGAATATAAAACATTGGACTTTTCCTAGATAGAAGACCCGGGGCAATGTATCTGACCACAGCTCAAATAGTGAGCCGCGAAGATGTGGAAATGCAAGTCCGCTTCGTCCATCTTCGCTCGGGCAAGTGGCAAAACTCGCAAAGAACGCTCAGACATTGCCACAAAACACCCTTGCTTCGAAGGACTACGCTAGGTAGGCTCACAAACATCGCAGTGGTCAGATACATTGCCCCTAGTCTGTTACACCTACTTGTTCCCTTTAAGGATCTCGAGCCGCTCTACGAAAAGTGATCAAATTGACTTCTTCTAACTTCGATTACCCAACAAGAGTCCACTATCAATAAAAAGGGAGCTGTGATATTGGTGAAATCTCCCACATTTTTACTTGGAACCATCCGGATTGGAGTCATGGAAGGGGCTTCTTCTGTCAATATGGGAAACAACTGGCTGAGTGATTTCGAGAGTGTTAAGAAGCATAATCAGGGCTTGGGATCATTCCATGGAGACCAAAACCAGATTCACGATCTTTACTCGGTTTTACAGGATTCTGATCTCATTGATACTTTTACACAAGCCGCCGATTCAAAAGATATTCCGGACTGGCTACAAAAGTTGATAACGGAAAAAATGAAGCCGGATGAAAACGAGCAAAACGGATAACCCTCATCTACAACTTGAGCGAGGACCCACTGGCCCTTCTTCCTTTGATTCACCCTTCTCAATATTGACCCAATTCGAATCGATCATATCAGGATCATCAATTACATTTATAGCTCGGTATAAGATATTGCCATCCCCCGCCACAGTCCCACCGGCAGAATTAATCTTTAACTGCGTGCTCCACTGGATCGGGTAATTCTCCCCTACAAAAATCCCTGCATTTTGGGTGATCAACTGAACTTGGATCGTTCCAACCGTAACATCCATCTATTTCTCTCCCATATCCCACCCTATATCTGCATACTCGTATTGGGTGCAAACAATTCAGGCTGTGTAATGGCAGTATCGAGCAGGTCACTGTCCATTTGGAAGTTGATGGGTGCTGTCGATAAGAAGATGCCAGCCTGTATGCCATTTGCTATGTTCGCCTTCCCCTGACAAGTCCAATCCGACAAGTTATTTTGCCCCGTCGAAACCGCCCCGTTCCCCTGAACCAAATTCACATTAATTTGATTCATAATCACCGATACTGGCATAACCCATTCTCCTTTGATTCTTAACTTATGGTTTAGTTTATGCATACAGCCCAACTAGCGTGATAGTCGCCTACAATTATTAACGGAGGAAAAAGGGACTGGCTATCCGTGTAATGTGCCATGTAAATACAAAAGAGACTCTACTTTTCAGTGTAGAATCTCTTTGTTCTTTATTCAGAAAATGTATTTTCTTGTTGTAAAGACTTCTATATTTTCTCTCACTATCGTAGCAGGAATGCCTATTGCAGATTTAGAGGGCAATGTATCTGACCACTGCGATGTTTGTGACCCTGCTTAGCGTAGTCTTTCGAGCTAGGGCGTTTTGTGGCAATGTCCCCGCGTTCTTTGCGAGTTTTGCCACTTACCCTTTCCTCGCAGGACGAAGCGGACTTGCATTTCCACATCCTCGCGCTCACTATTTGAGCTGTGGTCAGATACATACCCCGGGATCACTTCCTACAAAGTCAATTCATTTTTTGATTTTCTTAACCCTCGATCATCTAAACCAGCTTTATCTGTGTAAACTTCCTCTTACCAACCTGAATCACAAGCCCATCTTCCAACTGAATCCTCGCCTGCACATCTACCAACTTCTCCTGATTCACACGCACACCACCATTTTGAATCATCCGGCGTGCCTCTCCATTTGACGGGCAAAGCTTCAATTGCGTGAGCAATGGTACAATCCATGTTCCATCCGCCTCTAGATCAGCCTGCGCCATTTCCACTACAGGGATATCATCCGGCAAGGCATTTTGCTGAAAGACAGTACGGAAACGCTGCTCTGCTTCTTTCGCCGCTTCCTCCCCATGGTACATATCGACAAAGGTGTAAGCGAGACGCATCTTCGCATCGCGTGGATGAATCGAACCATCCTCTATACCCGCTTTCAAATTCGTCAATTCCTCATTCGGAAGATCTGTTGCCAGCTGGAAGTATTTGTACATCAACTCATCTGGAATCGACATCGATTTCCCATACATATCACTAGGCTCATCGTCTACACCAATGTAGTTGCCCAAGCTTTTGCTCATCTTCTTCACGCCATCGAGGCCCTCTAAAAGAGGCATCGTTAAAATGACTTGTTCCTCTTGACCAAATTCTTTTTGCAATTGACGACCCATGAGCAGGTTAAAGGTTTGGTCCGTACCACCTAGTTCCACATCTGATTGCAACGCAACCGAATCGTATCCTTGCATCAATGGGTAGAAGAATTCGTGAATACTAATCGCCTGACCACTTTGGTAGCGTTTCGAGAAATCATCACGCTCCAACATCCGAGCAACGGTTACTTTCGCCGCTAAATTGGTTACATCAGCAAATGTCAAAGGAGCTAGCCACTTGCTATTAAACGAAATCTCTGTCTTAGCTGGATCGAGTCGCTTAAATAATTGAGTCGTATATGTCTTCGCATTATGAAGGACTTCTTCCTCCGTCAATTGCTTTCGAGTCTCCGATTTCCCTGTTGGATCTCCAACACGAGCCGTGAAATCTCCGATCACCAATTGAACCGTATGACCTAGATCCTGAAATTGTTTTAATTTATTAAACACAACAGTATGTCCGATATGAATATCTGGAGCAGTCGGGTCTAGTCCTAATTTTATTTTTAACGGCTTCTTTTGTTCAATCGAACGGCGTAACTTACTATGAAAGGCATCGGGTGGAAGGATCTCCACTGCCCCTCTCTCTAATATAGCTAACTGTCGTTCTAACTCTTTCTCAACCTCTGGTGTCATTGGCTTTTTTTCATCTTGATGTTTCAACATTCTCGCTCCTTTTTAGGCAAAATAAAAAACTTCACTCCCCATAAGGGACGAAGTTATTCCGCGGTACCACCCTTGTTGAAGATCATTTATAAATTATAAATGAATCTCCCACTCGATCATGATATCGGTTTGAAACCGTGCAGATTCGTGTCCGCATAAGCTCCCAAGCGTAATTCACCAAAAAGGCTCGACTGGTTTGCACCGACCACCAGCTCTCTGAATTCGAAAAAACTTATTGGTTACTGTACTTGTTCGTCACTTTCAAATATATGGTATAATATTACCCGAAACCGAGGAGGGTATCAAGTAAATGGAGAAACGGGTCGATAAATATAAGAACTCCCATTCAGCCACCCAAAGAATACTAAGAAAATTCCTTTATATCGGAATGATCGTAGTCACGATTTGTCTTACGGGTGTGATGTTGGGAGTCGGTGTTGCAGCTGGCGTTGTTCAGTCGATCGTAAAAGACGAAAAAGTTCGCACGAAAGACGATCTAGACAAAGATTTAAAGAAACTATTTGAAACGAGTTATGCCTATTTTCAGAATAAAGACAAAGATGGGAATTCTGTCCTCATTGGCTCTCTGCGTGCCGAAAACCAGGACCGTACCTTATTAAGTGATATCAAAGAAGTAAGCCCGAACTTAACAAATGCCTTTATCTCCATCGAAGATCGCGACTTCTACAAACATCAAGGCATTGTTCCACGTTCCATCGTACGTGCCGCCTATCAATCTGCCACACATGCCTCTTCTCAAACAGGTGGCAGTACGATCACGCAACAACTAGTCAAGAACCTCATTCTAAACGATCGATCCAAAGATTTAGAAAGAAAATCAAAAGAAATCATTTTAGCTCTACGCCTAGAACAAGTATACAACAAAGATGAAATTATCCGTAACTACATGAATGTCGTCCATTTTGGTCCCGGTGCCCATGGCCAACAAATGTATGGCGTTAAATCAGCGGCAAATGGACTATTTAAAAAAGATGTAAAAGACCTCAATCCTGCCCAAGCCGCCTACATTGCTGGAATGGTTCAACGTCCCAATGCACTTAGCCCATTCTACAATGATTCAGCGACAGCAAATAAAGAAGATACAAAAGATGCAAGTGAGGGGTTACAACGCGGGCTAAAGCGAATGAAGCTTGTTCTCTCTAAGATGAAAGAATATGGGTATCTAAATGAAAAAGAGTACCAAGATGCCCTTGCGTTTAACCTAGAGGAGTCGCTAGCCAAACCAGAACAATTTCAAAATGCCTACAGCAAATATCCCTTTATCATGTTTACGATTGAAGATGAAGCCGCTAGGACCCTGATGGAAAAAGACGGGTTAAATCTAGCTGATTTAAACAAACAAGGGAAATATCGCTCTACACTGGAACAGTACAAAAAACTCGCCTCGACAAAAGGTTATCGTTTCTACACGACTTTAAACGAGCAATTATACACTGAAATCAATAATGACGTCTTAAAAGGGATACCACTTCGTCCCCGCGTATATCCTAAATCAGGCAAGAAGTACGAAGAAGAACTGGGCGCTTGCGTCATTGAAAACCAAACAGGCGCAGTCCTTGCATTTGTCCCGAGCACGCACAAATTTGATAAAAATCAAAAAGATCACTGCTTCGATGTCCAAAATCAGCCAGGTTCGGCAATCAAACCTGTTCTGGATTATGGCCCTGCACTCGAACTAGGTCTTCTCTCCCCTCAAGCCAAAATCGTGGATGAAGTCATTAAAAAAGGCGGAGGTGGCGGCGATTATAAAAATGCGAACGAAAAATTCCAAGGACCCGTTACAGTCGAGCACGCTTTAAAATTTTCACTTAATACGCCTGCCATCAAAACATTTCGAGCCGTTGGACAAGAGAGAGCGTTTAACTATATCCGTCAAATGGGCTTAAATCCGCATCCCAATGATACAGAGTCC
Organism: Croceifilum oryzae; assembly: GCF_030814315.1. Lineage (GTDB taxonomy): Bacteria > Bacillota > Bacilli > Thermoactinomycetales > Thermoactinomycetaceae > Baia > Baia oryzae. Next base: position 120,169 of record NZ_JAUSUV010000007.1, on the reverse strand, counting down.
GCTGCCATCGGAGGAAATACATACGGATTTACCGTAGAGAAGATGACCGCTTCCTTTGCTACCTTTGCCAATGGCGGAACGCATCATCCTCCGTATGTCATCAGTAAAATCGAAGATGCTGATGGAAATGTCGTGTTTGAGCACAAAAACAAACCAGTAGAAGTCTTCTCCCCTCAGACTTCCTACAAGATCACCAATATGTTGCGTGCTGTTGTAAAAGGGGGCACAGCTTCCATCATCGGAAGAAAAATTAATTCCAAATATGATGTAGCAGGCAAAACCGGAACCAGTAGTGATTATGACGACCTATGGTTCGTGGGATATACGCCGAAGATCAGCATTGGCGTATGGGCTGGTTATGATTACAACATGTCCATGACCAATAAGGACATGGCGAAAAACGCATGGGTCAACATCTTTAAAGCAATCGAACGAGCTAATCCCCAATTGCTTGCAGGGAAATTTTCGAATCCTGGAAACCTAGGCTCTGAGATGGGAGTCGCTTCATTTGATCGAGCCCGCTTCTCTGCATGGCAAGAGACGAAGCGAAAAGAAGAGGAAGAGAAGAAGAAAGAGGAAGAAGAAAAGGAAAAAGGAGATGGAGGAGAAAACGAAATCACGATACCCGTTATTACACCTCCGGGTAAACCACCCGGACCAGGTAAGCCAAAAGAGCCAGGCAATGTAAACCATCAAAACATCCCCTTCCCTTTTGACTCACAAAGAGAAAGAAAGTTTCCATAACGATACAAATATCCACAGATTGCCATAAATCGCTACCAAATTATCACACCTTACACTAGGGACTTCTGATACAATACAGGAGTCCCTTTTTTATGCCCATAACAAACGTAGTAGCACGGAATTGTCACAAGAAAATCAGCCGCTAGGTGATATAATTCTTACACGAGGAGGTAGCAAGATGGAATCAGAAAAACAACAACCTAAAAAAGGTAAACGCATACTAAAAAAGCTGGGTAAGACTACTTTTATCGTAGCCGTATCCCTATTAACCATATCTGTAGCAGCTGCTGGAGTGGGTTTAGGAGCTGTTCGAGCTTATACCGAAAACGAAAAAATTCGTACCAAAACAGATTTTGAGGAAACTCTCGGAAACTTCAGTGCAGATTCTTATGTTTATTTCGGTGACAAGACAGAAGTTGGAAAAATGCACCGCAAAGATTCTCGAGAATTAATTAAAAGCTCAAAAGAGGTAAGTAAACACTTACTAGATGCATTATTTGCGACAGAAGATAGAGAGTTTTATCAACATAGCGGATTTGTTCCCAAAGCAATCCTACGCGCCACATGGGAAAGTGCTACTGGGCAAGCAAATGGAAGTGGTGGTAGTACCCTTACGCAACAATTAGTCAAACGAGAAATCCTTCAAAACACTGAGAAGTCATATGAACGTAAAGCAAAAGAACTAATTGATGCAAACCGCATAGAAAAATACTACAACAAAGAAGAAATTTTAGTAAGCTACTTAAACAGTGTATTCCTAGGAAACGGTGCTAACAGCAAACTTCTTTACGGTTTCAAAGTTGCAGCACATGGACTTTTTAACAAAGAAGTAGATAAACTAACTCTTCCAGAAGCTGCTTATCTCGTAGGGATGGTACAAAGTCCAAATAAGTTCAATCCCAACAACCCAGCCAAGGAACCAGAAGACACGATAAAAAAAGGGACAGAACGAATGAAGTTAGTCCTCAAAAATATGCTTACAGTAAACAAGATTACGCAAAAAGAGTATGACGAAGCCATTAAGGTTGATATCTCAAAATCATTTGTGTCTGAGGAAGACCTAAATGAAGAAAGTGCGATGGAAACATATCCTTACATCATGACTGCCGTTCAAAAAGAGGCTGTTGATATTCTTAAGAAGATCGATGAGGAAAAAGATCCAGAGCAAGTAAAGAAAAAAGATCAATACAACAAGTACGTAAACAGCGGTGGATTAAAAATCTACACAACCATCGATAAGAGAATATACGATGAGATGGATAAAGCTGCTTCTAAGATCAAATACAATAGCAAATCAGTCAAAGGTCGTAAAGGAAAGATTACTGAACAAATCGGAGCCGTTATGATAAACCAAAAGACGGGTGAGGTCCTCTCCTTCGTAGGTGGTGCAGACTTTAAGAAAAACCAGAAGGATCATGCATTTGATGCACAAAACCAACCTGGTTCATCGATGAAGCCCATCTTAGCCTATGGCCCAGCGCTAGATAAAGGAATCATTAGTCCAAATTCAACTATTATCGACGAGAACCTTAAAAAGGGTGGCGGTTCTAGCGACTTCTATAAGGGCGATAGAGGTCCAATGAGTGCTGAGTACGCTCTTCAATGGTCTAAAAACGTACCCGCTGTAAAAGTCTATCGTGAAGTTCTAAGGAAAATCGGACAAGGCGGTCTGTTTGATGGGTATGTCAAGAAGATGGGTATCGACATTATTCAAAAAGACCGAACTGTAGATAGTTTGGTTCTGGGTGGAGCATCGATTGGATACACTGTAGAGGAAATGACGGGTGCTTACTCCATGTTTGCAAATGATGGCGTATATAACGAAACACATATCATTCGTGAAATTCGTGATAAGGATGACAAAATCGTCTATCAGTACAAACCAAATCCAGTAAGAGTATTCGAAACGAATACTGCAAGACAACTTACCTCTATGTTGCGTGCAGTTGTGACAAGCGGTACAGCTAAAGATAGCATTGGAGCAGGTACAGGTGGATACAATGTTGCAGGTAAAACAGGTACAACTACGAGCTACTTTGACCTCTGGTTCGTAGGCTATACACCAGAAGTGACAATGGGCGTATGGTCTGGTTATGACTACAACGCAATCGGAGATCAACATTTAGCCAAAGAAGCTTGGGTAAAATTGTTCAAAGCCGCTGCTACCGCTAGACCTGATCTAATCAAGAAGGGCTCTAGCTTCGCAAGTGGAACTTCGAAAAATGTTTATTTTGAATCTGGAACACCTGTTGATACGGATGATGAATCTTCTTCAGGAACACAGACCAATACGAATTCGAATACAAATACCAATACAAATAACCAAAAGAAAGAAAAACAACCACAACAACCAACACCTCAACAGCCACCTCGAAATAACGGTCAAAAACCACCAGGTGGTGATAAAGGTACCCCTGAGGACCCAACAAAGGGCCAATTTAAATTTGGTGATGGCAATGGCAATGGTGATGGTGAAGACCATAACTAATTTTAATCCCGAGAACACATCTCGGGATTATTTTTTATCATTTTTTCATAGATTTCTCACCATTTCACTTTGCCCTGCTCTACCAAATCGTTTAAAATTATAATAAGATACCCTGATAAATAAGCAGAAAAAGTTGAAGAAAGGTGAGAAGCTATGTCTACCCTACGTGAAGAAGTGCGCCTAGAAGAAGTCGTAGATGGGGACACGATTATTGTCCTATGGCGCGGGCAGAAAGAAAAAGTACGCCTTCTTCTCATTGATACTCCCGAAATGAATTATGCTCCGTTTGGAGCCACGCCGGAACCATATGCGAGAGATGCTAAAAGCTATATTTATGACGAATTGATCTTCGCTAACAAACTGGAAATCGAATTAGACCATCCCCTACGAGATCAGCACGGGCGAATTTTAGCTCATATTTGGATTAATACCAATCGCCTGTTAAACGAAGAATTACTTCGCAAAGGGTACGCTCGCTATGCATATGATTTTGCACGACATAAGCACAAAGCACGCTATCGGAAAGCAGAACAGCTAGCAAAAACTGAAAAGTTAAGAATCTGGTCCCAACCGAACTATGTCAAAAAGAGTGGATTTCGGTCCGACAAAAGGTATAAAACACTCGCCGAACAAGTGCCCCAATCTAGGCACAAATATAACTAAGCATATAGACATAAACGAAAGAGGGAAGCGCCCTACTTGATAATGTAGTGGCGCTTCCCTCTTTCATTATAAAAACACGATTTTATCATATAAATTTATTACAAATCTACATGTCAAAATGGATGCAAATCCATTGCTTAGTCTTCCATTGTTGATAAATCACCCGTAGGAAGCCCTAATTCCCAAGCTTTTAACACACGTCGCATGATTTTACCGCTCCGCGTTTTCGGAAGCTTCTCGATAAACTCAATCTCACGTGGAGCTGCATGGGCAGCCATGTGATCTTTTACAAACTGGCGAATCTCTTCTTTTAGCTCAGCAGATGCTTCATACCCCTGTCTTAGAGCAATAAAGGCTTTAATAATCTCTCCTCTTACTGCATCAGGCTTCCCGATTACTCCAGCTTCGGCTACGGCTGGATGCTCGACTAAAGCACTCTCCACTTCAAAAGGACCTACTCGCTTCCCTGCCGTATTAATCACATCATCAATCCGACCCTGGAACCAAAAGTAGCCATCCTCATCTTGATACGCTGTGTCTCCAGATAGGTACCATCCGGGGATTCGGAAGTACTCTTGATACTTGGCTTCATTTTTCCAGATTTGTCTCATCATCGAAGGCCAACCAGCTCGAATCGCTAAGTGCCCCATTGAGTACGGCGGAAGCTCATTTCCACTATCATCGATAATCGCTGCATAAATTCCAGGAATCGGTCGTCCCATGGAGCCTGGTTTTACCTCCATTTGCGGATAGTTGGAAATGAGGGTTCCGCCGGTCTCTGTCATCCACCAGTTATCATGAATTCGCTTCCCGTAGACTTTTAATCCCCAACGTACCACTTCCGGATTCAAAGGTTCTCCTACACTTAAAATATGGCGCACAGAAGATAGGTCATGCTTCGCTACAAGCTCATCTCCTGCACCCATCAACATCCGAAACGCAGTCGGCGCACTGTACCAGATCGTTACCTTTTTCTCTGCAATCGTCTGATACCAGTCTTCCGGAGTAAATCTGCCTCCTCGAATCACACTGGTAACCCCATGTAACCAAGGTCCAAATATCCCATAGGAAGTACCTGTCACCCATCCTGGATCCGCTGTACACCAATAGATATCATCCTCTTGTAAATCCACGACCCATTTTCCCGTTTGGTAGTGATGAATCATCGCGTTATGGACATGGACGACTCCTTTTGGCTTTCCAGTCGATCCGGATGTGTAGTGAATGAGCATCGGATCTTCTCGATCTACCCATTCAATCTCTAAATCTGCGGAAGCTGATGCCATCTCTTTCTCATATGAGATCGCACCTTCCGTATCAGCATCATCTCCTACTAAGATGACATGTTTGAGATGTGGTAGCTCGTCAAGAGGCACACGTGACAATAACGAAGGTGTAGTCACAAGCGCTACTGCTTCACTATCTTCCAAGCGATCTTTTACAGCTACGGTCATAAATGCTTCAAACAAAGGTCCGATAATCGCTCCTACTTTTAAGGCGCCTAAGAAGCTTATGTATAGCTCAGGCGTTCGTGGCAAGAAGATGAAAACTCGGTCTCCTTTGCTAATTGCGTATTTTCTAAGTATATTTCCAAATTGATTTGATTTTGTTTTTAAATCGCCAAATGAATACTTCTCATCTCTTGACTCGTCGCTGTACCATAAAGCTGTTTTATGCTCTTTTCCTTCCATCACATGCCGATCAATCGCCTCATAGGCAGCATTCACTTTCCCTGTCTCGCTCCATGTAAACGCTTTCTCAACATCGACCCAAGAAAAATCCTTATACGCTGCCTCATAGTTTTCTAAATTATTTTCTTTTGTTTGAATCCCTACTGATTGTGAATGATCTAGCATATGATTCTCCCCCTAAGAAATATAGCAATTTTCTTTTATGTATGATTATAACATAGAATGTTTTTCTCATTCATACCAAATCTAGTTTATATATAAGAATTTATTCTTTGGAAAACATAAAAAATCTGACCCTTTTATAGGCCAGATTCTCTCATACGATTATTCAAAACAAGTCATTCAAATAAGCTTAGTGCTTGGCTTTCCGTTCAAAGGTATGGCAATCGGTTTCCTTCTGATCTTCCGCTTCTCTTCCTGTATTACTTACTACATAGATAGCATCGGCTTCACATTTGTCGCCAGATCCCCAATACGTACAGTTGTTTACCTCACAACGAACATCACGTGCCATTTAGAAAACCCCCTTTCATATTGTGACGTTATTTTGCTCTGAAAAGGGGATTTTAAACACACAGAAACAGGGATCATTTGCTACGTATATGCATATTTCTATGCTATTTTATGCAATAGATAGCTCACCATCGTGTAGGAACGATCTGCTGCTAAAATCGTAAACTCCTCAAAATTCACATGGGCAGAATGGTCCGCTCGATCCGACATAGAGCGAATCACGATAAATGGAGTCTTAAGCATAAAGCAGACATGAGCGACCGCCGCTCCCTCCATCTCCACACAAGCCCCTTGTAGCTCTTCACGAAGCATATGTACGGCTTCCACACTTGATATAAATTGATCTCCGGATAAAACCTTTCCTACTTTCACTTGGACTCCATCCATCTCCTGACCTGCTTCTTCAGCCCATTGTACTAAAGCTGGATCAGCTGGGAAGATCGACGTCTCTTGAAATGGAATCTGACCACGTACAAATCCCAGAGCCGTTACATCTACATCATGATATTGGCATTCACTGGAGACTACGATATCTCCAATCTCTAGATCTGGATGAACAGCCCCTGCTACCCCGGTAAATAAGACCGATTTCACTTGAAAATGACTGATTAATGTCGTTGCACAGATGGCGGCATTTACCTTTCCCACACCTGACTTGGTAATCACCACTTCGCGACCTGCCATCATCCCTTCATAGTAGGAAAAGCCATGAATCTGATGTACTTGTTTCTCTGTTAAGTCCTCTAAAAAGCGAGCGATCTCGCTATCCATTGCCCCTATGATTCCGATCTTCATCCGATTGATTCCTCTCTCTCTCTATTCTGGCCACTGCTTCAGGTTTGTTGAGTTTCGTAATTCCAAACTAAAAGGCAACCAAACTTGCTCTGCTTCAATTTCTTCACGTAGCATATACTTGGTCAATAATCGCATCGATACGGCGCCCACATCGTACATGGGATAACTTACCGTACTGAGCAACGGACGTACTTGCGAAGCCAGAGGAATGTTATGGAAACCGATGACGGAAAACGCCTCTGGAACCTTTTTCCCCGCATCTTGTAACGCATGCAACGCCCCTACTGCCATCTCATCACTTGCACATGCTACAGCGGTAATCTTAGGATCAGCTGTAAGCAAGTCCTGCATCGCCTGATATCCGGATCGATACCCGTTGTCCCCATAACGAACAATCGAGTCATCATACTCCATCCCTGTCTCATGAAGAGCTTGCTTATAACCCTCTAAGCGCGGCGCTCCTTGTACCATATCTTCATTTGGATTAGAGATATATCCGACTTTCTTATGCCCTTCTGCTAGTAAAACCATTACCGCTTCCTTGGACGCCTCTTTCTGGTCAATATGAACAAAAGGAAGCTCCTTTTCTAGATCTTCTGTCGCCACCAACACAACTGGAATCGAGGATGCCGAAAAAATTTCTTTGTGAGCAGGCGTAATCGTTCCACCTAAAAATAACAATCCGTCTACTTGCTTTTCCATTAACGTTTCAATCAACCGAAGCTCTCGCTCTTGTCGTAGGTCTGAGTTACTCAGGATAATATTGTAGTTATACATCGTCGCGATATCCTCAATTCCCCTTGCCACCTCAGCGTAAAAAGCATTTGAGATATCTGGGATCACGACTCCTACTGTGGTTGTCTTCTTACTGGCAAGACCACGCGCCACTGCGTTTGGACGGTAACCTAGGTTCCGAATCACTTCTAACACTTTTTTTCGTGTAGCTGGCTTTACATTGGGATTGCCATTTACAACCCGGGAAACAGTAGCCATCGATACATTGGCTTCTCGTGCAACATCATAAATAGTAATAGTCTCTTTTTTCTTCATGTTGTTTTCCCACATCCATTACGGTTATTCATTATTAGTATAGCAAAGATTATTCTTTCCATTGTACCAAAAAAGAACCAACCTAATTAGGTTAGTTCTGATTTCGCTCATTTTGTGCCATTAGTTGCAGGATATAGGGAATCGTATCTCCCATCACACTGGTCCAAGCAACGGATGTTCCGCGGTTAATCCACACAACAGGCTGGCGACTAGCGAGGGCACGGAAAAGCTTCTTCGTCGATACAAGCCGTGGCATCATATCTGGAAGGCTCGGGTTCTGTTTCTTCGCTTCTTGTATTAACTGCTCTGCATGAGTATCAGAGGTAAAGAAATCCACAATCGGACTTTGATCTTGACCCGCTAGGATAACCATATTCCCGTTATGATCCGTAATCACCCAGATCCGGCGGCTATCTGCTAATAACCGGCATACTTCCCAACCGTTCGCTACACCTTGTCCAGACATCGTAGCCCGTTCTAATTGTTCCAATTGGGCTTTTAATTCGGGCGGGATTGACAGATTCCCGGGAACGACGTGCTCTTTAGCAGGATTCGGTTTTGGAGGTGTTGGCTCTGGTGCTGGGGTTGAAGCTGGTGGAGTTACTGGAGCTACGTCCATTTCATGATGTTCAATTGATTGTGGTTCTTTCGATTCTGTATCCTCTATGATGGTCTCCGTTTGAGCCACTTCTACAGTAGGCTCTTCATTTCTAGTTTCATCTGGAACCACATCGATCTCTTCTTCGTTATTTTGTGGCATGTTCACATCTGTTGTCATGGTAGTCGCAACTTCTTCGAACGGGGACGCATTTTCAGCTTGCTTCACTTCTGGCTCTACACCCGCGTTCTCATACTGTTCCTCGATTGGATTGTTTACAGGGATAAATGGATGTTGTGTTATCTCAGGTTCCACAAAGCCTGACTTAGGCCCTTGTTGAATCGCTACTACCTGACTTTGTGTTAATAGCATCTGCTCTGGTAGTCCCGAATGAAATAGAGGAGCTGGCGCATCTAATTTCTCCACACGCGCAAAAATATCTTCCCATGAAGCAAGTCTCACTTCTCCACCTTGTTGTGCACTTACATGACGAGCATCCTTTTCGGTCACGTAGATGACAACGGTAAATTTGCCTGGTTGGTATGGGGCTAATAATAATTCATTCCCTCTAGAAGGTAACCATGCACCTGTCGAGTGGGATAATCTATGTACTGCATATGCACTAATGAGTGCCATAAGTCGTCCTTTATCTAGATACAATTTGGAAGGTAGTCCCGGATTAAATAAAATGCCTTCTGCGTCCGAACGAAATGCTTTTAGTAAAAAAGGTAAAGCAGGCTCTTCTTGAATCACTAGATATTCTGGATTCGTAGCTCTTACATATCGAGCCACATCGACGTCCGTAAAAGCAATCACACTTTTCCCATTTGGGTGATTACTCTTCGCTAATAAAGGCTTTCTTCCAGCTTCTGAATTTTGATATACAACGGTTAGTCTAGGTACATTCTGCGCAAAAAAATCATACAGACGATCCGGACTAATCTGATTTTGACTAGCTAATTCCAAGCATTCCCTTGCATTCATAGGGAACTCCTCCCATCAACTTCTCTATATTTTATCATCATAACAAACTTTTTCGTAGAAAAGCGAACAGATTCGAATCTGTTCGCTTTTCTGTAATGATTTTATCTAGTTCCCAGCAATTCTGGAAGAAAACGCGATTCGCGTAGTTGGGTCATAAATTGCTCAAACGTTGGTAAATCAATTTGTTGGCGCGAGTCAGAGAGGGCGACAATCGGGTTAGGATGAGTCTCCACCATCACCGCATCTGCTCCTGCTGCAAAAGCCGCTTTCGCTAGAGGGAGAAGAAGATCTTTCCGTCCAGCCGAATGCGTTACATCGACCATAACAGGCAGGTGGCTCTCTTGTTTAATGAGGGGAACAGCGGAGATGTCGAGTGTATTCCTCGTCCATTTCTCATAGGTCCGAATCCCACGCTCACACAGAACGACTTGGTCGTTACCACTTGCGACAATGTACTCAGCGGCAAACAAGAATTCCTCCATCGTAGCCGCGAGTCCTCGTTTTAAGAGCACCGGGGTAGAAACAGAGCCTACAGCTCGAAGTAGATCGAAATTCTGCATGTTTCGAGCACCTACTTGAATGACATCCACATATCGAGTCGCCATCTCTACATCGGCTGGATTCATAATTTCACTAATTACTTTTAATCCAAAATGATCTGCAACACGCCTTAAAATCTGGAGACCTTCCAGTCCTAAACCTTGGAAATCATAAGGAGATGTACGCGGTTTAAAGGCTCCACCACGAATCATCTTTACTCCCTGTCTGGCCATTACCTCAGCCACTTGGAAGACTTGCTCCTCCGATTCCACCGAACACGGGCCAGCCACAATCTTAGGAATCCCGTCCCCAATTTGAACCGTTCCTAAATCGATTACGGTATCCTCTACTTTTCTTTTTCGGCTAATGAGTAAGCCCTTATTATGATTATCTTCAATGAGAGTGAGGGACGCTTGAAAAATCTGTTTAAAGAGATGTTGAATCGTCTGGTCGTCAAAAGGACCGTCGTTATGTAACACAATTTTTTGCAACATATCGTTTTCACGCTCAGGATCAAACTTCATCGTCCCTTGCTTCTGTTTCGTCTCACCAATCTCTTGTACATACCTGGCACGCTCGTTTAGAAGTTCTAGAATCTGCAAATTGATTTGATCTAATTGCACTCGAATCTCATCTACTCTCCCACTCAACTCCGCTTCCTCCCCTCTCTAAGGTGTTATATGAGAGTCACTAGCTTGTCCGCTACACTGAATCTTTGCCCATTGAATCTTTAATTTCAATCCACTTACTTTGGACCTTCGTTCCCGACTCGCCCATTTTTTCAAACGCATCACCTGTTTGGGACTTTACAGCATGAACAATCTCACAACTCTTATCTTTCGCCACTTCTAGGCCTTCTTTTAAATCCTCTCGCATCTCTTTACCAGTTTTGGGCGTTGTCAATAAGGCTACGGTTGCTCCGATGATCCCACCGATTACTGCACCGACTACAAACTCGCCTACATTCATTCCTTTTTTCTCGCTCATCTTTACACGCCTCCCACTATGATTGATTTCGATTTTTCCATTTACGTACTAACTCTAATCCCAAACCCATATAAGATACTGCACTCCCGATCGTACCCCTATGGCTTTGTACACTTTCAACAATCGTATGCGAAACACGATCAATGGATTTTCCGAGGTTTTGAATGTTATCAAATACTTCTTGGGTTTGTGCTGCTTTATGTTGGACATCTGCTACAAGCTCATTGGCCCCGTGAAGAGCTTTCTCTGTTTCGGTAAGCACTGCCTGAACCTGAGGTTGTAAATCCTGGATCGTTTTTTGTATGGTTTGCAAGGACGATGTCGCCTCTTCCAAACTAGATGAAGCACTCCGTAATGTACGGTTCATGGTAATGAGTGTGCGGATTATGTAAATCACTAGTAGTAAGAAGGAAATTGTTGCCACGCCCGCACAAATTTGATAAATCACCGTAAACTCCCCCTCATTCTACATACCTTAACGGTGGTTAGAACACACTAAATATAGGATATATGTTCAATCTTGATCATACCACAGTTCGCGCAAATCTATGCAAGGCTCTTTAATATTCTTAATTTTCTTTGTCTAGTTTGTGAAATTATCTACGAGTATAATAAGGAAGTGGCATTTTTAAAATGGGGTGAATGATATTGAGTGATCAAAAAGTGATCGTTGTAATGAAAGGAGACCAGACGGGACAAGAGCTTTTAGACGAAGCTCTGCGCGTACTGGATCCAAACGTAATTGGTCTAGACTTAGAATTCCAAGAGTTTGATTTGAGTTTAGAAAATCGACGGGCAACCAATAACCAAGTCGTCCACGATGCGGCAAAAGCGATGAAACGAACTGGTTATGGAATAAAGGCAGCTACTGTTACTCCTGAAATAAAAGGAGACGTGGGATCTCCGAATGCGATTTTACGTCGAGAAATTGACGGCAAAGTCATCATTCGTACAGGTCGCCGGATTCCAGGAGTTCGCCCAGTAGCAGGTACTTACTCTCCCATCTCTGTTATTCGTATGGCAGTCGGAGATGCATACGGTGCGAAAGAATGGCGCGAAGGAAGCGGTTTAGACGAAGTAGCTTGTCGTACTGAGACGATCGATCGCAAAACCTGCCGTGCTGTAGCTGAGTTCGCTTTTATGCATGCAAAGAAAACCAAAGCAAAAGTATTTGGCGGTCCAAAATATACAGTTAGCCCTGTGTATGAAGGCATGTTGAAAGAAGAGATGGATGAAGCAGCAAAACGTTATCCTGGCGTGCGATACGAGCCTCAATTAATTGATGCGACCTATGCATTATTGTTGAACAACTCGGGTGATCCGATGGTAATTCCTGCTTTAAACCGCGATGGGGATTGCTTGAGTGATTTGGTTCTTCAAATGTTTGGAACCATCGCTGGCTCTGAATCAATCCTCATGAGCTTTAATGACAACTTTGAACCGGATATTGTGATGGCTGAGGCTCCTCATGGAACGGCTCCATCCTTATTTGGAAAGAACCTTGCGAATCCGATGGCTATGATTTTAGCAGGGGCGGCCATGCTTACTTACATGGATGATCCACGCGCGACAAATGCTTCTCGTGCAATCTATGAAGCCACGATTGAAACGGTAAAAGAAGGCATCCGTACCTCTGATTTAGGCGGAAGTGCTACTACAACTGAATTTACTAATGAAGTAATTCGTAAAGTACAAACGAAAATTGAAGTTTGGAAGACGTTGACTGGTTTTTAAGTGATGATTCCATCTTTCATAGAAAAACAGGCCTAACTGTGTGGAGCAGTTGGGCCTGTTTCTTTTTGTTAATTTGTTCTGTTTACTGATTAGATCCTTGTGGATTCTTTGATTTTTGTTCTGGTTCTTGTGCCTTCTTTTCGGCTCGTAGCTTTGTAAATAATTCTTTTTTGGCTGCGTCTACTTTTTGTTTATCCACATTTAGCTTAGTAGCTACGTCTTTCCACTTGTTATCGCTTGTTTTTAGTTTAAGTACATCTTCTAGTTTCTTTCCACTTGCTTTAGAGAGAACGGAAGCTTTCATCAAGCCTTTTGGATGAACTTTGTATTTCTCGTTTAATCCTTTTAGAGTGCTTGTGCTTTCTCCTGTGTATGTGGCTAGTACTTCATACATAAGGGTTGGATTTTTGATGAATCCAAGCTTTTTACCGAAGTGTGGAGCAATTTTCTTCATTTCAGGATGAATGTCTTTCCACTCCAGCTTATGAGCCGCCATCACTTGTTTCCAATTCCCTAGCTTGTCCTTTTCGGCTATTGCTTGTGGCAAGGTTTGATTCGTCTTCTTGGCGATAACTGCACCAAAGACTACGTTTTTCATACCAATTTTGGAATCTTGAGCGAGTTTTTGCACCTCTGCCTGTGGAATGCCTAAGTAAGTGCTAACCTTACTCGAAATTTGTTCCACACGCTGTTCCTTAGACATCTTCTCGTGTCCTTCGTGTTTTCCCGCTTTCGTAAGATCATCGGCAAATGCCTTTTGGTTGAATACAAATACCCCACCTACTAGTAAACCCATTGATAATGTAACAACTAACAGCTTCTTTTTTAACATGGTCTTTCCCACCTTTCATTTTACTTGCTACATAGTGTAACCAAAATAGTTGGCATTAATTGGTTCTATTTTTGGTCTTTTCTTGATCGATTGACCCACAAAAAAGAAGCAAACAGGAGATGTACTGTTTGCTTCTTTTTTGTGGTTGATTATCTTTTCTTTTTTTGTGGACGAATGCTTTTTTTACCTTCTAAGATGTCCATGCCGATTTGTGGGTTGTTCTTTACATTTTCTGCAAATTGGGTAAGTTCCTGAGCATCGACATCCGCTTGTGTCACTTTCATTAAGTATTGAATAACGGCTGGCATACCACCTTTATCGTATATCTTCTTCGCACCTTCTAGGATCTTATTTAGCTGCTGCTCACTCAGAACGTTATGCCCCATGATGTTATTGATCATTTTTACTAAACTTTGCATCGATGGTCCCTGACTCATAGGTCCCCCTCCTATCATGATTCTTCTTTACTGTATGAATCCGCTCATTGCTCGGTCACACTCTATTTTCTATCTCCAGCCTATTTTTCTATTTAATCGATAAATGGACATTCCTGATGACGACTCGTTACATATGGTAGAAAAGGATCTATCTATCAAAGGCAGGGGCGATGATACATGGATAGCTGGCGCGCACTTCTCTTATTTTTATTACTGGTACCAACCATCTTCGTATTTGTATTCTCTATCTAAGCATCTACCTAATTTCGTTTATACAGGCTCATGCCTGTACACGAGAACCTTGAGGCGCATACAGTAAATTAGCTAAAGAGATCAAGAGAAACCGAAAACCTTGTCAGACCGATCGAGTACAACTGCAAACTGTTCTCTTCAGCAATCTAGAACAATAGGAGGGTGTTAAATGGGTGCATATGCAGGTGGATTTGGCTGGAGAAGCCTTCTCATCTTCTTATTAGTTACAGCTACAATCTTCGTATTTGTTTGCGGGGGATTTGACTGCTAAATAAATAAAGATGAACTAGTTTAGGGAGGTGAGATCTATGAGCGGCTGTGGAAGCTATGGTGGTGGAGGATTTGGTTGGAGAAGTCTTCTTATCTTCTTGCTCGTCGTTGCTACTATCTTCGTCTTTGCATGTGGATGGGGCGGCGGTTACAGAGGTTGCTAATTACTAGGAAAGGATTACCTCTTAGATAGGAGGTGAAATCTATGAGCGGTTGCGGAAACTATGGTGGTGGAGGATTTGGTTGGAGAAGTCTTCTTATCTTCTTGCTCGTCGTTGCTACCATCTTCGTATTCGTTTGCGGAGGTTACGGTGATGATTATAAATGCTAATCCATTTTTATAACCATCAACAACCTTTTTAAGGGAGGTGAGATCTATGAGCGGCTGTGGAAGTTATTATGGCGGTGGTGGATTTGGCTGGAGAAGCCTTCTCATCTTCTTGCTTGTCATTGCTACCATATTCGTATTCGTTTGTGGATGGGGTTGCTAATAAAAAATAACATCTAAAAAAGTGCGTCCTCTCTGGCAGAGGGCGCTTTTTCATCTAAAACCAGTCATATCAAGGCCCTAGACACTGTACACTAATATTTGCAAACAAATCGCAAACCATAGCTATGCTATCCTGAATAGCACAGCTATGGTTTTCCTTTTCACAATAAAATAAGACACCGATAACAGTGTCTTATTTCGCATGAATTCGCAATGTACCTTGATTCCGATCCATAATTTGCAGCAGCATATGATATTCTTCTAATAACATTAACTCTAAAAAACGCAAATCTTGCTTCATCTTCTCTTGGGAATGGTTTAAACGCGTAATCTCAGACTGTACCAATCCGACACGTTTTTCAAGTTGTTCCATATACTCCAGCATCTCTTGTTTATTCATACGTTTGGACGGACCTTGTTCTGCGATAGTTCTCACCTCTCCCTGCGCTCCCTTATATATCTTATGATGAGGTGTCCCGATCTGACTTCCCATCTGTCACGGGAAAGTCAAATTTCATCTCCGAAAAAAACTTAGCAAATGCAGGCTGTTGTTGAATTTCATCTACTAAATGCAACAAATCCTGATAGCGCTCCTGTAACTCTTTTTGCGTAAGCTGTTCAGACTTCTTCTCGATCTCAGCCGAGGATCGATTAACACCCTCTAATGCATGAATCTCCTGATCTAGATACTGAATTTGTTTCTTTAATTGTTCAACATGGTTCTTCTTATAAAACCATTGTCTCTCCACCTCAGCTAACGACTCTCCAATACGGGACAATGATTCAAATCGAGGTCGTCTCTTCCTCTGAAGCTGTGTATATACCCGTTTCTTCTTTGCATCCGAATACGACTCTGGATCTTGTTGACGCAGTACTGCATTCCACCGAAACCCACACGCACCTGCAGTACGACCCATCTTCTTGCCCACTTCATCAAATGCATCTAATTGACTACCACCACTACTTATAGACTGCAATACTCTCTCTCTTAAATAACGATCTTCTTCTTCCGTCCAACGTCTCCCTTTCATTTCAGTCCTCTCCTTCTATAAAACATCATCCACCTAGGCTTATCACTTTCTAGGCTCTTATATATGTATTTAGTCGGAAAGTGATTCAATTATGTAAGAAAACAATAAAAAAAAGCCCAAAATAGGACTTGTTATATCAAAAGTCGTTGAGCTATCTTATTTCTGTCTCCTGTAATTCTTTTGAAGTAGGCAATGAGCAGATAGGGATTGCAAATTGGGCCATATCTTCCACAGGTATTTGCTGTATATCATCAGGTAAGCGGTCTAAACAAAACTGCAACCATTGTAGAATACACGTAATCTGCACTCTATCACATTCTGGGGCATAAGGAGTTAAATATCTCAATGCCGAAGTGGCAAGCTTTCGTACTCCGCGAACTTTTCCACGCTCTAACTGATGGTGAATCGCAGCAATTTGAATCAATCCGTGATAAAAATCATTCGATCTCTCCGTCTGCCATAAGTCCTCTAACGCTTCATGGGCTTCCCAATACTCTTTGGCATGATATAAATCAAAAAATCGGAGATAGAGTGGATCAAAAGACATCCGTACCCCCTCCTTTTTCTATAGTTTGCAAATTTCCACCGTTATTGTAACAAATAAAAGAGACCAGGTACAGACTTCCAGCCTGGTCACATGAAAGAGGGTCAAGATTAAGGAGTTAAAAGAAGCATAGTAAGTAAACGTAAGCAAGAAGGTCAACCTTACCTACGGGGAACATTGTAACATGATTCTCGAATTTTGTCGATATTTCAGACAATTACTGACTCCCTTTCCCAAACCTCTGCCAAATGGATCTAGACAGACGGCAAAACTAGCATATCACCCCAGTTCGATAGCGAACTGGGGTGTGTTTTCATCTATGTCGTTTTTTGTTTCATTAACCGCTCTACTCTTTGCAATTGGTGCCTTATATATATGTTCTTTTTATCTTCTTTCAAAGCTTGTTTATAGTGATGGGTCGATTCAGCAAACCGCTCTAACTCTGCCAAGATAGCAGCACGTCGCTGATGAATCCATGGTTCATCTTGTAAGTAGCGCAGGCCGATTTCTAAATGTAACTCTGCTTGGCTTTTTTGATTTAGCTTCCAGTAAATCTCCGCCAAGATCGTATGCGCATAGGAGTCTTTTGGGTCTAGCTCCAAACCCTTCAGGACCAATGATCGTATATGAGAAATCGAATCATCATGATCCATGCTCAACAAAAACCGTCCATACTCGCGATACCCTTGAGAAGAGACGGGGTGGAGCATGATATTGGTACGATACACTGATTTTGCCCGATCCCATTCGCCAGTAAGTTCTAGGATATTTGCATATAGCAGTTGGCTCTCTGCATCAGTAGGATCGAGCTGTAATGCTTCCTCTACTGCTTCCATTGCAAGTCCATAATTCTGCTTCCGTAATTCTAACTGGGCTAACTCTAGATAATCTGTACGAGATGGTTCGCCTTGAAGATTTTGTTCCAGTCTCGATTTGATGCGTTTGTATTGACTTGCAGGAATCCGAATGCCACGAATCCATAACAGTGATGAATCTACAACAGAATTTGTCATCACGTATTCCCCCTCGTCTCGCCTATATTTTACAAGCCGCGCGTATCATCGTCCCTTTAATTGTATCATTTCATCGTTTAGATAGAAAAAGAAAAACGAAGCTCGTTATCGTTTTTCTCTTACAGATCATTATGCACTAAACAAACGAAACAATCTTTTTCCAAATTCTGATACAGAGAAAGATTTCTTTTTGCCGTTTTGATCAAGATATAAATTTTTTACGTATTCAATCATCCACTTGGGAATTTTCATTCCCCGAATCAGTGGATAAAATTGTCGATACCCTTCTACCAAGTGATCCCATCGATAATCATTTCCAGGAATCACATACTCCGATATATCCACCAGCTTTGCCCGACCTTCTTGGAGAAAAACATTTTTCAAGTGGATATCCCTTGGATTTAATCCAACAGACCTCGCATAGAAACGGGCTTCGTCTACATCTTCGAGCACTTGCTCTGGAATCTCAACACCTTGTTCCAAGCACTCTAATAGAGTCAACCCGGATTCATAACTTAAGATCAGATAATTATCTTGACTACCATAGCATTTAGCGAAATAGGATGATTCCCCTAGTTGTTGATAAGATTTCCATTCGTTTTCTTTTTTGCATAACCGATCGGGATGAAATAATTTATAGACTACCGAAGTATCCCGAGGATCCTGCACTACAATCGCATCTGTTCCCGTTCCGATCAAACGAAGTTCAGATGGAATACGAATATCGGTAACGGGTAGGTTTTTTGGAAAAACGCGAAACGATACTTTTTTTAATAAGGCCACAGTCGTCGTAATGGACATGGTCCCTCCCTAGCAATGTACCCCAACTGCAAACTTATTCACTACGATTTGCCTGTTGGAGTAGAATAACTTCCTCCTGGGTCAGCTCTCGGTATTCTCCCAAATCAAGAGAGGGATCTAACTGGAGAGGTCCCATGGAAATCCGCTTAAGATACGTTACCTTTTTCCCTACTGCTTCAAACATCCGTTTTACTTGGTGAAACTTTCCTTCTGTAATCGTAAGCTCAATCTCTGATAGCATCCCACTGGCTAAAATCACTAACTTCCCAGGGAGTGTCTGATATCCATCTTCCAAAGTAACTCCTTTAGAAAATGCCTCGATATCTTCCTCTGTAACCACCCCGTCGATTTCGGCATAGTACGTTTTCGCCACATGCTTCTTAGGCGATAACAATTGGTGGGCCAGTTTCCCATCATTCGTTAGTAATAGAAAGCCTTCGGTATCTTTATCCAGACGCCCTACAGGGAACAGATCAAAGTGCTTGTACTTTTCATCGATTATGTCAATAACCGTCTCATGCTGGTGATCCTCTGTAGCAGAAATGACTCCTGCTGGTTTATTCATTAACAGGTACACCCACTCACTATAAAAAACTCGCTCATTTCCCACAAATATTTCATCTTGATAAGGATTCACATGGGTAGAAGGATCTTTCGTCATTTGCCCGTTTACGCGGACTAGTTCCTGTTTGCAAAGCTTTTTTATCTCCTTGCGTGTTCCAAATCCAGAGTTAGCAAGGATTTTATCTAAACGAGAGGTCTTTGTTTTACTCATATTGTTCTCCTAACATGTTGGCTTCATTTAGCTTGTATATTTGATTGTAACAGAGAAAAAGCCATCTAGAAAATGTATTCTAGAGGCTATTAGTATTTGTTTTCTTACATATGTTGATGAGCTACTGATGAAATAACGAATGAAATACTGCTAGTACTAAGGAGATTGTCCCGGGGCATGTATCTGACCACATCCTTCACTCTCCATCATCCAATATGTAGCTATTCAAACAATCCCTCAACCCTCGAATCATCCAATCGCCTTACTACTCTTTGCCCTGTTATTCCGTAACAAACCTGGCATCGCATTATACACACCCAAACTAATCACCGTAGCAACAACCGCTTTGATCACATCCCCAGGTATAAAAACAAACAATCCAATAACTAGATTTTGCCCATACGGCACATTCATATAGCTACAAAACCAGATAAATCCGATCAAGTGAACAACCACTACCCCTCCCAAAAGAAACGCACATAAAACATGCCAATATTTCGGCTTCTGACCTCGTCTAAGCTTTTCGATACAGAATCCGATGAGGTACGTTGCGAGTGGAAAACACCAGATATACCCACCCGTTGGTCCAAATAAGGTTCCGATTCCACCTTTAAAGCCGGCCAAAAGAGGTGCACCCACAGCTACAAGTGCTATAAAAACAAACATACTAATCGTGCCCAAACGCTTACCCAACAAAGAACCAGCCAACATCACAATCAAGGTTTGCAGAGTAAAGGGAACCCCTGTAAAATCAAGTTTAATCTGTCCCCCAATAGTCATAAGTGCTACAAACATAGCACATAAAGTCATCTCTCGAATCGTTAAAAAAGATTTATAAGCCATAATGATTTCTCCTTCTCATGATGAACTTTTCTATAAAATCATAATAAGAGAACGAAACATTGTCAACTAACAATAATCATTAGTTGACAATGTTTCGTTCTCTCTATTCAGACTTATAAAAATGCCCTTTTTTAATCCCCTTGCTCCATATTCACAACCTGCTTCTTCCACTCTCCAACCCCTTCAGAAGCGTGAAGCACGACTACCGGAACAATGTCATCTTTGGTTGGATCTGACAAGCTTAAGGAAACCAACTTAGCATCTTGATATAAGTACGCGAAGTCGAGTTTCTGCGATTCCGTTTTCGTATTTAGTTGATTTTCTACTTGCTGAAGTTTTTTCGTTAACAATTGGAGGCGATCGACTAATTTCTTTTTTGTGTCTCGGTTCAATTTATAGTTAGAATACTGCTCCATGATTTGGGAGTAGGTCTCTGTCATCTCGTTCACGATCTGGCTACCACCTAGTTGGGTATAGGTTTCAACATACGTTTTTGCCTCTTTATCCTCGATATAATTCATATATAGCACTGTGCCTAAAATCGAAACCGCTATCAATGCTAGGGCTGTACCGCTTTTACGAATAAATTGTTTCATCCCCATTCCTCCCGTATCATCTTCCTCTACTTCAATATATGGACAAACGTTGCAAGTTATGATGAATCCCTCATTTCTAGTTATTAGCCTGTACCAGGAATGAGGTTCAATCATAAAATGATTGGAGTAGGATTAGAGAAACGGGAGTGATCATCGAGATGGCATCCAAAAAAATGCAACGATTATATACAAATCGACTAGCTGCCCACCATCCTTCTAACTATTTTGTGCGACTCATTCGCTCTGTACGTAAAGGAGTTGTTGCGATCCAGACGGAAGATGCCCCTACTACTACCCATCGATTTGGCATTATGATGGAGCAACCGAGACGACAGCAACAACAACCGGAACGGCAATTTGGCAGTGGTTTCATCATTTCACGCAAAGGATACATCCTCACAAACTATCATGTCATCCAAAACGCCAAACGAATTCATATCAAACTAGATGGCATTCGTAGTCCTGTAACGGCACAAGTCGTTTGGTCAGAGCCAAAAAAGGATCTCGCCGTACTACAAATCAAAACAGCTCATCCGCTCCATGCGTTAAAACTAGGCGATTCCACTCAAACACAAGTCGGGGAATGGGTACTAGCGGTTGGCAATCCTTTCGGCTTAGAGCAAACCGCCACCACTGGAATCATCAGCGGAAAAAATCGTCCTCTTCAGTTATCGAATCGATACTATCATAGTGTGATTCAGACGGATGCTCCGATCAATCCGGGCAATAGCGGCGGTCCTCTCATCAACCTTCACGGTCATGTAATTGGGGTAAATACACTTATTATCTATCCTTCACAATGTCTCGGTTTTGCGATCCCGACAGAAAATATAAAGCCATTAATCAAACGCTATCTAGCCGCTTAACCAGAAAAAGACTAGTGATCACAGTCGGATCCTAGTCTTTCAGCCTGATCTATTCATTTTTAGTCAGTCTTGCTCATATCCATCTGCTATCGTGGCAGGTGCATCATCAAATACGATATAGTCGACATTTATGTTTAGATACATCTGATCTTTTCCTGTTTGGCGATCTTTGACCAGTATAAAATCTCTTCCTACTTCACGTAACTTCCCGGTTACTTGCCGAGCATTCCACTGTTTATTATTTTCAAAGGTGAGATATACGGTAACCGTCTTCCCTATATTTTTTTGCAGAAGGTCTTCCGAATAATAACGTTCTACCCTTTGCTGAATATTGCCTGCTTGTGAAACGTTACCACCATACTGATATTGTTGATATGGATATTGCCAATACATAACCCCTTACCCCTTCCTCTGCTATGTGTATACTCTAGGACAATCAGTTTGTGTAGGAACAAAGAAGCAATGAGCTTTAAAACGACCACTACCCGCTTGGTTATACCACGTTGGTGGGCAAGCTCCAACTGGTCGGAAAAACCATAATGCATTTCGAGCAGGATCGATTCGCCTTCCGTTTACCACATCTTGAGCTAGGCGAATATCACGATCTCTGGCTGCTTGATAGAAATAGGGTTTCTGAGTCGATTCAAATCCACCCGGATTTTGGAACACCATCTGTTGAATGGTACGAATATTTTTGAAGTCCAAACAATTACTTCGAACTCGATTCACTCCTACATTTCCTACCATCAGCATACCTTGTTCGCCTTCGCCCTCTGCTTCTGCACGTAATAATCTAGCTAATAATTTAATTTGTTCTGAGTTGGTGCGAATCACGGCCATGTGATCACCTCATGCATAGCCTATGATTCCACCCAATCAGATAGAACAAAAAAGATGACTCCTTCATAGAAGTCATCTGGTTCATATAATCGGATTCATATAATAGACGAGTTCGTATATGCAACCTTCCCATTCACGATGGTAGCTAATACAGTAGCATCGCGAATTTGCTCAGGTGTAGATTGCAGTAGATCACGGTCTAGGATGGTAAAGTCTGCATGTTTCTGAGGCGTAATTGATCCGCGTTCCTGTTCTTCGCCTGCTAAGTAGGCACTTCCGAGTGTGTATAATCTCAGTGCTTGCTCAGCCGTTATCTTTTGAGAGTCATGATAGTCGGAATGACTGGCTGGATGATGATTCCGTGTCATAGCAGAGTACATACCAAGAAGTGGCGATAATGGCTCAATAGGAGCATCACTCCCTCCAGCACATGGGATTCCTGCTTCGATTAATGTTTTCCAAGCATAGGAAGTTGTTAATCGTTGTTCACCGATCCGTTCCACTACCCACGGAAAATCACCTTGTACAAATATCGGTTGTAAATCGAGAGAAATTTTCGCGTTTTTGATTCTCTCTACCATAGATGGTTGCAAAATTTGGGCGTGGATCAGTCGATGTCTAGGTGGATTTTCCGTTCCATATTTTCGCTGAAGTTGTTCAATGGTACGGATTACTTGGTCGGCCGCGGCATCTCCGATCGCATGAGCGGCAATGGGATAGCCTCTTTTGGCGGCTTTTTCTGCGAAGCGAAAGAGCTGATCATCTGTATGGATGGCGAGCCCGTTTGTTGTTGGATTATCTGTATACGGCTCTTGTAACCAAGCAGTCCAGCTTCCGAGTGACCCATCTGCAAA
The DNA here is from genome assembly GCF_030814315.1 of Croceifilum oryzae. GTDB lineage: Bacteria > Bacillota > Bacilli > Thermoactinomycetales > Thermoactinomycetaceae > Baia > Baia oryzae. Next base: position 96,938 of record NZ_JAUSUV010000007.1, on the reverse strand, counting down.
CAATTTCATCGCTCCGAGCCGGAACCATTCGTCCCCACCTTGAAAATGCAATCCTAGCTCCTCTAGTTGGTCAAAGTGTGGCTGGTAAATGAGCTGGTGCGTGCGTAGATAAGTTCCTTCTTGGCAACATTCACGATGAATCTGGATTAAGTCGGATACACTTTCGATAAAACGTAAATCCTCCGTATGGACGGCTGTGAGTCCGTATTGTGATGCCAACTCCATCGCTTGCCGGATCGTGGATTTCTTCTGTTCAAAGGTTGGCTTTGGCTGTGCTTGATGAAAAGGGAGCGATGCCTCCTCGTAAACCCTTCCGTTCCATCGTCCATCTGTGTTTCGTCCGTATGCCCCTTTTTCGGGTTCTTCTTGATGAGGACGAACTCCCGCTAGTTCTGCCGCCCGCCCGTTAGCGAGATAGCTATGGAAGCAGACTCGACTAAGTAATACGGGTCTGCCGAATGAGGACTGGTCTAATTCTTCGAGGCTAGGGAGTTGATCCAACATCGATTCCTGCCATCCTTGTCCTACGATCCATTCATCCATGGGTAGCGTCTCCGCTCGCTCACGAATCAATCGGAGCATCTCCTCCTTCGAACGAACCTCGCGAAAGTCGATCATCTGTAGTTTTTGCCCTACTAGTGAAAGGTGCATATGGCTATCAACGAATCCGGGGTATAAGTAGGCTCCTTTGCAGTCCACTCTTTTCACATTGGCTCCATTGTATGTATGAAGGATATCTTGCTGGCTACCAACAGCGATAATATTTCCGTTTTCTATGTAGATGGCTTCGACTTGTGGGAAGTTGGGATCGAGGGTGGTAATGATGCCGTTTTCTAGGATTATGCGGTCCATTGAGGTGATCTCCTATCTTGGATAATGTGTCTGTCTAAGAGATATGTTGATTGATTAGTAATCCCGGTAGCTCAATAGTGAGCCAACTTAGCGTAGTCTTTCGTAGCTAAGGGCATTTTGTGGCAATGTCTGAGCGCTCTTTGCGAGTTTTGCCACTTGCCCTAGCTTCGAACGACGAAGCGGACTTGCTTTTCCACATCCTCGCAGGCTCACACTATTGAGCTGTAGTCAGATACATGCTCCGGTCTAGCTCCAATAAACCCATCACTTCTTATACACAAACCGACAAACCGCCTCAATATGAGCCGTTTGCGGAAAAAGATCCACCGGAATAATATTCTCTAACTCATAACCCGCCTTCAATAATTGCTCACTGTCTTTCGCAAGTGTAGCTGGATTACAAGAAACATAGATGAACCGTGGAACTTTCACCTCGCACAAAGTATCTACCATAACCTGTCCTAGTCCTGTACGCGGGGGATCCACGACGATCACATCAGGTCTCAGTCCCTGCTCAACCCATAAAGGAATCAATTCCTCAGCTTGTCCGAAGTGGAATTCGATATTATCAACCTCATTGATCTCCGCGTTCTCTCTCGCATCTTCCACTGCTTCTTCAATACTCTCGATCCCCATCACCTTCTTCGCATCTGCAGCTAACCAAATCCCGATCGTCCCAACGCCACAATAAGCATCGATAACCGTTTCGGTTCCTGTCAAAGATGCCACTTTCTTCACTTGGTCATATAAAACTTCCGTCTGCTGTGGGTTTAATTGATAAAAAGCCCGCGCTGATAAGTTGAACATATAGTCCCCGAGACGATCTTGTAGCTTCTCTTCTCCCCACAGTACGCGTGTCTCTTCCCCAAATACCAACGAGGTGTCCTCTGGATTCCAGTTGTACACAATACTGACTAACTCAGGTACCCGTTTACGGATCTCTTCCACAAGCTGTGCCTCTTGCTCTAATTGACGAATTGACGATACGATAACGAGCTGAACCTCATCCGTGCGAAATCCAATCCGTGCAACTAGATGCCTGATCCCCTTACTACGCTTACCACCATCAACCACAGGGATTCGTAGGCGCTCCACTACTTTCCGACAACGCTCTAAGAGATCATTTAACTTCGGATGATGAACTTTACATTCACTTGCATCCACTAGATGATTCGAGTCAGCCGTATACAGCCCCATCGCTACTTTTCTCCCGATTTGCTTTACTGGAAGCTGAGCTTTGTTGCGATATTTCCATGGGTCCTGCATGCGGATCGTTGGCTCTATTGGTAATTCATTCAATGAAGTATAACGTCTAAATGATTCCTCGATCTGCTCCCGCTTCAGCCGGGCTTGGAACCGTTTATGGATATGTTGAATCGTACAGCCTCCGCACCGATCATACACAGGACACTCCGGCTCTACTCGATAAGGGCTACGCTTGATCACTTTCATCAGTTCACCATAGGCAAACCGTTCCTCAACCTGTCCAATGCGAACTTGAACCTCTTCACCCGGTATAGCACCCTCTACAAACACAACTTTCTTTTGAACGTGTCCAACTCCTTCGCCGTTAATCCCTAACTTTCGAATCGGAATCGTGACAACTTGCCCTTCCTCTAAACGACTCTCCTTCGATTGCCGTTTATCTTTTGTATTTTGCGGTTGTTGCTGTTGTTTTCGAATGATCAATCGCTCCAGTTCTCTAAGAAAATAAGAAATAAAAACCCTCTCCTATGGATGGAGAAGGTCATAGTATACTAATTCCTACTAATCCGGTTACAAAGTACACCTAACCGTTCAACCTCTAACTCTATCATATCACCAGGTTCCAGATAACGATGTACCTCTGGACCCAATTCTAATAAACAACCTGTGCCTACTGTTCCAGAGCCAAATACTTCTCCCGGAACCAACTCACAGTCTTGAGAAGCATGGGCAACCATCTCAGAAAATGTCCAAGTTAAATCGCGCAAATTGCCTTTCGATACTTGCTTTCCGTTAATTCGGGCAACCATTTTCAAATTCCAATGGTCTCCTTTTCGCCGATCCTCTAGCGAAGAAAGAGGAACAAAGTACGGCCCCATCGACGTAGCAAAATCTTTTCCCTTAGAAGGACCTAGACCCACAGCCATCTCTTTTCGCTGGATATCTCGGGCACTCCAGTCATTTAAAATCATCAAACCCGCTATGTGATCGCGCGCATCTTCTACCGCGATATTTTTACCACGTTTTCCAATCACACAGGCAACCTCTAACTCAAAATCCAAGCAAGATGTATAGTCGGGCTTTTTGATCTTATGATCCATGCCTACCATGGCTCGGTGGTTAGAGAAATAAAACACAGGAAGCTCATACCATTCTGGCACCATGCTTAGCCCACGTTTCTCACGACATGTTTTCACATGTTGCTCAAAACCATAAAAATCCCGAAAACTAACCGGCATGGGTAGTGGAGGTAATAGGAGTAGTTCATCTGGTTCTAAGGCAATTCCTTCTCCCTCCACTTTGCATTTGGAGACATTAAACGGTGCCATTTTTTTTACGACACTTTCTAAGATCAGAAACTCATTCTTACCTCTTTCTAACAAAGTAAGTAAATCCGTGGGCAACAAGTGCGGAAACACTTCCTGCTTTTCTTGAATCAGCCATTGCTGGGCGAATACCGCATCTACGATCCAATCATCTTGCATAAAGCCTAAGCGGGAACTCCCTACATCATGAGTGTGAATATTTAACTCATCCGCCTTTATCATGTAAGTTACAATTTGCAAAGAAGTTTCCTCCCTTTTCTTATATCTAGAAACTTCGTCACTTACAGCATATAGATTTTATTAGGCGATAATGCAAAAGTTGCTTCCAATATTTTTGATGCCGCATCTGGAGATAAAATTCCTTCAAAACGCTCCGTACACTGACGGGAATTGAAACCTGCTAAAAATTGCTTGTCCAACTGCAAACAAACCGTAGCTAATCGCGTGATAACGGCAACACGATGCTTCACTAAGTATGCTTGATTTGCTTCTTCCTGACCCGGAAAAGCCTGAAACAAAAACATAGGTAACCGTTTGGCGATCGCCTCGGTAATCGTGATGCCGCCCGGCTTTGTCACAAGTAAATCAGCCGCCGACATGTACAAATCCACTTGATCACAATAACCCAGCAATCGGACTGGCGATGCAAACAAGCGTTTACTCAACCTATCCAATAAAGCCTCATTTCGACCCGTAAACACAACAAATTGAATGCCGGAAATCGAGCTCATCTCCATCACCATTTGCTCCATGGGTCCAAGCCCCATTCCACCACCCATCACCAGCACGACTGGCTTCGTAGCAGGTAAATCAAGTTCTGTGCGCGCTTGCTCCCGAGAAATCGATTGATAGTACCTAGGCTGGATGGGAATCCCCGTTTCCATCACTTTACATCCTGACTTCCATGTAAGTTGCTCCATCTGTTGCTCGTCTAACAACTTTTTAGGCACACATAAAACATCGGGCACCTGTACCACCCACATCGGGTGAAGCTCATAATCGGTAACCACACCCACTGTAGGAATCCCTCTCCAGATTGGCGGTAGCAATAAAAGAGAGAATGGGTGAGTAGTCACAATTCGTGTAGGATTAAATGCATTTAATAAGGACAGGACTTTCTTGCGAATTGCGCGCCCTAATTTTTCAATAATTTCACTAGATAATTGCCGTATCACTTTCGATTGATAAGTCCAGTCATAAAGATAATGATAGAAAAATGGAACCTTTGCCAACATCCCATGATAGCCTGATTGCACCAGAGGATGTAGGGACTTAGGAATCAACTGTAATAGGTCAACTGTCTCCGCTTCCACACCCGGTACTTTACTAAATTCCGCTTCCAACGCTTTGGCCGCGGCGTTATGTCCTGTACCAAAGCCCATGGTAAGCAGTAAGACTCGCTCCATTTTGGATGACTCCCCCTTAAATATTCTACCCCCATTATACTAGTTTCCACTAAAAAAACTGCTGTTTTCTTTATTTTTTATACTAGCGGGGTTAACGGTTCTTAGAAAGCGACTCCATAGACATCCGCACCAACTCTTTTACCAAAAGTCCGCCCATCGTTCCACCAATCTTACCAGCATCCTCCGCTCGCAAAGCTCCATTCGATCCTTTTACCTGGTAGGGGATATCAAATTGCCTTGCTATCTCCACTTTGAGGTCCTCTCGATTTGAAAATGAGGTTCCGAGCTTACGATTCATCACATCCATTTGAAGACGATCCACCTCCGGACCTGCCGTTCTTACTAACAAACGACTTCTTTTACGCGCCATGAAACATACCTCCTTTTTCGTTATTGTGTGTCATCTAGGAGATTTTCATGAGCATACAAAAAAACCACTCCTTTACATACAAGGAATGGTTTAGTCGAACCCTTATTACTGCATAAAAACATGATTACCAATGCGTTTTGTACTACTCTGTTCTGCTTTGTTTTTCATCCACTTTGACGTAGCTGTCTTCGGATTATAATAAAATAAAGCTCCATCAGTTGGATCTGATCCTTTTAATGCCAACTTTGCCGCTTGATACGCCTCCGCATCTGGCTTCAACCAAAACTGTCCATCCGAAACAGCCGTAAAAGCATTCTTTTGGAAGATCACTCCACGGATACTTCGTGGAAATTGACCTGATTCCGTGCGGTTAATAATGACAGATGCAACGGCAACCTGACCTTGAAATTCTTCGCCGCGAGCCTCACTGTAGACAGCACGAGCGAGTAATTCTAAGTTAGGTTTATTATCTATTTTATCGTTCTTACTATTGTTACTGATCTCTTGCCCTGTACCCGTAGACTTAGATGTCGTCTTCTCTGGTACTGCTTTCTTAATGGTTGCGCTCATCTGTTGATAAACCACATCCGTAGGAACTGGCATTGTAGCAGGCACAGTAGACTCTATATGAAAAGCATTAAAAGATGCTTTTTTTGCAAAAACAGTGGTACAAGATAGGGCAATGATGATTCCCAAACTGAACAAACCCCATCTGCGAATGAATGGTTTGATACTCATTCGTAGTTCCTCCTTCCAAATATGAAATTCGGTGTCTTTGTTCAAAAACATGTGTCTTATTATATGGGACTATCCACACCGGAACAATAGGAATTCATTCCCTGTAATCGATTTCCATTGACAAATAAAAAAACGGCATCCTATATTCCATAGGAAACCGTTTTTTATTACGTATATGGATCTTAACCGCGAGCGGCAAGATAGCGTTTGTTTGCTTCATCCCAGTTTACTACATTCCAGAAAGAACCAATGTAGTCAGGGCGCTTGTTTTGGAACTTCAAGTAGTATGCATGCTCCCATACATCTAAACCGATAACAGGAGTCGCACCTTCCATAATCGGGCTATCTTGATTCGCTGTGCTGGTAACAAATAGCTTACCATCTTTTAACGCCAACCAAGCCCAACCAGAGCCAAAACGTTTTACAGCAGCATCTGCAAAGAGCTTTTTAAACTCTTCATAGCTACCAAATGTTTCTTTCATAGCGGTTGCTAGTTCGCCCACTGGCTCTCCGCCACCGTTTGCACTTAAGATTTCCCAGAACAAGGTGTGGTTTGCATGTCCACCGCCGTTGTTACGTACAACTGCACGAATCGATTCTGGTAGTGAATCCAATGAAGCAATCAAATCTTCAACCGATTTTGAAGATAGTTCTCCATGCGCCTCTAATGCTGCATTTAAGTTATTTACATATGTAGCATGGTGACGATCGTGGTGGATCTCCATGGTTAGAGCGTCGAAATGTGGTTCCAACGCGTTAAAAGCGTAAGGTAAAGCTGGAAGTTCATGTTTCGCCATAATAATAGTCCTCCTTTTATGCCTCACTCATTGTTGAACAGTTGAAAAAATCGACAAGCTGCCCATATCTATTATGCTTAAAATGATTTCCGTTAGTCAATGTCGAATATATCCAGAATTTCCGTCACATCATTCAAAATGTAATCTGCCTGGAGCTCCTCAAACTTACTTCGTGCAGCTTGTCCAGTAAGTCCCGTTAACGTAGCGGCAAAGTCACATCCCATTTTTCGGGCCGCTAAATAATCGGCAATCGAGTCCCCTACGATTAAAATTCGCTTCCCTTGATCAGGAGAGAGCGGAAGAGGTAACTGTATGCACTCTTCTACTGTCGATTGCTTCGTTAAATATCCTTTGATATACGTATAAGGTCCTGGCTTCCCTAGCGGAGCATAATGTGGATACGCTTGCTCAGCCTCCACCACATCCGTTGCACTCACAATACGATCCTCTTCAAAATAATCATAAAGGCCAAGCTCTTTTAACGGAATCTCCGTCTCAATCGTCGGGCGACCTGTTCCGATTCCGAGCCTAATCCCTTGTCCCTTCAACTTTTCTAACGCATTCCCAATGCTTGCAGGTTCTGCTAACGCAATCTCTTGATACACATACCCTTTCTTCCCTCTCACCCTCGGCACTTGTGTATATAACTCCTCGCCCAAGTACCACTCTTGGAACACAGAATGTCCGATTCGCCATAAATCACTATTGCGGGAGAATTGCTCCGTATCAACATCGAAGCCCTGCTTTGAATATTGATTGAAGTAACACAACAACTCTTGTCGGTTTAATGCAGTCTCTTTTTCTTCAAAAAAATGGAGGAAGTTTTTAAAATCAGGCTGAAACGATAGCTGATGCTGTTTAATTAAGCTTCCTACTTCTTGTAAAGCATTTTCATCGATCCCCTCACGTAACCACGAAGTAACCTTCGCTTCCTCCACTTCTTGAACCTCTCTAAGAAGTAAACATACCTGCACGGTAAAAACGAGATATACCATATCCCAGTTCGCATTAATCCCACGATCCTTCATCCACGTTAACACTTGATCACCACAAAAAACGTCTCTCCGAATTCGACGAATCTCTTCTTCGGTTGGATTTACAGTAAAACATTCCCCGCTCATCCCCAAAAAATGAGGCCCGTAAAGTAACTCCCATACTGCTAAGGCAGAAGTATCAAAACAACGCTCTTCACTTAAGAAAACGCCGTCCACATCAAACAATACGAGATCATATATCATATAAACACCCTATCCATGGATTGATTATTTCAAGACTATATCGCTTTATTGTAATGAAACATATATGCCCAGACAAGTTATTATTCACAACTTCACCTTATTTTTCAATTATAATTATTTATTTATTCTAAATAATCGAGTATCATGGAATCAGAGTACAGAGAAGGAGAGGAACCGAATGAAAAAACGTCATTGGTATTCTTGGGTAACACTTGCCCTCATTTTCACCCTTGTGATCGGGCTATACCAGCCCACCGAAGCCCAAGCCGCATCAGCTCCAGATTACAAAATTGAGATTAACAAAAAAACAAACTATCTCTATTTGTACAACGGGAAGACCGTAGTGAAAACATATCGAGTCGCTACAGGGAAAACCAAAGCACTTACCCCAGAAGGAACATTTCCTCTAGCCGTTAAGATTGTAAAGCCTGGTTGGAAAGGAATTCCCGGTGGGGACCCGAATAATCCTCTAGGTGAACGCTGGAACGGAATCAGCGTAAACGGGGACAATGGTCGAATTTACGGCATCCACGGAACGAATAATCCAAAATCGATTGGCTCTCACGCATCAAGTGGCTGTGTCCGTATGAAGAATAGTGACGTCATCGATTTATATAGTCGTATCTATGAAGGAACACCGATTTGGATTCACAGTGGGAAAAGCAATAAAACCTGGCGTGGTGACGCATCTGTTGGGTTAAAACCAGCTTCCGGAACACTAAAAACAACCACAACAGTAAACGCTCGTACAGGTCCGTCTACAGGATCGTTTATTGTTACGAAACTAAAAGCTAAGATGAGCCTAACCCTCGTTGGAAAATCAAGTGATTGGTATCAAGTTCAGTTATCGAACGGTCGTAAGGTGTTTATTCATAAGAATTATAGCACGGTCTCCATACCCACGCCTCCTACTAGCGGAAAAGTAACGGTATTTGTGGATGTAGCCAATATTCGATCGACACCATCGATGTCAGGTGCGGTAGTAGGGAGAGCAAAGCAGGGTACTTCGTTTGTGAAGACAGGTATGAATGGGGATTGGCATCAAGTAAAGTTGTCGAATGGGAAAACGGCTTATTTGCATAAAACGGTGGCTAAGTAAGTGAGTGTTTGTTTGTTTGTTTGCTTGATTAGGGATTGAAATAAAATACTGTTCAGATACAGGGTTGTTGGAATTGAAGCTATTCCGGGGCATGTATCTGACCACAGCTCAAATAGTGAGCCCGCAAGGATGTGGAAAAGCAAGTCCGCTCCGTCATCCTTCGCTTCGGGCAAGTGGCAAAACTCGCAAAGTACGCTCAGACATTGCCACAAAACGCCCTTGCTGCGTATGACTACGCTAAGCAGGTTCTACTCAATCGCTATGGTCAGACACATTGCCCACATTGCCCCTATTCTCGTTTCATTTGGTGGTTATGGTTATGCCGCAAGCTTTCTCCAATACCCAAATACACAAGAATTTTGATTAACCTTTACATTCGTTTCAGAGGGAAAGGAGAGTCTGTTGGATACTAGCGATGTTAGCGATCCTACTTAGCGTAGAGATCCGTAGTGTAGGGCGTTTTTGGTGCAACATGTTTGAGCGTACTTTGCGAGTTTTGCACCTGCCCTAGCTACGGATCGCGGAGCGGACAGCCTCTACTTCCTTGCTGGATCGGTATCTGAGGAGGTATCGAACAGATTCTCCGGACCTCGATCACCCCATAAACCCTAATCAACAAGCCGCCACCCCATCCACACTCCAACTCCAACTCCAATTGCCACACTAGTACTATTTATCCATTATTTCAAAATGTCACGTAAATGTTACATTTTTCACGCTACAAAGGATTTCCCATGTTGTACAGTGAATATCTTAAGCTGGTTTATCGCTCTCATCTATGTAGGAGGTAACAAAATTGAAGCACACAAAGTGGCTACTCGCATTCGCACTAGCATTTACTGTTTTATTCGGAGGTCTTATCCCCGCCTCGGCACAAGCAGCAACGCCCGGTTATCAAGTGGAGATTAACAAAAAGACCAACAAGCTCTATCTTTATCAAGATGGACAAGTTACAAAGACATACCCAGTCGCAACAGGTAGAACAAAAGACCTCACCCCAGAAGGTACTTTCACAATGGTAGTCAAAATCGTAGCTCCTGGCTGGAAAGGAATTCCGGGTGGTGTACCTGAGAACCCACTTGGCAAGCGTTGGTTGGGTTTTTCAGTCAAAGGTGACTCAGGTCGTGTCTACGGAGTTCATGGAACGAACCATCCTGAGTCGATTGGTACAAATGCTTCCAGCGGCTGTGTCCGTATGGGAGAAGAAAACCTACTTGAACTCTATAAACTGATTCCAGAAGGAACACCCATTTGGATTCATAGTGGAAAATCGACAAATAAATGGCTTGGAGATTCTTCCTATGCCGTTCAGCCCACTAAAGGGCAATTAAAAGTAAAAGGAACGAATGTCAATATTCGAACAGGTCCTTCTACTGGATCATTTACCATTGAACAAGTAAACAACGGTACCGTCCTAGAGTTCACTGGATACGTAAAAGATTGGTATCAAGTTCGCCTTCAGACAGGAAAAATTGGCTTCATCAACAACTCCTTTGTAACGAAACTGGAAGAACAAGAACCGACCAGTGACTTTACCAATGCTTCCGGCAAGATTGTAGCAACAGAGAATGTCGTGAACGTCCGATCCGCTCCTTCTCTGAACGCCTCAGTCGTCCAAAAAGTATCCAAAGGAACCTCAATGACTCTAACCGGTATCAGCAATGAATGGTATCGAATCAAAACATCCTCTGGCGCTACTGCCTACGTCCATAAGACCGTGGCAAAGCAGGATTAGACATAACCATAACCATAAAAAAGAAAGGGCTGATGTTCAAAACCAGCCCTTTCTTTTTTTAATATCAGGAATGAAATTGTTTGGATCGAATAAAATTCCGATCAAATATCTGCAAGTACTTTGCACGCACATCCTCTGAAAGATATGGATTCGTACATTGCGATATTCCGAATATCCGTTGTTCCCCATGCTCTTGAATATACCCACTGATTTGAGAATCGCGTTCAGCTTGATCGATAAATGGGTTCTCATGAATCAAAATACCCCACTCATAATACGTTCCTTCTTTCCACGCTTCATGATTATTACCCTGCTCAGCGTGTCTCCTGAAAAAACTTAATGGTTCCGCGATATATACAATATCTCCATTACTAAGTAACGTCAGCCAACTCGCGATGTCGACAAGGGCAAAGTACCGAATCCCTTGATAGTTCGCCCAACCCCCTGGCAGAGCACTTTTCCGAAATAGGGCCGTGGTAGGCTCTCCAACAAAATTAATCCGGTGCTTCATAAAAAATGATCCAAATTCTTTTCCATTTACGAGAGTATCCTGAGAAAATACAGGTCTACTAAACCCTTCTATAGGCAAGGTATTTCCATTTGCATCAATTAACCCTCGATAAGAAGTAACCAGCGATAGATTCGGATGCTTTAAAAAGTAGTCCATCATTTTCGATATCTTCTCCGGATGAAAAATATCATCATCCATCAAAAAATTAATAAACTCGCCAGAAGCAAATCGGAAGCATTGGGCCATATTATCGTAAGGTACGCGCGCAGCTCTTCTAAAGTACTTTATGTAATCATATTGCTTTAAATAGGGTTGCAACATCGTACCAGTTTCGTTATTCGTACTATCGTCACCGATAATGATTTCGATATTCGGATACGTTTGAGCCAACACACTATCTAAAGCTAGTTTCAAATACTCCGGACGATTGTAGGTCGGTATTAAGATACTTACTTTTGGAACACTTCTTTCATTCGACAGATCCATACCCCTGCACCCTCTTTTGTAATGGAGATCTCTAGCCTTTCCTTCCTATTCATATATATAAATGGTCCTTTTCCATTATGTCTTGATCGATCCCTACATTAAAGGTATAAATCGTAGCTTTTCTCATATTATGTGTTATGTAACTTGATAGAGAGGGGCTTGTAACATGATATACACGCATAAAGATCAGTCGAATACAGATTCGAATGCAGAATTATATCTAGAGCTATTAAAAAAGACGATTCTATTTGAAATTTGGCTTGATATTGAAAAAAATTTTTCTAATCCAGATAATATCGTATTTGACCCTACGAAAGAAAAACGACAAAAAGGGTTAGATTGGCCCGCCATTGCGCACAGTATGATTGGCAGAGAGCGTATGAATAACTTACATCACTGTATGGAATCCGTCATCAAAGAAGGCATTCCAGGTGATTTCATTGAAACGGGAGTTTGGAGAGGCGGATCCTGTATCTTTATGAGGGGGTTTTTAAAAGCTCATAATGTTACCGACAGAACCGTTTGGGCCGCTGATTCATTTGAAGGATTACCAATGGCTGATCCAAGTTATCCTGCTGATCAACACTCACTGAGCGTTGCTTTCCATACGATGAATTTCTTAAAAGTTTCATTGGAAGAAGTAATTGAGAATTTTAGAAAATACGACTTACTAGACAATCAAGTAGCTTTCTTAAAAGGTTGGTTTAAAGACACCTTGCCAGTCGCTCCGATCCAAAAAATTGCCATTGCTAGACTAGATGGCGATATGTATGCCTCTACTTGGGATGCTCTAAGCAACCTCTATGACAAAGTCTCTCTAGGTGGATATGTGATTATTGACGATTACTTCTTGCCCTTCTGTCAAGAAGCCGTACATGATTTCCGAAATCAATTCGGCATAACCGACCCTCTGATCGATATCGATGGATCTGGTTCTTACTGGAAGAAAACAAAAGAGCGCTTGGGAAGTCTTAATCAACAACAACAGCAGCAACAACAGCCTACTGGTTTCCCTACAGGGTTCTTTAATTAAATAAAGCAAAAAGAAATCGCCTATTGTAAAGTGGCTCGATAACCGCCACCCTTTACAAGGGCGATTTCTTTTTATCTTGAATTCGCATTAAATATGTTGAGATACCTCACCCGCACGTCTTCTGATATATACGGATTGGTACATTCAGATATGCCGTACACAAACGATTCCCCATGTAATCGGATATAATCATCGATTAGAGCAGCTCGTTCAGAAGGATGCTGGTTCAGAAATTGACTATCATGAATCATAACTCCAAATTCATAATAGGCCCCCTGCTGCCATTGATGATTATGATTTCCTTGACCCGAGTGGATTCTAAAACTGCTTAAGGGCTCTACGAGATATACGAAATCCCCCTTAGCAAGTAAGGACAACCAGCTAGCCATGTCGACAAGTGCAACATACTGAAGCCCTTGATAGTTCGCCCAACCATCAGGAAGATCCTTTTTTCGAAATAGAGCCGTGGTAGGTTCTCCGATAAAATTAACTCCATTCCTCATGAAAATAGTTCCTAATTCGTTTCCATTAAACACTGTATCCTCAGAAGCCACATGCTTATGAAAACCCGGTATATGAATGACATTTCCATTTTCATCGATTAAGTCTCTGTATGAAGTAACTAATGAAACATTCGAATATTCGATGAAATAATCCATCATCTTTGATATTTTCTCCGGATGAAAAAGATCATCATCCATTAAGAAATTAATAAACTCCCCAGAAGCTAATTGGAAGCATTCTCTCATATTATCGTAAGGCAAACGAGCTTTTCTTTTCAAATACTTGATATTTGGATATTGCTTTAAGTAAGGTTGCAACATATCCCTTGTTTCGTGATTCGTACTATCGTCACCGATAATGATTTCGATATTCGGATACGTTTGGGCTAATGCACTATCTAAAGCCATCTTCAAAAAATGAGGACGATTGTAAGTGGGGATTAAGATACTTACCTTTGGATGGCTTATTTTCCGCTGATCCATACAAATACCCTCTCCTCATCACCATTCTGATTCTATGTATCTTATTCTCCTTTACAAAAATACGTTCCTCTATATAATAGGTTTATCACTTACAGAAAAAAATTTATCGTCGTTTTTAATATTTTAGTTGACCACACTTGATTACTAATGTAATATCATAAACAAGGATTACAACAGTAATCTCAGAAAGGAGAAAAAACAAATGGGAGAGTTACCGAAGATATCTCAATCCGAGTGGGAAGTTATGAAAGTCCTTTGGACAAAATCACCACTAACAGCAAATGAAGTGATCGAGACCCTTGCGGTACATACCGACTGGAAACCAAAAACCATTCGAACGTTAATCAATCGTTTGGTTCAAAAAGAAGCGATTTCGTACCATCAGGAAAATGGCAGTTCCTATGCGTACTATCCGTTGGTTTCGCAAGCTGAATGTGTCCAAGAAGAAACAACCTCGTTCCTCAAACGCGTCTCTGGTGGAGCACTGAAACCGTTCCTAGTGAACTTTCTACAAAAAGAAAAACTATCCACGGAAGAGATTAACGAACTAAAACAGATTCTCGATGATAAGGCTGACAAGTAGCATCGGCAGTAATGAAAGAAGGGAAAATGATTGTGAACACTATGTACACCTATCTCCAGTACTTTTTTAATTGGGTATTAGACGCATCGATCATGGCGAGTGTGTTAGTTGTCCTCGTTCTATTGATGAAGGGGCTATTACGAGACAAGTTAACAATACGGTGGCAGTATCTGTTATGGACCATCGTCATGGTACGATTGCTTCTCCCATGGGCACCAGAGAGTTCGTACAGCATTTACAACTTTCTTCCCTCGTTTCAGGATGTCTCTTCCTTGTTCGATCGTGCTGTTTCGAGTGAAGAAGTCGCAACAACAGATGTCTCATCATCCGAGAAAGCAGTACCTTTGTCCAAGAACGCTATGTCTCCAGTGGTAGGGGGACAACAGCAAGATTCATTTAACATTTCCAACTATATCCCGAGTGTTCCGAGCGATATCCCTCTCTTATCTATTTGGCTTTCGGGTGTTGTCTGTCTGAGTGCTTTACTCTTTTTGATCCATAAACGCATTAACTCGAACCTTAAAAAACAACCGCTTATCACGGATGAACGAGCCGTTCAAGTTTTTGAACAATGCAAAAGGGACATGTCGATGATGAATCAACACATCCCCTTAGTTCACTCAAATCAAATTCCGGGTCCAGCTGTCTTCGGTTTTTATCGTCCTCGCATCATCCTATCCGATACACATATCCGTG
Organism: Croceifilum oryzae; assembly: GCF_030814315.1. Classification (GTDB taxonomy): domain Bacteria; phylum Bacillota; class Bacilli; order Thermoactinomycetales; family Thermoactinomycetaceae; genus Baia; species Baia oryzae. Next base: position 81,877 of record NZ_JAUSUV010000007.1, on the reverse strand, counting down.
ATCTGGATGACGATGAATTACGATATATCTTCTATCATGAATTATCTCACATCAAACGTAGAGACGTAGGAGTAAATAGTCTGATGAACGTGTTCCTCATCTTGCACTGGTTTAATCCGATTCTTTGGTACGCATATTACCGTATGCGTGAAGATCAGGAAATCGCCTGTGATGCACTCGCTCTCACTTTTGTTGGATCAGAACAAAAAGAAGGCTACGGACACACCATCATCCGACTACTCGAGAATGAAATGAAATCTCATTCCCTCTCGCTCTCCATCTCAGCGAGACTTGTGGGAAAAAAATCACACATTAAAAGGAGAATCACCATGATTAAAAAATTTAACAAAAAAGCATACCGTTTGTCAATCCTAGGAGTTGCCGCTGTTGCCGCTCTATCCGTAGGGATTTTCACCAATATCAGCAATAACGACGCTCAAGCCAAAGAAGGCAAACAAAGTGTTCAAAGTGAGAAAAAGCAAGAGATGAAGATGGAAAGTGCCGTTTTTGGGTCCAAATACATCGAAAAGGAAGATTGGCTCTCCATTTACGCGAAAATCGGTGGCGTAAATCCAAAAACGATGGATGGAGAATGGTCATTAGATGTCATAGAGGAAGGGACATCGAGAACAGTCGACAAACGGAGAGGTTTTAAAGGTAGTGATTTTAACTATTTCGGTGCTGGATTTATGGCTGAGGGAAATCATTTAAAGCAAGGGGCTAACTACAATTACGTTGTTACCTTTAAAGGGAAAGTTGATGGAAAACAAGTATCGGTAAAAGGCACAGGCAAATTTAAGTATGTTAAGTTCCCTAAAACAGTACCTAATGATAAAATCGTTAAGTCTTGGCAGGGTCATGAAATGAATTTTGGTCCTAATTTTAAAATTGGTGAGTAATTGAGAGTTACCGTTAGTCAGCGATGACTAGCAATCTGACAGTAGACCTTATGGGCGGGTCTACTGTTTTTTTACAAAAAAATCCTCCACTATCCGGGCAGGATCGCTCACTGGCTATAACCTAGTGGGGATAGCGGCGACCTGTGCGATAGGTCGTCTTTCTGTTTTTGTCGGTTCGAGCCTATCAGCAGACAGTAGAGATTCCCAAGAAATTAAGCACCTCTAGAGAGTTATTAGGTACGCTTTTTCATGCTCTTCTCTTGAGTTTCCATACATCTTTCTTGATTTCCACTTGCTGATCGTTAAGAAAACCATGTTTTCTTGAAAAGATGCGATATCCTCTTTAACCTCATCGACTTTTACGTTTAAATCAGCAATACCCTCGCTGTTTTTGATTACCGGTTCTCTTACAAAGTTCAGTTCCTGTTTGACTTCATCTACCTTAGACTCTAAGCTATCAAAGCGGGCATCCATCTTGTCAAAACGGGTGTCCATTTTGTACAATCGCGCGCCCATCTTGTCTAGACCCTCCGTTACGTTTACTTCCATATTACCAAAACGAGAATCCATGCTATCCAATCGCGAGAGAATTTTTTCTAAAACATCTTGAGATTTATCCATACATACATGCCTCCTTTTTTTGCGGATAAGACATTAATTTCTTATATAAAACAGGAGCACGTGTTGTGTTTCTGTTTTTCGTTCTCTTTTTCCATGTTGCATCCACTGGAAAGCAAGTTAATCCAACAAAAATCACAATTCAGCTTTTACAATCCCTCTTATTTTTTGATCAGGAGATGGACAGTAAATAAATGCTGTAGAAGGAACATTAAGATATTTCTTTCTAAACTCATATTTCTTCACACCATGCTTGATTTCTTCGAAATACAGCTTACAGGATAAACGGATTTTTAAGCTTCATCCATCATCACATTTATTTCTTCCAGCATACATAAAAGCTCACTAAATGACTGGTATCTCTTAGCACGGTCAGTTTCAAGGCATCTCTGGAGTATATATTCCAACTCTGCGAATGGAGTTGCTCCTGCTTGCGCAAAAGATCTCACTCTACCGCTACGGACTGCTTGAAGCATATCATTGAATTCAAAGTCATAGCTGGGGTCTTCCATCGAATGACTGTATGCAACTGGTACAACACGTGTATACAAGTAGAAAACAACTGCTCCGAAGCTGTATATTTCAGAAACAGCATCCAACGGAATCTCCTGGCTACCGGCTAGCATCCCTGCCGCTGTTTCTGGAGGAACATAATGCACCAAAGCACCGCGATAAATAGGATTCGGTTCTCTTGAATCGACTGTCAGCTCTAAGTCTATTAGGTGCATCTCTCCATCTGGTGCGAAAATGAAATGACCTGGCTGTAGATCACCGTGCAGATATCCTAAATCATAAAGTTCCACGACTTTCTCAAGCATTTGACAGATATCAGCTATAAACTGCCGCTTATTGCCTAGTAAGGTTGGATTTTCTCTGATATAAATGGTCTGCTTCGTCGCAGTCTTTCCATCTAGCCACTTTCTAAGCAGCCAAAAATAGCCATCTACTTTCCCCTTTGCTACATATAGATCCCCAGTAAAGTTACTAAGACTCTGAAGAATACGAGCCTCCTTCTGTAAGGATCTCTCCCTTTCCTCGCTTAACTCCACAGCCTTTAGTAGCATCATTACTCCCTGCTTCTCTACCTTGGCTGCGAAGCCCTTCCGTGCAGGGAGAATATTAATCTCCTTTAACTCCAACCCTGTGCATTTGCTCACCTGATCGATCAAGTTCATTTGTTGCCCACTCCTTTACTTTAACGTAATAACCATGTCCCTACATGCTCTCAATGGACCGAATATCACAACCCTCTGGTACGATGGATTTATGCACGCTCTGTAAGTGTTAGCTTCCGTTTCAGCCTTATATCCAACGTTTGAAAGCCTTGTCTTCGATAAAAAGTTGCTGCAAATGTATTCCATCCATACATTTGCAGGGTTACATCCATAGCCCCACTGTTCATCATCCAAGTACAAGCTTCATCTAACAGCATTTGACCAACATTTTTCCCTCTGAACTTCTCGTCGATATACAGTTCATCAATATTACCAGCCCTTTCCGCTACGATATCAGTTGTGTAGTCAGGCACATATATATGAGCACGAAGAAAGCCAATTGCTAAGCCTTCTGTAAGAGCAAAGAATATAACATTCTTGTCATCTTGATTTCCAAATAGATCTTTTGCCATTTGCTTTCTAAAATTCAAAATCTGAATAAAATCAGGATCAGATGTACTATGCTTCTTATTAAAATCCAACAATCCAGACAATAGCTTAATAAACATGTCTTCTTCATACGGAAATGACTTTCTAATCACAAACTCCATACACTACACCTCAAATCCCTTCGTGTTCTACAATTCGTGAACTCAAAAGAAACTCTAGCAAATCAGGTTTATGATCCAAGCGATAGTATGATTGGGGCGGTACAAAGTTTGGAAAGTGAAATCTTAATTCATGCAAGGAAAGAGGAGTAATCTCTTCCCATCCCATAACAGGTATGGCATAGCCTTGTTTCTTTCCTTTTAAGTACTCGGCAGTGAGATCTCCTTCACCGGTTGATTCCTGTGAGATTAACGAGATCTCCTCGGGCGAACCAATAATAGGAGTATCGAACTGTACCACCCCTCTTATTTTTTGATCAGGAGATGGACAGTAAATAAATGCTGTAGAAGGAACATTAAGATATTTCTTTCTAAACTCATATTTCTTAGTACCACTCTTGATTTCTTCAAAGTACAGCTTGTCTAAACTTAACAATATGAAAGGCTTTTTAGTCTTCAAGATAATTCTCCTTTTGATTCAGAATGAGATTGAAATAGTCCATTGAATAGTTTCTGAAAAACTTTACAGGATCATTGGCCCACTCTCTGGCTTCTATCCACAATCGATCAAACCCCTTGCTCCCGTAATCCTTTTCAAATTGTGAAAAATCAAGTAAGCCTTTAGGAAGATAACTGTATGCACCATGTTTGACATAAAGTGATTTTGAAAACTTTGCACCTGACCAATCTAATATTAAAGGAGCAAATAGACGATTTGGGATTGAATGAAAGCCTAGCTCTAACAGGGCTTCACTGTGTACGAGCATAGGCCAAACTCCAGCATAATCCCCTCCATCTATCATAATACTTACCGTTTTCTCCTCACGATCTGTTTCAATCAAATAAGCACCTAACAATAGATCATACAAAGCTGTATTAATATCAAAAAAATCTTCATTTTCCTCACTAATAACTATAGAATGCTTACCGTGTTCAAAGCAATTACTCACTAATTGCACTGAATTAAAATCGCGGAATTCTATTTCTTGGTAATGCCCATGTTTATCCGAGTATTTACAGATCGGGCATGGGAAGCGTAAATGAAACTTACGCTCTGAAGGACTAATGATAGGGATAATATATTTTCCTCTTCTCAAAATATTGAGGAGTGTTCCCCGAACAAATGGTTCTCCCTGTAATTCCCTATAGTTTTTCACTTTATAGGGGATTGAACTCCATTCTGAAAGCCTCGTAAATATTTGATTAAAGGATTTCATGTAAAAATCTGCTTTAGATATACCACCCATGTCTACATCTTCTAGACTCTTTGAATAGACAACTCCATCGACAATCTTCTTATCGCCAATACAATGCTCACCTTTATCAAATTGCATGTAAACAGGGATATTAAGCCTTTCCCTTAAATGTTCGCCGATTGCAAAAAGAACCATTATTGACATCACTGTACCTAAATGAGGATAGCTATTAGGTTGAGCTGAAAAACAAAGGCGGATGGAACCCTTACCTTTAACTTTTTCTTGGAAAAGATCAGAAATATTTTTTACTAAATACCCCATTCCGCCGAGGGGATAAAAGACATTATCTAAGCGCTGAATGGACATAAAATCACTCCATCTCTTAAATATTATTTATCAGGTATGCAAATAAATCCATATTCACACACCTGAGATAGGATCAGTCAGCAGTTCAAAGTAGTTGGTTCTTACTTTCCATTACTTTCTCTCTAAAATAACTCGTGTTCCTCGGAGAACTGGCTTCATATCCTTCCAGCCAATTTTTCCTTCTGCTAGCCACTTCTCTACAAACTTCTTAAGATGCAACAGAGCTGGTTGACTCGTAGAATAGGCTTTTCCATGCCGATCTACATAAGCTAATCCATCAGAAACCATTCCAAATCCAGATCTTTCGCCCGTTGAGCCTGTAAATCTACCCTTTTCTCGCTTCCACAGAAAGTAGACACGAAAATCTTCATACTCTGTTTCCGCCAAAATTTGTTCTTGATACTCCGCTTTTTTCATCAAGAGGAACTGTTCTTTCGAATCGAGGGATGGGTCATCTGTACTAAACCAGAATATCTCTCGATCTATCCCCCTTTCGGCAAAATCAGCATCCATAGCAGGACCTAAGAGATCATAGTCAGCTGGATTTTCTCTCATCGAGATATAAGATCCACGCTCAATATTCTCTCCTACAAGCACTCCTTGTTCTTTTCGAAACTGGGTTGTCACCATCGAATCAGCCATATCCGACATAAGAAAAGAGGAAACTAGAATCCCACCTTCAGCTAGTTGCTCCACCCATGCTTCGGGCATTTTATCTGGTGTTGCCCAAGCTACAATCCGATCATAAGGGGCTCCCTCCGCCCAGCCTAATCTACCATCTTGCACATGAAACTCAACATTCCGTCCAACAAACATTCCTCTCGCTCGTTCCGTTAAACTTGGCTCTATATCAAGGGATACAAGCTTCCCCGACTCTCCTATCAATTCCAGCAAAAGAGCCGCAGTATAACCCGAACCCGTTCCTAATTCTAGGACCTTGTTTCCTTCCTCCACATCTAGTAGCTCTAAATCACCCTGTATAGCAAATCGAGCTGTAGACTGTTGAATAACTTTTCCATTTTGTTTTACATAGAAATCCTCGTTTATTCTCTCCATTGCTTGTCCTACTTCCATGAACATCCTCCTTAATGAAAAATGATGATTCGGCTAGCTAGTAGGATAATCGCCTCCTTTCATATTTTGAATACTAGGCAACGAACGCTTTCGACACTGTGGACACTGATGGATCGAAACATCTGGATTAATCAAATTACCACAACTGCAAGCTAAATCGCTGTTTATCTCCAACACCATATCAGGCAAATTGATTTCAACACCGTCACACACAATCTGCGCATAATGGATATCTCGATTCGGTCTTACAATCGCGTAGATGGTAAAGAGATGAATGGGGATTTTCGAAGAATGATTCACAGATAGCGCCCCCTTTCACGTGAAAATATCATATGACTTCCCTTTAATCACCGACTTACCATTCGACTGGACAAAGGTAATATGATTCATTGGGATCATCAACTTCTCATCATCCGTCGTGTGTAAGACGACTTTGTGGTACACAGGCTCCGGTTCGTAAAATATCGAAATCTGAACCTTCTTTTGTTCGTTGTCATCTTTCGCGTATCTGATTACATGCTCTACCTTCTGCCCTTCAACTTGAATAGATAGCAAACCAAGCACCTCCTATGTTGATAGCAAATACATCCACTTTTCAAAGTTAATTTATAATTTTCAGATAAAATAGTCAAATGTCTAAAATCCACCCAATCCACGGGATTTTTTCGGGGTTACAAGAGAAAGCTGTTAGATATGTCACCGAATTAATAGACAATTACAGAAGGTATTCGCAAATCGAAAGCGAATTTGAGTAGCGATAAGCATAAATCGACAAAAATTTTTTTCTGAAAGGAGAGATTACGCGATGAACAACCAATGGGATCGTATTGAGTTAGGGAAGTTTCTAACAAAAGCGAGAAAGGCAAAAAGAAAGCGCCAGAACGACTTGGCGATTCGAGGAAAGCTATCTGCTTCAACCGTATGTAGTTATGAAAAAGGGAAACAGACCATTAATGAGGGACATCTATCCCTGATTTTACAGCAACTTGACCTGACACTAGAAGATGTCTCACGCTTTCGGCAATCATCGTTCCAACCACTTGAAAACCAAACAGTCAATACAACAGAAGAAGAGGAAATTCGTTTGCGGTTAATCTCAGTGGAGAATATTATTTTACTGGTTGACCCGAACGAAGGTCTTAGAAAATTGACTGATTTAAAAGTTGCGAATGAAAATCCTTTGCAAGTCGATATCCATTACTTGCGTGGAATAGCATATGCCAAAAAGCGCAATTGGAAAAAGGCGCACAAGAACCTTTTTGACTCTATTCAATTAATAAATCAAAGACATCCAGAGAAATTAGAAGGCAACCTAAAAACAGCCTGCTATTATGAATTAAGTCGTATTGAACATCATCAGAACAATCTACACCAAGCAATCAAATATTCGAAAGATGCCCTTCAATATTTTCATTCAGAAGGAGAACGTCGGTATTTTAAACAGTTGATATTGATTGCTCAAGTTATTTACAACCAAAAATTAAAACGCTGGGAAGACGCTCTACTCAATCTAGAAGAGATTACTAATACTCTTGATGAAGAAAGAGAGTTCCACTTTCCGTTGAGCGAAAGCAACTTAATTAATCTAAATATCTATGAGTTGCATGCTTCCACCCTTACCAAAGTAAACAAACGGACTCTAGCAATCCAATATGCTTTAAAGGGAATTGAAATTGCCCGTCTGGACAAGATGTATGAACGATCCTGCGAGTTATTTACCACCTTAGGAAGCATCTACATGGAATCCAATAAACTCAATCTTGCTCAAATTTGCTTTGAAACTGCCTTAATGTTGGAAAAGCATATTCAAAGGAAATACCTTCTCGCTTATATTTACACGCAATTAGGAATGTTGTACGATAAACGTAATGAAATGCACTTGGCTGTGACTGCTTTTAAAAAAGCAGTCCGCTATAGTCGAGAAATTGATGATGCCTACTGGGAAACTGAAGCATTAATTTCATTAGGAAAATGCTACGTGGAACATGGTAATTTTGAACAGGCTATTTCCCTCTTAAAAGAAGCATTATCATTAGCTGAACGCCATGCTTTCACTGATCAAGTAGAACGATTGAATCTACTCTTAGGGCATTGTTTAGATGCCAATGGCGATCCACAATTCGAGAAATACGCACTTAATTTCTTCCGTTCCAATGTAAGAAAATCGTTAAAAGAGGTCTGCGCAGGGGGTGAAGAAGACATGAATGCTAGAAAAAACAACGTTGGTGATCCACCAGATGGCTAAATTATTATGGTATAAACTAGGGGGTAGAAGTGATGATGAATACTAGAAAAAACAATATTGGTGACCCTCCTGAGGGTTAAGGCTTCTAATTCTTGCGGAGTTAGGAGGTGTAGAAGATGACCCTCAGAAAAAATACCTTAGGCGATCCACCTGATAGCTAAACATGAGATGAAGTCAGTTTATTTAACTGACTTTATTTTATTTTATATCGTATTCCGATTAATTAAAGAAGCAAGGGAGAGTCTATTCGCCCATTGCGATGTTAGCGATCCTACTTAGCTACGGATTGCGGAGCGGACAGTCCCACCTTCCCTGCTGGATCGGTATTGAGCTGTGGTCGAATAGACTCTCCCAGCCCCCGATCATCCACATACCCCATTTCACTTCATCCTGCTACTTCATACACCCGAGTATAAAAAGATACCACAATCGCAAATTACTAACTAAACGAAGGAGGAGGCGTAAAATGATCACACACTCTATGGAGATCCAAGCCCCCATTGAACACGTCTTTCAATTCATCGATGAAGAAGAAAAAACCAAACTTTGGATGAAAGAACTAGTCAAAATTACATACCTAGGCACATTTGATCCAGAAAACCCAGTCGGAACCAAATTTAAACAAAAACTAAAAGAAGGCGGACGAATCGCGGAGTATGATGGCGAAGTCCTAGCCTACGAAAAACCAAAGCTGCTATCCATCCGTTTAGGAAACAAAATGTTTTCCGTAGATGTTACGTATAAATTATCTGAGATCCCAAACGGAACTCGATTACACTACACTTGTACGCAAACCTTTCATACCTTCCTAGCCCGAGTAATGGGGACATTATTCAGTGGATTTATGAAGAAAATATTTCAAAAGCAAATGAAAGCACTAAAGGAAGTAGCCGAGTCCCGGTAAAACAAAGAGCTATCCATAAGTAACGTTCTACTCATCGATAGCTCTTACATCATACAAATAGCCTACTCATTACACTCAATCTTATCTTCAAAGTTAGAAGAATGCATATACGTATCTGCCCACCAGTTGTGAACCACATACCATTTATCTGATCCGTTTACCATCTCACCCTTAACAGCACCTGCAAACAAATGCGTACCATAAAATAGCTTCGTTGGCATACTTTCATGAGGCTTCGAAGAAAGGAACGGAGCCATTAAAGATACAACTCCACCTTTATCAGCTACTTCTTTTTTGATCGTAGCATTAAACTGGATATCAGCTCTTGTACAAGTATGATCTTTACCCGTATATAGAATCGGATCATAAGGAACCGGATCCTCACTAGCAAATGCTTGTCCACCCGTTGCCATAGCCATTACGGTACAACATCCCATTGCCAATTGCGCAAGTTTCTTTTTCATCTAAATCACTCCCTATTTATAAATAAATCCCTTATCAAATATAATGAATCACATCCTTTTAAAACAGTTCGCAAAGTTGCAGAAAAAGAGTCGGAAAAAACAGCAAAAAACTTGAGACCCGCACAGGAACTCAAGTTTTTCACCATTTATCACCATTCCATTATTTCTTCTCAATCGTTCCAGTAGCATTACATCCGTAAACTTGTCTCTCACAAACTAACTGCAAAGAATACTTACCTTTCCCAACCTTCTTTTGAAAAGACTTAGACTCATTCAGACGAACATATCCATCCGCAACAGCACTCGTATCTCCTTGATCATCTGTATGTAGAACTTTGTATCTCACTACCCTCGGATGGGTTGACCACCCTGACTGATTATGCATATTGATCTCAATGGTTCCCTGATCCTGTACGTTAACAGTATCCGATTTCACAAAATATTGATCCTCGTGAAGATGAACCTCTTGTCGGTCTCCTCCATTAGCGGATACGACAGCACTAAAAGCCAGTATAGCCGTTGAAACGAGCGAAGCAACTTTCATTTTCATATAAATTCCTCCACATATGTACGTTAATATTTTCAAACACTATGGAATAATTCCACAATATAACCTGAATCCCTTCTTTCGATTCATGCTAAAATCACAACTACTTCTCCATATGAAAACAAAAAATGCATCAATAATATACACTATACTAGGGTTATCCTAAGGAGAAGACTAGATATCGGAGAAGATAACGTATGAAAAATGGAATTGTATTTAAGCTATTTTTATTTACAACTGGATTATGCATGCTGATTATCGCAACAATTTTTATCGGGCAAACGGTGTTCTTTAAAAAATATTATGAGAACCAAAAAGTAGCAAATACAAAAGAAAGAATCACTGCCTTACAGAAGAAATATCAGGACGCCAATTTTTCTAACATTAAAGAACTGAAACAGGAATTTTATCGCGATGGAAATTGGATGACCATCTTAGATGATCAAGGAAAGATGCTATATTCCGATGACTTTGCTCTAGAAGTTCAAGTAAACGAACAACGGTTTCCCTACACCAAGAAAGAGTCACAAGTCCTGAAACTTCCCTTGTATTATTTTTTTACGATAGACGAGATAAAGAATGAAGAGACTGTAAAAGTTGGAAATGACATTAGCTTAGGCGGATTCGAAAACAAGGGCACATTTATTCCCACATGGGTTGTAATTGGAAATGAAGGTCAACGGTCTAAGCGGAACGAACAGTTTGAGAAGAAACTACGACAGGAGTTAGGTGATAATCCGACCACGTTATTAGGGACTATCAAACATATCGAGTTTCCGACTATGTCATCTAGTTTTTTTTACTCAAACCGACTATTCTTTGAAAAAATATTATCTTTTCAAGGATTAATGGCTATGAAAAAGCCACCCCGTATGTATACAGAGTCCACTGAATTAGTGGAGGAAAATGTAGACGGGGAGGGTGTTAGATATAAAGTCTTAATCCAACCATTTAAAGGCCCCGATGGGAAAATATATTACATGATCGCTATGACTTCACTGCAACCCGTTAGCGAAGCGGTTCAAATGTTAGAAGGGTATTATATTTACCTCATTATCTTGGTACTCCTTCTCACCATGCTCCTTTCCTTTTATTATTCGAAACAAATTGCACGTCCTCTGCTTCAAATCAATAAAACGACACAAAAGATCGCAAACCTCGATTTTTCGGAAATGGTTACCGTTCATTCGAAAGACGAAATTGGGGATCTATCACAAAACATTAATGAGCTATCCCGTAAATTGCAGTCGTATATTGAAAAATTACAGGATGATATCGAAAAGGAAAAGCAGTTAGAGGAGACTCGGAAAGAGTTTATCGCCAGTGTATCCCATGAGCTGAAAACCCCTCTAAGTGTGATGAAAAGCTGTGTCTCGATTCTGAAAGATGGGGTTGCTGCTCATAAGAGTGATCATTACTTCAATGCCATGGAAAAAGAAGTGGATAAGATGGATATGCTGATCGTGGAGATGCTCGAGTTGGCAAAGTACGAATCGGGTACCTACAAGATGGAGATGCAGTCCTTTTATATCGATGAGTTGGCGGAACAAGTTTGTGATCAGCTATCATGGGAGATTGAAAAAAAGCAATTGCAACTAGATCGAGAGCTGGATCATGTTCAAGTCCTCTCCAATCAGAATCGGATCGAACAAGTCCTTACCAACTTTATCACCAATGCCATTCGATATACCCCAGAGCAAGAACGAATCATCGTCTCAATCGTAGAGGAGAACAAGCAGGTAAAAGTGTGTGTAGAAAACAAAGGAACTCATATTTCACAGTCACAAATCGATAAAATTTGGGATCGATTTTATCGAGTGGATGCCGCACGTAAGCGTTCAACAGGGGGCACCGGATTGGGTCTGGCTATATCCAAAAAAATATTGGAATTGCATGGTTCATCCTATGGTGTATACAACACAGAGGATGGCGTGCTATTTTATTTCTATTTGAAGAAAGCATAATAAAACAGCGGTGTAACGAAGGCACATCCTTCTGCTACAACCGCTGTTTTTTACTGTTTATACTGCTAACATCCGATCTAACGCCACTTTTGACCAATAAATCGTGTCTGCATCCACTTCAATCTGATTCACTGGATTTCCTTCGATAATGCTATCCAGTGTCCAGAGTAGATGAGGTCGGTCAATCCGGTTCATCGTAAGACACGGACACATCGTCGTGCTGAGTAGCTGGATTTGTTGGTCCGGATACTCCTGTGCGAGACGTTGAACTAGGTTGACCTCTGTCCCAATCGCCCACTTCGTTCCAGGAGCGGCTGCGGCTACTTTTTTGATAATATAGTCTGTCGATCCGTTATAATCCGATGCTTGAACGACTTCAAAACAGCACTCCGGATGAACGAGGATGTTAATCTCAGGGTCTAGTTCACGCAGACGATCGATCTGTTCCACAGTAAACTTTTGATGAACAGAGCAGTGACCTTTCCAGAGGATCATGCGAACATCTTCTAGGTCGCCTTTTTGTTGTTCAAACTCACCGCTTCCCGGACTCCAGATGACCATCTCTTCGAGTGGAACTCCCATTTCAAAGGCTGTATTACGCCCTAAATGTTGGTCAGGTAGGAAGAGAATGCGCTTTTTCTGTTCAAACGCCCATGTGAGCACTTGATGCGCATTAGAAGAGGTACAAGTCGTTCCCCCATGTTTCCCCACAAATGCTTTAATCGCCGCAGTTGAATTGACATAGGTAACTGGGATCACGGTATCGCCAAATTTCTCAGTGATGACTTCCCATGCTTCCTCTACATCCTCGATATCAGCCATATCAGCCATCGAGCAACCTGCTTTTAGGTCAGGGAGAATGATGATCTGTTCATCTGCCGCTAAGGTATCCGCCGTTTCCGCCATGAAGTGAACCCCGCAGAAAATGATATACTTCGCATCTCTCTGCTCTGCCCCAATTCGGGCAAGCTTTAAGGAGTCTCCGCGATAATCAGCGTGCCTGATGACATCATCGCGTTGATAGTGATGCCCAAGGATGACGAGATCGTTTCCGAGCTGTGCCTTTGCTACTTTAATCCGACGATCCAATTCTTCATCCGATAAGCTACGGTACTCTACTGGTAGATGGTCTGCCACATTTGGAATCATTCCTACTGCCATGAGTCTCCCTCCAATTCTTCCACAAAGTCTAAACTAATATCGAGTGCTTGAGCTGAGTGTGTTAAGAATCCGAGGGACACCGCATCTACACCCGTCTCCGCAATCCCGCGAATAGTTTCAGGCGTGATTCCTCCCGAAGCTTCCACCCACACTTTCCGATCAATCATGCGTACCGCTTCTCGCAAAGTAGGTACAGACATGTTATCAAGTAAAATCGCGTTTACATCTACGGTAAGGATTTCTTTCACTTGTTCCAATGTATCTGCTTCTACTTCCACTTGTACCATATGACCGACACGAGTGCGAACGGCTTCTACTGCCTTTTGGATGCTTCCAGCCATCGCAATATGATTATCTTTTAACATCACGCCATGGCTAAGTCCAAAGCGGTGATTCGTCCCGCCACCCATGCGCACAGCATACTTCTCAAGTTGCCGTAAGCCGGGGGTCGTCTTTCGAGTATCTAAGACATGGCAAGGAAGCCCTTCTACTAAGTCAACCAATTGACGTGTCAATGTAGCGATCCCTGACATCCGTTGCAGAAGATTCAGTGCAACGCGTTCACCTGTTAAAATTGTACGGGTTAAGCCTTCTATGCGAGCGATTTCCGTTCCTTTGCTGACTCGCTCTCCTTCTTCCACTATAGCCGTGAAGCGAATGCTTGGATCTAACTCTTGGAAAACCATCTCCGCCACTGGCAATCCTGCTATCACGCCATCTTGTTTCGCTAGTAAAACCGCGACACTTTTATGATGGACTGGTACGATGGATTCAGTCGTCAGATCCCCTGCTCCTACATCTTCGTTCAATACATCACGAATAAACTGACGCAATTGAATGGAATTCATTTTTTATTCTCCTAGATTACATGATGTTTTTCTGCCCATTTATCCTTCGTATCTGGGAAATCTTCCCTGTAGTGCCCCCCGCGACTTTCTTCCCGAGCGAGCGCAGATTCTAAGATGACTTGTGCAGTGATTAACATATTTCTACATTCAAAAAAGCCACGATCTATTTTATCACGTAATTGCCTAATGTGTACCAATCCAGTTTCCAAACGTTCTCTATTTCGCACAATTCCACAATGGTCCCACATAATCTCACGAATCTCGTTTTTCCAGATCATTTCTTGCTCTGGATCTGTGTAAGAATGAACATATTCTGGAAAATCGATTTCCTGCGTAGGAAGATCCGGAAGGGCGGAGACGCTATCCGCCACTCGTTGAGCGAAGACAGCACCTTCTAATAAAGAATTACTAGCTAAACGATTTGCACCGTGAACACCTGTACAAGCCACTTCTCCACAGGCAAATAGTCTCTCGATATTGGTTCTTCCATCTAGATCTGTCTGGATGCCTCCCATAATAAAGTGGGTAGCTGGCGTAACAGGGATTAGATCGGTCCGTGGATCGATTCCGTGCTTCATACAGTTAGAAAAGATTTTCGGGAATCGCTCCGAAAATGAATCGCCTAAACAGGTAGCATCGAGATATACAGAGCGCCCTTGTTGCATTTCGGTATAAATACAGCGAGATACGACATCACGAGGGGCTAGGTCTTCCCAGTCATGATATTGCTTCATAAACCGCTCACCCAAATCATTCACGAGAAATGCGCCCTCTCCTCGAACCGCTTCGGAGATGAGAAACATCGGGTTTTGTTCCACTGCTAATGCTGTCGGGTGAAATTGGATAAATTCCATATCCACTAACTTCGCACCCGCTCGATGGGCTAACGCAAATCCATCACCTGTAGTAACGAGATCATTGGTTGTGTAACGAAACACCTGTCCACAACCACCTGTAGCCAATATAACCCCTTTACGGGCCGTGAGGACTTGCCTGCTGCCTTCTGCATCCATCATCACAACGCCGTGGCAGATTCCATCCCGTACGATTAGTTCCTGTACCACTGTGTGCGGGTGTAATTGTATATTTGATTGTTCATGTACTTTCTCTAAAAGGGACGAGGTAATCCCAGCTCCCGTAGAGTCTCCTGTCACATGTAAAATCCGTGAGACACTATGAGATCCTTCGCGACCTAACGACCAACCATCATCTGAGCGATCAAAACGGGTCCCCCACTCAGACAATTTATCGATGGTGTTCGGCCCCATCTGAACTAACACGTTAACGGACTCGACATTACATAGCCCCACTCCTGTTCGCAGCGTGTCTTCTTGATGTAATATAGGAGAATCATCTTCTCCAACAGCAGCGGCAATTCCACCTTGGGCACGCCAAGAATTACTTTCTTCTTGCTTTGCCTTTGTGAGAATCATCACATGACCGGTACGACCAAGAGACAGAGCAGTAGTAAGACCTGCAATTCCACTGCCGATAACGATATAATCGGTTTGTACCATCGACATCGTTAGGCATCCTTCTTTCACAAAATGTTAACAATTTACTTCAGTTTCATTTTCTCAGGAAATCAAATAATGTCAATAACCAATTCTACAAATCCTCTCATTTCAACCTTTGAGGAGGATGAGTTTGCTCCCTAATTCGGTATAATGAATAATGAAAACAGACGTTTACAAAGGGGAATCTCGCATTGAAGACCATTTATTTAGACTACGGTGCCACAAGTCCCGTCCGCGGAGAGGCTCTTGATGCTATGATGCCATATTTTCAATTAGAATATGGCAATTCGGGAAGCATCCATGATTTGGGACAACAATCAAACGATGCGATTCAGCATGCACGAACGCAGATTGCTCAAGCCATTGGAGCAACGAGTCCCCGTGAAGTCATCTTTACCAGTAGTGGTACCGAGGCGAACAATCTAGCCATCATTGGTAGTGCGAGAAAAAGAAAGCATCACGGTAATCATATTATTACCAGTTCAATCGAACATCCTGCTGTTTTAGAAGCATGCCGATATTTGGAACGAGAAGGCTTTCATGTCACCTATTTGCCTGTGGATTCATATGGCCTGGTACACGTTCAAGATGTTGCAAATGCAATCACAGAAAAAACAATTCTCGTCACCATCATGTCTGCCAATAATGAAGTGGGAACGATTCAGCCCATTGCTGAAATCGGTCAATTGTTACAAGATAGTTCCATTTTGTTTCACACAGATGCGGTACAATATATAGGAAAGGTTCCTTGTTCAGTGGAAGATCTAGGAGTCGATCTCCTTTCCATCGGAAGTCACAAACTATATGGTCCTAAGGGAATCGGTGCTCTTTATATCCGAAAGGGAGTCCGGATTGAACCTCTTTTCTACGGGGGTGGACAGGAGAGAGAAATTCGTCCCTCTACCTTAAACACACCCGCTATCGTTGGGTTCGGGGTGGCAACTGAACTCGCAGTCCAAGAAATTCATCGAGAATCCGAGCGACTAACCACGCTACGAGAGTATACTTGGTCACGCATTCATCAGGAAATCGGCGACGTGGACTTAAACGGACACCCGACCGAACGCCTCCCTAACAATATCAATCTCAGCTTTCATCGAGTAGAGGGGCAAGCAATCCTTCTGGAGCTAAATCGTCAACAAATTTATGTATCAAGTGGTTCTGCCTGTAGCGCTGGAAAACATCGTTCTTCTCACGTGATCCGTGCGATGGGTCGATCAGACGAAGTCGCCCACCAAAGTATGCGTATCACCTTAGGAAAAGATACAACCAAAGAAGACATCGATATCATGATCGAGCATCTCTCACAAGTGCTTACCTACTTACGTTCCTTGTTAATCTAATCAATCAGTTGATGAACTCATAACCTAACCCATCCACTATAGAGAAAGAGAACGGAGGGATTCTACAAATGAAACTGGCTAGATGGCTCTTTAAACTATCCCTATTAGCGATCCTCACCGGAGGGATTTGGGTCTTACTCATGTACGCCCAACAGATTAATTATCATGTACCCAATCAAAGCTATCTAATGAGTACCCATCTCTCATACACCATCTTTTTTATATTTGCTCTTCTGCTTCCCATATTCTTGTACAACATCTTTCGAAATCGCAAAAGAGTAACCGCGCTCAAACGCAGCTTCTACCTGTTTACCGCTTTTTATCTGATCATGGCTCCAACCGTCGTTTTAGCCTTTGATAACTATTTACTCGCCACGCCTCATGGAATTACATACAACACATTTATGAGCATAAATCAAAATGAGATCGAAGAATGGTCCAGTATTGAGAAACTAACGTTAGATTATAGCGAAGAAAGCTCATTTACCGGAAAAAGTGGATATCGTCTCAAGTTTATCGTGGATAGCAAAGATCGTGATCCCATTGACCTAAATAATTATAATTCTCCGCTCTATAAGAAAGGCCAGTTTTTAATTATTTATGAGAGAATAGCAAGTCACGGAGTCCCGATCGAAATCGCTCGTCCGTTGCCCAAAGAAGGCGTTGATCCAAACTCCCTGGTAGCCGAAATATATCAACTCGCCCAAAAACAAAAAGAAAGACCTTAAGCAGTTCAATCGCTTATAGGTCTTTCCTCGTATTTGGGCAGGGATTATTTCGCTAATTCATAGATCGCCTGAGCATAAAGCGCAGTAGCCCGAATCATATCTTCCCATTCAATAAATTCATCCTTTTGATGTGCCACTTCTTGGCGACCTGGGAACAAAGGCCCGAATGCCACACAGTTTTGTGCCGCACGCGCGTAAGTAGCTCCCCCGATTGCCATCAATTTAGCTGGATCCCCTGTCTGTTCTTCGTAAACACGAGACAATGTGGATACAAGTGGATGATCAGGTGAGAGATAATGCCCACGCTTGCGATCATAATGGATAATCTCAAGGTCATACACAGCTAGCTTCTCACGAAGTTGCTCAAGCAATTGATCATCATCAATCGAAATCGGATAACGAAGGTTTAATCGTACTCCTTCGCCCTCACCCATTGTATAGTTGAAGACTCCAGCGTTTACAGTAAGAGCGCCGGTTTTCTCATCCTCTTGGGCAACCCCCAATTTCTCACCGAAAAAGCTATCCACCAAGTAGCTATCAATCAACTTAATATAACGGCCACCTACTGCATCCAACTTAACAGTGGTTAAAAATCGAGCCAATTCTAATGCAGCATTTAGCCCTTTTTCCGGCTCCGATCCGTGATGAGAAACTCCGCGGACAACCAAGGTCACATGCTCATTCGCCTCTTCTGCATATCCTTGGATTCCCTTTTGTAGCAAGAAATCTTGGAATTGCTCTTTTAACTCAAAAACGTCCTCTTCCCCTACGAGTACCGCCGTGGCTAAGTCGGGAACCATGTTCACACGTTGTCCGGATTGGAACGATTCCAGCGTCCAGACTCCCTCTACAGCTTCCGTCACAGAAGCTGCTGTCGTTCCGTTTGCCTGAATATCATAAAATCCTTTTTCCGCATTGATGATTGGAAAATCAGCATCAGGCGTGAAGCCCATTGAAGGCATCTCTTCCTTCGCAAAATAGTGTTTCATACAACGCCATAAGGACTCTTCGTCTCCTCCTAAAATAAGGCGCACACGTTTAGACAAAGGCAATCCTAGCTCGTGAATCAATTTCATCCCATAATAAGCCGCCATTGCGGGTCCTTTATCATCAATCGCTCCCCGAGCATAGAGTCGTCCATCCCGGATTTCCGGCTCAAACGGAGGCGATGTCCAACCTTCTCCGACAGGTACGACATCCACATGGGCAAGTACACCGATCAGCTCCGACCCTTCGCCCATCTCCACATGCATCGCATAACCATCTACATTTTTCGTTTGGAAGCCATCTCTCGCTCCTAGATTGGTTACATATTGAATCGCATTAGCAACCTCTGCGCCAAATGGTGCTCCCTCGCGAGCGGTTGATTCATCTAAAATACTAGGAATTGATAATAATCCTTTTGTATCTTCTAATAATTGGCTTTCTCTCTTCGAAACTTCCTCCAACCAATTGATCTGCTTTTCCAAAAGAAAATCCTCCTCTTATGTACACAAAACGCTATAAATATCTCTTAGCATCCTATATGCCACATATCATAGCATGTTATCTGAAAAAATACACCGATTTCGAGTATAGAAAAAACCCGAAGTCAAGTGACTCCAGGCTTAATGTTCCAAGAAACTTAGTACGGTATACAAGATATAACCCATGATCGCTGTTCCAGGTAGAGTAAGAACCCATGCATACACGATTTTCTTCGCTACAGTCCAGCGAACACTGCGAATTCGCTCTGCAATCCCTGTACCGATAATCGACCCTGTAATCGTATGCGTGGTACTAACCGGAACCCCCATCCCTGCGACTGTCGTCAAAATCGTAGCCGCCGCCGTCTCAGCAGCAAAGCCATGTGGTGTCTCTAGGCGGCTCAAACGGGAACCAATCGTTTGAATGACCTTCCATCCACCGATTGCTGTACCAAGCGCCATTGCTGTGGCAGCTGAAATCTTGACCCAAGTAGGAATATTTAATTCGGTCTGATACCCTCCTACCAGTAGGGCAAGAGCCATAATGCCCATTGCCTTCTGTGCATCTGCCGCACCATGGCTAAAAGCCATAAATCCAGAAGAGAAAATCTGCAACGGCTTAAAGATCCTTTTTACACGGGAAGCAGGTTGATTCGCAAAGGAAGCTCGGATAATCTTCATAAAAATAAACGCTACGATGGCACCTAAAACGGGTGAAATCAGGAGCCCAATTAAAATCGTAATAAGTCCTTTGCTTTGCAGAATATCAAATCCTGCCGAAGCAACTGCCGCGCCTACTAAGCTCCCAATCAATGCATGTGACGAGCTGGTCGGGAGGCCCATTAATACGGTGATTACGTTCCAGATGATAACAGCTGCCAGTGCCGCCACTAATACTACCAACGTCACCGCTTTCGGATTTACGATATCCTTACCGATCGCCTTAGCGACAGCTGTCGAGAAAAACGCGCCTACTAAATTAAGACCTGCGGCCATTAAGATGGCGGTATATGGTTTTAACGTACGCGTCCCCACGACTGTCGCAATCGCATTTGCCGTATCATGCCAACCGTTAGTGAAATCAAAAATTAACGCTAGGGCAATAACCGCTACGACGAGCCAAAATGGATCAAGCATACTTCAAAATCACACCTTCCATAACATCCATCAAGTCTTCAAATAAGTCGGTAACACGCTCTAGTTTCTCGATAATTTCTTTCATCTTAAATAGCTCTAGTCCATCACTTGGATTTTCAAATAACGTATACAAGCTATCACGCATTAATTTATCGCCTTGATTTTCAAGGTCATTAATTTCAATCGAGATCTTACGAATACTTTGGAAATCTTTTTTCTCTAGTGCAATAAATGATTCTTGCAACAAGAGCGCAGAGCTTACAATAATCTCAGCAAATTGTACTAAGTACGGAGCCGATTTATTAACATGGAAATAAACGAATCGAGCCGCACAAGCCTCAATACCATCTAATACATCATCTAATTTAACTGCCAAATTTAAAATATCTTCACGATCCAACGGCGTAACGAATGTAGAGTTCAATTCCTTAATCATGAGGTGAGTATAGGTATCACCCTTTGACTCTAATTCCTTAAGTCGTTCTGCGTATTTTTCTTTTTCTTCTAGGGTCTCAACATTTTCACGGAAAAGTTGTACAGCTTCCACAATGTTGCTTGCCGCATCGATAAGGGTTTGATAAAAGATACGATCCTTTGTACGATTAAAAATCACATTTACCCCTCCAGTACTGAATTGCCATTAAACAAGGCTAATCTTACTCTTGCTATTTAGGGATTGAAAAGAGAAAAGTTAATTATGCATGAATAAATTTAATCTAAGTTAAAATAATCTTTACAAAAACTTAATACTATCTAATGAAAGACACATTGTTGTCTTATTATGGGGTTAAACATTTGAATTCATACAAAAACATCCAGCTTGGCTCAATAACCAAACTGGATGTTTTGCTATGTTATGAATGAACACTATGGGAGACGAAAGACCCTTCAATATGGAGAAATAGGATATTTAAATCGCTAATTCTACTAGAGAGATCATTTAATTGTTCATTAATCGCAAAGAACAACCTTTCGTCCTCTACTTCTTTAAGCGAATCGAACGTCTGAAGATACTCAATCTCAAAACACTTGATCTGCTCTGGAATACACGCACATACTTGTTGACAAAGAAGTTCAAACTCTGCCTGTACATCAACCGCTAACTCATCATAATCAACATGAAGAATCGGACGACGAATTTGCAGGCGTTCATCATAAATCATCTCATATGGCAATTTCAAGTTATGGTTCATTTGGCATCACCCAAAATCTCTGTTTTCTTTTCTGCAAATGTATTGGGTGTGTTTTTGGGATTTGTTTTATCCCATGATTTTTCCAAGTTATCCACTTGGCTTAACCAATCTTTGCGGAGTTTTCCATCTGACTTCTTATATTGCTTTTGAATGTGTCCATCCACTTGTTCATATCTCTGATCGATCCACTGACCAATGCGTTCATAATCTGTCTTTTCAATTTTAGATTGATTATAAATGTATTCATTAGCGGCCTCGAGATGCTCTTGCTCATTTTTCGTTACTTCACTCAGTTTTTGATGCTGATCTTTTAACTGATCACGCGTGTTTTGAAAAGTTTTTTCTGACTTTTCCAGAGCACGTACCTGCCACGGAGAATCCATCTGTCTGATTTCTTTTGTAACGGATTGGAGAGCCTTTGTAAGTTTCTCCCCATTTTTTATGGAGATAAATTCTCCCCCTGATTGACCTGCGATCGAAGAAACCTGTTTTTCTTCTTGTAGGTTCGAACCAAAGGAAATCACATTAATAGCAGCGTGCAAATCCGACTCGCTCAACTGCTTGGCTTGTTGATTCGGATTTGTATTACATTTATCTACACCATCTGTGATGAGAACAACACGATTTTCATAACTCTTCTCCTTATGGGCAGATAAATCCTTTGTACCTTCTTGAATCGCTAAACCAACTGGATTCCAACCCTCTTTTGATTCTAATCGAGTCATCGATTTTGACCACACCGGAGCCGTCCATTCAACACCTGAGTATAGTAAAGAGGTATCCTTACAAGATTGTCCTGGATCTTTGTCATCCACTCCACCCTCTTTTCCAAACATCCTCACATGAACCTGAGTACCCTTTGGAATTGCTTTCGTCGCTTGGGTGAGTGCGTCCTTGATCCATTCTATCTTTCTTTTACCCTGTAAATCTTTTCCCATCGAACGACTTGCATCGATGAGGAACAAGATTTGGTTGTTTTTCACTGCTCCTGCATGAATCGCAGCTTGTTCTTCCGCTGTCAATGGTTTCTCTTGATGGTCTTTTGCAATCTCGGATAGTACCCGTGCTTGTTCTTGCAAGTCAACCATTTCCACATCATCATAAACGGTTACAAGTTGCTTATAATTTTCTCCCAGTAAACCTAGGAGATATTGAAAAGCGGCATCTCGCTCTAAACCAATTGGCATCTGATCCAACGCTTGATACACTTTCGATTGGTTAAAGCTATCACCCGAAAAAGATCCTTTACCTGGATCTTGTAAAATATCCGCAATCTTCGTATGAGGACCTGGGCTTGCATGGATCTCTTTCACCACTTGCTTTGACTTAATTTCCGTTGGTGCAGAGGCTTTAGATTCTTCCACTTTACGAATCTCATTTCCGGTTGTCTCTTGAATTTGCTGTACGACTGAAGAACAACCGCTCATGAGTACTGAAGCAGCCGTTACACAAATTACTTGTTTGAGTGGTAGTTTCCTCATAAATCCTCCTATCCCTCGGCTCATATTCTGACACATTTATTCTTAAAGCTTACTTGATTCGATTCCCTTTGACAACGAATTCCCTTGTTTTATCGAAGACTTTTCATAGTTGTGCAATCACAGAGAGTAAATTTCATATTAATATATCTATTATATACATTTTGATTTCTTCCTAAAACCCTTATGTGATAAGATTTACCAATTCCTTTTTGTTCATTCTTGACCAAATCGTTTATAATAAAATTACATACTATTGACAGGGATAACAAATAGAAAAGAGATGCATAATGACGAATCAAAATAAACGTGTAGTAGTCGGAATGTCAGGTGGAGTCGACTCTTCTGTTACAGCTTGGCTTTTAAAACAACAAGGCTACGATGTAATCGGTTTGTTTATGAAAAACTGGGATGATACCGATGAATTCGGTCATTGTACTGCTACAGAAGACTATGAAGATGTTCGCCGTGTGGCTACACAAATCGGTATACCCTATTATTCTGTTAACTTCGAAAAAGAATATCAAGAAAAAGTCTTTTCTTATTTCTTAGATGAATATCGAAAAGGACGCACACCTAACCCTGATATTATGTGTAATCGGGAAATCAAGTTTGGTGAATTTCTTCAAAAAGCTGAGCAATTAGGAGCAGAATTTCTGGCAACAGGTCACTACGCTCAATTAAAAGAAGTAAATGGAACGAGACAACTCTGTCGAGGTGTTGACCCTAATAAAGATCAAACATACTTCCTTTCCCAAGTCCCACAAAGCAAATTTAAAAACACACTCTTCCCTCTCGGACATCTAGAGAAAAAAGAAGTTCGCAAAATAGCGGAAGAGGCTGGATTATATACAGCAAAGAAAAAGGATAGCACTGGTATCTGCTTTATTGGAGAGCGAAATTTTAAAGAGTTCTTAAGCAATTATTTGCCTGCACAGCCAGGTGATATGAAAACAATAGATGGCACGATCGTAGGGAAGCATGATGGTTTGATGTATTATACGCTGGGACAACGTCAAGGTTTAGGAATCGGTGGTGGTGCAGGTGAAGGCGGACTACCTTGGTTTGTCATTAAGAAAGATGTGTCTCAAAACACCCTCTACGTCGCCCAAGGACATGACCACGATGCCCTTTATACGAGTGGACTAATCGCAACAGAAGTAAACTGGCTCGCAAACACAGAAGCGCCCACAAAACCCTTTTCTTGTACAGCCAAATTTAGATACCGTCAAAAAGATCAAGACGTTACCGTAATCCCCCAAGCGAATGGCGATACATGGGACATTCAATTCCATGAAAAACAACGTGCTGTCACTCCTGGTCAATCGGTAGTATTTTATGATGGTGAAGTCTGCCTCGGTGGCGGTATTATTGACTCAATTTATGTGTAAAAGAACAGGATACAATTTCGAAGAGGTAGCTAATCAAGCTATCTCTTTCTTATATTTTATCTTTCATAATTTTGTAAATTATAGTAAGATGTTACCAAATATTGTCGAGGAGGATCAGAATTTGCGAAATGAATTTTATCTAGAAGATAACGATCAAGACCCAGACCTATTTGAACATACACCGAAATCCCGGAGATGGAGACCGAGCTGGACCTTCCTACTCATCATCCTCTTGATCGCTGGAGGCTCTGCTATCACGTATTTCATGACTCAGCCAACTTCTCATTCACTTACAGCCCAAGCCACTCCGAATCCACAACCAGAGGCGACCAAGGAACCGATAGCAGACCAAAGTAGCCAGACAGAGCCATCTGAACCTGCTGTGGTTGAGCCCTATCGAGGAGATCAAGCTGGCTTTCCCGAATTGATTGCTCAAACCCCTATCGATACTTCAAATGTGAACAAAGAAACTCAGCAAGCAAAGGAACAAAACACCAATCAAAGCATGACAGTACCTGACAAGCAAAAGATGCCTGATACATCCAAGCAAAAAAATCCGTTAAGCAAAGAAAACAAACTTGAACAGACAGCCATGAACCCTGTCAAACAAAAAATCTCTAATACACAAGGCGATCCAGCGAAGGGAAACAAAGGCAAACAAAAAGCAGGAAATCCAGAAAAACAAACAGTCTCTCCAACTCAAAAACATCAAGCCAATCCAGCCAAGAAGCCCCCAATCAAACAAACATTTACAACTCCAGAAAAACAGCAAGTCTCTGCTACACACACTCAAAAAACACTAACACCGCAAACGAATATCCAGCCGAACATCATGCAACAGATGCTGTCAGATGATCAAAGCCAACCAGCCATTATTGAAAAAGAAGCTTCACCGTCTAAGAACGCTACAGATAAATCTGTTCAATGGATTGTACCTAGCAACCCAGAAGAAAACCCATCCAATCAACCAAAAAACACCTTTCAACTAGAGCCCTACTTACTAAACCAAGAAGGCAAAATCTTACCCCTGCTTTCAACAAAAGCAACAGAGCCAAAAGATCCATTAAAAAGCAATTTGATTCCTTTGATTCAAATCGAATCACCCACTCGCTTAGATGTATTTTTCTTACAAATACAGAGTATCCAAGAATTCATCACTCAAACTGCCTCCCCAGAGATTCACATTCGCTTGATTGAGCAAAATGAGCAATTAGGGACAACAGAAGCAAAGAATAACATCCCGACCATTCTGACTTCCCTCATTCATCAGTCAACTCAACAAACAAACAAGAAGCTAATCCTACATAAACCCACTACACAATCTAAGCCATCCTATTTTCCACTCCTTGAACATGTGGATGGACTTCAATTCTCCACCAAGGTCGAGCCCATTACCACAATTGGTAAAAAGCTGAATCTAATAACCACACCGCCCCTTGTGAAAACAATACAGTCGTGGAGTGTAAAACAAGCATTTAACATCCAAAACGAGCAACTCCCTAATCTAAACGAATAAACAAAGAAGAGCCCAGAGATTCCTTTCAGACTATCTCCATAGTCTGAAAGGAAATCTCTCCAGGGCTCCTTTTTTGCACCTATGAAAAAGCTCTACATTAGATAGACCGCTTAGCGTGCTCTGAAGATTAAGAATAAAAATGTAAATCTCTCGCAATTGCGACACAAAGTCTGATATATTGGGAATGTAAATTCAATTTCGAGGAGGACAAGTATGCTGTTTATTATCAGTTTATTATGTGTATTTTTATTTATCGGGATCATTTATCCCACAAAGTGGCACAAAAAAGTAGCCTACCGCAAGGCCACACTAGGCAAAAGAAGTTGGAACATAGCACTTCTATTCTTATGTTTCATAATCGTAGTAGCGCTAACTCCAAATAATAGTAAAGTGACCGCTTCTAAGAAGGATGAACAAGAAAAGCTAGCTAAGACCGAAGCAGATAAGCTGAAACAAGAAGAGCTAGCTAAAGTAGAAGCAGATAAGCTGAAACAGGAAGAGCTAGCTAAAGTAGAAGCAGATAAGCTGAAACAGGAAGAGCTAGCTAAAGTAGAAGCAGACAAGCTGAAGCAAGAACTAGCCAAAGTGGAGACAGAGAAGCAAAAAGCTAACGTTGAAATAGAGAAAACATCAAAGGAAAATAAAAGAAAACAAGAAGAAAGCCAAAAGAAAAACCAGACAACAAATAAACCAAGTGTATCCCCGCAAAAAAATTCCACTCCTAGCAACAAGCCAGCCTATCGTGGAAAAGGAGTAACATGTAGCAGTTTCTCTTCTAGCGCAGAAGCTACCGCTTATATGAATGCTTATAAAGTGTACAAGCTAGATCGTAATAAAAATGGCGTTGCTTGCGAAGATAATTAGACTAGGAGAAAGTCATGATCCAACAACTAGACGTACATAATCCAGAGATAGTTCAAAAGCTATTAGATATCCAAATTCCTGCTTATCAGGTAGAAGCAAAGATTATCGGATCTACTGAGATCCCTCATCTACAAGACACCGTAGAAAAAATCCAGTCTAGCAGAGAAATTTTTTTCGGCTACTGGGAAGAAGAAAATCTAGCCGGAGCATTAGTTTCATTATAGAGAGCAATGTAGTAGACATTCATCGACTAGTAGTAAGTCCCTTCTATTTCCGCCAAGGGATTGGAGCAAAACTACTCAGCTTTCTGCTTACCGAACATACTCGAACAACAAAATATATCGTCCACACAGGTGCAGAAAATATACCTGCAAAAAAACTCTACGAGAAATTTGGCTTTAGAGAAATAGATCAGATAGAGGTAACTCAAGGCCTATCTTTATCCAGATTAGAAAAAGAAGTAACTTAGTCTATCTTTCTTACTATAGACTATAAGAAAAGCAGGAATAAAATATTCCTGCTTTTTCCTGTCAATTTATTATCCTTGATTACTCAAGGGGCATCAGCTCAGCTGTGAGGACGTCGCACTGGCAGTGCAAAACCAAAGTGGACCTGACCATATACCCGGCTGTTTTGGATAGACAGAAAACAACTCTTCTCATTTCATTCGGTTTCAGTAGAATTATGAGGTAAAATAGGGGGATATCATGTTGCACAATAGAGGGTGATTATGTTGATTCGCACATTAGCTATAAAAAAGGATGGAACACTTCTACTAGATATCCCACTCCAACAATTAAACGATCCGCAAATTAAATGGTACTGGGTTGATTTTAATGCTCCAAGTATGGAGGAAACATCTAAGTTAACAGACCATTTTCGCTTTCATCCTCTAGCCATAGAGGACTGTTTGCACCACTTACAACGCCCCAAACTCGATTATTACGAAGGGTATCAATTTCTCATCATTCATGCCTTGAAAGGTCCTCATATGAAGTTAGAAGAAGTGGATCTGTTTGTAGCAGAGAACTTTCTCGTTTCGTTTCATTATGCAAATTTAGAAGAAATCGATTGCATTTGGGAAAGGATCATTCAACATCCAGATTTAGTTCAAAAAGGGCCTGTATTCCTTACATACAAGTTAATTGATAAATTAGTAGATGCTTATTTTCCATTTGCACATCGCACGGAAGACCAGTTAAACGAAATCGAGAGTAAGCCTAGAGGTTCTACCACAAAAGCTCTCATCGACCAGATTTTCCAAATTCGAAGGGACTTGTCTAAGCTACGTCGCACAGTAGTTCCCATGAGTGATTTATTATACCGGGTGATTAATTCAGAGCGATTTATCCAGGGAAAAGACCAACGAGTCCATTTTCAGCACATCTACAATCATTTAATCAAGCTATCTTATGTGATTGAATCAAGTCGAGAAGTCACTTCTGATATTCGAGATAATTATTTGTCTCTCAACTCTTATCGGATGAATACCATTATGACAACACTAACCGTCATTTCCGCCATCTTTATCCCGCTGACGTTTATCGTCGGAGTTTATGGGATGAATTTTGAACATATGCCAGAGTTGAAGTGGCGATATGGATATTTTATGATTCTTGGATTTATGACGATCGTAGGCTTAGGGATGCTTGCCTGGTTTAAACGCAAAGGTTGGTTTAATCAACAGTAGATTCATCCGCAAACCAAACAACTCCATACGCCACCTATACACACGCACAACAGCAGCCACAATTGATACTTGTAATCGTGGCTGCTGTTGTTCCCCTGTGCACCATAACCCTCCATTCACAATCGGTGTATATGCGTATCCTGAAATGTGTCATATTTCAATCCGAAACCAATCATCCGATCCATTGCAATATGAGCAATCCAGATTAGTCCGACCTGCTGTACGAAATCCCAATGATTCAGCCAGCCTATAAACAGTAGAATTCCAGAAATATATGTATGTCCCAGATTATATGCTATTTTTCCTATACGCTCGTTTATGGAATAACCCATCATCGACAAGTCAGGGAACAAAAAGAGAATGAAAAACAAAAGCCAGTCTCCTTGGTAGGCGCAAAAATATAGTGTCACACTACCCATTAAAACAAGAACGCCCTCCGCTTTCAGGATGATACGATTCAATCCCTTTTCCTCCAGATGGTATTTTATCAATCACTACCATAGATACAAAAAGGCACCAAATCAATGGCACCTCTTTATTTTGATTTTACCGCTTGTGTATATCTCTCAAAACTTGTAATTTGAGTGCCTTGAAAGAAAGTACACGCTATCTCTTTCCTCCTAATGACCTCTATGTTTCGCTTTTCTCTTGTTTTTTTTCAACTCCCACTTTTTCTCGGCGAGTGCCTCTTTCGCTTCTTTTGTCAAGTTTTTACGTTCTTTTTTATGTGCCTGAAGCTCCAATTGTAGGGCTTGATGAGTATAGGCAGAAACGCCCTCTGTTTGCATTTCCCTTGATACCTGTCGAGAGAGACGCTTGGGATTTATTTTCTTTTCCTTCACTTTCATTTCAAGTTGAAATTTACGTTTCTCCATAAAAACCAGCATTTCGTTGTTTACAAATTCTAATATTTCAGTATCCTTTGGCTCTGTTCCAAACATCACCTTACCAGCACGTAATTGATCATCCACTACCTCTTCAACCACACCAATCCAAAATTGACCATCATGAAACACTTTTAACTTCATCTGAAATTCCCCCTCTATTTACACATGCAACAATGAGGAATGATGGACGGGCCCGAGGAGGCAAGGTTACTTCATTAGAGCCTATAGGAACTAATGGACTGGACTACCAACCAGTACTGTGTTTTTTCATTCCTTAGTCAAGAAAAGTACATCTGTGGAGTCCTTACTCAAATCTGCTAACTCCACATCAAACATATCTTATCATTCTACTTGAAGGTCTTTTCCCTGTTGTATTAAGAAAAGACCTTCACATTCATTATTCTATCATGAATTAAATCACGATCTAATTTCGTATTTATTCCAAGAAGTTAACATATCGGGAATCTTGATAAGCTATCAATTTATATGGAGCGTTATAAAAAAGCGAACTCATTCTCGTCAGGAGAATGAATCCACTTTCGATCACTTAAATCGCTGTTTAAATTGTTCCGAGGTTCCACTAAATACATTGATGTCTACATAACGATCAATCCCACTAACCCTCCCTCTATTACTGTATTGCCAAAATGCCCACTTTTGGCTACCAAGTGTAGGGAATTTGAAGATATCTCTAATCCAAATATCAAACTCATTCAAGTGACCGTTGATATAGGTATGATATGTATCATAAGTAACATATAAGATAGGCTTCGTCTTATACTCTTGCTCCATTCTAAGTGCTAGTTCCCTTAGCTCTTTTCTTACCTTATCTGGATCATGTTCTAAATGGATCTCCACATCGATGACTGGTGGCAAACTATCCAGCTGCTTAGGTACCGTTTTGATGAAATGGATCGCTTGTTCTTCTCCAGAACTCCCCATGGAAAAAAAGTGATATGCCCCTGTTAAGAATCCATATTTTTTTGCCTCTACCCAATTGTATTCAAATTGGGGGTCGATAAAATCATCACCTTCCGTCGCTTTCATGTATACAAATTTAAAATCATCGTCTTCTTGGACTACTTTCCAATTAATGCGTCCTTGGTGGTGTGATACATCTAAACCTTTCATTTCATATCCTACTGCAAACAACGCATTATGCCATATGATCCCCTTATACTCTAAAAACCCAAAAGTAACGATCGAGATCGCAATAATAACTAACCACCTAAAACGTTTTATATATATCCACTCCCCTTAATTTTCTTTTTATTCTATAATTAGACGGCTGTTTTATCAATAAAGAACGATTACGACATCATTCTCAGCTAATATTGATAAAGTGATACAATTTGATACAATCTAATCATACATAATAAAATTATTATAATATAAAAAATAATACTTATTAATCATTAACTGCAAACATTCACAAAAATGGGCGCGGAACAATCCAGTCTTTTTCTTTATAAGACGAAGAAGTTTTCGATAGGTAAGAGCCGTTCGTCCACCTACTAAATCATCGATGTATTGAAGTTGATTCTTAGATGTATAAGTAAAAGTTAAAACTTGGCGACCAGATGTGTCAGTCATATATTTCAATACATGCGTATCTTTGTTATCAATCTTTTTCTTTTCATAGGTAAAAGTTTGATTTTATTACCATTCCGATCTACTACTTCCGTTACGTAACCGTCCCGGTTAAAGTAATATTTTGCTGATCAGATCCAGAAACAATCCACTTCCGTTGTTCGATACTTCCACTTTTACCACTCTGGTATTGTAATGTTAGATTCGTTCCAGATGGCGGCACAAACTTCTTCTTATTTTTATCGTAGGTAAAGGTGTAACTACTACCTTCATCATCGATCAAAACAACGGATCCAGATACGATTTTATCCGTTTTTGTCTCAATCTGAGCAACATTGCTCATGGGTGCACCAATACCTCATCATCGAGTTAGTATCAAGTGACCAATCTTTGCCCATGATAGTCGATTGATCATTCAAGCTGTTATAGGTAAGAGTCGCATAAGTAGAAAACCCTTTGATAGCATGTTTAAACGGTGTAAAGCTATAAGCAAAATTCCCCTTAAATAGGTTCGCTCCTACTACACTATTTGGACCCGAATTTTCTTTAATGGGTTGTTGCTTCTCCAAGTTCTTCTCCGTTTTATCCTTCTCAACAGCCACCTTCTGATCCAGCGTCTCGATACTCCATCACTTCGTATGCTTTCCTTTTTGAGACATCCAGTATTTTCGCAATATGATCTAGTAGCTTTTCAACTTGCTCATCTGTTCTCTTGACCGTCACGATATCATCCTCCTTGTTGTTTGCAAAACAACAAGCTCTTTTTCCAGACTTAATCCACTCTTCATCATTCATGCGACCTGCCCAGAACGGTTCGAGTTCTACTCTCTTTTCTGCTCGATGGTTGCCATACCCAAAATAGGGGAATAGTGATTTATACTTAGATAGGAAGCAAATGATCACATAAGAAGGGAGTGAAAATAATGGCTGAAATATTCAAGGCTCATTGTTCTAATGGTATTAATCGTCTACCACATATTAAGATTGTAGGAGAAGATGAAGCCATTCGATATGTAATTTTAAAAAAAGAAACTTATGCAGAGATCATCCTTGAGGATTCACGGGGTTGTACAGTTATGAAAGTTGAGAATCATGAAATAGTTTTTCCAGAGAAATCGTAGTAGCATCATAATCGAACCAATATTCCAGTAGCTACATAGGAAAGAGAAAGAGTTGTATAGTTCTTTCTCCATATTGTCTTTTCCTGTAAAAAAATGAGAGTTGCTAATTTAACAGCGGCTCTCATTTTTTGCTATTGATTCAGCTCTAGCAACAAAAAGCTCTGCATGAAGAGTACCAGCAACACCAAGTGATTTTCTGGAGTCTGTATCTCTTAAAAACAGGTACATAGCTTGTTGCAGGGCTTCGAGTTCATTAGCATTAAATACATCAAAACGAGACTTCAATTTTTTTACCTCCAAGTTCAACTCTGTCCATATCATATATTAGAGGAAACAACTCATGAAACAAGTATGTATTTTTTTATAAAACTATTATATTTAGTGTGGTTTTTACGTAGGTAAAATATCTGAGAAACGAAAGTGACAAAGCACACTTATACAAACTGTCATTTCTCAAATTGGTTCTGGTGCGAAAAGTAAGAAAGATGAAAATTCGAAACGACTTGAACCCATCATGGACCGCATTTTCCTTTTGATAAAACGATGGCCCTGCTCTGCGATGGATGGATATCATGGAGATCGAATTGTATGACAGAACATTTCTTAGTGTTCATTGATCGTGCGTTGAAGAAGATCACTTGCCTGTTCTTCATTTATGTTGTTGACTAAAGCGAGTTCACTCATCAGAGCGTGTATGGCATTTTGGAGCATATCCTTTTCAGCCATTCCTAATTTTTTAATTTCATTTAATCGAGTCAAATCACGAATGACTTCCGTTTCTTGGTAAATGTCTCCACTTCCCATTTTCTCTGTATTAATACGAGATCTTTCACGCCACGAAATGGATCGGTCTGTTTCATGACTAAAAAGAGTCAATAACACATGTTTCATCGTCACTGTATCTACAATTAGACGAACCTTTTTCTCACTTTTCATCTTGACGGGAATCATCAGGCACATTCCATTGAGTGATTTAACCGTCTCTTTTAGAATGTAATACAGTTGGCTCGCCCCTAAAAACTCTCGTTCCTCGATTGCTTCTACACTGAAGACTCCATGCAATGGATACACACATCGATCACCGACTTGAAACATATCCTCACCTCTATGTACTCAGGATAACACATTCTTTTAAAATTATCAAATCTGTAATTATAACATAGTATGTACAATATATCTATAATCAAATCGTAAAAAGCTATTTACCAAGTGTTGAGGCTCAATCAAACAGAGGGCCGGACTGTGGGGCTAGGAGAGATCGGGACATTTGATAGAGAAGAGAGGTAGCAGAAAGAAAAACTGTGTCAGTACAGGAGAGGCAAACTTAGGGGACCAGCCAGCATTTTAACGATTATATACGTTAAGAGCATACTCCTCCAGCTCAAGTCGAGGCTTCTACTATTCCGAAGGTGGAAAAGTTCTGACAAACAACTCATCGAGAAAATTAAAGCTGAGATTGGTGGCTGTCCATTTCTCAATAAGGTTAAAATCGAAAATGACACCTTAACCATTACATATAAAGAAGGCAAAAAAGATAAAAAGAAATACGAAGAATACTGGGGTACAAACGATGCCATTACAAAAAATCTGATGTCCAATCCACCCCGCTATCTTCGTGTAGGTAGTTTCAATAAGGTACACATCGAATTCCACTTCAAAACAAACTCCACACAGTGGACCTCACTCGTTCAGCAATAGAGCAATACTTTGGAGTCAAGTTAAACGAAATCACAGAGAACAGTGCATGGACCAAAAAATCATTGAGCCCTTTATTAACAACACAGAAAAACGTGCTGAGTACTCAAAACAGTTCATCAAGATTACTCCATAGATATGAATTCAGACGCATAACAGACACACTTGAGCCCTGTAATCAGGGCTGTTTTTGATTTCTCTATACAAAATAAGCATGATGACCTTCTGACTGATCACCAAACTGATCACGGGTTCGATCACACTCTTGATCACGAAATGATCACGCACTTCTAACATTAGATCGAATTAGATAACACTAAATAGCACACCTATCCAGAAAAAGGGAAATGAAAAAGAGTTTACAGTCTATTCTTTTAACTACACATAGCGAAACCCCGCTTGTACCAAGGGATCCTGGCGTAAGCGGGGTTTCATTCATTTGGCGTGCCCTGAAAGATTCGAACTCTCGACCTTCTGATCCGTAGTCAGAGTGCCTTTTTCATATCTCTATTATCTGCAATCGCTGAATCCTTTACTACATATAGGGTTTGACGATTGTAGATAAATGGAATCCGCTTAAAAATAGCCAAATGATCACGGATTGATCACGCACTTAATGACATTAGATAACACTACAAAGGTTAGTCTTTATACGTTCAATTAACTCGCAAAGCTTGGATTTATCCGACCATATTCTATTGATCTTATTACTCAATGATACTATAATTAGATCAATATATTAAGATGATTTTTAAATATGTCATTAGGATGTGTTTATGTGGAAAAAACAATGGATAAGACAGCAGTCGGAGAACGAATTGTATTGTTGCGAAAAACCAAAGGCTGGAAAAGAAAAGATCTAGCTACTCAAATCGAGGTATCTTGGCAAGTGGTAACCAATCTTGAAACTGGAGCCACTTTGCCCACACCTATCCAACTTGTTAACCTATCAAGAGTTTTAAATACCAGCACCGACTTCATTTTAGGAGTAACCTCCACACCTTCCCCCCATCTAGACACAGAAACACTACCTATGGTAGATCTACAGAGAGTGTTGGAAAATGCAGAGGCTCTACAGTGGGGAGACCGGATTCTTTCTCCAGAACAACGGAAGTTGGTAAAAGGACTCGTATCCGTAGTGGTTGATTAATTTATACAAGATAGGAGTAAATACCTATCTTGTATAGTGCAAATCCGATGACCTCCATAAACTTCGGTGTCTACTGTCTTTGGAGGCTTTTTACTATCATAAGATGCCTTCCTCTAAAAATTCACACTATCTTTTTGCTCTCTCATTAATGGAGTGTACAATTGAGATGATACGATTTGCTAATTTCTCATCAAACAACCCAAAAATCCCCTCATCATTTAAATCAGTAAAAGGAGAATCCAATAATTTGTCTGGAGACATTGCACCGTTTGTTTCAAAATATTTGAGGATCATTTCAAGAAATCGGATTTGTTGTGACGACGCATCGAATTGTGAAAATAAATCAGCAAATTCTTTCCGAATAAATACTACATCCATCCCAAGTGTCCTACGTACAAGTACACCTAGTGGTTCTTCACCATAAGCTTCAACATATCGTTCTTTTAAACTTTCGTCTTCTGAAAATAGATCTATACCTAAATCACATAGATCTCCTTTGGTAACTAATTGATTTCTTCTCAACTTTTGTACAGTCGGATGCTGGGATAAGCTTTGTAGTAAGCTTACTACTTTCTCTTTATATTCAACTAAATCATAATCAGAATTTAAATTCTGATTATCATCTTTTAGTCGATTGGAAAACTCCTCAATTTTAAACTCTCCTATTTCATCTGTAAAATCAGTATAAACTAGTTCTCTTTTTTCCCTGTCCATAAATTGAACCAACTCACGCATTGTAGTACGGATTTTTTCTAATCTTGCTACTGTTGAACCTTCCAGCATTCCTTTTCTTTGCAAATCTCTAAGTAGTTTCTTATTTTGTTGAACGATTGGGATCGTTCCTTTTTTCTCAATCTCAGCAGCTGTTTTTCTCATCTTATTAATTAAATGACTGCTTTTCTTGTCATCACCTAGCTTGTCCATTTGCAACTTTAAAGCCATTAGATCATATCTAAGTGCAATTTCTGATTCATCCATTTTAATTAATGGGGCTACATGCTTTATTAAGGCTCTAATTGCGTTCTCACTCAATGCATTCCAATTTGATTGAATTCGAAATGGATCAACATATCTTCGCTTTGGCTTTACCATAAAATGATCTAGATTCACTTGCAAAACCAATTGATAGCACTCTTCAACTAGTTGTTGATACCATTCTCTCATTTGCTTGCGACTTTGATACTTTGTTTGTTGTAAAAGGGAGATAATACGAACTTTATGTTGAAAGATCTGTTCACTAAGAGATCTAATAGGCTTCGGATCTTTTCCCTCTGGATTCAGGCCAAAAAAGTCCAAATTCCCACAAAAATCCATCAAATAAAACTCCTTTTTGTGCTGGCCCGGTCCAAATAAATCCTTGCACGTCCTTGTCCCTCTACCAATCATTTGCCAGAACTTAACTTTAGAAAATACTTTCTTAAAAAATACGATATTTACAATTTCCGGAACATCAATGCCCGTATCTAACATATCTACAGATATTGCTATATGAGGTTCTTTGTATGCATTCTTGAAATCATCCAATAACTGATCATGCTTATCTACCTTGGAATCAATAATTTGTGCAAACTTACTTTTATATTCAGGGAACAACCTATCAAAACGTTCCATAATAAATTCAGCATGGTCGTGATTTTTGGCAAAGATAATAGTTTTGCCTAGTCTCTCACCACCTGCTACCCGTATTCCAAACTCCATCAAAAATTCCAACACTTTATCTACCGTATCCTCGTTAAATAACCACTCATTTAACGCTTTTGCTTCGATTTTATCAGGCAGTTCCCCTGTAATTTCATCCTTGAACTCCAATTCATATCTTTCTTTTTGATCTTCGGGCAACTTACTGTACGTAATTCCATCTTTCATAAATTTCAGAGGAACCGTAATTTTAGTAGGAGGAATCAGATAATTATCAGCCACAGCTTCATCTAACTCATAAGCAAATGTAGGTACATCGTCTTCCAAACGGAATAATTCATACGTATTACGATCTAAGTCCGTCCTAGGTGTTGCTGTCAATCCGACTACTAGGGCATCAAGATATTCAATAATTCCCTTGTACTTATCATATACAGAACGATGCGCCTCATCGATAATCACCAAGTCAAAATGACCCACTCCAAACTTTCTCTTATTAGCCGTTTTCTGTTCAATATGGTTCAC
Source organism: Croceifilum oryzae (assembly GCF_030814315.1). Classification (GTDB taxonomy): domain Bacteria; phylum Bacillota; class Bacilli; order Thermoactinomycetales; family Thermoactinomycetaceae; genus Baia; species Baia oryzae. The sequence goes on along the minus strand of NZ_JAUSUV010000007.1, from coordinate 44,900 downwards.
CATTGTTGGATAAGTAGAAAATACTATTCGAGCTGACCAGTGTTTTCTACTCTCCTTTTTGTCTAACAAATTAACCGTAGAAACGCGAGGCAAATGTTCTACAAAAGCATTTTTTGCTTGCTTAACCAGCTCACGTCGATCAGCTAAAAAGAGAACGTTCTTGACCCAATGCGCCTGTATCAAAACATCAACTAGTGCTACTGCTGTTCTTGTTTTTCCCGATCCAGTTGCCATTACCAACAAAGCTTCACGATTCATTTTCTCTTCAAAAGTATCAAGAGTTGCACGAATTGCTTCCATTTGGTAAGGTCTCTCCACTATGTTTGTATTAATGACTGCATGTTCTAGTGATTGTAATCCAGTACGGCGTTGGATGATGAGTCTTAGTTGATCTTTCGTATAAAAACCTTGTACTTCTCGTGGAGGATAACGGAGATCATCCCAAATCCATGTTTCATAGCCATTTGTGTAAAAAATAACAGGTCGTTGACTGGTCTGTTTTTGTAAGGCATCTGCATAGAGTTCTGCTTGTTTCTTTCCATTGTGGGCACTTTTAGCCGTACGCTTAGCTTCGATAACAGCTAATGGCTTACCATCATCATCCCACAACACATAATCTGCATAACCGTATTCTGACTGACCAGATACTCCCTTTAAAAAGTACTCTTTTACATTTGGTTTTGATAAGTCCCATCCGGCCTCTTTTAACATCTCATCAATAAAATATTTCCTGGTTTCTGCTTCCAAAAAGCCATCTGGGTCAACAAATACGTCGTCTTCAAATTCAATCTGTTTATTTCTATTTTTGTTTGCTTCAATTTCTGCCTTCAATTTTTGATTTTCTTCTTCTGTTTCTCTTAATTTCATCTCTTTTTCTTTATGCTCTCGTTCCAAAGTTTCAAGCTCTGTAAGGGTTATTTCTAAGATTTGTTCTGGCGATTCACGAATCAATAAATTAGAGTCAAAATCTAAACGTCTTACAGGATTAGCACTGTAAGACCGATTCATCCATTTCATAAATTGGAATAAGTGTTCTAATGCTAGCAATGAATTTTGGACACGTATTTTTGCATCCTCTTTATGTGCTGCTTTATTTCCAATCTGTCGAATAAGATTGATATCTTTGAACGCTCTATCATCAAATTGGTTTTTAAATGCTGGTACATATAATAAAGAATTTAGGCTTTCTTTATCTAAATCTCTATTTGGAGGCAAACGCAATGATTGATCATTTCGAAACAACCACTTGAGTGAAAATTCTAAGGTTAGACGACTGTAAAAAGCAGAAGTACGTGGGGCAACATACACACTTTTCTCTGCTTCAACTGCCGATTCATGAATCAGAGGCCAGTCTTCTTTGATAAAATCGAAATTATATGCCATGATATCACCTCTTATTTGCCTATTGTAATAGGGTCATTGATGTTTAACTGTCCAGTGAATGCACGGTGGAGTAGGGAATCAAAGTTTTGTTCTAGTTGTTCTAGATGTTCTTGTACTCTTTGTTTTTGATCTTTAATGTTTTGAACTTGTTCGGCAAATTTATCTTGTAGAGCTTTAGGGGGAATAATAACAGGTATTGATAGAAGTTTTGATTGTGAAATTTTAACCATGCTCTCATTACTTCCATGAGCTAAATTTCGAATAACTTTTGAAATACTAATCAAATAGTAAAAAAAGTAAATAGAATTTAAATAATCTTGTTTTATTCTTATCCTAATCATTAAGTCAGGATAGATAACCCGGGAGGGTGTCCCTTCATAAAGACCTACTCGACCTACCAAATCTCTAGTATTAGATCTTGATATTACAATATCACCTGCTTTAAGGTCAGAACCCTTAGTTGGTAAATTTTCATCATAAAACTTTGTTATCTTTGTAGACAAACCCTCTCCTGTTAAGTTAGCCAAAGAGAATACCGGTATGCCTTGATTGTTTTGGGAACACACCGGAGACCATCCTGCATTTAAAGGTATTTCTATGCACTCTTTTAGTTCAAATCTATCAGCCAGACTATTATCAGCAAAAGAAGTATAAAAGACTGACATTATTAGCTTATTTAACTCAGCTATTGTTTGTTTTCTCTTATCGATGAGGGATTGAGCTTTGTCTAAAATACCGACAATACGCTCTTGAACAATTAAATCAGTAATTGGTACTTTTATTCTTCTGAGCTTTTCTTTATTTAATGTTGCTCCTTTAACTGCTCGATCAGTACTAGCAAGAAGATCAACACTTTTTAATGCGTAATACAAATAATGCTTATTAAGCATATTTTCATCTTTAATAGTTAAGGCTACAATCGCCTCATTAGTAAATAAAGGCACTTTATTAAAAGCCATTTTACCAATACTAAGTTTAAAGCTTAATAATAAGGTATCTTCAGGTATTAACTTACAATTACAATCCATTACTCCTTTGTCTGTAATCTCTTCTTTAGTTTCATAGATGTATTTATTTTGCATATCCGAAATGGATAGCCATTTATTTCCTTTTCCCCAATATTCTTTTTGACTTCTTAAAGGTGTTTTACCTATTACTATGTGACAAATATCTTCTAAAAAAGCATTTTTCACCCTAACATCTCCTCCAACTCTTCTAGCTCCTCTTGGATCTCTTTCTCCAACTGTTTAAGAGACTGAATAATTTCTTTTGGAGGAGCATAATTTATTTTTTCATATACTGCTTCTTGATAGCGATTAATACTTATGTCATAACCATTCTCTCTAATCTCATCTACTGATACAAAGAAAGATTGATCTGTTCTTTTCCTCTCTTTTTCTCCTTCTAGATTAGAGAAGCGTTGAATAATGTCTGGGATGTTATTTTGCTCATGGTTTTTAAGATCTAATTCAATACGTTTGACATCTAAGGAGTAACCATCTGCTTTCATATCGTAGAACCAAACTTTATCCGTGCCACCTATATTGGTTTTTGTAAATATGAGGACAGCTGTGGAGACTCCAGCATATGGTTTAAACACACCTGATGGCATAGAGATAACTGCATCTAAACGATGGTTGTCGATGATTTCTTTACGAATCTGTTTATGAGCATTAGAAGAACCAAACAGAACACCATCTGGAACGATACAAGCACAGCGCCCACCAGTTTTTAAAATTCGTAAGAAAAGTGCTAAGAAAAGAAGCTCTGTCTTCTTCGTTTTTACAACCTTTTTCAAACTAGAAGCCACACTACTTTCATCAAGCGACCCTTTAAACGGTGGATTTGCTAGTATCATTGTATAACGTTCAGTATCAGGATTAGATTCTGAAAGCGAATCACGATACTCCACATTTGGATTTTCAATACCATGTAAAACCATATTCATTGCACCAATTCGAAGCATGGTACTATCCGTATCATATCCATAAAACATAGATGAATTATAATGCTCTCTCAATTGTTCATCATAGAGGATCTCAGAATGACTTTCTTGAAGGTATTCTGTTGCACTAATAAGAAATCCAGCTGATCCTGCTGCTGGATCAACAATAGCTTCATCCGTTGATGGTTTTGGCTTCATCATAGAGACAATCATTTGAATAATGTGACGCGGAGTACGAAACTGTCCATTTGTACCAGAAGTAGAAATTTTGGAAAGTAAATACTCGTAAAGATCTCCTTTTGTATCTCGATCATCCATTGGAATATCATCTAGCAATGTTACAACACGTTCAAGAAGATTTGCAGTGGGAATTAAAAAAACAGCGTTAGACATGTATTTAGCAAATGAAGTATTCTCATCTCCGCCTAATTTTTTAATAAAAGGAAATACTTCTTCACTTACAACCTGAAACATTTTTTCAGGGTCATAGCTTTTGAATTCCTTCCATCGCAAATGTTTCTGCTCTTCTGTAAAAATCATCTTCTCTGATTTTCCAAGTTGCTGTTTGCGCTCTCGAATCGTTTGTAATTTATCTAGTTCTCTCATGAAAAGCAAATATGTAATTTGTTCAATAACAGACAAAGGATTTGTAACTCCTCCAGTCCAGAATATCTCCCAAATCCGATCTACTTTTGCTTTGATTTCTCCTGTAATCATACCAAATAACTCCCTAAAATAAATTTAGATTTACCTTTCTAGTATATAGCTTATTTATAGATAACCTCAAGAAGAAATGTATATCTTGTATATCATCTTTCTAAATTCTTCAAATCATCATTCACCATATAAAGCGATATTTTTATGACGAAGCCTATTAGTTATTTAACCTTGAACAATACTCGAGTCCCATCCGGATAGTCTTCCACTTGAATTTCCGACCCATGCACCAGCCCCTCTGTTGTCTGCAGGTGAAATATAACGAATATCTGCGCCGTGTCCACCCTCCAAACACATCGCCATTGGCCATTCATCTCGATCATAACCATTTCTGGTCGGATATCCTTCTAGGGACTCTTCTCTCCTCTGACTAGAAGCTATTTCAAAAGTCGATTTACCGATAAAAGAATTAGTGCAACGAGGCAAAATGCTTTATAATGTTGAATGTATCGTTCATAACGGACAATTAGTCTCCGACTATTGTCTAACCAAGCAAAACAACGCTCGATTTTCCAGCGTTGGCGATACTGGTTGCCCAGTGCGAGTGGGCGACCTTTTCTTTTTTTCCTATTTTTTCGTTCGGGAATAGTAGGTTTGGCTCCACGCCTTCGAAGAAAGTGCCGAAATGAAGTACTATCATAAGCTTTATCTGCTATTAACTCTTTGAAGCGACAAATAGACCTCCCTCGATTACTGGGTATACGTAGTCGCAAGAGTTTTCTTTGCTAAACGTACTTCGTGTGGCTGAGCACTAGAAAGATGTAAGCCAATAGGCAAACCACTTTGATCCGCTACCATCATCAGTTTTGAACCTTTCCCAACCTTTGTTTTACCAATTTCATTTCCGCCTTTAACTGATCGAACAAAACTCCCATCTAAATACACGCAATCCAAATTTATTTTCTTTTTTTGGTGTAAAGATTGTAACACCTTTCTCCATATTCGCTCCCATATCCCAACTTTTTGCCAGTCTCGTAATCTTCTCCAGCATGTAGTGGGGGAGCCATATTCTTTAGGTAAATCTGCCCAAGCAGAACCTGTTCTGAGGATATAAATAATTCCATTCATTACTTTTCTATTGTCGACCGGCGGTCGACCCATATAACTTTTTCTTTTAGGTAGTAATGGCTCTATTAATTGCCATTGTTGTTCAGTTAAGTTATGTCTGCTCATGACTTAATTCTATATGCTTTTCATGCAATTGGTACTTTTGAAATAGCCTCTAGTAATTAAAAACCTCAATATTACGTATTAAATTATATAAAACACAACCATCCAAATGTCTCATCAGGATGGTTGCGTTCCAGACTGCTTATCAAATATATACAATTAAACCGGATATAACAATGATCAGATTTAGTTTACACAGCTATATTTACCAGCGCATGACTCTCTATACTTCCTCTACTGTATCATCTGTATTAATCGTCCCTATCCATCCTTCTTCTAAAATACCTAGACAATTGACATACAGTTTCGTCATAATCTTTTCCAAAAGACATACGAACTAGCCTCTCCACAGTATGCTCAACCAATTTAGTATTAAAATCAGTCATGATCATAAGTCCATAGCCAATTTCAATATCTTTATCACAAATACTTCTCTCTAACCTTTTAGGGCTAATCACATCAAAGGAAAAGTTTGAATAATCCGCCGAATTCTCCAGCCCGATTTGCAACTCATACTGCACTACAAAATCATCTTCTCCCTCGCCCCAATCTTCATAATCCCTAATCAAAGAAAGTATTTTAATCATACAATCACCTCAGTTCTTCTCCCTGAAGGCGATCCAGTATTTTCTGTGAAGTTAGCTCTGATCATCTCTTCTTTTGGCTTATACCCCATACGAATGGCCCTCATCTTATCTGCACTAGAATAAATAAAGTTTCCTTTCGGATCAAGAGTAAATTTGTAATCTTTCCCAACCCACGCCATCACTGCTTCAAATGTCGAACTTGGTTATTGCCCTCTTCTAGATCTGCCCGTATGCTTCCATGACCCTTTCAAGCAATTTTAGGATATAAAAATGCAACCACCCTAAGGAGATATTGGGGTAGTTGCATTCCTAATATATATGCACTTACGTCAGGTGTATCACGACATTTTTATATGAAGACCGGATACGCAAATCTACGCTATGCCATACCTTAATAATATCTTTGTAGCAGCAGAATTTGTAGGATCAACGGTTATGATCTCTTTCGCTATCTCCACAGCCTCTTCTTTGGAAACAAGCTGATCAGGAATCTCGTGAAATAGCAGGATACAGGATTTGTACTCTACATCATCAGGATCTAGTGCAGCTGCTCTCCTCGCATGGTAAAGTGAGCTCTCATAAGCACCTTCAATATAAGGGAGAGATATAGATAACATGACGTACAAAAGCTCATGTAATTTCGCACTTTCCTGTTTCAAGAGTAGGCTATATCCGAAGGTATATATAAACATACTTCCAGTTTCGTGAGACAGTCCTATGAGACATTCATGTAAATCGTCAAAATCAACCTGAAAAGCAAGCTCTCTAGCCTCTTCCATATTACCTTTTAAAAGTTCTTTTTTCATTTGCTCGATCATCATTCTGTCTTCACCCACGCATTCCCAATTTTTATTTCACCTGCCGGTGTTCTAGCAAATATGACCTCAACGGTTTCTCCTCCTATATCTAACGACTTTTGTCTAACACCTTTATAGCGGCTTTCTACTCCCTTTTCCATTACCTTAGATACTATAGGTGCAACTGAATCCCAGTTTTTTGGATCTTTTGTTACACGACCCCAAGCATGTTTATCTTGCAAAATATGATGAACTGCGTTTTCTTTTAATGCTGATACTTCACTCATCACTTTAGGTTTCTTACTAAAAGCCTGCAGATTCAGTGGTAGTTTAGGTGTTGGTGTAGGTGTTGGTGTAGAAGATTTCCCTCCAAAAAATCCTGCAATAGAAGCAGATACCTTATCAATATATTTACCAGCACTTCTCCCAAAACGAGTAGTGGATAACCAAAAACGAAAGCCACTAGATGCTTCATATTCTGGGGCTAAAAAGAGCCCAATTCCAAATAGAACACCATCAAATATATTTTGGGCTACTTGCTTCTCTTCCAAAGTTAGCGTAGAGCGCATTTCCTCTACATATCCTCTTTCGGCTCCAAACTTACCTCGATATGGAGGATAACTAGTTTGCCTCTTTTGCTTGTAAGCATTCTTACTCCTCGAATTGCTAGATCCACCACCAGATCTACCACTGCTACCTCCACCACCATATTTCCCACCAGTCCCAGACACTATGTAACCACGTTTACGATAACGAGGATCATAAGGTGCTCCTAAAGGCTTACTCTCTTCTCCTCCTGTGGCAAATGAAAGAAAATCCCTTACGGTGAGCCCCATATAAATTCCTTGGTATTCATGTCCATCTGGATCATGATTGGAGACTGGATTTCCACCCGTGTATCCATACACATTGTAATTCTGTGCATCCATGAGGAGTCCTCTATACTTCTCTGAATCAGTATAGGAGTCTGCTGTTAGATATCGACCTTGTTCTGGGAAGTAGTTTCGGAATCCGAGGTCATAGGATTTCGTATTCGGATCCCATGGCTTACCGGAGTAACGGTACGCGTTGTACATTTCCTTATTCGGATTCTTCGGATCAGGCTTGTCTACTCCTGAGAAGAGAGCGTCATCGTTTTCACCATAAGGGGTGTACCCATATGTGGCGCGGACGTCACCTTGTTCATCTAGGAGCATCTCTACATCGACATCGGTGTTGTTGAGATAGTAGGATGTTTCACTACCTTGGGCAACCTTTTTGGTCATCGAGAGTCGTTCACCCCATGGAGAGTAGGTGTACGAACGAGCGATGATATCATCTACTTCTTCCGAGATGACTTGTCCACCTGTTCCAAGATAGTTGTATTTGATTTTCTTCGCAGAAGATGTGCCTGCATTCTCCGTTTTGGACGTGGTACGATCGAGTGCATCGTATTCATATTGTGTTTTCTGACTCAGTTTTTGATGCTCTTTGATGTTATCAAATACGTCGTATTTGTACTCTTCTTGAGTAATATCATCCATTTTGATTTGAGAGACACGGCCTATGGAGTCGTACTCGTATTTCTTGGTCTTACCAGATGTCGTTTCCGAGATGAGTCGGTCTCTATCATATTGATAATTGGTCGCTACACCATCTCTGGTCTTGGAAATAATATTGCTGTTCGCATCGAGTACGTACTGCTCCTTGGAAGAAGAAGTACCTGTTTTGTTGTACTCGACTAGGCGATCGCGTGGATCGTATTGATACGTATAGGTATAGTTAAATGCTTTCTTATCTGCATCGATTCCGGTATAGATGTCCTTGGTACGGTGTCCGTTTGCATTATATTCTAAAGCATGCTTTTGGATGGTGGTACCGTCTTTCTTCTTGGTCTCCATCTCTTTAAGTAGAGCATCGAGATAGTACGTATAGCTCGTGGTCATCTCGTTTGGTTTCGTTACTTTGGAGATCTGACCATTTGGCGTACGCTCGTACTTCGTCCATTGATACTCTTTTGTACCAGCCTCTCTACTCGCAAGTTGCTCGACTTGGTTCATGGTGTCATAGTAGAACATGGAACGAGTGAGCGGATCTTCTTGCGAGTCGATGTTTCCGTTTCGGTCGTATTCGAACTCTCGTTTATTCTTGACGACGCCTTTCGAGATATCTTCGATTTTGGCTACTTGGTTCATGGATGTGTAGGACATGCGGTACGTATCCAGTTTGGCTCCTGTGCTCTGGTCCTTCGTCTCAACCAAGTTACCATTTGCATCGTAAGCATACTCTAAGCGCTTATAATCAAACACTTGTGAGTCGGGTGTACGTAGTCCTGCATCGTAGGTTTTCTTCACTTTTCCATCTGGATGGTAATCCCATGTCATTTTCCGTTGCATTTTCGCGTCGGCACTTTGTACGAGACGTTCGGTTTCAAGGCCAATATATAGTGATAGGTAAGCTTTTGAGGTCATCTCCAGCTTTTCCCCCACTCCACACCGTACGTGACGGTTTCCCGTCATACGGCGTTCCATCTAGTATTTCTACTAACCAATAACCTCCAGATTACATTTCTTACGCAGTGAATTTAGTTTATCAAGTTGTCTTTGATTGAGTTTGAATAGGCTTAGGCCTTTCAAAACTTTGTTCTTATCAGTGGCGTGAATCAGTTTATGCACATCCTTATGAACGATCATCAAGTTATTGTACTGGTCGTTCCCACCTAATGATCGAGGAATAACGTGATGACAGTGTACCTCTTCCGCGGTGAGAGGCAAACCCGATATTTCACATCGTCCCTTTGCCATGGAATATCTCGATAACCGATTGTCTGTATACTCTACTGACCTGAATTCCGAGATTCTGTTCATCAATCTGGCTACTTCTCTTTGCATGTTGGCATCCAATCTAGAATGAATCTTGGATCGTGCCGACGGCACGAATAAGCTCATTTCAGGGTTAAAGTTTGTTAACCTTTTCATTTGGATGTCCACAATAGGGAAGATCCACACTGAGTCTACTTTCCAAGTCTTATAGTTCATCGAGTAATGTGATGTATATGTGTAACTGACTTGTCCGAATGGCTTCGCTCGTATGAATTTACCTTGTAGTCGTTGATACATATAGCGATTTAATCGATAGGCAATTTTGTGGAAATCAGTAGATACACAAGTAGCATATTGGAAATAATTATGTACTCCCATAATGATCGCATTTAGCTTATATGCTTGTTTTCGATTTCTTTTTTCTGATACTAGCTTAATGGCTCGTTTTATCTGCTCTACGATCCTATCTCTTGCTTTTTCTGCTATATGTGATCGGGCTACGTAGGTACGCCTTTTTCGGATTGCCTTGATTTCAAACCCTAGGAAAGTTGATTTACAGCGCTTAAGATTTACTATCTTTGATTTCTCTAGTGAAATTTCTAGTTTTAAGCGCTTGTTTATAAATCCTTCTATCGCGTAGAACCATCTCTGTGCCTCTTGTTTGAATCCGGTAAACACCTTCGCATCATCCGCATATCGGACGATGAATCCACATTTTAGCTTTGTTTTCTTAAGTCTTCGGTATCCATAGCACCTATGCGTGTACATATGACGTGTGGGGAATGTTTCCCATTGAGAGCTCACCCACTGATCGAGGTCGTTGAGCACCAGATTAGCTAAGAGTGGTGATAAAACCCCACCTTGTGGAGTTCCCTTGTTAGGGACCCCTCCTTTGTCAATAGAAGCGCGAAGGATTTTCCCTACAATAGCTCTGACTTTCAAATCTCGAATTCCCACGTTCCATAACTGTTTCATCAATTGTTTATGATTCACTTCATCAAAGAAACGAGCTATGTCGATATCTACTACGTAGTAGCAGTTTATAGCATTAACGAGAAAGTGGGATCGACTCAAGGCATGATGAGCACTACGCAGTGGGCGAAATCCATAGCTATGTTTATGGAATTTCGCTTCCATAATAGGTTCAAGTATCTGCCGAATGCACTGCTGGATCAACCGATCCAGCATGGTAGGGATCCCCAGTGGACGTTTCTTTCCGTCAGGCCTTGGTATCCATACCCTTTTCACTGATTGAGGGGAGTATTCCCTCACATTAGATTGTACGAGTGTTACGATCTCCTTCTCTGTGTATTGTTCAAGATGTTTAATCGTAATCCCGTCCGTTCCTGCTGTTTTCGAACCTTTGTTACTCTTGATCATGCGATAGGCAAGCCGGATGTTCGCATCCGAAATAATGAGATGGTATAAACGATGGAACTTATTCCCCTGTTTGCTTCTAGCAAACAATTTATCAAAGACTTCTTGCATCCCGTAATATTCAGCTGCTCGTAAGAATGTGTTCAAGATGGCATGTCTCTTACGAGACAACCCCCAGTTCCTACTCGAAGCTTGAACTTCATCTGTAAGGTTATTTGGTTTTCAAGGTACTAGACTTGGGTCTATCCCTCCACACTGATTAAGTGCTTCATTGGTACTGTGACCCTACTCTCACAAAGACAAATGATGTTACCATCAACCTCCCCGATAACAGTCGTTTGGTTGGGAGTTCTTTGATTTCCACGTTCCACTTTACCTAGCTATCCATTCGATCCTTAGGTAGTGACTATAGACCTGTGAGCTTATAGCATCTTCGCTTGCTATCCCGTCTTTCATAACAACGATTCTTACTCGACGGTAACCCACCCTGCGCAAGGCAGGCAATGCCTTTCGACATTGTCCAATTCTAGATCTGTACATTCGCCACTTCGTCAGCTCTCTGTAGAGCATTCTTACCATAGATCGCTTTTCAGCCTCCCGGTCTATCGATTGCACCGTCCGCCTCCGAACAGCTTTCCTCAGTTTACCTGTAGGACAATCTTCAACCGACTTCACCTGGCTTCACACATAGTAAGACTGTCATCTTCTTACGCATGCAGGAGTATCAGAGGGGACGTTTCAGCTCAGCATGACGGCTTTCATTCCATCCCTCGGTAAATCAGTTCTCATTTTAGTTTTCTAAAACGGTCTAGTTTCGTGCTTGAGGCACTTATCTAGAAACGTGTCGCACCGTTGTATTGATAATTAGTCTTTGTCTTCCAAGGGTCTTGTATTTGCTTGATCAAGCCATTCTCGTAGTAAGTAAAGGTTGCGGTGTTACGTGTGTTGCTTCCTTCTGTCGGTGGCGTACTTACTTCGACCACATTGCCTGTTGAATCATACTTATATCGGATGCTGTGTTGCTCTCGGAAGCGCGTATTTACGCTCGTTGGATCATAGGAGAAGAATGTTTCTGAGACTCGGTTCAACGCATCGTATGATTTTTTGAGTACGAAGTCTCCTTCGTTTGGCGTTTCCACTCCACGTGGAGTCTCTACTTCCGTTTGATTCCCCATTTTATCATAGCGATACTTGGTAATCCGAACCTTATCTTTATCGTGTTGATAGCGACTCTCGGTAAGTAATCCTCTCGCATCATAGTAGTTGTACTTGAAGTTTCCTTCCTTATCGCGAGTACGTGTCACCTGACCATCTGCACCGTATTCAGTTAGAACATACTTCCCTTTCGCATCGGTTTCTTTGATCACACGATGATTCAGGTCGTATTCTTTCTTCACAGAGTAATCATCTGGGTCAGCTGTAAGTACACCGAGTGGTTGGGTTACTTTTATCAAGTTCCCAACGTTGTCATACTCCTGCTTAATCTGATCCCCTTTGGCATTGGTAATCGTAGTAACTTGGTCCAATGCGTTATGTTCATACGAAGTGGAAAAGTCGTCTGCGTTATCTGGCGTTACATTGCCGTTAGGCTCTGTTTCTTTCACCAGCTTTCCTACTTCATTATAGGTAAAGGTCTTTACGCGTTCAGTAGTCGAGTTATCATCTTTCGGCAATATGGTTTTGATCACGCGATCCATCTTGTCGTACTCAGACTTCGTTTCCGCGCCTGCCGGTGTCGTTTGAGACAAGACGTTTCCATTTTTATCTAAGACGGGACCTGGTGTTGTAATGAACTCTCTATTTAACTGATCCTTTGGTGCTACTGTCTTGACGACATCTCCTAAGAGATTATAGGTAACAGTTGTGGTATTGCCTTTGGCATCTGTCGTGGTGAGAACTTCTCCAAGAGGTCCATAGGTAAAGGTAGTGACATTCCCCAATGGGTCTTTTACTTTCTTCGGCTTCCCGTTTGGATCATAGCCTAGATCGGTTGCACTTGGATCTCCATAGGTGGTTACTTTTCCATTTGCATCGGTCTTCGTTTTCAGAAGTCCTGTATTCGTCCCAGCTGCATTTGGATCGGTGGTATCGATTGCTTTTCCTTTTGCATCTGTGATGTAGTAGGAGATTTTGGTTTCATTCCCCATACTATCTTTCTCAGAGATGACATTCCCATTTTTATCATGGGTATAGGTAATCGTTTTTCCTTCTGGTGAAGTGGTCTTCGTCAATAGTGCCGATGTGTAGTCATCCGAATACTTATATTCATTTTTCGATGCTTTCCGTGCAGATGAATCTGTTAGAGCATTATTCACTTGATCCATCTTGGTAACAGGTAGTCCATGATTATGAGGATCGTAGGTCGTAGTCGAAACTGCACCGTTTGGCTCCTCAGTCCGGATGAGGTTATCATCGTCATCATAAGCATATTTCGTAGTCTGATTCATCGCATTCGTAAAGGAAGTGTTCCGTCCGCGACTATCAAATAGATATCGAGTTTTGCGGTCCTTCGCATCTGTCACATTTACTTCATTGCCATTATAGTTGAAGTAAGTCGACTTTCCATCCCGATTGATCCACTCGCCGATTTTATTGGCATCAGTACCCGATTCGATGTATTGCACAGAGGTTTTATTTCCTCTTGGATCAATAACGCCTGTCATCATATTTTTCTTGGTAGCATGATAGGTAAACTGATAGGTTCTCGCAAGTGACTCGGAACCATTGCTTTTATCAATACCATCTACGATTTTCACGAGACGGCCATCACTATCATAGTGAAGAGCTGTTCGTCCCCCTACTAAATCATCGATATATTGAAGCTGATTCTTGGATGTGTAGGTAAACGTTAAGACTTGGCGACCAGATGTGTCAGTCATATATTTCAATACATGTGTATCTTTATTATCAATCTTTTTCTTTTCATAGGTGAAAGTTGATTTATTTCCATTCCGATCTACTACTTCCGTTACGTATCCATCCCGGTTAAAGTAATATTTTTGCTGATCCGATCCAGAAACAATCCACTTCCGTTGTTCGATACTCCCACCTTTACCGCTCTGGTATTGTAGCGTTAGATTGGTTCCAGATGGAGGCACAAACTTTTTCTTATTTTTATCGTAGGTAAAAGTATGGCTACTTCCTTCATCATCGATCAAGACAACAGATCCAGAGACGATTTTATCCGTTTTCGTCTCAATCTGAGCCACGTTACTCATCGGTGCACCTATACTCATCATCGAGTTAGTATCAAGTGACCAACCTTTGCCCATAATGGTAGACTGATCATTCAAGCTGTTATAGGTAAGAGTTGCGTAAGTAGTAAAACCTTTAGTAGCATGTTTAAACGGTGTAAAGCTATAAGCAAAATTCCCTTTAAATAAGTTGGCTCCCACTACACTATTGGGACCTGAATTTTCTTTAATATGGGTCGCTGCTTCTCCAAGGTTCTTCTCCGTTTTATCCTTCTCAACAGCCACCTTCTGATTCAACGTAGCCACTGGCTTCTCACTTTGAGATAACCAATTCTTTGAATCCTGCAAGATATCCCATCTCAAAGTAAATTCTTCACGTAGATTCGAAGAGCTAAGCGTTGGTGCGATTACCTTTGCCCTCACTTTGATGCTTTGACCCGGCTTGATATCCACTGGATCTGGATACTCGATCCCATTTTCATCAACGGGGCGGAAGGTGGTTTTCGCTTGATTCGCTGAAATACTTACCTCTTTGCCCGTAGAATCAACCCAGTGATAAGAAAGATGATTACTTCCTCCACGCCATGTTTCCTCTGTCGTATTCGTGACGGTAACAAAGACTTCATAATCATTGCCCGGGGACATAACGCTTGGCGTACTTGGTGCATAATAGCTACTTCCCGCGGACTCATCTGTATAGGTTACTTCTAGTTGTGGACGGAGCGAGCGAGCAGATGCTTCGCTACTTAGAAAGTAAACGATCTCTCCATTTTCTCGGAGCTCATCGGCGCTTTTCACTAGGAGCCCTTTGTTGACAGTCGTTCCCTTCAACCAAGATTGCACAGTGGAAGTCGTGTCCCAATAGGTCCAGTGAGGAGCGTTGGGTATGACTTCGCTATTCGCTTTTTGTTGGTCAATATGGGGGCCGTAATTTCCACCTTTTCCAGATGTATTCCAAGTTGTATCCTCTGTAAAGTCGCTCTGTAAAGGATGAACTCGGTAGTTTGCAGGACTTGCCTTCGGGTCCTCCGATTCCATTAGCCACGACCAAAGTCCCATTCTAGCGCTGGTTACCTTCACTCCAGTCGGGAGCTCAGAGGTATCAAAATGTACGAGGGAACGAATATCTCCGTATCTTGCATGATGATTACCCGCTACCAGCCAGTTATTCCCCCAAATGCTATCCAAGGCTTCGGTCGGTTTCCCGCTCGATATAGAGGTATCTTTGCCTGCTTTCACAATCTGGCGAATCTGACCTGCTTTTGGGAGTCGGACAAATTTGGTATCGGTTCCGACTAGGTCTCCATCGCTGGTCTTTACGGCAATCATGTAATAATACTCCGGATCCCGATTGACCCGATTGTTATCACTCATTGCAGGAACCGCAGGAGAGGTCGTATCCGTATAAGCTAGTTGATCTAGTTTCTCAATCGGAGCGATCAGGGTCGTTTCATCTGGTACAAAGTTTTGCTCGGTGCTACGGTGAACTTGATACTCAACGAAGTCTCCACCGGTATATTTGCTCCATGATAATTCTGCACCGGTCGCATGTAATTTCGTAGGTTGATCCAACACAACACCCGGTTTTCCGTAGGTTACAACAAGCTTCGGGCGAATCTGATCTTGATCTTGTCCAAAGAAGTCGTCTGAACTAGCTGTGTAGTTTACACCACCTAGTCTCTTGGATTCATCCTTTGCTTTTACCATCACTCCATAGTTTGGTTGGGTTCCATTGATCCAATCTTGTACTAAGGAACGTGCGGTAAAGCTATGCGTCTGATTTCCAACTGCTTTTTTCTTCGTATCCACACTGTATTTAATGAGACGCATAGCATCTGCATACACGGCGTTATCCGCTTTATTGTTTAACACAATTTTATTGCTGTTGCCGGCTTGGAATTCGAATGTTCCTTTGGTACTCCATTTACCCGCCTCTTTAGACTGATCGACGGAGAGATTCGTCGTCCCATTAGCGTGATGGACGGTGTACGGAGCATTGGTCGCAAATCCAGCGGGATACCACATTTGTAGCTCGTATTTCCCGGATTCGGTTAGTTTGGGAATCCACGTAAAGGTATCGGATCCCGAGCCACTCGGACTCATGAAGAAACTTCCGTCGTGGGACGAATCACTCCGCATCGAGCCCCATTGACCATTCATGACAGCCTTGTTGCTAGAGTCGTGGTCATCCACTACTTCGGTGTTGTGCTCTAAGCTGGATTGATACGAACCGGTATCCACTCCATTTGCCTTATTCCAAGGAACACCCGTCTGGGCTTGGTTCCATGTGGCGGTTTTCGGATCCCAGTCTTGCATCATCCGATGCATAGAGAAATCGACTTCGTTATCTCCACCGAATTGTTGATCGTAGTACAACTCCACTCTTGCCGCGTCAATCGAGGTTCCGGCTGGAATTGAGCTTAGATCAAACTTGACTAGAGAACGAGAGATTTTTTCTTTATCCGTTCCTGTTGCCAAGTTCCAACTGCTATAGAAATTAGAATCGGGTGACGCATTCGTAATCATCGTATCTTGGCTATTCGTGGTATTGCCTGTGGGCGGTGGCTGAACGATAATCGTCGGATCCAAGATTACGGGGAATTGGCGTGCTGAATCCTTCAACCATTTTTCATCCGCTTGGATGGTAAGTGTTGCTTCAGAACCTTTTTGCTCGATGGTTTGAGTAACGTTTGGACTCCATTCTTTTCCATATGGAGACTGTTGGTTTGGTTTACTATCCATCATAAATGGTTTTGGAATCGTAAAGACGATTCGGCCATCTTTATTACTCTCGACCTTGATCGATCCATCCTTTTGTTGTGTAGCAGTTAATCCTTCTAGGTTTAGTTTGAATTGATAAGTAAATGTATCAGGTACACGATCGAAAATGATGCTTTCTTTTACCGCGTCCTCTTGCATTTGATACTCTACCTTCATATCTGGTTTCACTTCTGGGTAGGTAATTTGATTCTCTTTTACAGTTGGTTGCTTTTCGATTGTTTTGCCTTCAAGCAATCCCATCTCTAACTGATGAGCACCAGACTTTACTTTTACGAGTGAGCCGGAAGTTTGGTTTCCAAAGTAAGTTTGGAACGAGTTCGTCGTATTGGCAAATCCATAGGATACATCTTGTTTGGAAGTGGTAATCGTTTTTTTAATATCCTGCCACTTCCCGGACGAATCCTTATAGTGAATCGGAGTAGGGCTAATCTCCGCTTCTATTTTTCCATCTGATAGTTGATGGAACTTCGCATTTGGTCTCCTTTCATCTACTAATTCTTTCACTCTTTTTGCTTTTTCTTTTACTTTTCCATTTGGTAGTGAATTCGTATGAACGGGAATGTTGGGATTCTTAGATTTAGAATCCTTTTCTTCGTCATCACCTGTAAAGAAATCGGCTACCTTATCGAAAAATCCTTTTTCTTGGTTCGCGTTAGCAGGTGTCACTAGTAAAGAGCGTTGATAACTCCACTCTTTCCATGCTTCTGCTGCCATGACAGGAGTAGGACCCAGTCCGACAAACCAAAACATGAGAACAAACAATATAATCCAACATCTGTTACCTATTTTCTTCATTCTGTGCCTCCAATTCATTCTTTCGAACATACTAAAACATCATAATAAATAATTCGTAAATAAACCACTACTATATGTAATCGTAAATAGAATTATTTTTTAGTCCATTTTTAGATGGAATTATAAAAAATATTTTATTTCCCCAAATGGACAAAATATCTTTACATAATCGAAAATTAGTATTTAAATATTAAATGCTGAGGATTTATCAAAAAAATAATAGGAGATGAGATTTTGCGAAAAAAACACATATTACGAACCCTTTCATCGGTAGCAATTGCCACAACCCTTTTGATTACGCCTTTGTTAGCGTCTGCTACAAATGCAAAGATCAAAGTAATTGATGTCGATCACAACAAAATCGAATATAAACATTCAGAAAAAGAGCCTGCTTCTAAAATGGATTGGAAAGTGGGATTAGGTAACTATCAGAAAGAAAGTATTCAAAAAAAACTAATCAAAACTCCAACACCTGAATCGAAGAAAAATAGATCCAAACGATCGACTGACGATCAGAATATCGTTACACTTAAATCAACGATTTTACCGAATGAAATCCACTACCACCGCTTTATCTCTTCAACAGAAGGAAAAGTGAAAATCTCCACTACCGCAAATACCAAAACACCAACTGTTTTTATTACGACGAAAGATGGCTCCAAAGTATACCGTTCTGATGATTCCGTTCCTGCTGGAGAGTACGTAATCGTAGTAAAAGAAGGAAATGGTGACTTCTCTGTTTCTCTTCGCGGCTTGACTTATGACCTCGAACCGCAGGTAGACTTACCATCTCTTCACTTAACAAAGCCTACAAAAGACTCCTATCGCATCCCAAGTAGTAGTACAAGCTTTACATTCGAGGGATCTTTTAGTGGAATGGATCTTTCCTTTGGTGTAAATGGCTCTCAAGAACTAAAGCCTCTTTCCAATCCATTTGTAGAAACGATTTCTACCAAGGGCTTATCAACTTATAACTATTATGGCTTCCTCGCTACTAACAGTATAGGAAACAGCGTATACAGCAAGTATGAAGTCGTTTATCCTGGCATCTACCGCAATGGCGGAGCTGATGCAATTGGCACATCGGTCAATACCAGTTATGCAACACATAAAGGAACCGTAAAATCGGTCATTCTCGTTCGTTCAAGTGCGATGCCTGATGGAGTTGCAGGTGCAGCATTATCTGGCTTAGATGGATCTCCGATCTTACTTACTGAAGCAGATAATCTACCAACTAACGTTGCAGATGAAATCAAACGATTAAAACCAGAAACTGTCTATATCATAGGTGGAGCGATGGCTATTACGGAAACCGTTGAGAAAAAAGTAAAAGAACTCGGAGCGAATACAGTTCGATTTGCAGGATCGGAACCAAGCGATACATCCGCCAAAGTTGCAGATTATCTCACACAGGAGCGCAACAAACGGGATACTCCTTCCGATACGGTATTTATTACAAACTGGAGTGTGGGTCTGCATGATTCCGCATCAGCACTAAGTGTTTCGATTTCGAAAGGGTATCCAATTCTATATGTAAATAAAGATGAAATTTCAAGCTCAGTCGATTCTTTCCTGAAGAAATATCCACAGTACAAAAACTTCGTCATTCTAGGTGGTACGGGTCAAGTCTCGGAGACCGTTGCGAATAAACTAAAATCCTACTCTTCCCAAAATAAGGTGGAGCGAATCGCTACCTTGGGCGGGAAATATGAAACCAATATCAAACTCATCGAGCGCTTCGGCCTTGATATCAAAACGGTTGTCATTGGAAACGGTAATGAGTACACATCTAGTCCTGGGAAAATATACTCTGATATGGTGGTCGGTGCTCCTCTCGCGGCGAAGCATAACGGAGCTATACTGCTTACTCATCCAACCGAATTAAGTACTTATGCAATGGAATACTTAAATGCTCAAAAAACAGCAGGGAAAAAGATTGACCAGATCTTTGTTCAAGGTGGACCGCTTGCAGTAAGCGATAGCCTGCTTAACGGCATGTACAAATACGTAGACTAGACACGATTTTAAAAGTCGTAAGTAGATCAAAAAATAATGATCGTGCTATACTTGATTAAATGCATAGGTGAAGCATTGTGCCCCTCCTATGCATTTAATCACTATTTCAGTTTAGAGGTTCATTCAGGTCATGTGCGATGGCCTTTTTTGTTTGCGAAAATGTCGTAACTCTTCCCGCAAAAAAACGTTACATCATCACCAATCCTTACTCTCATAGCAATGGCAAACGGATGATCAAGCCATCGACTGTCTTTTCTTCTGTACAATATCAGAATATGGTTCTCTTACTTTCCTCTAATAAAGTCTTCCATGTATCCACCCATTCTTCAGTAGTAAATCGTAATCTCCTTTTCGTAATGGTTCGGAGCTTTCCATCTCCTGCACATCTTTGTATATGACTATAAGATAATCCCGTCCTGCGAGCAGCATCCACTAAGTCCAACCAGCCTTCTTCCTTCATCTGTTTAATGAAGTTTGATTTCCACTGATGTGCTTTAGCTAATCCATCATAACGGTGTGGACGATTCTTCTCTAATACCGATCGCCATTCTTCTATCCACTTTTGTGTATGATCATAGCTACATCAATTGTCAAAAATTTGATTAAGTTTATCCCAACGCAAAATGAGTAATCCTCTCTACCATCAAGAGGGTTACTCATTTTTTTCGCCATTATACTAGGCTTTTATCTTTTATTCTTGCTACGCACTCACAAGTGGCAAATGCATAAGCTCAAGCCCTTAATATTGTTGTCTCTACATTGATATTCTATATCCGTTTTACCACCATTTGTGATACGGTTCACCGTATCACTGTAGTCGCATTGCTTTCGGATCTTCGTTGCAGGGCTTCCTGCGTGCCAAGCGACACCCAAGCAATCACTACACTACCCGAGTCGGTGCGGCACACTAGTTCGATGCGGTCATACTGTTCCCATTCTGGCAACACGTTCTTGATGATCAACGCAACCTCGTGCAGCAGGCGGGTCGCTTGGTAGTCCATGCCACACACACCTAATTCAACCTGGTCCGAAGATTTCGCCACTAGATCGGCGATCGCGGTAGCTCGCACTACCTTGGTGTATTGGGGCCATCGGACGAACTTGGCTACCTTGTTCTCAAGCATCAGTTGGAACAGCCTATGCCGCTTGCCACCATCTGTCGACCGAACCAAGATGTCCTCCATGACCTCCACAGGCAACCACGCTCGGCGCCACACCCAGTGCTGACCTCGATGAGCACGTACGGCACGCTCGTACAGCTCGAACTCGGTGGGTGCTCGCACAGCTCCATTCGTCGTCAAGCCATTGGAGTACATTGGTACGGAGGTGAACGGCCACTCCTCGGATTGTCGTATCAACACCGTGATCAGGACCACGCACGCAAGCAGTCCCACAGCAGTGAACAAGCCCGCCATGGGGTCAGCGGGGGCGATGCTCGCGTGGTCAGTTAGACTCGGCACGATCAGAAGCAGATAGCACCATATTTGCACCCAGTACTTGGGACGCATCACGCACAGGATACCGACGTGCAACCAAATCCAGCATACGATCAACGGAACCCGCCACGAGGGAATGAAGATCGCCACTGGCGCCGACAGTTCGATCAGCACAGTCAAAGATGCTAGCGCCCGGCACAGCCCCGAGTTCCCCACCAGTAGTCTGGTCATGAGAGGCCAGCGGGATGGCGAGTACTTGATATAGAACCGCAATGCACCACCATTTAACCACCCTAGACCACCGTAGAGAAGCTTGGACACGCCGCCGGCGAACATCGTGTAGGAAAGGAATAATAGCAATAATAGCGGGGCGAATCCCGAAGTGAACGCCGATTGATCGGGCACCAGTAGCGGCCAGTTCACGTAATGGGCGAGCAGACCGTCCAGGGAGAAGTCATAGGACACCGAGAAACACATGGCTAGCAACGCGTACAGTGCCGAGTGCTTCGAGTGGTGGGCGCCTAGCGCACCAGCATTGACCATGTGCAGGAATGCGAAACCCAAGAATGTCAGTATCCCAGCGACCGGCTGGGCGAACCCGGTCGCGGCCGCAATCCACATTGCAATCGTCAGCTTAGCCACGACCGACAACATCTGGGGACTAACCCAGCTAAGGCCCAACAGCCGCAACGCCAGAACCGGGGTGTAAAAGGCGCGCTCGGTGCTACCCATGATCTTCGCCGCCTGCAGAGGCGACGGAAAGTCAACGATACACAACACAAGCAACCCAGTGTAGAAGACCGTCCGAAGTACTCCGGACACCGGTGCCAACTCGAACAGCCACCAATGTGTGAACATGTTCATCGCTATACTCCTCTCCCAAGGATAAAACCTCGCCATTGTCATAGTATCGAAAATTTTTGAATCCATAATAAAAGATTCTCAAAGTGCTAATTATGGATCATAGTTAAATTTCGGAAGACTACTTAATAGACCAGTGATTGTTCCCGATTTGCTATCGTTCTAGTAAATACGAGTTAGTTTTCACTTGCGTCCGAGATGTTTTTTCATCCTAATGCTTGTTGGAATATATCCCATCTTGGTATATAACTGATACGCACGTTTGTTGTGTCCGAAAACATGTAGCCCGATTGAACTTACATTCATCGAGGCAAAGTCAGTTTCAAGTGCAGTAAACGCCTGCTTTCCATATCCCTTGCCTTGAAATTCTTCATATATCTGAATACTGTATATAAAAGCTGATTTCTCGCCCTTGTTTTCTTTAACTGCATACCAAACCGTACCTATTACACCTACTACTTCATGATGCAATGAACACAGAAAATGTCCATTTGTTTGGAGCCCTTTAGGTAATAGTTCATTTGTTTCTTTGGTCGCTCGTTCAATCGACTCTGATGGCGTCCATCTGCCTTCCCTTACATTTTCTTCAGCATACTCTCTGACTGTCTCTTCGAAGAACTTTTTATATTGTTCTTCGTTCATTCGAACCAAATTCATCATAGATGTTCCTCCCATTACCCGACACACCGAGACTAATTCTTATCGGACACAACAAACTATGTGATCGATATATATATATTTTCACAGTAATTTAGTAGAAAATTATAATTTATATTGACTTAATACTACCATCTAGTTAATATAATTATCAAGTAATTTATAGGAGGTGAAAAAATTGGATAATACAGTAAATACAGTAAACGAAGAGACATTTGTTTTTGACGAACAGAAAGAACTGGACATTAATATGCATCCGTCCGACTAATGGTTGGCATGAGCGGAACCACCTGATTGATGTCAGGTGGTTCTCACTATTCTGGGAAAGGGTTTGAGAAAATGTCACGATCGAACCGTTATTATTTAGCACCTGATTTAGTCATCACTTATCCAGATGGGCAACCGCAATTGATTCTACCGTCTGTAAAACGCACTTTTAAGGTTGATTGGAAGGTATGCGAGATTATCTCCATGTTTTCAAGTGAAGATACAAGCTTGCAACCGATGTTTTCAGAATCAATGGTAACAAGTATTATCGACCATTTAGTCAAAAATGGAATTCTCATCGACAGGGAAACAGATCACAATTTGGCCACTGAGCAAATCGTAGCGGAATGGCAAGACTGGGACGAATCCTCTTGGTTCCTTCATCTGCAAACAAAAGATACAAAATTTGAAACCACTGAAGAAGGTCGCTTGCAAAACGTTGATAAATTCAGAAAAACATCATCTCCTCCACCACAATATTTCAAGTGCAACTGTACATCATCTAGCACCAAACTACCGACTCCCAGTAAACTTTTAGATCAAACCTTGGTCAATTCTTTTATGCAACGTAGAAGCTGTCGACGTTTTTCTGAAAAACCAATCTCATTACAAAACTTAGCCGATGTTCTATTTTACTCTGGTGGGATTCTCTTCACAAATGACACACACTCTTATGGAATCGTAGCCAAGAAGCCCTCTCCTTCTCCGGGTGGACGACATGCAACAGAGTTATATCCGATTGTAAATGCGTGTGAAGGTTTACGAAGTGGTGTATACCATTACTGTCAAAAACATCACGCTTTACATCTTATTGAGGCAGAGGAAGACGTGAAACCAT
Source organism: Croceifilum oryzae (assembly GCF_030814315.1). Classification (GTDB taxonomy): domain Bacteria; phylum Bacillota; class Bacilli; order Thermoactinomycetales; family Thermoactinomycetaceae; genus Baia; species Baia oryzae. The sequence continues at coordinate 21,278 of NZ_JAUSUV010000007.1, read as the reverse complement.
TTCTAAACGAAGTCCTATATGGGCAAGACTACTTCCTGAATGCCGCAGTTACAGTTTTTTATACAAGTGTTTTAGATCGTTTAAAATGGAAATATAAGACCAGTAGGGTCTATCGGCTCATGCATCTAGAAACAGGCCATTACGCGCAGAACTTTTTACTTACTGGTACTGCTCTTGATTTGGGCTGTTTTGTTACTGCAGCTTTCAAGGATAGTGTTATAGAAGAGAAATTGGGTGTTTGTGGGATTCGTGAAGTTGCAATGTACGTCTCCGGTATCGGCCATATCGTGCCTGATGAGAATACACGATCAGATATTGAATATGCACAAGTACTACCCGAAGGAATCGAGATTCGACTCCCTATAGGGGAGCATAGCTAGCGAAAGGGGAAAGAGAAATCAATGGAAGAAATTCATGAATACAAACTTGCATCAGACTTGGTTATTACTTACTCCAATAGAAAGCCTCAATTGAGACTACCCTCTCAACGCCGTCGTTTCAAGGTTGACTCAAAAGTCATGTGTGTCGTCTCTGCATTCACAGGAAACCCTGAAGAGACTTTGCCCAGACTAGAGAAGACCATTTCCAAAAATACAATACAAGCTATCGTTAATAGATTGATTGATGTCGGTGTTCTCATTCCTGCGAACGAACAAAAACAATCAAAAGCCTCGGAAATAGTTAGGGAATGGACAGAGTGGGGAGAATCCACTTGGTTTGCCCATCTGGAAAGCCGTGATGCCAAATATAGGTCGGCCGATGAACTGGGGGAGGAATTTATGAAATCTTCCGAACCACCCCCTCCCACATATAAATGCAACTGCGAAAAATCAAATATCACTTTACCTAAACCTAGCACCTTGTCAAACATGACCCTCTCTGATGCTTTAACACTTCGAAGATCCTATCGAAACTTTTTGCCAGAATCAATCAAGCTACATGAACTTTCCGATCTTCTGTATTATACAGGCGGAATCCTCTTCACAAATTCGACTCGTTTCTTTGGACAAGTTGCAAAGAAGGTCGCTCCTTCGCCTGGAGGCCGGCATGCAACGGAATTATATCCAGTCATAAATAATTGTGAAGGTCTGGAAAGAGGTATTTATCATTATTGCCAAAAACACCACGCCCTACATCTTCTTTCTAAGGAGGATGATGTAAAATCATTTTTGAATGAAGCATTGTATGGCCAAGATTACTTTCTGGATGCATCAGTAACAATTTTTTATACAAGTGTTATAGATCGACTTAAATGGAAATACAAAGGCGGACGCATATATCGACTTATGCACTATGAGACCACTCACTATGCTCAAAACTTTTTATTAACGGGAACAGCACATAAATTAGGAGTATTCATGACGGGAGCTTTTAAGGAAAGTTTAGTTGAATCAAAACTTGGTATTGATGGTGTACATGAAGTGCCTATGTATGTAACAGGAGCTGGACAAAAAGATGAAATAGGTCCCTATGCTCGCGCTGGCATTGAGTTAAATGAAAACCTACCGACAGATTTTAAAATTGTCCTGCCAAAAGCCCTTTCTTCTACAGATGAGCAAAAGATACTAGGGTAGGAGGAAATCGTATTGAGTTCCTGGTTTCAGTATTCGACAATAAAGAAAGTAGTTCATTCACAACCTTGGAGTGTACCCCTTCTAGGAGCATTGTTTCTAGATTCGTTCGGCTCAGGATTAACCATGCCATTTTTAGTTCTTTTTTTTCTAAAGACGAGTGGTCTTTCGTTGGAACAAGTAGGTCAAATGCTATCGATCAGTGCATTGGCTGGAATACTTGCCATTCCTGTTTGCGGTATGGTCGTGGATCGATTAGGTACAAAGCCTGCTGCTCTTGCAAGTTTTGTATTACGAGGAATCGGAACTCTTGGATATTTGATATTCCATAATGTTTGGGGAGTGACGATCGCAGCGACCATTATTATCTGGGGACAGCGGGCATGGCCAATTGCGAACCAAGCGCTCATTTCACAACTTGTTCCCAGTGAGAATAGAACGATGTGGTTTGGAGGTTCTCGGAGCTTACGAAATTTAGGAAATTCTTTAGGGATGATCCTAGGTACAGGTGTCATAGCAGTATTCAATACACCATTTACTTATGAGCTGTTAATATTCATAGATGCAATCAGTTTTCTTATTGCAGCAGTGTTGATTGCAAAAATCCCATTACAAAACCAACCAATTGTAAAAAAAGAACCAACTCCCAAAAAAGCTTGGACGATTCGATTTTCATACGACTCAAACTTAATCCGTTTTTTAGTAGCAGTTGCTCCGATTACCTTTATGTACGTTGCTTTAGTTTTCACAGTACCAGCTTTTACAAAGGAAATAAGTCCAGACCTTAGCTGGATTTCTGGTGTGTTATTTACAGTAAATAGTCTTGCCGTTCTGGTCCTTCAGATTCCTTTGCTGTTTTTTACACGTCGCTTAAGCGATTTGCAAAAAATGATTGTCGGTTCGGCTATTTTAGGCTTATCTTATACCATTTTCTTAGGAAGTGCGTTTTTAGGATCTGTACACTTGAATTTTTTTGTTCCACTTCTTTTCGTCGGAATTCTTCTCTTTAGTTGTGGAGAACAACTTTTTTATCCAGCGTCTGCAACGATTGTGGGGGAATTGGGACCCACCGAGAAAAGAGGGCAAAGCATTTCGAGTTATCAGCTCCTTTATGGAATCAGTAACGCAATCGGTCCCTTCATTGTAGGATACTTATTAACAAGAAATATTTCCTTATCTTGGTCGTTTTTTGCGGTACTTGCTTTTGTTGGCGTATTCTTACAATGTATGTTGTTATCCAATAAAAATAGACAGTCGCGTTCTCGTGAAGAGAGAATTTCTCAGTGACGAATCATTGGTTCGCAACGTCTGAAGATTCCGCAACCCTGTCTCCATTATAACCAATCAAATATACAATAGTAAGTTAGAAGCGAATGGAGCGATAATAAAAAGGTGTCGGCCAATTGTGGGGGAACGGTCGTTATTACAGAGTAGCTACGAAAATGAACTGCACCCGTGTTGGAGATGCAGTTCATTTTTTATATCCATGGTATACTAAGAAATGCTCTGTTTTGTCTATCTCCTACGTACGATTTTAGGTTCACTCAGGTCATGTGCGGTGGCCTTTTTTGTTATCTGAAAAAATATCGTAGCTCTTGCCACAAAAAAATGTTACATCGTCGCCAATCCTTACTCTCATTATGTCTAGCAATGGTAGACGAATGATCAAACCATCCACCGTTTCCATTTCGATGATCTCCACCCCTCTTGAGGGGCGTGGCTTATAGAACATTAGGTTTATTTTTTGGACATAGTAGTCTTTCTTTCCTACACAAGATGGTTATATTTTTAATGATTTGGCCTGCTTTTTCACATCTTCCGGCACGGTAATCGGAGATGTCGGAGCACCTTTGAAGTTCATTGTATTATCGTACTCCCACTTCATTCCTTGTTCTTGATCTTCGATCGAAATTGCCATTTTTTCATCTAGTTTTCTTACCTCTAATGTCTTTTCATCAAGAGTGAATACTTGTTTAATATGGTCAATTTTCAATTGATCTCTTTGTATCTTGTCCTTTAATCCTCCATCTTTAAGTCCTTTATCAATTGCATATTTAAAACCTCACGCAATTGATCTGGATTCTTTACCTTGGATGAATCAAATGTAACAACATATGTACCATTTTCTTTCTTGATCGTGTAGGAATCTGGATCATCTTTAAAGGCGGCATATGATTTATCAATGGCTTCTAAGCTGTTCTTTGATTGATTAGGCGCATCTTCAAATTGCAATTCTTTTGGTGGATTGGTTGATTTATGCCATCCCTCTGGTGCATCAGGAAGGCCGCTCATCTTGAAGTAAGTTTCTTTTTTATCAAAAACATATGCTTCCATATCTAACTTCTTCCCCATTATTTCGTAACTCCCATTCACATGGGTAGCCTTCGGATTAGAAGTACTTTCAACTTTAGCATTGAAATTCCCATCTAGATTAACCCCTGGCATCTCTATATGATATTTCCCATTCATGTCCACTATCATATCATCTGTTTTCTTGGCAGAACTCATTTTTTGATTCATAACCTCTTTAACTGTAACTTCTTTGGTTTCCGGCTTCTTTATTGAATCTGCCTGATTGCTTTTGTCTCCACACCCAACTAGTAATGCAGACGTTATCAATTATAAGGTTACGAATTTAATCTTTGGCATTCTTTTTTATCTAATCGCCACCACTCTGACGATAGATTGAATTAGATGAGTTGGCTTCGGTGCGATTGTAATGACCGCCGCCCATGGATTTACGTCGAATCGCAAGCCGAACATTAATATATCCCATCTTTCCTGCGGATACTTCCACTCAGAGGAAGACTAATCGTAAGAATACCACTCTCTCCTTGAATCATCACATCCCGTGCATCGGCTGGAGTAGAAGCAACGAGAGCCAATCTCTTTACCCTTCCTGATCGTACTTAATCGATGACATACTCAGCTTACCAAATCCACCTCCTGCCAATAGAGAGGCGAGGAGTTCTTGTTCTTCCCCCGACAAAATACTAATAGAAAGAGCGAGAGATTGAATTTTCATCCAAATACGTCTAACCTCCCTGTTAAAACCAACAAAAATAGAACGCTCCATCTAGCTACTATACTAGTAGAACGTTCTATCGTCTCTAACAGGTATTGGTTTCATCGCTAATCTCGCCCAAAAATTTCCTTTGATATCTTGCTACTTTCTTCGAGAAAACGTTGCTTACCTCATGTTCCGGAATCCAGATGCCATGTTGCTTTATGGAATCGAGCACCTCTAGCAAAATCGTTTCCTTCTCTCCCTTACTGAGTGGCTTCCTTTTCTTTTCAAGTACAGCCATACAATTCTCTCTCATAGTGTTGATAATCCATTCTCTCTGCTTCATTTTCAGATGAGAGAATGTTTTGTTGGTTTGAAGTAGTTGACCCTGTACCCACGTGTGTTTTTTCATGATCCACCTACTGAGCAAAAATATCACTTACATGGACTTCTAAGTCTTCCAAGATGTTTACCCGAATGATATTTTCTTCTCCTTCTCCTAATCCATAGTATCCATGTAATTTGAATTCACCGTCTCTTAGAACAAAAACATCTACACTATTTCGGTATTGATCCACAATCCAGTATTCTTTTACTCCTGCATCTCGATACAGATTGAAGTTTCTCCACCGGTCTTTTCGATAATCCTTCGAGAGAATTTCAATGATCAACTCAGGTACCCCATTAAATTTCTGGCCATCGATCTTTTCAGGATGACACGTTATAAAGAGGTCTGGAACCACAAGAGTTATAATCTCATCCTCTTCTTTTGCGGGAGATAAATTCACCTCAGACTCTTGGTGAACCGTACATTTCTTTCCCTTTAGATATTGTTTGAAGACAAAGAAGAGGTTCCCAGCAATCTCTTGATGGCGATATGAGGGTCTTGCCTGCAAATATGGCGTTCCGTTCACTAGCTCCCAATGCTCCCCTTCTGCGGAATCCAATTTCTTTAAGTCCGCATAGGTATAGGTTTCCATCTCATTTATTGATTTCCCCATCCTGACACCCCTTTCCGTGCGATGATTCTTATCCCCAGTTTATAAGTAGTGTAACTCATAATCAAGCAATCCACACAAAAGCCCTCCATTCTTAATCGAAGGACAAAGTACAGATAGGGAGTTTCTACTTCTGGTAGGATTCTTCAAAGTTTATTGCTAGTAGTTGCGGGCATTGGGAGAGGTTTAAGAATATCACTTGCTCCTCATAAGTTCCCAATTTATTACATATTGATCGTCATTTTTGTTTAGCATTTTTCGTCCCTCCTAGTGGTTACATCACCGCATTAGCTTAAGACCGTAGGGGAAATAATCTTATTAAGGTTATTAATTAAAAAATAATCTTATCTAACGTAACAAAATGAGTGTTTTGTTACGTTAATGCGTTAATAAGTTGATGTACATATGAAATCACGCTATCATGTGAATGAAATACCCACTATATAGGAGGGATACCATTGTACCAACCGACTGTAATCCTATTGAATCGAGATTTGCCAAGTAACACCGCTAAGGTGATCCATATGGCCCGGGTCGCCCTAGAAAATACTGGATTGGAAGCGACAGCTAAGAAAATGGCTGAAGAAGCCTTTGAATGCGATACTCATCAAGCAGCTTTAGAAGTACTAAACCAGTATATACGCTTTCAACGAATTGATCTGAAATGATCCAGTGCTAGCCACTATAGGCATAAGAGGAGGAATACCAATTGGAAGTTAAAATCCGAGAATGCCGAAGCTACAATCAACTATTCGAAGCTGTACACAAATTAGAACATGAGGTGTATACCTTACGAGACATCACCATCCTCTACTACCAAAAACATGAAATCATGTTAATTTTAAAATCCGGGGTTTCTACTCCAGTAGCTGCATTTAACACCACTGAAATTTGCAACCACGAAAAACTTATTAGAGAAATCCTTCACGCCATCTAAAACTATCACAACACCAGCCCTAGCCATTTATAGACTAGGGCTTTTCTTCTTCTCTCTTCTTGGCCAACTGCTCCAACTTATCTGCCAATAGTTGTTTAGGTGCAATCTCGATAGGTTTCCCATCCTTGCCACTGATCTCGTGTTGCGTCTTCCGTCCCCATCTATTCGGATACTTCCGTTCCAACCTCCATGCCGATGCCTGCCAGTTCTCTTTAGATGCCTGGGAGATGACGGCCACGTCCCTCATTTCCGCCTCAGCCATTGCTTTTTGAACTGCGTCCGAAAAATTCTTATATTTTCCATTTTCCTCACGAGCTCCTTTTTTCAACCAATCATACAGGGTACTCTTGCTTATCCCAGAGTACGCCGCGGCTGTCTCAATGTAATTTCCCATACGAAGAGAATCCACGATCTTCTGTTGTATTTCTGGTGTTAGCTTCTCTGGTCTACCACCTGGCATCTCTCTTCACCTTCCTTATTCTATATATTCATTCGTTTTGCTGTTCCATAAACAGTCTTACTGCATCACTAGCCTCCCGAGATAATAATCGTATGTCAGAAGTTCCTTCTTCTTTCGCTCTGTAAAAATCCCTACCGGGGAACCCTTGGAGTTGTAAATTCTTCCACTTGTTTGCTAGATTGAACTGATCTACAGAAATCTTTTGCATATCCATTTTTCATCACCCTTCAAATAGACAATAAAAAAAGGCGAGCCATTTGGCCCACCCATATACGATATTCCGGATCGTGATCCCATTGTAACAGAATCAAAGAGATCATCACCACTTTTGTCTAAACTGTCCATTCTGTCAGATCTGTCAACTTGACAAAATTTCATTTTTATGATCCCCTTGTTATTTCTAATATATCCCTCGTTGTGATTCCTCATATCTATATCTATCCTATTAGTGTCAAGTAGAATCCCTATTTTTTATTCGGATCATAAATGGCCCACTCCATCCCCTGATAGATGAGTATTTTCCTAGTTAGCTCATCATAAAGCTTGTCCGCTTGCTCACGTTGCTTGGGTGTAAGGTCGGTACGCTCCAGGTACTCCGCTCCCTTGATGAGTCTAGCAAGTGCCTGTTGATACTCTAGCTCTGTCATTAATTGACTCCCCCAATCTCTCTATCTGTGGAGCTTTCCATTCCTTGTGTTGCACATTCTTTCGATACCACTCTATATAGCTATGCGCATCCTCGATCGCGAGGTATATGTCTCTCGTAACTTTCCTAACCTTCTCTTTAACCGGTTGTTGGCTGTCTTGATAGGTAGTGGTCCACACGATCCACCCCTCACCTTCCTTGAAGATAAAGATATGATGATTGCGGCTAAGTTGAATTTGAAGGGCTTCATCATTTGGATAGATGAGCCATCCAATCTTTCGTAGCTCTTTCTCCAGTACCTTGTTCATTTTTCACCGCCTATTTTTCATTTGTCGAACATTCGTAAAAGCTCACAAAGCCTTGATACTGTAAGGTTTACTGCTGTTTTGATATGGGAGGATTTTCGTTTGTCATTTCATTTGTCGTAGATTCATTTTCAGTAAATCCCTTGATATATAAGGGATTTCCCTCGATTTGTCGATTTGTCATTTGTCGATCTATATAGTAAGACTTTCCTTTCTATTTGTGTGGGTATATATATATTTAAAAACAGATATATATACTAGATAGCGACAAATCGACAAATGACCTCAACCTAGATATACCAAGCGTTTCCTTGTCGAAAAGGTCACCGACAAATGATCGACAAACCTACGACAAATGAAATATCCATACTTCCCGATTGCTCTTTCCGGCTTTCTCTTTCTGTATCGTTCCATATCCTTCATCAACTAGCTTTTGCAGGTTAGCTAGAACGGTTTTCTTCTTTTTTCCAAACAAGTTTCCTTTGTTCCGCTGGGCATCCCGTGCGCTCAACTGACCACCACACGCTTCCACATACTCTGCCATCTTTTCTAAGATGGTATCTTGCGGGTTAATATTCTTTGATTTCGCGTACACCTTAATCGCATGACTCTTGTAGTATTCAATAAGCCGAATCGCACGATCCATGCTCTCTTCATCCGCGAGCTCTAATTCAACTTCTCCATTTACATGCCGCATGACGTGGATGATCAAGAGAATACGCAAGAGATGATTTAGCATCTTATTCCAAGCCATACGCGTATCCGGATCATGAGCGTGGGACTCTCGAATGTGAGTAAAATGCCAGACATTTAATTGATATTCGGCTTCTGAATTCACCAAAATGGGGATTGGCTTCTCTCCATATGGAATCATTTCCAGTTTTTGGACAAATTCCTCGTATTCTTCGATTGTTTTTGGATCAGGGCTTGTCCAAACTAAATCACGAATCTTCGGAACTTCTGGGTAGCTAATGAGGAAACGAGATAAAAAGCCGTCCCCGTCATCCTTCACAATTCCTAATTTATTAAACTCACTTGGCTGAATACTTCCTGCCATCGCTGCGAATGGTTCCGTGATGTATTTCGGACGATCTCCCTTCCGGTTCACCTTGATATCATCACCGTTCCATAATTTGAGATAGAAGTCGGCATCGTTCCCCTTCCCACCTCGGTACTGGTTTAGCCCGTTAAAAAGTCCGCGCATTTCATCATGTAGCAAAATGATGCCTCGCTTATTGTTGTAAAGAGTTTCTTTTAGCCCCTCTGTGGTTGTATCTTCTGCATAAATTTCTTGGAGGATGGGTTCTTTTGGCGGTTCGGGGATCTCTTCGCCTTTTTTCCATTGCGATTTTTCCGTTTGGTACTGTTGAAGCTCCATCTCATAGAAGTCCCATTCATTTCGATATTTCTGATACATCTTGCGCTGTATTTTTTTAAGTGGGGCAACCGCATGATTAAATCCGGGGGTCTTGGCTGAGCCAGATGGGGCAAGAAGCAGGGAATAAAGGTTGCTCTTTCCAACAAATCCATTGGATATCTGAACCTCTGCTACATTTCCAATAGCAGTTCCCAAAACAGGAGTAACGTGGTGGGCAACAAGATCGGTAGGAATATTAATACTTCGAGTCACTTCCTCAATAAAGTTTCGAACAGGGGCTGAGAAGATATCAACTGGAAAGGGCAATACCTCAACCTGGCGTGGGCTGGTTATTTCCTCTTCCTCCAAAACAGGGGGATGGGTATGGATGGTTGGATCATAGTGATGGGTCGTACTCTCAATTGCTTTCTGGATGGTGTACATGATGTATGATTCTCCACCGGTACGGATCGGCTTGTCCCATTTATCGCGTACGAGCATGCTATTTTGTAAAATGCGATAGATTTGGTCAGGATCCTGGGTATAGAAGGCTAAGTGATTGCAAACGATCATTTCGGAACTGCTTTCATCCTCACCATGACCGCTGAAAAAAAATCGCTGAAACTCGGTTCCATTCTTATCATTCGAAGCTCTCTTTATAATTTCAGCATCCGTTAAGGAAGGAGTTATTCCATTTGGGACTTCTTTTCCAGGAGACGAATCCGTTAGATACGTATTACAAATATCTGCGATTTCTTGGCTCCTGTTCATAATCTCCGTCGGTGTCCCAGCTACATGATGTCCGGTCATAGTAAAATATCGTCTCTCGTCATATATCTCGATGGCTCCGTTATGTAGCCGCTTTTTATTGCCGTTCCTTATCTTCTTTCCTCGGACAAATATATGCACGCCGGTACCGCTCGGACTGACCTCGGTATAGCTATTACATTTCTGGATAATCTCCACTGCCCAATCCTGAATGGCACTTGTTTCTCGATCCCTACATTGATCGATATCGATTAGAACGTAACCGTTGCTTTTCTGAACAACAAAGCCAATCCCCCGAAAATCACGCGATCTATTTTTCTTAGCTTCTAGTACCGCCCAGTAGTCGTTCCATGTGGACGGATCATTTGGTTTCGCAAATGTGTTGTCCACTTGCATCGGTGCTTTGGAGTCATTATAGAGCACCCATTGATCCAACTCTTTTAATTCATTTGGGATATGGATATAAGGGGTGTTAATTTCATATAGTTGTAACTCCGTCTCCATCGGTTATCTCCTTTGATGATTTATGTACGGAAGAGAAAAGGCGACCGAAGCCGCCCTGCAACATAAAATGTACATTTTCTTTTCCTCTAGTTACTCTGGTTCTGACGATCTCATCATCTCTGGCTTTCATTCCTATTCAATGTAGAGATTCACACGCTTTTCGTCGCTCTCCTGGCCTAAGGACTTTGTTGTGAAACTCCTCTTTTGGAGCCTGCTCGTTCACTTTCTCTTCCAGTAACAAGCGTTCTTCTTCAAGGTTGGCCGCCAGAAGTAAGGCTTCTTGCAGGGTATTAGGAACACGGAAGCCACCACTTTTGATGTACTGTTCCATACGGTTAAACTCTTGAATATATCTCTCTTTCATTTTGGCTACCTTCGATCCACGATAGCCCATTACAAGGAACATGAGTCCGTCTTTTGTTAGATGATATAAAGTACGACGGTTGTTGATATGATAAGTGTCTTCGCGTTCCTCAAAATTGAGGAGCGAGAATTCTTTGCTACAATCAAGTGCCTGAATATCACGCACAACATTGTCATGACGCTTTCCAAATACCTCCGCTACGGTTAATGAATCCGTTACCATTTGGTTATCTTCGACAAATACTATCTGGTTATTATACATATACAATCTTCCTCCTATAATGGGGATGTATTTAATTCTTCACGTTCTGTGGTTCATCTCTCATATACACTCCAGTAACCCATCTCAGATCTGTGCGGGAGATCTCCTCAATTTTGAGGAGATTAAAATCCGCCACTTTGAGCCTCGGTAGCCTATTACGAGAAACATAAGTCCGTTTTTGCTAAAATATACTTTCTCTGAACTCGCCTTTTTGCCTAGATAGTTAACCGGCTCAAAGTTGAGCGCGTTAAAGCTCTGAATACAGCCCACTTCTCGTATATCACGGAGGTATTTTGATTCTCCTTACTTTCATATAATCTGACTCCTCAATATTGTGGAGTGAGAATTTTTCGCTACATTCAAGCTCTTGAATATCACGCACATCTTGGATATTTGTAGAAGTGAATCGATAAATCGTCCTATTATTGACTAGATCCAGAATCCAAAATTGGATTCTGTGAAGTAAGAGTTACAATCTAGAAATTCAATATCACAAATGACATGTTTGCTGTTTTCCAGATATCTCCTCATACGAAAAACATGAGTCGTCTTTGGTTAGAAAATACTATGTTAAATTCCTGACTGTCCCACCTCAGTAATAACTCAACTCAAAATTGAGTTCAGTAAAACCACAGCTACAATCCAACTCACAATGCTCCACGTCCACACTTGAACTTCGGAGCTTTCCAATCTCAATGTAAACTTCCTTCCTATACCATAATTGTTTCCTTTACGAAGCCAATCGGACATGGTACGCTGGCATGGACATATTTTTTATTTATGATCTGTGGCCTGCTTTTTTCTAGCAGGTTCTTTTTCGTTTTACCCAGATCACTTCTTCCTCTTGTCTCGCTTCTTTTTTGATCCACTGAAAAAATGCTTCTCTCTCCACTCTCTTCAAACGTCCTATTCGGATAAGTGGAAATCCTTTATACTCCATCACTTCATATGCTCTCCTTTTGGAGATATCCAGTATTTTCGCAATATGATCTACCTTTAAGATCTCTGGATATTGATCTGGTTGCATTCATACATCCTCCTGTTTTCCATCATAATATTTGGTTATCAAGGAACGAATATCATCCAGTACGCTGTGATCCATTGTATGGAATGGAGGCCAATTCACCTTATCTAGTGTGTGTCTCCTTGATAAGATGGATGAGCTCACTCGGTACCACTTCCTGAACCGCAGCAATTCGAAATGGTACTGGATCCATCTCCAAGACTTCGGCTAAAGCAATATTCACTTCGTCTTTCGCTGGTGGACACTTTCCATTTTGAAGTTTACTTAAAATTGCCTTATCCAACCTCGTTCCTTTCTTTTGTAACCGGCGACAAATCTGAGCTAAAGAAAGATCTGCTTCCCGAATAGATTGTCTTAACATCTGATCATATTTCATGTAATCCTCCTATGTGTTTGTGATAATCAATTCATCTTTAGTGATTTTATAGTCACAAAAAATGAATGTAGATAGACTATAACAATTCACAAAAGAGACTGTCAATGACTAAACGATCATTTAATCAAAAAGTGTTGAATTAATTTTCAACATCATGATACTATGTTTATAAAATGATGCTTCTACTAGGAGCATTTTAAATAAGGATGGAAGTGTAATGAGCTATTCAGAGTTAGTCGATGAGTATATAAGAAGGAGTGGCTTATCCTTAAGCGAGATTGCCAATCGAATGAACGAACGGGGAATCAAAATTGATCGATCCTATCTATCCAAGTTGAGGAACAATCCAAAATATCCTGCATCCGATGAGGTGAATCGATTACTAGCGGAAGTAACAGGGGGGGATCCTGACAAACTTGCATTTGCAGGTTATGTAGAAAAAGCTCCTGCGGAAGCAAGAAAGGTTCTGGAACATTTTTTTCAGCATATCGATAACTACGCAAAAATGGTTGCATTCTTTTTTGCCAATCAAGATCAAGAGGATGATGAGTTGTTTCAAGAAATGGATTCAATTTATGGAAAAATTAACACTCTCCCTTTTGAGAAAAAGTTTGATTTTGTTCTTCATTATTTCAACCGCATGGCAGCTGCCCGCAAAGACATCTTCCAAGACTTCGGGAATGTTTGGGGAGTTCCACAAAAAGGCATTGATCACTCAATTGATAGCTATACCAAATTACCCTTGATCCGAACAAAGGTTGTCGATCTGCTACACGATACTGTCGATTATGAGTGGACACCTGCAGAAAAACTAACACATGGTGAATATATCTATATCATCACGAACGACGATAGTATGTCGGGCTCAAATATAGGAAAAGGGTCAAAAATTCTCTGTAAGCTGATCGAAAAGGAAGAAGATGGATCTAAGAGCGATGGATCGATTGAATCGGGGAAGATCTATGCTGTTATTCATCAGGATCACATGCTGATTCGTAGGGTTTTTTTGGACGAACAACAAGCCATTACTTTATCAGCCGATCATCCGAAATACCCCCCTATTTTTATCCGGCCACAAGATGATTCATTTTCGGTGTTAGCCAAAGTCGTTTCTGTAGAGTTTGACCCGAACGGTAATGATTAAATCCATTTGGGTGAGTAAATAGATAAATAAGGAGTGGATCATTTTGTTGAAGGTGTGGCCATTACGTCACACTTTTTTGTGTCCTCTATTCACAGTTGATTAATTAGTCATGATTAGTTTATAATGTGACTAATTAATCATATTTATTTTAGAGGTGATTTCGTGAAAGGATCTTTCAAAAAAGAAAGCAAACGAGAAGGACATACTTGGATGTTTCGAGTTGATATCGGACTCGATGAACGCGGAGTGAGGAGACAAGCTACACGACGAGGTTTCAAAACGAGGAAAGAAGCCGAGGAAGCATGTAATCAAATCATCCATCAAGTATCCAAGGGAACGTATGTAGAACCAACCAAATGTACACTTGGAACCTACCTACTGGATTGGATCGAAAGCACCGCCAAGCAACGAGTACGACTGAAAACATACGACTCCTATAAGTACATTATTGATAACAAACTCATTCCAGAGTTAGGCAATATCCCTTTAGATAAACTCACTCCCATGCACATCCAGAATTTCTATGCGAAAAAGTCAGCAGAAGGACTCTCCGCAGAATACGTAAAACATATGCATGTCATTCTCTCCAGCTCTCTCGATCAAGCGGTATCATGGAAGCTGATCCGCTCCAACCCTGTAAAAATCACCAGTCCTCCAAAAATATCACATAAGGAACAAAAGACTTGGTCCATTGAAGAAGCTAAGATTTTTCTAACACATACGGAACAGCATCCCCTTCATATTGCTTACCTCTTGGCCATTTACACGGGAATGCGGATGGGCGAGATACTTGGACTTCGGTGGGAAGATTGCGACTTAGAAAATAAGATGATTCGCATACGACAAGGATTGTCCTGTACCAGCGAAGGAACCATTTTTGAAGACCCCAAGTCCAAAGCCTCCCGAAGAGCAATCGCTATTACCGAAAACATAGTGGACGCACTCGAAAAGCGACAGCGGGAACAGAAACGAAACAAAAACTGGCTTGGACAAGCTTATAAAGAAAACAACCTAGTCGTTTGTACCAAAAAAGGCACTCCTATAGGCCCTAGTAACCTCCGACGACACTTCTGGAGTACGATAGAAAAGGCTGGAGTACCACGCATCCGCTTTCACGACACTAGGCATACACATGCCACCATTATGCTGACTCTAGGAGAACATCCAAAGGTGGTATCAGAACGACTCGGACACAGTAAGACAAGCATAACGCTGGATGTATACAGCCATGTAATGAAAAGTATTCAGGAAGATGCAGCAAAGAACTTTAGTAATGCCTTTCAGACAGCAACTTAGAAGTAGCAATAACATAAAAAGAGTAACTGTGATCACAATCACAGCTACTCTTTTATTAGAATTCACAGAGGTCTTAAATTCACAGAGGTCTTATTTGTTCAAATCGCACTTTCTAATACTGGTACTCTCTCATGCACGATTTCCTCTACTGCTTTATGTAAATCACTATCGCTCAAATAGCGAATGGAATAACTTTCTTTATTAAAACGAACTTCCGCTACATCAACAATTTGGTAAGTCTCCCATAGCCACTTTATATTTTCCTCTAGATCATCAATACGACTAGCAAAGTTATAACCATGGTAGTGAACTCCTACCTTATTCGCAAAATACCACCTATCAGTTCCGATTGGGTTCGCTGCATACTGTGAAGCCATTTTTACATAGAAGTCCACTGCCTTCGGAGGAAAACCCAATTCTATTCCCAAGAGCCGATGTTGCTCTGAATCATTCGCATTAAGATACTTGCTTAGAAACTGCTCTCTTTGGCTTTCTGACCGAAAAAACATCCAGAAATTCTCACACTCATTCCAAGATGGATATTCTCTCAATGCTGGAATTAACTCTGGTTGAGAAAGGATGTCCAGATTCACATACGTAGACGGTTTTAGTCCATTCAAAAAGGATTCATATGAAGCTATCACCATTACCACTCCCAAAATCAGATGTAAGAATAGTATAGCAAAAAAGCACCTGCATAACACAGGTGCTAGAAAACTTATTTCTACTTAATTGGCTTTCCTTCTTGTCCATCGCATTGGGTGCAGTAAGTAACACCGTCTTCTACATAACAGATCCCTTGGCATTTTGGAGTAAAGCAACATTCACGGACCAGTTGACCTGCAATCAATTTGATACTCATTCCTATCACCTCCTCAATAGTTTATGGAATGATCATATAATTCTTTAAATAATAAGCCCATATGATTTAACAGAATATTATCCACTAAATATAGGCTTCCATTTTATATTTCTTGCACATTAGTAATTCCTCTTGTATCGATTAAGACGCAAAACAACCACGATCACTACCATGTAATCGTGGCT
Source organism: Croceifilum oryzae (assembly GCF_030814315.1). GTDB lineage: Bacteria > Bacillota > Bacilli > Thermoactinomycetales > Thermoactinomycetaceae > Baia > Baia oryzae. The sequence goes on along the minus strand of NZ_JAUSUV010000007.1, from coordinate 5,213 downwards.
GGAAGGGAGCATATCAGTTATCCATTTTATTAATTTTATAATGGTTACGATGCATTCTCTTTCTTGCGAGAGAAATTTACGCATTCATGAAAAACAAAATGCTTACACCCGATACATTTGTTCATCTCGATTTTCTCTAACGCATAATCAATGGCTTTTCCTGTATGATCAAAGAAATGTTTGCTTCCAATTTCGTGGACCAATCCATTTTTTTGAAAGGTTTCTTTTAAGGAAGGGATCATTCCTGATACTAACAATAAGCCACCTTGCTTTTGTAATGAATGAAGAAAAAGCCGAAAAGATGCTTCCCCTGTTACATCCATAAAAGGAACTTGTCTCAAACGCAAAATGAAGATTTTCGGTTTACAGCAAATCGCTTTCGCAACATTCTGTTCAAACGACTGAGCCGTTCCAAAGAAAATAGGACCTTCAACTGTATAAATGCTAATTTGCGGACAATCATGAGTGGCATTGACAACATGGGGCAACACTTTTTCATGATTGTTATTATGGTCAGGAAGCACTTTACTCATCACAAGCATGGCACTCATACGCTTGGCAAACAGAAGAACGGACAAAAGAAGCCCGATGCCGACCGCTGTAGTCAGGCTTGTGAAAATAGTGAGGAAAAAGGTTGCTAGTAATACAAGGGAATCTCCTGTTTTTGTTTTTAGCACTTGTATAAAATGTTTTCGTTCACTCATATTCCAAGCCACTACCATTAAGATAGGAGTCATACTTGCCAGTGGAATATGTGCTGTGTAAGGAGCCAGTAATAGCAACGTCAAAAGAACAAATAATCCATGAGTCACTCCCGAGATGGGGGACACAGCTCCACTTTTAATATTAGTGGCTGTCCGAGCAATGGCGCCGGTAGCTGGGATTCCACCGATCATAGGCGTGATAATGTTTGCGACCCCTTGACCCAACAACTCACGATTACTATTATGCTTTGTGTGTGTCATTCCATCTGCCACAACAGCAGATAACAGAGACTCGATTCCACCCAAGATGGCAATCACAAAAGCAGGAGCCAACAACATTTGAATTCGCTCTAACGTAATATCAGGCATGTGGAATGATGGAAGAGTATTCGGAATCGAACCAAATACAGTACCGATTGTAGGAACATGGTCTGAAAAAAATAACATTGCTATGGCGGTGGAAACGACTAAACCGATTAATGACCCTGGAACTCGGGGAAATAGCTTTGTTGTAAGCAACATAATCCCCAAACAAATCATAGCAGTAGTGACACTATATGGATTAATCGAGCCAAGATGATCAATGATTTCTGCGATATTTGCAATAAATTGCTCATGCTTTTCCATTCCCGTCAAACCCAAAAAGTCGGCAATTTGCCCTGTGAAGATAATAACCGCAATTCCTGCAGTAAATCCGATGATAACTGGTTGTGGAATGTATTTAATAAATGAACCCAGTTTAAAAATCCCCATCAAACACAGCATGACTCCCGCTAGCAAGCCAGCAAGCAGTAAGTTTTCATATCCATATGTGAGCACAATCCCTAAGAGAATCGGAATAAAAGCCCCCGTCGGGCCTCCAATTTGAAATCTCGAACCACCTAACAGTGAAATCAGCACACCCGCCATAATCGTAGTATAAATTCCATACTCAGGCTTCACTCCCGAAGCAATGGCAAAAGACATAGCCAGCGGGAGGGAAATGATACCTACAATCGTTCCGGCGAGGAGATCCTTTCGAAGATATTTCCATGAATATCCTCTATACCTACTAAAAAATGAGCCTTCCATGATGTGTTAACCCTTCTTTTCCATATAATTGATATGCGTACATTATAGTATTCAACTATTAAGATGTACAATACTCCTTTTATCAGATATCTCTTCCATGAAAGGCTCCTTCATAGTAGCTCTAATTAGCTTCAAACAGACAAACTTCAGACAAAACTTAGCCTCGATTCACACCCACATTAGGGCTAATTATGGCTTCTTTATCCATGTGACGTTCTGACTGACCGTCGAGTGATCACCAAACCGATCACCAAACCGATCACCGATTGATCACGGGTTCGATCACACTCCCGATCACAAAATGATCACGCACTTAATAACATTAGATAGAATTAGATAACACTAAATAGCACATTTATCCAGAAGTAGGTAAATAATATGAATTATCCAGTCTATTCTCACAACATCTACAAGCCTACATACATAGCGAAACCCCGCTTATACCAAGGGTTTCTGGCGTAAGCGGGGTTTCGTTCATTTGGCGTGCCCTGAAGGATTCGAACCCTCGACCTTCTGATCCGTAGTCAGACACTCTATCCAGCTGAGCTAAGGGCACATCTTAATTACATTATTCAATTCCTTACCCTAAGAGAGTAAATGGCGTGCCCTGAAAGATTCGAACTCTCGACCTTCTGATCCGTAGTCAGACACTCTATCCAGCTGAGCTAAGGGCACATCTCATTATATAATTTAATCTCTCTACTCAAAGAGTAATGGCGTGCCCTGAAGGATTCGAACCCTCGACCTTCTGATCCGTAGTCAGACACTCTATCCAGCTGAGCTAAGGGCACATATAACTTGTCAACGAAAATAATCTTACCATATGACAAAACACAATGCAATATCTTTCTGTACTTTTATTCATAAAAAAGGAATCTATTCGATTTGCGCTCATATACTCGTAGATAAGATGTTCTGATTGATTGTACAGAATCGAGCTTGTTGGATGAATTACTCCACCGTGAATCAAATGTACTGAATCCCATTAGAAAACCTATACAGAGGCACAGTCCATTCACATCTACGTAGATAGGAAGGCACGAAAGACACAGTAACAAGTAGATTAAGAACATCTCATGCTACTGACGACACACTACATAGAAAAATTGCTATCCTTGGATTTTTTATCGGTGCTTCCCCTATCTTACATCTAATATCTAATCACCCAACAGGCTTAGTACAAATTATATAGAAGGGACTGAATAACATTGAAAAAATATCTTCTCCTTTTACTCATTTTTAGTATCATTCTTATCACAGCGACCAGCTGTAAAATGAGCCAATCTGCCCAAGAGGTAATGAAAAGGGAATCTTCTATACAGCCGATTGTTTCGAGTATGAATGAAATGATCCAACAAGAAAATCAAAATGATATGTTGCTTCAAAAAATGGCTGCATCGGTAGAGGAGGCAAAACTAAAAACCATATCCAATCAAAAAGTAACAGATCTAGAGCAAAATATGATCCCTAAAGTGAATCAGGCCAAATCTCAAATTACGGAATATAAAAAAGCAGTAGAAAGCGTCAAAGAGAAATTCCAACAGGTCAAACAACAAGCAACTACATTAAAAGATCCTTCTATTCAAAAACCTGCTCAGCAATTCCTTACTGATTTTGAAACAAGTATCCAGACGGAGTTATCCATTGCAACAAAATACGAACAACTCCTTCAAAATCAATCAGAGGCAATCCAAGCCATTATCAAGAGTAATCCTCTTCCTACTGACAACTCTGATCAATTAGTTACAGAAATTGATCAGTTGGTATCATTATTTCAAGAACAGGTAGCAAAACTAAACGCCTCATATCAGAAAGTATTATCCGTATAAACAATAAAAAAGCTTGTTTGCGACTTTTTGAAAGCCACAAGCAAGCTTTTTATATTTGGAGGCGACACCCGGATTTGAACCGGGGGTAAAGGTTTTGCAGACCTCTGCCTTACCACTTGGCTATGTCGCCAAATAAAAAATGGCAGGGGTGGTAGGAATCGAACCCACACTAGAAGTTTTGGAGACTCCTGTTCTACCACTAAACTACACCCCTACGAAAATGCTGGCAATAGGACTTGAACCCACAACCCCCTGATTACAAGTCAGGTGCTCTACCAATTGAGCTATGCCAGCGCATTATTAATGGTGATTGAGCTGAAATTACTTCACCACACAAGTGCATTTCACTTACTGTTTACTACAATCTTATAAAGGATGCTGGCAATAGGACTTGAACCCACAACCCCCTGATTACAAGTCAGGTGCTCTACCAATTGAGCTATGCCAGCACATTTCTTATGGTGGTTCGGGACGGAATCGAACCGCCGACACGAGGATTTTCAGTCCTCTGCTCTACCGACTGAGCTACCGAACCATCTGGCGGAGAGAGAGGGATTCGAACCCTCGAGACAGGTTTTGCCCGCCTACACGATTTCCAATCGTGCTCCTTCGACCAACTCGGACATCTCTCCAAATATCATATTCATCTTAACTGTTTGTTGTGCTCTGATTGAAATCCAGTAACAACTCACAAATAATATAGTACTGCGATTTAAGGATAATGTCAACAAGAAATAGAAATTTTTATATAAAAATGCAGGATCCGAGTTATCCGAGAGTCCTTCTACTATGTCGTCAGTAAGATGAATTAAGGGTTTTCAGCACTTCCAACGTCCTTAATTTACTTTATCGAAATTACAAAAACTGAATTAACATACCAACCATACTATCTCAAGAGAGCTCATCTAAAAACCGGCTTGTTAATAGCATATCATCAATCATAGCCGCTTCTAAGCCAACATCCTAGTTATCTAGAGAACTCCATATCTTTTTCACTGAACGGATCATTAGGAACGTCTTGCTTGCGATTCTGACTGAGTTAATCCTACATTCGATATGTAAAGCACTATAGAAGATAGAAAAACGACTGCAGCAAGCTATTGTTTTCGTTATAAGCTAGTAATCGAATAAAACATCTAATTATATACAAACCTTCATTTTCCCACAGGCCACAAGTCAGCTATATGACACTACAAATCTTGAGCTTAAGTAGAATGTTTCAATCATGAAAATAACTTTTAGAATAACACTATCCTAGTCGCTCAGAACTTCCCTACTTTATTCACTACCATGCAATTTGTTTGTTTTAGAATCCGATAAGATCCAGTCTCTTTACGCGTATAGATCTCTAGCCCCCTCATTAGGAAAAAAATCTACCGAGCAATAGCAACAAACTGTTTTTCGTTACTTTATTCAGCATCATAAAATACGTTTATATGGGGACCTATGTTTATCGTTCTTTACATAATAAAACAAAGCATCCAACTATAAGCTGGATGCTTTGTTTTATTATGTATGCCTGGCGACGTCCTACTCTTCCAGGACCCTGCGGTCCAAGTACCATCGGCGCTGGAGGGCTTAACGGTCGTGTTCGGGATGGGAACGAGTG
>NZ_JAUSUV010000006.1 GCF_030814315.1 Croceifilum oryzae | reverse complement strand
CGTCTTCTTTGCATAAAAAATCTCCTCCACTGTATATAACTCATTCTACAGGATAAAGGAGATTACTCAAATTTAATTTGGGGGCTAAATAGGAAGCACTTCTAAAATTGAACAAATCTGAAAAGGTGAAGGAAGTCTATCGTGCGATCTTACATGCGATTGATACCAAAGAGATCGATGCAGAAGAAGATATTCTCGTTATCAGAAGGGACTTCTTCGAGCAAGAACAGGATCAGGCAATTGAAACATTTGCGAATACTTGGTTTGTCGATAAAGAGGAGCTTCATTTATCAGCAAAGCTGTACGAGATGGGGGCCGATCCGATTCCCAATATCAAAAAAATCTTTGAGAGCAGAGAGTTTCATAAGTACAAAGCCGTACACCCGGAAGCGATCCCCGTGAAGTACGGACCTGAAATGAAGCGTCAATGGAGAAAAGTATTAGATGAAGTGATTGTCCCTCTAGTGGATGAGCTGAGATAAATAAATCTACATAGCAGGGAACGCCAAAAAAACGCTTAGGCCAAGCATCCTTGGTATAAGCGTTTTTTGTGTTTGTATGTAGGCTTAAAATGGTATTCAGAGATGTATCTATTGTAAGAGATCTTGATCAGGTGGATCAGGTTGTAGGAAGAGCTTAAATGGGTTCGCAGTCTGGATGTAACTTTCATTATTTCACTTGCTACAGTAAGGAGCTTAGAAATGAGAAATATTGTAATTGATGGTAAAGTGATTGTGACGATAAATCACTTACATAAATTACTTAAGGAGAAGATTGGGCTTCCTGATCACTATGGAGAAAATTTGGATGCTCTTTGGGATTGATTAACCGGGTATATTGAACCAACGGTTTTACATTGGATGAATTTTCAAAAATTCATTTGAAAATCTAGCTGATGATGTTGAGGTAGTAGTAGCAGTGATGAAAGAAGCTTTGGGCTGTCTGCAATGAATTATTGTTTGGAGGTAGTGTCGGATTTGGAAGAATTTATTGAAGCTGTTTTAGGAAAAAGAAATAACGAGGTAAAACATTTTCTTTTAGAAGGGTATAATCCTAACCTAGTTGTAGGTCCTTTGAACAGGAGCCTTCTTATGGTAGCGGTATATAATCAAGACATCGAAATGGTGAGAGCTTTGTTAGAGGCTGGTGCTAACACAAACCATCAAGATAAGAATGGATTGACTGCACTTATAGATGCTTCGTATAAAGGATACGGTCAGATTGTGGATTTATTATTACAAAAGGATAGTGATGTTAATCTAGTCGATTATAATTTTCATACCACAGCATTAATAGCGGCTGTTAGAGGAATGGAGTTAGATATAGCCAAGAAATTGATTCAACATGGAGCTGATCCTGCCGTTGCAGATATAGACGGGTGGACAGCTCTTCACTATGCAATATATCGCAAAGATATACAGATGATAGAGACCTTGGTTTTATTAGTGGATTTCAATGTAGATTCTCTTGTGGAACACGCTATGTCATTGTTGGAAAGGGATTCAATATCCAAAGAAGAGTTTAATTGTATCCAGTTAGCCCTATTTAGAAGACTGACCTGATATTCGATTTTTAAGTGTATACATACTTGATAAATGATTTTGAACGCAACCATCCTGATGAAACATTGGGATGGTTGCATCTTTATTAAGGAGGAATAAGTGATTTGATTTATCTCCTCATTCAGGATCGATTATTTTTCATGTAATCAGCGTACTCAACCTGAAACTCCCGTGATTGCTTAAAGTGATTCGACATCTTTGAAAGGGCTTCAACAATATCTTCTTGTGAACTCTCTAGTATCGCGAATACTTGGGGTGGCTGGGGCACTCTTAGTTGGGTGTGATCATGGTATACCTTCGTTACAATGGTTCCGATCTGTTTGTTTTCTTTATTAGAGGTAAGTGTGCTCCACATCCACCGTTCTTGATCGGTATAATCCTCTGTGTTTCCCCACTCACGAGATATGTTTAAGTTTCCGGGTAGTCTAGTGTCTGACTGTATTCCTGCTTCCTTTAGTTCTTTATTAATGGAAAGGAATAGTAGATTCAAATAGGTTCCATATGCCTTATCCCCAGCTTGTCTGTATGCATTCAGTAACTGATCCTGATTTTGATCAAATGCAACTTTCCAATTTTGTTGGATATAGGTGTTGATGAATGTTGCTACGATGTAGATATCAATGTTGCTGTTGTCTTGAAGGTAATCACGAAGTGAATCGTATTTATTCATGACATGGTCTCCTTTTTCACTCATTTAGACTTACTATTCTATTTTATCCAAATTAGGCAAGAAAATCTGCTAACAAAAAATGAGGAATTGAATAATCTAGTAAATACAGTTCTATCTTTACTAGTAGCGATAGGGATATTAAGTAAACCCAGTACTGAGAATCGATTCTATTTGGATCACATCGAGAAAAAACAGGAGAAGGTGAGATAGATCGATGACATGGGCATATGGGAAGATTGTAACGGTGAATGAGTTAATCGATTATATCGTCGAAAATGATCAAGCGAAACATCCAGAAATCCATATTCATCACACATGGAAACCCGATCATTCAAACTTTAACGGAGCAAATTATATTACTCTGCAAAATGGAATGAGATCTGCACATTTGGGGAGAGGTTTTATCACAATTGCACAACACGTCTCTTTGTTTCCGGATGGAAGGTTTGTGCTAGGTAGAGACATTAATCTCCCTCCCGCTAGTGCAACGGGATACAATGATTCAGACTCAGATGGTGTCCATCCATTCATGGTCGAAACAGTAGGGAATTTTGATGTGGGTCATGATCCTTTTCAACCTCCACAGAGCACAGCCTTGTTTCAATTGACTGCCTATTTTGTAAAGTATAAAGGCGCGAAAATCAAGTTTCATAATGAGATGAGCAGTAAAACTTGTCCGGGTACCTCTATCAATAAACAGTGGTTTGTGGGTGAAGTCCAGAAGATAGTGGGCGGAGGGAGTGGTCCGCAAATCCCAGAACCAGGGTATACCGAAATCATTTATCCTGGTTATCTCATTAAGCAGGGATCAAGGGGACCGGTTGTAGGGCGTATTCAGAAGAAATTAGGTGTAAACGCAGACCAAATATTCGGTCCTGTGACAGAGAAAGCCGTGAGAAACTGGCAGAAATCCCATGGTATAAATGTGGATGGAGTGATAGGACCTACCACTTGGAACTCGATGTTTAATAATCCTAATGTATATCCAGGAAAATTGATTCGCAGAGGCTCAAAGGGTGACGTAGTGAGAGTGATCCAGCGGAAATTGGGTGGATTAGTTGTGGATGGTGTGTATGGAGTTAAGACAGAGGGAGCAGTGAAGGCGTTTCAAAGGAAGAAGGGTCTCGCGGTAGATGGAGTAGTGGGATCGCGGACGTGGCGTGCGTTGTTTGAATAAATATAAATGAATTTACTAATGATGAAGTAGAATAAGTATCAGAACAAAAATATAGTAAACAATCCTTAAAATGAAACGCTCAAATCCTTAATATTAGTGGATTTGAGCGTTTACTCTTTTTCAATAAATCATGCTGCCTGTGATTGTATTACTTGTTTAGGCTTCATTTGTGTAATGAGAAATATACTATAACGAATGGCTACATATATCACCATGGCACTTGCAATAATGGCTTCAATGATACTGAACGTATGTCCTAATATGCCGGTATAACCTAGATATTTTAACGTGTTTGTAAGGGCAGTTGCACAAATAACGAGTGGAAATGTAAACGCTGAATAACTTGGATAAAATGACAAACGCAATAACTTAGGCAACTGCCATAGTACACTGACGTATAAAGCTTGTGAAAGAATAAGGAGTGTCCAAACAAAACCTACAGATTTCGTATCAAAATGAGCTAGATATGCTGCCAATAACAGCGATCCAGGTGCACATAAAATCGTAATCAGAGGGAGTGCCGATATTTCTAAATCACGCATCACAAAAATACGAATGAAAACGAGCGGCAGTAAAATAAGATAGAACACAATCGATATCCAAAATATGACGGTTGCGATCGGTGATGCAAGGTTACCTGCGGTTAGTGGGATAATCGCCATCCCGATATACATAATAAACCAACTTGGATAGATATGAAGCATGGTCACCTTGCTCTGTAAAACAAAGTGATAGATGAAGTAAGCCATTAATACCAAGTGAACGATCGCTGAAACTACCCAAATCGCTTTCCAAAGGACGCCATGGTCCATAAAAAGGCTACAAAGTACCATCATAGCCATTGAAAATGTGGGTGATACAGCGGCGATCATCGGTTTTTTTAAGTCATCGAATACTTGCTTTGGTGTGAAAAGAATTTTGCACAACATGCCTAATAAAAAGATAGATCCGAGTGTCATCATAATATAAGCGAGCCAATTAATGTGAAAGCTAAATTGCAGTTTGGCTACTGAAAATAACGCTAAAATCAAACCACATATCGGAATCGGGATGTAATGTAACTTTTTTATCATGGAATATTTCTCCTCTAGGATTCCTTCATCGTTATGATATAGGTCATAGCCCTTAAGCAAGGGCGCTATCATAACTCATTCTACTATAGGTGATCAAAGTTGTGTGCAAAAAAGCAACAATGAAAAACCCCAGTATCTACCATGAGGTACTGGAGTTTTGAACGTTATCTTATTACGATTTTGCCGATTCAAGCCGATCACGAGTGATATGTGTTGCAGCGACCATGTTTTTTAGTGAAGCAACGACTTCTTCCTTATTCCGTGTCTTTAATCCGCAATCGGGATTAATCCAGAATTGGGTTGGCTCAAGCACTTGTAAAGCTAGTTCGATCGTGCTGACGATTTCATCAACGGAAGGAATCCGTGGACTGTGAATGTCGTATACACCAAGGCCAATTTCTTTGTTATAAGCGTGGTTCCGGAATGAGTACATTAATTCGCCATGACTGCGAGAGGCTTCGATGGAGATAACGTCTGCATCGAGGTCACTGATGGAATCAATGAAGTCGTGGAACTCGCTATAACACATATGAGTATGGATTTGTGTGGTGTCTTGAACGGAAGAGGTTGCTAGGCGGAATGATGTAACTGCCCAATCCAAATAAGCGGACCATTCTGTTTTCTTCAGCGGGAATCCTTCTCGTAGAGCGGGTTCGTCAACTTGAATGACTCGAATCCCAGCGGACTCCAATGCCTCTACTTCTTTTCGCAGGGCGAGGGCGATTTGATCAGACACCTGATTTCGGGAGAGATCGTCGCGTACAAATGACCAGTTCAAGATGGTAACGGGACCTGTGATCATTCCCTTTACGGGTTTTTCTGTAAGGGATTGAGCATACATACTCTCTTTTACGGTCATCGGCTCTAGAAATTCGACATCTCCATAAATAACAGGTGGTCTTACACAACGTGATCCGTATGATTGGACCCAGCCATTTTGTGTAAAAGCGAATCCACCTAGCTTTTCGCCAAAAAACTCTACCATGTCTGTCCGCTCAAACTCACCATGGACTAACACGTCTAAGCCAATTTCTTCTTGGATGTCGATCCATTGCTTGATTTGATCTTGTATAAAAGCATCATACTGTTCGGTAGACAATTCTTGTTTTCTCCATTTTTGTCTAGCTTGCCGAACTTCTGAGGTTTGTGGAAAGCTTCCGATGGTCGTAGTAGGAAGTACAGGGAGCTTCAAGGATTCTTGTTGTTCTTTTTGTCTTTGTACAAAAGCGGATTGACGAGCGATATCTTGTGACTGTACACTGGCTACCGCTTCATGGACAGGAGTACAATTTCGGACTGGAGACTTGGCTAAACGATCGAGTGCTGCCTGGCTATTTTGTAAGGACTCTGCAATAGCATTTTCTCCATCTTGTAATCCCTTCACTAAGCATAAAACTTCGTCTAGCTTTTCGTCAGCAAACGCTAATGCTTCCTTTACAAGCGGATCTAAGTTTATCTCTTGAGTAAGAGCAACAGGGACATGCAGTAAGCTACTAGAAGGTTGAATCCATAATCGATCTTTCGGTACAGTGCTCGTAATCGTGTTCAGCAGCTGTATTTTGCTATTTAGATCGGAGCGCCAAATATTTCGTCCATCGACGAGACCAACGCCGAGTACCTTGTCATCGGGAAATCCGAGCTCTACAAGGGATTGAATATTTTTTTCTAAGCCGTGTACAAAGTCTAATCCAATTCCTTGTACAGGTAGATCTTTCAATTCGGAGTAGCATTCTACCGAGTCAAAATAGGTCTGTAACATGATGTTTAGTTCAGGAGCCGCCTCATGGAGTTGGTTATAGATGTATTTGACTGTTTCCATCTCATCTTTCGTTATCGATGTGACTAGAATCGGTTCATCAAACTGGACCCACTCTACCCCTTCTGTTGCTAACTCCTGTAAGATTTGAGCGTATAACGGGACAAGTTGCAGAATAATGGCTGGTAATTGTGCTTCTGTGTATCCTTTCGAAAGCTTAATAAACGTGTAAGGACCCACTAAAACAGGCTTTCCGTTAACACCAAGCTTTTCTTTCGCTTCTTGGTACGCAATAAGTGGCTTGTTTTCCGTTAAAGTAGGTGTGATATCACTTAGCTCTGGAACGATGTAGTGATAGTTGGTGTTGAACCATTTCGTCATTTCACACGCTACGGCTTCTTGGCAACCACGGGCCATAGCGAAGTAAGTCTGAAGTGGAACCGCGCCGCCTTGATAAGAAAATCGCTCTGGTACTATTCCAAACATAACTGCGGTATCGAGCATGTGATCATATAATGTAAAATCGCCAACGGGGATGTAATCAATCCCTTTGTTGATTTGCTTTTGAATGTGATGAAGACGAATTTGCTCCATCTGCTTTTCAAAGTCAGCTTCTTCTAACTTTCCAGCCCAAAATGCTTCTAAAGCCTTTTTCCACTCCCGATTTTGGCCGATACGTGGGTATCCTAAGTTACTACTTTTCACTGTACTCATCTCAATTCCCCCAATGGTAAGTATTTGACTCGCACGAAAAAAACATCTCTAACAGTTGAAATGAACGTTAGAGATGCCTATTGAGGGCAGAGAAGCACAGAGTCTCCCACCTAGTAGCATTCTAACACCTCCCTATCTCCCGTAGGTCTTGCAGTGTTGTCAAAACAGGCAGGTCTCCTGACTTAAGGATCTTCATCAGAGCACACCTTCCCAATCCTTACGGATCAGTGGCGGCTATTCGTGCCTGACTCCCCTTTTACAGTGGCGGGACCGTGTCGGACTTACACCGAGCTTCCCTTTTCATCCTTGAGCGTGCATGTTCAAGGAACCTGTTTTCACTTATTCAATTGGTAAAATGTATTAGAGATATTATGGATTATGCGAGCAGATTCGATATTATGTTGATTCAAGAATTGTCAGTTTTTTATAATAGAAGCCAATCTGCTCGCTTCTATTATATAATAAATGCACAATGTCTCAATAGATAATAAATTATAAATGTTTAAAATATAAATGAGAGATGACATTTAACCAGTCAATGAAACTGATTCCTGAAAATGTGAACTTGGAGGAGGAAGATTATGTTCGTTAGAAAGCTATTTGTTTCTCTGTTTCTATCGCTTGTTACGGTACTGATTATAAGTGGTCCAGAAAGTCATTTTAATCTTGATTTTATATTCTTTCTGTCTCTGTATATATATCCGTTTTACTTTATCTATGGATTACCAGTATCGTTACTGGCAGATTGGATAGCTAGTAAGACGGAGAAATACTCCCGAGTTGTATCGTATGTCTTACATGCTATCGGGGGTATTTTATCGGCAGGCATAATCGGGCAATGGAGTTTTGCCATTACAGGACTTATTTGTTCGGTTGCTTATGCGTTTGTTAATCATCTGGCTTCGCTAAACAGATTTAGTTCTTGGATTGTGAAAGGAACGATCATTCTGCTTGTTGTAGATATCCTCCTGTTCATCGTTTCCTGTGGTGTTTTTATGCGTTGATCTACAGTGTAAGACCGTTTGACACTAAGCACCAGCTATGGTAAGATAGCGCTTGTATGTTAAGCGTTCGATTTGTGTAACGCTAACGATACCGCGCAGGATCGGATTGTAAATAGGGCATATACCCTTTCCGTACCTTGGCGAGTCCTGATAAAGAGGAGGGTAAACTATGTACGCTTTGATCGAAACTGGTGGTAAACAATATCGTGTGGAGAAAGACGGAGTTCTATTCATCGAGAAGTTGGAAGCAGCTGAAGGTGAAGTAGTAACTTTTGACAAAGTTCTTCTCGTTAACAAAAACGGTGAAACTGTTGTCGGTGCTCCAATCGTTGCAAATGCAAAAGTAACCGGTAAAGTGGTAAAACACGGTCGTGGTAAAAAAATCACGGTGTTCAAATACAAGCCGAAGAAAAATTACAAGAAAAAACAAGGCCATCGTCAGCCATTTACTAAAGTCGTAATCGAAAACATTGAAGCTTAATGATTCGAATACGGATTGAACGAAACAACCATGGTGATGTTAGGCGAGTACTTGTAACCGGTCACGCTAACTTTGCAGAGCACGGATCTGATATTGTTTGTGCAGCCGTTTCAGGCATCGTTTTTGGTCAGGTAAATGCCATTGAGACCTTAACGGGTGTGATCGTGCATCAACCTGACGATGGCGATGGGAAAGTAGATCTTCGCATTCCAGAGGGACTTGCTCCTGAAGTGGGACAGAAGATTGCCTTGCTTGTCGAAGCTATGGTGATTTCGCTCGAACAGATTGCTGATTCGTATCCGAAATACGTAAAGTGGATTAGCAAATAACTCATAATCGAAAAGAGGTGGAATACATGCTTAAACTAAATCTACAAGCCTTCGCATCGAAAAAAGGGGTAGGTTCTACAAAGAACGGTCGTGACAGTAGATCCAAACGCCTTGGTGTGAAGCGTGCTGATGGTCAGTTCGTACTTGCTGGGAACATCCTCGTTCGTCAACGTGGTACTAAAATCTATCCAGGTTTGAACGTTGGACGTGGTGGAGATGATACCTTGTTTGCAACAGCACACGGTATCGTGAAGTTTGAGCGTTTGGGTCGTGACCGCAAACGTGTAAGCATTTATCCAAAAGTTGAGCAAGAAGTAGCTGCTACTCAAGCTTAATGGTTCGGAATATTACCCTGGCCTAGAACGGTCAGGGTTTTTCATTGCCCTCGATTCTCGACAAAATCTCGCTCTCCTTGCTATATTTCGATTTATTTGCTCTAGATTGTGGCGAATATTGTAAATTTAGAGTACAATTTTTTACATGTACAAGCTTTGGGAGATAGAAGAGAAGTAGTTGAGAGGAGACGGGCGATCTTGGTAGAGCGAATGAAAGAAATCATTTTGCCTTTTTTACCATTGGGTATAGTATTCATAAGTTGGACGATCGTAACTTGGGAGAGCTGGGTGGATTTAGTGTACCTTACCTTAGCACTCTTAAGCTGGCTTTTGGGTGCTTTTATGATTCGGTATAAGCTCGAAACCAAGAGAGAGACAGCCCAAGCAGAGAAGCTAAAAAAAATTTTGAGTCGAATTCGCCATGATTGGGCAAATCATATACAGATGATGATCTTTTTTCTCCAGATGAAGAAAGAAGAAGAACATTATAGATATCTAAAGAAATTAGCAGAAGACGTAAATAAAGAGAAGCATATTGGCGTGTTTCAATCTCCTTTATTAGCAACTTTTCTTTTGACCATCGGGGTCGAGCATACCAATTGGAAGTGGCATGTGGATATCAGTAAAGATATTCGCATCTCCATGCCAGAGGAAGAGGATTTGCTACAAATGATTAAAAGTGTAGCGGATTGGTTCGATCAGGTTGGACAAGGTAAGTATGATTGGGCGCAAATCCAGCTTACTTTATCAGAAGAGGAGCAAGTCGTATATGTGACATTTGAAGTATACGATTATGATCATAAGAGGATTGTGCTTCCTGTAACTGATGCTTGGGATCGTTTAGAAGAACGAGTTAGTAAATTGGGAGGGAAAATTTCCCTTTCTAGAAAAAAGCAAAGAATGATTATCCAGCATATTTGGTGACACTGTACATAGGACGGTGAAGAACGTGTTTGTAGATCAGGTCAAGATTTATGTAAAAGGCGGAGATGGCGGTCGTGGGCAAGTTGCCTTTCGTCGTGAAAAATATGTCCCGAATGGTGGACCAGCTGGTGGCGATGGAGGCAATGGCGGCGATATCATCTTTCGAGTAGACGAAGGTCTGCGTACATTGATGGATTTTCGTTACCAACGTCACTTTAAGGCCGAACCAGGCGAACCAGGACGTAGTAAGGCACAGCATGGGGCAAGTGCAGATGATAAAATTGTAAGGGTGCCTCCAGGGACTGTGGTGCGAGATGCCGAAACAGGAGAGTTGATTGCTGACTTAGTGGCACACGGTCAAGAAGCGGTCATCGTAAAAGGTGGGCGTGGCGGAAAAGGAAATATGCGATTTGCTACGCCAGTCAACCCAGCTCCTGCCATATCGGAAAACGGTGAGCCAGGAGTAGAGCGTTGGATCGAATTAGAATTGAAACTACTAGCTGATATTGGGCTAGTTGGCTATCCAAGTGTCGGGAAATCGACGATGCTTTCTGTTGTTTCTGCCGCTCGTCCGAAAATCGGGGCTTATCACTTTACCACGATTGCTCCTAACTTAGGAGTGGTTCAGGTAGAAGATGGTCGTAGTTTTGTCATGGCAGACCTTCCGGGTTTGATCGAAGGAGCTCATGAAGGGGTTGGACTCGGACACCAATTCTTACGTCATGTGGAGCGTACGAAAGTGATCATCCATGTGATTGATATGGCAGGCTCAGAAGGTAGAGATCCATACGAAGATTACCTGCAAATTAATAAAGAGTTGGTTCTATATAATCAGGATTTGGAGAAGCGTCCACAAATCATTGCGGCTAATAAGATGGATCTTCCAGATGCAGAGGAGCAGTTGGAGTTTTTCAAGGAGCAGTTAGGCAAAGATGTGCCTGTTTTCCCTATTTCTTCTGTGACAAGGAAGGGACTCCGTGAGCTATTGTTTGCTGCTGCTAATCTGTTAGACAAAGTCGAAGAAGAGATTGCCAATCAACCTGAGGAAGTTTCAACTGGACCAGTAGGGCGTAAACTTTATAAAGCAGAAGCACCAGAGGTTCCATTTACGATCCGGAAAGAGAATGAAGTTTTTGTCGTAGAGGGTACTCAGATTGAAAAATTAATCTTGATGACAAACTTTAATTATCATGACGGACTGATGCGCTTTAGTAAAATTATGAAAGATATGGGTGTGGAAGCCGAGTTGCGGCAACGTGGCGCGGAAGAAGGAAGCACCATTCGAATTGGTGAAATGGAGTTCGAGTTTACGGAAAACCTGGACTACGTTGATTGATCAATAGGAGATGGGCTATTCCAATTTGGGATAGTCTATTTTTTATCCCCTCTAGCAGGGATTATAAACTGCTAATTCAAAAATAATGATATCTTCTGTTAATTATAGCGTGAATTTAGTGTAAAATAGATGTATAGTGTGTGCCTGAATCTTCCTTCAATAGGAAACATATCAAACGAACAAGCTGTTTCCTTCGTTCTTTGTACCTTTTGATCAAAGCTAGTAGTAGAGTTTGTGGTTGGATTAATCAACTAAAAACTGAATAGTATGGTTATAGTGATTATTATTTTTGATCGGAGGGAGAGCGGATGAACGAGTTACCCCTTTTAATGGATTTTTATGATAAGAAAGCGGTCTCGATTGGCGTTCATGACAAAGGAACGTTGTTTCGAGGCGAAGGTGCTATCTATGAAGGAGTAACTCATTGGTTAATTGCACTTATTTGGTGTGAAAGAAAGCATGAACGAGGATGGAAGGTATCTGTTTATCCAACCTGCCCTGAGAAACCGTTTTGGTATCTGAGCCCTTTTTTTGAGACAGAAGTCCTTCACCCGTTTGAGATTGCGTTCAAAATATCACAAATTTTGGTAAGTCACTCAAAGCGGGATGTATTGACGAAGAAGTTATTTATTCATGAGATGAATCGTTTATCTCGTATGCAACGAGCCTGATTTCATCCACTCATACCCAATGCGTAAATTGGAGGTAGCCAAATGCTACATATCGTTGTTTGCATCAAGCAGGTTCCAGACAGTAGAGAGATCCGGATCGACCCAGTTACGAATACCTTAATCCGCCAAGGCGTCCCAAGTATCGTAAACTTCTATGATCTACACGGATTAGAGGAAGCACTGAGGATTAAAGATGAACTAGGAGCATGCGTTACAGTGGTCACAATGGGACCTCCTCCTGCAGAAAAATCCCTCAAAGAATGTATCTCACTCGGAGCGGATAGAGCTGTATTGGTCACAGATCGTAAATTTGCAGGAGCAGATACTCTTGCAACATCGTATGTGTTAGCAAAAACATTAGAAAAAGTAGCTGAAGAGTTTGGGGCCATTGATATGGTGTTCTGTGGAAAGCAGACACTGGATGGAGATACAGGTCAGGTGGGTCCAGGGATTGCATGTCGTTTAGATCTAGAGCAGCTTACTTATGTAGGGAAAGTGATCCATGTGGATCCAGAGAAGCGCCGTGTTCGTGTGGAGCGTAAGTTAGAAGACGGGATTGAAGTGGTTGAGACCTCCTTTCCGGTACTGATAACTGCGCTAAAGGAGTTAAATAAAGTTCGAAGGGCTCCTATGCCTGGGATGATTCGAGCGGCGAGATTTAAGCCTACAGTCTGGACAACCAATGATTTTCCTGACATTGAAATCAGCAAGATTGGTTTAAAAGGATCTCCTACTATTGTAAGTAAGACATGGGTTCCAGAGGTTCGGAAAGTGAATGGAGAGAAGATTGCAGGTGTTGCTCCGGAGCAAATAGCAGAGCAACTGATGGAGAAGTTGTGGGGTAGTGAATTAGCTCAGAAATTAGGTTGGGCTTGAAGGAGGAGAAACGATGTCAACGGAGCAAAACAATGAGCAGATGCCAGATTGGTCTCAGTATCGTGGGGTTCTCGTTTTTGTAGAGCAACGTAGTGGAACTGCGAAGAAAGTATCTTGGCAGTTGCTTGGCGCTGGAAAAAAATTAGCAGATAAGTTAGAAGTTCCTTTAATGGCATTTGTCATTGGAGACCAAGTGGATCACCTAGCAGATGAGGCAATTTATTATGGAGCAGATCGTGTCTTCCTCTGCCAAGGTCCCGAACTTCAGGATTATCGGACTAGGCCCTATAGCCGCATTACCTTAAAGCTGATCGAAGAGCATAAGCCTGAGATTTGTCTGTTTGGCGCTACGGGAACAGGGAGAGATTTGGCGGGAGCGATCGCGACTCATCTTCCGACTGGATTAACCGCTGATACGACTGAATTGGATGTGGAGCCGCACCCATCCCGGCTACTACTAGCAAGTCGGCCGGCTTTTTCTGAGAAAATGATGGCTACGATTCTGTGTAAACAATATCGACCACAGATGGCAACAGCTCGGGCGGGAGTCTTTCAAGCTTTGCCACGTGATCCAGAGAGAAAGGGGGAGATTGTACTCATCGCCAATCCGACAGAAGGAGAGCAGATTGCGACAGAAGTTGTTAACTTTATCGAGCAGACTGGGACCGTGAACTTGGAAGAAGCAGAGATCATCGTGTCAGGAGGGCGTGGGCTCGGAGGCATCGAACCGTTCCGTCTACTGAAGGAACTGGCTGATGAGCTAGGTGGACAGGTTGGAGCGAGTCGTGCTTGTGTCGATGCGGGTTGGATTGCTCATGAGCATCAGGTTGGCCAGACAGGATATACCGTGCGACCGAAGTTATACTTTGCGATTGGAATCTCTGGAGCGGTGCAACATACAGTAGGGATGGCTGGTTCAGATGTGATCATTGCGATTAACAAGGATGAAAATGCACCTATTTTTCAGTTTGCTCACTATGGCATTGTTGGGGATTTGTTTCAAATTGTTCCTGCGATCACCGCAGAGGTAAAAAAGAGAAAAGCGGCGAAAGAAGATCCCACTATGGCTTTCAAAGTGTAATCAAAATCAGAAGTAGTAGGATTTCGAGATAAGAAGCAGAGGAGTGATCGCAAGTGAACGAAAAATTTGATGCGATAGTAGTGGGCGCAGGGCCAGGAGGTACAGCAGCAGCACTCACGATGGCAAGAGCTGGGCTTAGTGTGGTGTTGCTAGAGCGTGGTGAATTCCCTGGGGCTAAGAATATCTTTGGTGGCGTTCTATACCGAAAACAGGTTGAAGAGTTGGTTCCAGAATTTTGGAAAGAACGAAATTTCCCGATGGAGCGTAATATTATTGAGCAACGAATTTGGATGATGAGCAAGGAGTCTATGGTTACCTTTGGTCACCGAAATGAGGCATATAAAGATCCGTTTAATTGTTTTACAGGATTGCGGGTTAAATTTGACCAATGGTTTGCCAATAAAGCAGTAGAAGCAGGGGCCCTGCCCATTTATCAAACCGTAGCGTTAGATGTGATTCGAGAAGGAAATCGAGTGGTCGGAGTAAAGACGGACCGGGATGATGGAGATTTATATGCGGATGTAGTTGTCATCGCAGACGGAGTGAACTCCTTACTAGGAAAAGCTCTAGGTGTTCATAGAGAGTGGAAAACAGATGAAGTCTCGCTGGCCGTGAAAGAAATCATCGCGCTTCCGAGTGAGAAGATTCAAGATCGATTTCAGGTTGAGGGCAACGAAGGTGTTACGATCGAATTTATGGGCGAAACATCACTTGGGATGGCTGGGATGGGCTTCTTATACACCAACAAAGAAACCATTTCTCTGGGAGTTGGGGTGATGGTAGATCATCTGCGTGATAAGCGAATGAAGCCTTATCAAATCTTGGAATCCGTCAAGCAACACCCGATGATTCGAAAGTTGATTCAAGGTGGAGAGACGTTAGAATACTCAGGTCATCTAATCCCAGAAGGAGGTTATTATTCTGTACCTCCATTGTCGGGAGATGGATGGTGTTTGGTAGGGGATGCCGCCCAATTGGTTAACTTTGTTCACCGCGAAGGTACAAACTTAGCCATGTCGTCAGGTCGTTTGGCGGGAGAAGCGATTATAGCCGCTAAGACAAAAGAGGATTTCTCAGCTAGTAGTCTTCGTATGTATGATGAGTCAGTCAAGGCATCATTCATCATGAAGGATTTACAGAAATACAAGGGGATGCATCAGCTTTTAAAAGAGGAAGACCCCGAATTGTTGTTTAGCAGGTTGCCGAGAGCACTAAATGATGCGGCATATAATATGTTCTTAGTAGATGGAATACCGAAAGCAGAGAAGCAGAAGTATGCGGTTCGGAGAGTAAAAGAAGCGGCTGGTGGGATGATCAATTTATTAAAATTAGGCTATAAGGGCTGGAGGTCGATGAACGGATGAGTCAAAATCTTTCGGATAAACTGTATACGATTCGTTTTAAATGTGATGATGTTTCGCATCTGACGATCAAAGCAACAGATGTTTGTGTCGACTGTACGACGAAGGATTGTAACTTTTTTTGCCCGGCTGATGTGTATGATTGGGATCCTAGCCAAAAGATCACGACGGTTGCGTATGAGAACTGTATTGAATGTGGGACGTGTCGGATTGCTTGTCCAGCTTATAATATTGAGTGGGTGTATCCGCAGGGTGGATATGGGATGAGTTATAAGTTAGGTTAGGGATTTAGTGAGATGAGGTGGGACCAAGCTCTTGTTGCTTTGAGGGCTTGGTTTATTTGGTTTTGTTGAATGGAGCAAGAATGGGGCATGTATCTGACCACAGCTCAAATAGTGAGCCTGTGAAGATGTGGAAAAGCAAGTCGCTTCGTCCTCTTCGCTTCGGGCAAGTGGCAAAACTCGCGAAGAACTCGCTCAGACATTGCCACAAAACGCCATTACTTCGAAGGACTACGCTAAGCAGGCTCGCTAACATCGCAGTGGTCAGATACATCGCCTCTAGTCTGTTCCGATTATTGGTAGAGTGTTTGCTTTCATAGCAGACTTGCTGATTAACCATTTTGTTGGATAATCGACTCTGAAAATCTTGTTTGATCGATTAGCTTAAATATGCCTACTTCAATAGTAAGCTTATGAAGATGGGTCGCCATAATTCGATTCTGTCAGGTGTTTAGCTAGCAAAGGACATTCTGCAGGTTCATTTCTTGCTTAATCCATGCTTTGTTACGATCTCGTTTAGCAAATTCTTACACCCTTGTTGGACGAGGTCATAAGTTTCTTGGAAGTTGCCTGTGTACCAAGGATCTGGGACGCCTTCATAGGCGGTGCCGGGGATGAATTGGATAAATGGGTACACGTGTGAATGTGTGGTTTGGGCGATTTTATGTAGGTTCTCTACATTGGATGTGTCCATGCCGACGATCCATTGGAATTGATCGAAGTCATTCTGTTTCACTTGGCGTGCGTAGATTCCTTGTGAAGAAATTCCATACTCTTTTAGTTTCAACATCGTTCCCTGATGGGGTGGTTCGCCTATATGCCAGTCTCCTGTGCCAGCAGAATCGATGTGGATTTCATTTTCAAGGCCTTCTTCGATTACATAATGACGAAATATTGCTTCTGCCATTGGAGAGCGACATATGTTTCCTAAGCAGACGAATAGTACAGATACCATAATTCATTGCTCCTTTGATGTGAGAATCGTATTCTCTTATATTATCAAAAAGATTGCCTATAGCTAAGAGAAACGATACAATATGCGAGATAAATTGAATTTGAATAAAACAAACTATCTGGAAAAACGGATGTTGGCGTTTTTTCTGGACTACATTGCATATAAAATCGTAATAAAAGAGGTTATCTTGTGAACATGAGAGATGATGAAGAACGATTGGTATTGGTCCGCTATAATCAATTACCCGAAGTGATCCAAAAGACATTGGAGGCAAAACGACTGGTAGAAACAGGTGAAGCCGATACAGTTCAACAAGCAGTGGCCAAAGTCGGGCTGAGCCGTAGTTCCTACTATAAATATCGAGACTCCATCTTTCCATTTCAAAGTTTGAATCAGAGCAAGATGGTGACTCTCGTCTTTCTACTAAAAGATCAAGCGGGGGTTCTATCTCAGGTTTTAAGCTTCCTAGCGAGCATGGGAGTAAACATTCTCACCATCCATCAGACCATCCCACTTCAAGGAGAAGCATCCGTTTCGATGTCAGTCGATTTGACTCATTTGATATCGGATTTAGAGGATTTAGTAGGTCGGCTTCGTGGGATGAAAGGTGTGCAACGGGTGACTGTGATTGGAGTGGAGTAGGATACGTTTTAAAAGCTACATTTGGTGATAGAGATGGATGGATGTCAATTGGAAAAGCATGATTTGGATTCCTCAGAGTCGAAATTACTATGGAAGAAAATAACTTCCTATGAGCAGAGTCTGTAGGTAGGTGTTACGATGCTTCTCTAAACAAAAAGGAGTCGGCAGAGTATTCTGCCGCTCCTTTTCACGTTAAAAACGAAGAATTAGTTCATTTTGTTGATCACACTAATATGACCGTCTACTTCGCTAATCTTATACTTTGTGTTATCAAATGAAATCACTTCAAACTCTGGGCTTGGTATAAATTTATAAGCGGCCATCTTTGCCTGAGCAGTGACGAAAAGTTTGCCCTTTTTGATGACTGCTGCGTTCACAGTAAATTGATATAGCGCGCCTTGGGTACCAAGTGATAAGTATACATATGTTTTTTTGCCGTGCTTTACCATGGTGATAGCTTTGTTTGTCACGTCCACTTGGTTCGAAACTTCTTGAGGTAAAAAAGATTTGTTTTCTACTTGAAAAGAAGCATCTTCCCATCCGACTTGAACGTTTTTCTCGACTCCAGCGGCTAAAGTGGTAGATGGAGTAGCAAATCCTGCACCCATCACCATAGTACTACAAGCAATAATCCCAGCTACGAAACGTTTACCTTTCATTCCTAACAACCCCTTATTCTGTGCCTAAATTTCAAACAATCATATTGTAACACAAATACATTTTTTGTAAACATTTGTAATAAATTTTTTATATTAAAATTAATAATTTTATTTTGAATATTAACTCAATATAACGGTTTTGGATAGAAATGATTCGATTAGAAGTGGATAGGGTAGTTATATAGTTTATATGAGGGGGAGGCAAATGATTTTGACCAAAGAAAATGCTACGTTTACCTATGTATCTGTGGATTGGATCCACTCTCATCCAGGTGAGCCATATAAATTTTTCTGTGAGCTGGATTCTCAAAGGTATGAAACAAGAAAACTAGTATTTTATAAAAATGAAGTAGTGGGGTATGCATCAGAGGAAGTGGAGTATCTAGATTTTTTGTCTCCCGAACCATACCCTCGTGACTTACAATATATTTTCGATCAGTCAGATGATCATGATGTGTTTATCGGAACCGAGATCGGCAAAGAAGTTTTTGAGTTACTGTGGGATCGACATTACGATATAAGGAGGAATGACAGATGAACAAAGTACTTGTTTTAGGTGCAAGCGGTCTTGTAGGACGGGCTATCGTTGATGAGCTAATGGGTGAGTTTGATGTATACGGTACCTATATTTCTAATGTTACTAGTCTTCCGCACGATAAACAGTTTTTATTGGGAGTTCAGCACGTGGATAAGATGAAAGAAATCATGGATACAATTAAGCCTGACGTGGTGATTTCTTGTTTGCGAGGCGATTATGATCAACAGTTTACGTTTCACGAGGAATTGGCTAGGAGTATAAAAAATCAAAACACGAAGCTGTACTACTTTTCGACTACAAATGTGTTTGACGGGGATTATTCAAGGCCTTATACCGAAACGGATACCCCTATCGCAGAATCAGATTATGGGAAATTCAAAATAAAGTGTGAGAATATGCTTCAAGAAATGCTGGGCGAGAAGGCTATTATCATTCGAATTCCAATGATATGGGGAAAGAATTCACCAAGACTGGATTTAATCAAAGAAAGTTTGAAAGAGCATAAATCCATTGAGGTATTTAGCAATCTTGTTTGCAATCATCATCTGGATGATTTGTTGGCTAAACAAGTGCGATTTATGATCGAAAACGATTTAAGAGGAGTATTCCACTTAGCTTCCGTAGATCGAATGACGCAAAGCCAGTTTTATGAACAGATCTTACAGAAGCTAGATATCGAGAAGGGTATATTGCAGTATGGATTATTTCTAGATAAAGAGGATACTGCTTATTTTCAGATCGAATCCAATCGACATGACATTCCGAAATCGTTACAATATACCAACCAAGATATTATCTCGTACCTACTCCAATAAAACACTAACAAGATCCCTGAAAAGGAATCTTGTTGATTAACTAGAGTTATCAGTGGTGGGATAGGGGCATTGTACCTAGACACAGTGATGTTAGTGAGCCTAATTAGCGTAGTGCTTCGAAGCAATGGAGTTTTTTGTGCAATGTCCCCGCGTTCTTTGCGAGTTTTGCCACTTGCCTTTGCTACGAAGGACGAAGCGGACTTGCTTTTCACTTCCTTGCTGGTTCACTATTTGAGCTGTGGAAGATACATACCCTGTGACAGATTATCTAGAGGATTAATTAAGAAATCGCTAATTTGTACGGATAGCCAGACTACTCACAGACCTGTCCCAAAAATACTACTTCAAAATATTACATAGTGGCTCGCCACCTCAAGCTACATCACTGTTTGTTGTTGAGCAAGTGACTGTAACAAATCTGCCGTCTGTTGAACTGGATTTGCTTCATGCATAGATTGACGAATCGCTTGAAGGTTTGCTCGAACCACCTCCGATTGACTCACTTTGTTTACAGCCTCTCTTAATTGTTCAACCGTAACCTGATCAGGTTGGATGGACTCTCCTAAGCCCAATTGGGTAAGACGTTCCGCAACAAGTGGCTGATCAGTTGATTGCGGAATCGCTACCGTAGGAACACCAAACCATAGTGCCTCCATGATGGAATTCATTCCTCCGTGGGATATGAAGACATCAGTGTGTTTAAGCACTTCTAACTGTGGCACAAAAGGTCGGATGATGAAGTTTTCAGGAATGGAGCCGAGTTCTTTCATACTGGTTCTGGGTCCGACGTTTAAGATCACCTGCCAGTGTGTATCCCCGAAGGCTTCAAAGCAGTTTTTGTAAAAATCAGCATTGCTTAAGATCGTTCCGAGTGAGATGTAGAGTACAGGTTGTTTGCTGAGGTTGTCTAAGAGAAGGTCGGTTGTAACTTGTCGATCGGAGATGAGAGGTCCAACAAATGCATAACGATGATCAAAAAATTCTGCATCATATTGAAATTCTTTTGGATTCGATACGATGTTTAGTTTTTCGGCAACGGTAAACAAATGCAATATTTGCTTCTCTTCTGGCAGGAAATATTGATCAACCCATCTTTGTAGGGTGGGTGCTTCTTTGTGGAATGCGAAACTGCTATAAAAGGTAGCAGCAGGAATGCCGAGAGTTTGAATGATTTCTTTTCCCCAAACACACATCGGGTCATATATGGCTACATCGGCTTTTTCGCTTTTCACTTGATCAATTAATTCGTGGGCTTTCAGGCGGGCTTCGTTCATATACTGGGTCAGTAAGTGAACAGGAGGTTTCGTAAAAGACTGATCTCCACGTGGATCCATTTTTTCGAAGAAGTTGATCGGATTGAAAATCGGATCAATCACCCGAACTTCTGCCCCTACTTTTTTGACTATATCTGCAAAATCGCCGGTTGTATAATAAACTACCTCTTCTCCGCGCCTGATCAATTCCTCTGTTACGGTTATCGTAGGGTTCATATGTCCAAATGCAGGCATCATAAGGAATACATATTTCATATACGTTTCTCCATTCTGTTTATAAAAATTTTCGTTCAATTTAATTTTACTAAAAGAAAGAAAAAACATCTACATGTAGAGAGGGAATCTATTATACTCCTAGGGATTAGAGGTCGAATTTAGGGTTTGTTGATTTTGAGAAAGAGATAAAAGCAGAAATCGAACTTAGTGCGGTGCAAGAGCAGTTTGTCGGAGTATTTATTAAGTTTCTAAAGGATTCAAATGATGCAAATGCAAAGGAGTTAGCTAGTGCTGATTCAAAATTCCAAAATGCCATTGAGCAACAAGGGAAAAGTGCAGATCAATTTAATGAATCTTGGAAGAAATTCGTAGAAAATGCTGGTGCTAAATTTAAAGAAGAAAGTAAATAGTAGGCTCTAAAACAGCCCTACATAGTCTAGAGTCTAGACTGCGTAGGGCTGTTTTTTGTAAAACTCATACATATTAGCTCATCACGCCAATACATCACGTCTCGAAAACGAAACAAACGCGGTAATCAGTGCCACAACGGACCAAGCTCCTAGGACTCCTATGGAGAGCGGCAGTGTCATGCCCTCTATGAGAATAGGGCGGCCAGAGAGATAGTCGGTTAAACGCAATTGGGTGAAGGCGAAGTATTTGATCGCACCCCATGTTGGAGAGAGTTGCATAAGCAAATTCCCTGAGATGATAGCCGCAAGCATGATGCCCATGCCAGATGCAGTGCTTCGTACTAAGACGGATACCATAAAGGAAACGGTTGCAACGGTAATACAGGCGAGCCAAGAGAGACCGTATGCCATAAGGAGATATTTCCACTGAGGCATGAGATGGACAAACTCGGTCAACAAAGCTCCATTTTTCTCTTGGAATCCAGATAATACAGGGAGATCCCAACCCCCATATCCAAAGACCACGCCGGAGAGTAGATAACTCAATATGGCTGTACTAAGTACGATAAAAGATGTGGCAAAGAGTAGGGAGATGTATTTGCTAAGGAGTACTTTCCAACGCCGAACGGGCCTAGTAAGGAGTAATTTGATTGTGCCGCTCGAGAGTTCAGAGGAAACCAAATCGGCTGCAATGATGACAACCAAAAGTGGAAGAAAGAGAGAAACGGATTCCTCTACAAATTTTCGCATAAACGTAGGAGCACCGGGTGCGGTTGGATCAATATTGTTTTTTAAATAATATTCTTGTTGTTGGATATTTAGTTTGATAAACGCTTTCCATTCTTCAGGTAATCGGCTGGATGTTAAGCGGTTTTGTTGATCGATAATCTGCTGTTTTAGTACAACCTTCCAATCACTTGTGCCAATTTGTTTCGCTGCTCTTTCGAGTGTCTGTGCCTGAGCATATGTAAAAATCGGGATCAGGATGACTAAGATCCCTAGGATGACCCAAAGTCGCTTTTTCCGAACCATTTTTAACATTTCATTATAGACAAGTCCGATCATGATTTGGTTTCGCCTCCTGTCAGTTGTAAAAATAAATCTTCCAGTGTAGCTTGTACAGGACGAATTCCAGTTACTTTTATCTGCTTAGCTGTAAGTTGCTCATTCACTTCGGCAATGCGATCGAGTGGCATATATACATAAAGATGTTCTTCTGTTTGCTCGACAGGACGGACAAAAGATAATTCTTTTAGGACTTGTACACCCGATTGCAGAGGGTCTAATCTCCACTCGATGCGGGTTTCTTCTTCGTGAACAAGCTCACGTACGGGTCCGGTGTAGACAATTTTTCCTTTGTTAATAATGGCAACGCGATCACACATTAGCTGGATCTCATGTAGGATATGGCTGGAGATAAAGACACTAATTCCTTGTTCGTGGACAAGTTTGCGAATAAAAGCTCGCAGTTCGCGAATGCCCGCAGGATCAAGCCCGTTAGTGGGTTCATCAAGGATGAGTATCTTAGGAGAGCCAAGTAATGCTTGTGCGATTCCAAGACGTTGTCGCATTCCAAGCGAATAGGTTTTTACCAGTTCATCGATTCGTTCTTCCAGCTCTACGAGGCGAATAATCTCATGGATCCATTCGTCTGTAACACCTGTCATCATGCGGGCAAAATGCTCTAGGTTTTCACGACCTGTAAGGTAGGGATAAAGTTCTGGATTTTCTACAATACAGCCTACTTGGGATATGGCTTCGATAAACTGGTCTTGTAAGGGATATCCCCCGATTTGAATCATTCCCTCTGTTGGACGGATGAGTCCGACTAGCATGCGGATGGTGGTGGTTTTCCCCGCGCCATTTGGTCCTAGAAATCCAAAAATTTCTCCTTTTTGTACCTCAAACGTAATGTCCTCTACGATTTTTCGTTTCCCGATTTGTTTGCTTAGCTTCTTTACCTCGAGTACGGGGGCCGTTTGGTTCATTTGGTCTCCATCCCTTCTTGGTCGATCACCAGCTGAGTGAGGCGATTTGCCATGCGCTGATATCCATTTTGATTTGGATGAAAGTGGTCTGTAAAAAGATACCGTTTTGGATCTAATTGAAATAGGTCATATGTAGGAATAAAAACAACGCGATCATATTTCGCGATCACTTGTTGTGCCGTTTCGTTCCACTTTGCCACGAATTCATTGGTTTGTTTGGCTTCGGATAAGTCGCCAAACGGATTGTACAAACCAAACATGAAGATTGTGGCTTTGGAATTCTGTTTGCGAATTTCCTTTAGGATGAAGTCTACGTTTTCTTGATATGTAAGGCGTGCTTTTTCTACTGTTGCTGGATCCGTGTTTTCAAGACGACCACTTCCTCGAAATAGATCGTTTCCGCCAATGGTTAGGGGGATGATCTCAGCACTTTTTAGCAAGTTAGACGTTTCGGGTTGTGAGATCTGTTTACGAAGATCAGTTGAAGTGGCACCACTAACGCTTAAATTGATAAGGCTTACTTCTGATTTGCTTGATTTTTGTAGTTGTTCTCGGAAAAGTTGGATATACCCTTTTCCGCTATCATCTCCGATGCCTCGGGTGAGAGAATCTCCTAGGCTGACGATTCGTCCGATAGTGGGACTGGTTGGTGAGGCTGTTTTTTGGGAAGCAGGCGTTTGGAGGTTAGATGCCTGAGGTCTGAAAAGTTCAATAAGAGACATGATGGAACCGATTAATAGGATGGAAAATGAGGCGATGGCTACCACAAAGATACTAATCCACCTCATGCGATGATTTGAGTGCATACGGATCCTCCTAAATATAGATTCGTTACTAACTTTAGTTTTACATATTATCCTTGAAAAATGAATATATTTTCTTGAATGATCGTTTGTCTATGCTGTGAAGGCAACTAATAGCCCATAGGCGCATAGGATAGAATAATCCATTTGCATTTGAGGAGGTACCGGGTTTGAAAATTCATATCGTACGTCCTGGGGAACAGTTATGGGACTTGGTACAAAAGTATAATGTTCCGTTAGAGCGAGTACTAGAAGCAAATCCCAATATTATGGAGCCAGAACAATTAGAAGTAGGGAGTAAGGTGCGAATCCCGTCTGGGCGAGTACCCGTTTCCCCAATAAAGAGAGATTATCTAAAAGAAAGAACAGATCACGAATCATATCCACAAGATCTACAATTAACCATTGCTAAGCCGATTCGGGTTGAGGATGCTCAATTCTACCACCAATATCAAAATGAACCTGCTCGTTATGATGATTATGATGACGACGACTATGATGAATCAAGTGAAATGCCAATGGATGAATGGGATGCTTCTTCATCTGTCTATTCCTATCCACCTTCTTACCCTACTCAGTTTGCACCATTTTATCCAACTGAGCCTGGATTTTATTCTTATCCGCATCTTTCGCATGTATCTACACCGTATCCAAATTATCCTCCTTGCTCTGATTGTGGACCACCTGCTTATCCACCGCAAACAGCGATGTCGTCACCACCCTATCCGTTTTGGACTCCATACGGAAATCATCAACCAGCGTTCTGGCAACCCGAAATGATGATGAATCAAGCACCTGATTATGGTGGGGAGACCTTTGAGAGCTCTTCTGCAGAGTTTTAACTAAGATAAAGGAAGGGATCAATATGTCCCAGCCAAGCTTGCGAAAATTGGAACGAGCTCTTCAGACACGAGTAATCGATATGGAGCAAGGACAAAAAATATGGCTCATTTATACAAATGAACAAACATGGGTAGCAAAGCAATGTCGTTCTGCTTATCATCAAGAGTGGTGGAGTCAAGTTGATCGAGAGCTCAGGCATCGTGGATTTCACGATATGCCTACGTTTTTACATGCTGGAGATGGGTTGACATTAACATCATACATTCGCGGAGAAACAAGTAGATATCGATCTCGCAGAGAAAGTAAGCTTGTATTAGGGCAGCTAGCTCGGTTTCATCAAGCGGGACGTGGATGTACTACGCCGTCTACTCGTCGGACGGCGTTCCTTTTATGGGAGAGACTTGGACAACGTCTAAAGAAGTTTGAAAAGTATCTACATCAATACGACCGATCCACTGGTAAAGCGGATAAATGGATTCGAATTGCAGGCTTCGAGATGTACCGGATGGGTGTAAATACGTGGAATCAGTTATATACTCCTACCTTCTACGAGATGAATGAACAATCGTATCTCCAACATCATTTATGCCATCGTGATTTAGCCAGCCATAATTGGATGATCGAAGAGGATCGGGCGTGGTTGATCGATTTCGATACAGCTAGTTACGATGCCCAGTGGGGAGATCTTTGGCAGATTAGTACCCGAGTCTTAACCGAAAACCGTTGGGATAAGTCGCTGTGGATTGAAATGATGGAATGTTATGAACAACATCAACCTTTATCAGATTGGGAGAAATATTTTATCAAAGTGATGTATGGATTTCCCAATGAATTTTTTCGCGAGTCGATAGGAGTGTTAGAAAAGAAGCCAGGTTATCGTCTCGATTATACAGGTCCCTACTTGGAAAGAATTATTGATGATATAGAGCATTGGAGGGAGTTCCTCTCGCAATTGCGTCATTGGTAATGGTATGATAAAAGCCAAATCACCCATAGTTCGCCTTAGGGAGGCATCTTAGAATGAAAGTTGGATTAGCTCAAATTCGACCACATTTGGGTAATGTGGCTAAAAACCTTGAAATTCACAAACAGATGATTAAACAGGCAAAAGAAGAAGGAGTCGAGCTGCTTATATTTCCAGAGTTAAGCTTAATGGGATATAATCTGCTCGACTTAACTTACGATGTGGCTTGTGCCGTGGATAGTGAAGAAGTACAAGAGATTGTCTCTGAATCTAAGGGGATGGATATCGCTTTTGGAATCGTAGAGCGTTCTTCTGATCACATCTTGTATAATTCGGCTATTTATGCGAGTTATGGTAGCGTTCAAGCCGTGCATCGCAAAGTATATCTACCTACATATGGAATGTTTGATGAGGCGCGTTATTTTGGTCGAGGAGAGAGTATTCGAGCATTTGACACGAGATTTGGTCGTGTGGGGATGCTAGTTTGCGAAGACATGTGGCATCCATCGGCTCCCTATCTACTCGCTCAGGATCGTGCAGAGCTTTTGATCGTTCTCGCTAATTCTCCAGCACGTGGTGTACATGCTAAAGGGCTGGGAACACAGGATTCATGGGATTTAATCTTAACCAGCCAAGCCCAATTTTACGGAATGTTTATCGCTTGTACGCAGCGTGTGGGAACCGAGGACGGGGTCTCCTTTTTTGGTAATTCAACAGCGGTGGATCCGTTTGGAGATACATTAGTTCATGGACCTCTTTTTGAAGAATCTCTCGTAACGTTTGATTTAGAGCTCGATATGGTTCGGCGGGCACGCTTTACGACCCCTATTTTACGTGATGAAAATACAGATCTCGTGGTTCGAGAACTGACTCGAATCCAACAACATCGTAGAGGAGAATAGGACATGTCTACGCAATGGTTAACGGATCAATTAACAGCAGCTCCGTATCTATCCCTCAATGAAGAACTAACTACACAAATATTGACTACGGCTCTACGTGAAGAAGTGAACAAAGTAGGCTTTCGCCGTGTGATCTTAGGATTATCAGGTGGAATTGACTCTGCGCTTTCTCTTTATTTGGCAGTGAGAGCCTTTGGAGCCGAAAATGTGATCACGGTTCGGATGCCTTATAAACAGAGTAGCCAAAATAGCCTAGATGATGCTGGAGAGGCGATTCAAGATACAGGAGTACAGTCACTCACGGTTAATATCACTCCTCAGATTGATGCTTACTTTGAAAGCTTTCCTGATGCTAGCCCTCTCCGTAGAGGGAATAAAATGGCACGGGAAAGAATGACGATCTTGTATGATTTATCGGCTCATTATGAAGCACTTGTAGTGGGTACAAGCAATCGTACGGAACTATTACTCGGATATGGTACTCAGTATGGCGATTCGGCTTCTGCCATCAATCCGATTGGAGATTTATATAAGACTCAAGTTCGGCAACTGTCTCGCTATGTGGGGGTTCCAAGCTCGATCTTATCGAAACCGCCGAGCGCTGATTTATGGGAAAACCAGACGGATGAAGGAGAGATCGGTTTCTCTTACTTTGACATGGATCGTGTTTTATATCACATGCTAGATTTAAAATGGGATCGAAAAGCACTTCATAAGCAAGGCTTTTCCGATACCCTCATTAATGCGGTGAATAAGCGTATTATCCGAAACCAATTTAAACGAGTGATGCCCGTTATTTTAAAAGTATCCAATCGCACAGTAGGGATTGATTTCCGTTATCTTCGCGACTGGGGAATGTAGTTCTATTCTGCTGAAACATAATTTGACTAAATAAATCCAGCTGTTGAAAATGGTTCATTTCAACAGCTGGATTTATTTGTTATAGGTAAAAGCCTATCGTCTTAGAAAATTATTATGTAAGAATGGGTTCCTAATTTTAAGTAATGTGAATATTGATTATGAGAGCGTTTATTATGGGTAAGGAGTGAAAATATGTCTCAAGCTAATATACCTAATATTTCACCTAATATTTCCATTACGAGAGAAGATGCAGTTAATTTATTGCTGTCATCGATTGCATTAGAAGAGTTAGGCTTAAGTCACATTATTAATGCCGAGGGAGAAAAACTCCAATATGTTCTAGGAACTCTCCCTGGAGTGTCAACTAGCTTTCAACCTACGATTACGGACTTACTTACGATCAATGCAAGTGTTCGTGATACGATCAATGTGATCGGAAAGAAAGAATGGATTTTAAACGAGAAGTTAGAAAATGTGTTAGGTACAGATGTTACAAGGGGACCAACGGGACCTCAAGGACCGCCTGGAACCACAGGGTCATCGGGAGGACCTCCTGGACCTCCAGGGGGCACGGGACCTCAGGGACCGCAAGGATCAGTGGGAGCGGTTGGAGCTACAGGGGGCACAGGACCTCTTGGACCACAAGGACCTCAAGGACCGACAGGGTCTTTTGCTACAGGTGGGACCTTATTCGTGGTTCAAGGGAATACAGGAGCTGACGGAACTGTTCCACTCGGTTTCGGAGATACAATTAACTTTATATCCAATACGTTAGACATTACGGTAACCCCTGGTTCTGCCAATGTGAGTTTAGAAGTGCCCACTGGAACGACTGGAGCCATTGCAGACATCGTTCAAGCAATTGTTGCTGAACTCGGTCTTACTGGGACTACCGGAGCCACAGGAGCGACCGGAGCAGATGGAGCAGACGGAGCCACAGGAGCCACAGGAGCCACGGGAGTCGATGGAGCAGACGGAGCCACAGGAGCGACCGGAGCAACGGGAGTCGATGGAGCAGACGGAGCCACAGGTGCAACCGGAGCAACGGGAGTCGATGGAGCAGACGGAGCCACTGGTGCAACTGGAGCAACGGGAGTCGATGGAGCAGACGGAGCCACCGGGGTAACGGGAGCCACTGGAGTCGATGGAGCAGACGGAGCCACAGGAGCGACCGGAGCCACAGGAACTGATGGAGTGACAGGAGCCACGGGAGCTACCGGAACCGACGGAGTGACAGGAGCCACGGGAGCTACCGGAACCGACGGAGTGACAGGAGCCACGGGAGCTACCGGAACCGACGGAGTGACAGGAGCCACGGGAGCTACCGGAATCGACGGAGTGACAGGAGCCACGGGAGCTACTGGACCTTCTGGAGGATTTGACCCAGGTTTTATATTTGTGGCAAGAACTACAAACCAAACGGTAGCTTCGAAAACTCCTGTTCTTTTTAATAGCGCACCTGTAGCTCTTAATGCAACATATAACGGGGCTAGTGGCACGATCGTTCTACAGAATGCAGGATCTTATTCGGTTGAATTTAATGCTACTGTACTAGCAACTCCTACTGGCGTATCTGAAGCCGTCATGGGATTAAGAGTAAACAACGGGGAGATCAATACAACTAGAGGAGGAGCAGCCATAGGCATAACAGCCCCTGGGTCTGTGCTAGTTGGTGGAGCCATTATTCAAGTAGGGAATAATGCTGTTGTTGAATTAGTAAATGCAAATGGCGGGGCGGCAGGATTATATAGTGTAGTAGTACCAGCTTCGAATACTCCTGCTGCATCTATCAGAATAGCAAGGATTGGATAACAAAATGTAACTCTAGATATCAAATTCAAATTCACTAACAAAAATATCCCATCCTTGATTACGTGGAACAGAGTGCTGACACGGTTTCGTCAGTACTTTGTTCCTTTTTTGTTCTTTTTTTGATAAAAAGGCTCGTAAAATTGGTTGTATAATGAAATTAATTGAATGAATACATGTCAGGATGAATTCTGTATATATACAACTTCACGTAGTATCTGGTGTTTTCAATGGATGAAAAGGAGGTTAGTGGGTTGTTAAAGAAATTGCTGGCCAGTATACGCGTAGGCGGAATAAAGGTTGATACTACTTTGGAAAAAGGAGAATACAGCCAAGGAGAAATCATCCATGGTCGAGTCTTGATCCAAGGTGGCTCCGTAAAACAGGAAATAAATCGTATCCTATTTCAGCTGAAAGTTCGACTGAGAGCTCGAGGAGCAGGAGTAAGTGGATTTCGGGACTTCTTATGGCACACACATGAAATAGCAGACAAAATTACGGTATTACCCAGAGAAACGAAAGAAATTCCGTTTTCTTTTACTCTGCCAGACGTAACACCGATTTCTTTTCCCTATGAAGGCCACTTTTTGTTCGCGAAACCAAAAGCCTCCCCATATCGTTTTCAGGTATACTTGCAAACAGGGATCGATATCGAAAATTCCATCGATCCGAGTGATCATGATGAAATTCAGATAGCTCCCCATCCTTTTGTGGAAGAAGTGCTGAGATCCATGAGTCGTTTGGGCTTTTCAGTGACATCTGTAGAGCCAAATAGTATGGATTATCCGATGGATCGGACGTTTTATCAGGAGTTTCTTTTTGCGCAGCATGATATGAAAAATTGGCTGAGTGAGGCATCACTTGTACACCTTGGAAATGGTCATTTTGTATTACGAATCGAAACCCAAAAACCGGATTATCGCTCGATTATGGAGATGTTAGACGTAAATGAGCGAAAAATTCGCTTTGTGGTTCATGAAGAAGACATAGAAAATGAAGGAATTCACCTAACGGAGTACTTAGCGGAACAAATTCAATTGATCCAAGATAAGGTGACTAAAGAGCTTTCGTCAAATGAATGAAAATTGCTTGATTCGGTTACTCTAAAACATGCAAGGGATTCTCATTCCAATGTTCTATGAGGGGAGCTGATTGCGATGTCAAGAAGCAACAAACTCGTAGTGCCTGGATCGGCTGCTGCCTTAGGGCAGATGAAACAGTCAATCGCACAGGAATTTGGAGTGGAATTAGGGGCTGACACCACCGCCAGAGCCAATGGTTCTGTAGGTGGTGAGATGACCAAGCGACTCGTCGCATTGGGCCAGCAACAACTTGCGCGGAATAAATAAAAAACAAAACCCCCCATTACTTGTTAGTAGTGGGGGGTTTTGTTTTTTACCTTTTAAAATTGAGTACGTAATTTCTTGCGAATCCACCAACGGGTTACAACTCCTTGATGAGGAGAGAACAGGAAAGCAAGTGCGAATAATCCACCTGCAACCATCGTCATACATCCAGCAATCGATGCATCTAATAGGACTGACAGGAAGTAACCACATACCGAACATATCATACCGATGAGTACACTTAGTCCGAGCATGACACCAAGTCGTTCTGTTAATAGATAGGCTGTTGCGGCTGGGACGATGAGCATCGCCACCACTAGGATCGCGCCTACGCTTTCAAATGAAGCAACCGTTGTGACAGATACGAGTCCCATGAGCAGGTAATGGAAAAACGCTACGGGTACGCCGACAGCCATCGCTAAGGCTGGATCAAAGGATGTCAGTTTAAACTGTTTATAAAACAATCTCACCATGATTAGGCTAAGCAAAAAGGCGGCTCCTGCTCCCCACATCGCTCGAGGTCCCATATCGATTCCATTCCAAGTCCATGTATCATAAGGAACATAAGCGATCTCACCATAGAGTACACAATCCAAATCTAAGTCTACTTGTTGCGTAAAAAGGGAGATTAAGATGATCCCGATGGCGAAGAGTGCTGTAAAGCTAACCGACATCGCAGCATCTGCCTGCACACCCTGATTCCGCAAAAGTTGAATGATAATGGTACAAAGAAGTCCAAAAACCGCGGCTCCGATAAACATGGGCAGAGGGTCGCGACTTCCTGAGACGAGAAACGCGATGACGATTCCGGGAAGGATAGAGTGACTAATGGCATCCCCTAACATAGCCATCCGTCGAAGGATTAAGAAACATCCTAAGAACGCACAGGAAGAAGCGATGAGGGCTCCAGTCAAGATAATCCATACACTACTCATAACTACATCCCTGCCCTTCTCGTTGAATGATACGCTTTTGCTCGGTCTTCTTCAGAGATGTGCTTTTGTAAATAAGATTGTAGCTGTACTCTGAGGGATTCGGGTAGATCGGATAACTGTTCGATATCCTGAATTGAGCAGTCTGTTTCAATATCCTCATACATATGCCACATCTCCATGTAAAGCCCTAGTAAGGCTGTGTCGCTCGCCTCTTTCCAGCTAGCATCCGATAGAGTAAAGGTGCCTTGAGAATTTTCTACAACCTGTCCGGTTCGCTTTTTCTGCTTGATCCAGCGATGAACCTGCGTGGTAGATAGATGGGACTGCTGGGACAGTGCAGACAGAGTGATTGTTTTACTTCCTAACTGATTCCATGCTACATAGATTTGCTCCTGGCGTACTTTTGCCCTAGTCTGAATGAGGCGTAACGACTTAGCGATCAGGCCTCTTTTCGGTGCGCATAACATCGAGATAAAAAATAAAAGGGTGACTGCTAAGACAATCAGGGGTCCGGTTGATAACTTCGTGGCAACTGAACTAAGAATGGTCCCGACTAATCCCGACAGAGCTCCTATGCAGGCAGAGATGATAATCATGTGATCCAATCGTTCCGTCCAATAACGAGCTGTCGAAGCTGGCGTGATTAAAAGGGATGCCATCAATACCACTCCTGCTGCTTGTAGACCAATTACAACGGCGACTACGAGGAGTAGCATGAGGAAAAAATCAAGTCCTACCATAGGGAAGCCTAGACTTTTTCCATAGTTTGCATCAAAGCATAAGAGCTTTAACTCTTTAAAGAATATAGAGGCTAGAAGGATTAAAACGAAAGAAATGGAGCCCATTATAGCCACATCGGTTCCAACTAAAGAGGCAGATTGACCAAATAGAAACTTATCTAATCCAGCTTGGTTGCCAAAGTCACTGTGTTGAATTTGGGTTAGCAAGACGATGCCAACTCCAAAAAAGGTGGATAATACTAATCCTAAAGCAGTATCTTCTTTAATCTTAGAAAATCGGGTAATCCAACTAAGAAAGAGAGAAGCTAAGAGGCCAGTGAATGTGGCTCCAATCAAGAGCCAAAGCGGATTTTTTGATCCAGTAAACAAAAATGCCAAACAGATTCCTGGAAGTGCAGAATGAGCTAACACGTCGCCCATCAGTCCACGCTTTCGTAAGAAGGCGAAACTCCCTAACACGCCGCTACTAATCCCAAGTAAGGTCGTTCCAGCAAGAACCCATAAAGCATTGGCATCACGAAATAGTTCTAACACCTGTGAGCCCTCCTTATCTGATAGATAGCATCTCGTTTGTATGTGGTAGGATGGCGAGGCGTCCTCCATATGTTTTTTGCAAGTTTTCAGTTGTAAATACTTCGCGAGTAGGACCGGATGCGATTAGGCGAAGGTTGAGCAACATTACAGAGTCGAAGTACTCCGAGACGGTCTGGAGGTCATGATGTACAACGAAGACTGTTTTGTTCTGCTCTTTTAATTCATGTAAGACTTGAACAATTGCCTTTTCCGTTGCCGCGTCTACTCCTACAAATGGTTCGTCCATAAAATAGATTTGAGCTTCTTGAGCAAGCGCACGAGCGAGGAAAACGCGTTGTTGTTGTCCACCGGATAGTTGACTGATCTGACGCTTCGCAAATGATTCCATTCCTACTTTTCGTAGTGCTTCTAGTGCACGATCTTTATGCTCGGACTTTGGTCTGCGGAACCAGCCAAGTTGCCCATATAACCCCATCAATACGACATCGAGCGCATTGGTAGGAAAGTCCCAATCCACCGATTCTCTTTGTGGGACGTAACCTACTAATTTTCGTTGCTGGGAATATGGTTTCCCATAGATCGAAACTTCCCCTCCAGCTAGTGGAAGAAGTCCAAGAGTCGCCTTAATCAAGGTTGATTTACCTGCTCCGTTGGGTCCGATAATCCCAATACATTCTCCTTCTGGAGATTGGTAGGTAATATTGCGTAAAACGGGCTTTCGATGATAGGCGACTGATACATTTTCAATCGAAAGCGGCGGAGTTTTATTTGTCATAGTATTTCCTCCTGGATGCTATTTTAAAGAATTCACTATTTTTGTTACATTGGCTTGCACCATTCCGATATAAGTACCTTCTGGAGTCCCTGCTTGTCCCATCGCATCTGAATAGAGTTCTCCACCAATTTTTACTTCATGTCCTTTTTGTTTAGAGCCTTCAACTACTGCTTCAATCGATTTTTTCGGAACACTTGATTCAACGAATACCGCTTTGATTTTTCTCGTGGAAATGAGATCAACCATATTTTGAACATCTTTCAATCCATATTCAGCTGCGGTACTAATCCCCTGTAAGCCAACCACTTCGATTCCATATGCTTTTCCAAAGTAATGAAATGCATCGTGTGCGGTTACAAGTACGCGTTGTTCCTTCGGAATGCTGTTCACTTGTTTCTTCACGTCTTCATCTAACTGTTTTAGCTTAGCCAAGTAGTCAGTCGCTTGTTTCTCATAATCTACTTTATGTTTAGGGTCTTGTTTGATTAAGGTATCACGAACCACTTCGGTAGCAGACATCCATAGTTGTACGTCAAACCAGATGTGTGGATCATGTAAATTGTTACTGATTTCAAGAAGTTTAGAGCGATCGATCTTATCAGATATAGCTGTTACAGGTTTGTTTTTACCAATTTTGCTTAAAACATCTGTCATTTTTCCCTCTAGATGAAGTCCGTTATAGAAGATAAGATCAGATTGATCCAGCTTCCGAATATCACCTTGTGAAGCTTTATAGAGATGAGGATCTACTCCAGTACCCATCAGCGCAGATACTTCGATATGGGTTCCTCCCACATTTTTTACGATATCGGCGATCATACCGGTCGTCGTAGTTACTTGTATTTTTTTGCTTTCAGACTGTGAAAGTGATTGATTACATCCTACTAATAAAGTCAAGCATAGGGCACTAATAAGTAGAGAACGTAAAAATTTGTGAATCATGGTAGTTGCTCCTCATTTCATTTGATTATATTTGTTTGCTTAACCTATAAAAAATGCTATACTTCAAATCTATTTAGTGCAGTCATAAATCTTTCCCTAAGGCAAAATTCAATCAGCTCTATTCTGTCACCTCCCTATGCTTCTGTCAATGATCATTGCATATATTTATCAAAAAATTGTCGAAATCAATGCTGTGAAGAAAAGAGATATATGTTAGGATTGACGTTATCATTTAAATTAAATTTGCTGATCGAAAGAAGCGAATGAAGATATTGAAAGGGAGTGAGAGGGTGAAGATATTCCGTTCTATAGGGGTCACCCTAATAGCAGGAGCGCTTTTAACTGGTTGTACGAATTATGTAGGAGCAGCGGGATCTAATCTCATACCAGTGAAAGACCTAACTCAAGAAAAATTATTAACCATGTCTGATAGAACACTACCAACAGTGAAATTATCGACAAATGACGCGTTACTTGCTGAAATGAGTACACTTCGTTCTAAATTTGTAATCAGCCAGGGATTATCTTCCCATAAGCAAGTTGCCTTTACATTTGATGATGGTCCAGATACGCATTTTACGAATCAAGTTTTAGACATATTAAAAAAAGAAAAGGTGCCTGCTACCTTCTTTGTCTGTGGAAACAACGTAGAAGCACACCCAGATGTAGTAAAGAGAATAGATCAAGAAGGTCATTCTGTTGGAAATCACTCATGGAACCATCCAGATTTATCAAAAAAAGATCAAGCAACGGTTAGTCAACAAATTAGTAAGACGAATGACGTTATTAAAAACGTAATTGGGAAAACACCTACTTTATTCCGTCCTCCTTATGGTGCACATAAAGGTGGAATTGTTGATAATGAAGTGCAACAGCTAAACATGAAATTGATTTTGTGGAGCGTGGATACGAGAGATTGGGATCATAAATCAAAAGATCAAATTATGGAAGCTTATAATAAAGAGTTCAAGCCTGGTGGAATCATTCTTCAACATAGCTCTGGAAATGAAGGTCTCAAGGAAACGGTAAAAGCTTTGCCAGAAATGATTCACGATCTAAAGAGTAAAGGCTATGAATTTGTGACAGTTGATAAAATGATTGGAATACAGGCATATCAGTAGCATATAGATTGATATAAACCCAAAATCTTTTAAAAAAATCCTCATCAGGATATCCTGATGAGGATTTTTTTTATTTCACTTGTCTCTCTTTTAATTTTTTCCAGAAGCAACCACTTCCATCGATATTTTGAATAGCCTCTTCAATATGAAATTGATTTCGAAAATCGTGAACTGCCTGTTTACAATAATGTAAGCTGTAGTCATCAATGATCAAATATCCGCCTATGGAAATTTTATCGTAAAGACTTGTTAAAGCATCCCAAGTAGATGCGTATAAATCTCCATCCAATCTTGCTATCGCAATTTTTTCAATGGGTGCAGTAGGTAATGTATCTTTAAACCATCCCTTTAAAAAAGTAACTTGGTCATTTAATAAATCATATTTCCGAAAGTTATCTTGCACCTCCTCTAAGGAGACCTTTAGATAATTTAGTAAATGAGCATTGGTATTTTTATCCACAGGGTAGTTGGGATCAGGTGGTGGGAGTCCTTCAAATGAATCAGCAACCCATACTTTTCTTGACTTGATACCATGGGCTTTTAAGAAGCCACTCATAAAGATACACGATCCACCTCTCCATACGCCTGTTTCAATGAAGTCACCCTCAATGTTTTCTTTTACCACTGAGGCCATACATTGATGTAGATTATCCATACGCATTCTGCCAATCATACTATGAGCAATGGGAGGCCATTCGATTCCTAAGGTTCTATTTGCTTGAGTAGGAGCAAAGACAAGATTTTCGGGATGATGGTACCTTGCTTCTTGCTCTAGCCAAATTTCAAACAAGATCGTTTTTTTTAGTAGTTCCAAGTATAGATTTCTGATAGCTTCTTTGCTCAACTCTGTATCACCAATGCTCAATTCCTCCAACTCCTCTTCAAAATGAATGATAATGTTTTGCTAGCATAGCAGTATATGCGATGATAAATGAATCTGATACAGGCTATGTCTCAGAGGCGACTGAAAACAAAAGAAAAATATCATGACTTTTTTATTGAATTCATGTAAGAAATCGCTCTTACTGTCTCATACTACATGAGGATAGGAGTGGTACGATGAAGAAATGGAGATGTTTGTTTGGAGTCCTTGTAATGAGTCTTTTGTGGAGTTTGTTACTTGATTTCACTATGTATACCACTCGTGCAGAGGAAAGCCTTCATCCCCAAAAGTCTACAGATACAAATATTTCAACACGCGGTTGCGTCAATAAACAACCGGTTTACTATTCGATAGACCTTCCTAAGGATGAGAGGAAGGTAGTGCTTACGTTTGACGATGGTCCAGATGGCATATATACGCCTAAAGTGTTAGATATTTTACAACGATATAAGGTGAAAGCTACTTTTTTTGTCATGGGGAAAAGTGCGGTGCATCATCCGGAACAGTTAAAGAGGATAGTGAAAGATGGGCATACAGTAGGAAATCATACATGGCATCATAGTGATTTTCAGCTTGTTTCCGAATACGAAATTGAGAAAGACCTTTTGAAAAATGAGAAATACATACAAGAGGAGCTAGGCTTTAAACCACTCTTCGTTCGCCCACCTTTTGGGAGGATCAACGATAAAATTTGCCGTGTAGCTTCACGACATCACTATACATTGATCCAATGGGATGTCGATCCAAAAGATTGGGATGGTAGGAGTGCAGATCGCATCCTTGACTGGGTAAAGAAGAAAGTGAAACCAGGTTCTATTATTTTGTTGCATTCGGGTGGAGGAGAGCCGTATCTAGATGGCTCGATTAAAGCATTGCCACAGATTATTGAGTATCTCCACAGTGAAAAGTATCAGATTGTCCCATTACAAGAGGTACTGAAGATGTCACCTTATGAGAAAGTAAAGAAAAAATGAGTGCTGTTTGGAATGTTGATTTTATCAAAAAAGAGGATTGATCTATTTTTGAATGATAAAAAATAGATCAATCCTCTTTTTTGGTTATTTTTATGCCTTTTAAAATGAAACGTTGCATATGTTTTCATATAATCCCATTTTTAAGAACGTACGGTTACATTAAAATGGGTGTATAGAATAAATGACCTTGGTGACGATCATTTATTAAGTGAAAGGAAGTTTTCTCATGACAAATATAGGAATGGCTGAGCTAACATCTATGCATGGTATGAGTGAGATGTTGTTACGTTATCACCGTATAATGGGCATGAATCATGAACAACTGATCTTGTTACAAGCAAGTATTCAGTTACATGATGCTGTGGAGGTTGAAGAGGCAACAGGGTTTTCGCGGGATACGGTTATGGAGTTATTTTCACAGATGTCGGAGCTAGGTATTATCCGCTTTAACGAGCGCAAAGAACTTGATTATCAGGATTTATTTGAAACCCTAAAATCAATTGAAAAAAGATCTATGCCATTTCGTGAACGGTTGACACGTGAATACTCAAAAGCGTCACGAACGAATCAGAAGCATGTGGGCCATGTAGAATTGGTGCCTGTGAAAAAGGGAATTGCTGTGAAATTAACGGATGGTACGTTTCTCTCCATTAAGCAAACAAAAGATTTGAGTAATGAATTAAACATGTTTGCTCAATCGATGAAAGAAGAGGATTTACAACGTTTTAATCGAAATGTAGAGCAGAAGCAGGATAAAGTGCAAAACGATGATATTCGCTACGAAGAGTATGAAGATTAGCTTGAAGTTATGATATAATGAAAATTCCTAGAATGTGTGTTCGCTTGGTTTAGGAGGAGAATGTTTTGCGGATTATGGGGATCGACCCAGGCTATGCACTTGTGGGATATGGAGTAATTGACCAAAAAGGTGGTAGATTGGAAGCTGTTGATTATGGTGCGATTCAAACAGAGCCGCATTACTCCATTCCAACCCGAATGAAGCAAGTGTATGATGCGATGAAGATCTTATTGGATCGCTTTCAACCGGAAGTAGTAGCGATTGAGAAGTTGTTTTTTAATAAAAATGTGAATAATGCTTTGCTTGTAGTGCAGGCAAGAGGTGTTATCATCTTAGCGGTGGAAGAGGCAGGAATTCCTATTACAGAGTATACCCCTTCTCAGGTGAAGGTGGGAGCTGTGGGATATGGGAAGGCAGAGAAACGTCAGGTTCAAGAAATGGTAAAGATGCTACTCCGCTTGTCTCAGGTTCCGAGGCCTGATGATGTGGCAGATGCACTGGCAATCGCAATTTGTGAGGCCCATTCTTCCAAGTCAATATCTCAAGTAGGACGAGGAGGAATTTCGTAATGATTGATTTTTTGCGGGGATCGATGGCGTACCGAGGAGCAGACTATATAGCCGTTGAAGTAGGTGGAGTGGGATATCAAGTTACAGTGACCAATCCATTTTCCTATGAAGAGCAGGAGTCGATCTTTCTCTATACCCATCAAGTGGTACGAGAAGATGCCCAGTTATTATATGGCTTTCAAACGACAGATGAACGAGATTTATTTCGCTTATTACTAGAGGTTTCTGGAATTGGTCCTAAAGCTGGGATTTCGATCTTAGCAGGAGGGACGCCTAGACAGATTGTGTCGGCAATTCAGTTAGAGGATTTAAAATTTCTAACGGCATTACCGGGGATTGGGAAGAAGACAGCACAACGGATTGTGTTAGATTTAAAAGATAAATTGCAGAAGCTGGGCTGGGATCGTCGATTCCAATTGACTTTATCGTTGCCAGACCAAATGGTGGAGCAACCGATTCGTCGTGCAACGGACGAGGATCCCCATATGCGAGATGTAGTGGATGCATTAATGGGTCTTGGCTATCATGAAGAGGAAGCTAGATCATCGGTGATGAAAGCAAAAGAATCTACCGAAAAAGAGCTTTCCACGGGAGAATGGATTCGTTTGGCTCTACAAGTATCCGTGAAAAGATAGGAGGGTGAAGGATGGAAGAACGGATCATCTCGAGCAAGATGATGATGGAAGAAGATGAGATGGTTGAGTTTAGTCTGCGCCCTCGATCTCTGCGAGAGTATATTGGACAGTCCAGGGCCAAAGAGAATCTAAAAATCTACATAGAAGCAGCAAAGATGCGAAATGAAA
Organism: Croceifilum oryzae; assembly: GCF_030814315.1. Lineage (GTDB taxonomy): Bacteria > Bacillota > Bacilli > Thermoactinomycetales > Thermoactinomycetaceae > Baia > Baia oryzae. Next base: position 210,345 of record NZ_JAUSUV010000006.1, on the reverse strand, counting down.
CGCTTGATCATGTATTGTTGTACGGTCCACCAGGTCTAGGGAAGACCACACTCTCCCATATTATTGCCAACGAGATGGGAGCTCAGATTCGCACGACTTCAGGTCCTGCGATTGAGCGTCCGGGGGATCTGGCGGCGATTTTGACTAACTTACAACCGCATGATTTTTTATTTATTGATGAAATACATAGATTAAATCGTTCTGTAGAAGAAGTCCTCTATCCAGCCATGGAGGATTTTGCTCTTGATATTATGATTGGTAAGGGACCTAGTGCCCACTCAGTTCGGTTGGACCTACCCCCCTTTACCTTGGTAGGAGCGACTACAAGAGCGGGTTCTCTTTCTGCCCCTCTTCGGGATCGATTTGGCGTAGTAAGCCGTTTAGAGTACTATACCCAAGAAGAGTTAGCTTTTATTGTGATGAGAGCGGCCGATTTATTACAAGTAGGGATTCGGGAAGAAGGAGCCCTCGAGATTGCGACTCGTTCCCGTGGTACCCCTCGTGTTGCGAATCGACTTCTAAAGCGGGTACGTGACTTCGTTCAAGTGCAAGGGGATGGGATTATCACAGGAGATGCCGCCCGAGATGCATTAGACCGAATTCAAGTGGATAGACTGGGACTAGATCACGTCGACCATCGATTACTACTCTCGATTATCGAAAAATTTCGCGGAGGTCCGGTCGGGCTTGATACCATCGCAGCTACCATAGGCGAAGAGCCAAATACCATCGAAGATGTGTACGAGCCTTATCTAATGCAAATCGGCTTCCTCCAACGAACCCCACGTGGGCGGATGGTGACGTTACGTTGCTGTGAACACTTTGGGATGCAATGGCCTGAGGCGTAAAATAGGCATTCCCTTGATTTTGTATTTTTGTAATGACATTTTGGAGTGAGCATACATGAACGTAGCAGATTTTTCATTTGAGTTACCCAAAGAACTAATCGCACAAACTCCCTTAACCGATCGAACCGCTTCTCGGTTAATGATCGTAAACCGCAAGTCAGGGGAGCTAACGCATACGCAATTTCCTGAGGTTGTGAATTACCTTGAAGCAGGAGATGTACTGGTCCTAAACGATAGCCGAGTTCGACCTGCACGTCTCATTGGGACGAAAGTAGATACAGGAGCGAAGATTGAGCTTTTATTGCTCCAACCGATGGGCGGAGACCGCTGGGAAGCCCTCGTGAAGCCAGCTAAGAGGGTGAAGGAAGGGTCAGTTATCCAATTTGGTAATGGAGAACTGCGAGCTGTTGCGGAGGAGTCGACCGAAGTTGCAGGGGGGCGTGTGTTTCGTTTAGAGTACCAAGTAGACGATATAGAATCCCTGTTTACACAATTAGGCGAGATGCCCCTGCCCCCTTATATCCATGAACAGTTAGATGATCCGGAACGTTATCAGACAGTCTTTTCTCGTTCGATAGGCTCTGCGGCCGCTCCAACAGCAGGGCTTCATTTTACAGATGAGATTTTGTCTGCGATTCGCGAAAAAGGGGTACAAGTTGCTTTTGTCACCCTTCATGTGGGATTAGGTACATTTCGACCTGTCACGGTGGATAAAATCGAAGAGCATCAGATGCATGCAGAGTATTATGAGATGACCGAAGAGACAGCATCCACTATAAGAGAAGCAAAAAAAGCAGGAAAACGAGTGGTTGCCGTTGGAACGACTTCGATTCGTACCTTGGAGACGATTGCGGGAAGGTTTGCGTCAGAGGTGCAAGCTTGTAGTGGATGGACGGATATCTTTATCTATCCGGGATATGAGTTTCAGGTAGTAGATGGGTTATTGACGAATTTTCACTTACCACAATCTACTCTATTGATGCTGGGAAGCGCTTTTAGCAGTCGGGATATCTTGCTTCATGCTTATGAAGTAGCAGTGCAGGAGCAATATAGGTTCTTTAGTTTTGGAGATGCGATGTTGATTATATGATGACTTGTCTTCTATAATATTGGCAGTGGCAAAGGTTTTTTCGTTATAATGGATAATAAGTTAGGAAGGAACTAGAATATTGGCTGTACGTTATGAACTATTGAAGCAATGTAAGCAGTCTGGTGCACGACTCGGAAGGCTTCATACTCCACATGGTGTCATTGAAACCCCGATTTTCATGCCAGTAGGTACACTGGCGACGGTAAAAACAATGAGTCCAGAAGAGTTAAAAGAGATGGATGCACAGATTATCTTGAGTAATACATACCATTTATTTATTCGACCAGGTCATGAGATTGTAAAAGAAGCGGGTGGATTACATAAGTTCATGAACTGGGATCGTCCGATTCTGACCGATAGCGGTGGATTTCAAGTTTTTAGCCTAGGTGATTTGCGTAAGATTACCGAGGAAGGGGTTCAGTTTCGCTCCCATTTAAGTGGTGAGAAGCTGTTCTTATCTCCTGAGAAAGCGATGGAGATTCAAAATGCTCTGGGTGCGGATATTATTATGGCATTTGATGAGTGTCCACCCTATCCAGCTGAGTATGAATACGTGAAAAACTCCACTGAACGTACCTATCGGTGGCTAAAGAGATGTAAAGAAGCCCACGGTCGTCCAGAGGATCAAGCGTTATTCGGGATTGTGCAAGGAGGCGAATACCGTGAGCTTCGTGAAGAGAGTGCCCGCCAATTAGTAGACTTGGATTTGCCAGGCTATGCGGTCGGCGGGTTAAGCGTAGGAGAACCACATGAGATGATGTTTGAGATCCTTGGGTATACAACACCGCTTCTGCCTAAGGACAAACCTCGCTATCTAATGGGAGTCGGTTCACCTGAAGCTCTGATTGAAGGGGCTATTCTGGGAATTGACATGTTTGACTGTGTCTTACCAACTCGAATCGCGAGAAACGGGACTACGATGACCAGCGAAGGTCGCCTTGTTGTGCGGAATGCCAAATTTACGCGTGACTTTGGTCCATTAGATCCCAATTGTGATTGTTACACTTGTCGTAACTATTCTCGTGCCTATCTGCGTCATCTTATTAAGGCAGATGAGACGTTTGGGCTTCGATTGACAACGTACCATAATCTGTATTTCCTACTTAACTTGATGCATCAAGTTCGTCAAGCCATCATGGAGGATCGTCTGCTCGATTTTCGTGATGAATTTATGATGAAGTACTATGGTACCTTAAATCCGGTCCAAAAATTTTAGATTGAACACCATTTAGGAGGAATATCCATGCAACAATACCAAGCATTTATTTTCCCTGTCTTGTTAATCGCGATTTTCTACTTCTTGCTCATTCGTCCCCAAAATAAGAATCGTAAACAACGTAACGAAATGATCTCTTCTTTGAAAAAGGGAGACAAAGTGGTAACGATTGGTGGGCTTCATGGTACGATCGTTGAATTAAATGATCAAACCATTACCATTAAAGTAAACGATAACACTCGTCTTGTTTTTGAACGTGCTGCGATCAATGAGAAGAAAATTGTTGATGCTCCTGCTAAAACAGAAGAAAAAGAAGAAGTAGTAGCTTCCACGACTGAAGAGACAAAAGAAGAGAAATAAAAAATAAAAAAGCTATTTTCTCCGATCAAAGGAGAGAAATAGCTTTTTTATTTTTTGGCTAGGTTAATCCCTATCATCCCGCCTAATGCACCGAGTCCAAACGAGCATATTCCAAAGACCAACGGCTCTACCCGTAATGCGGTATCAAAGGCGAGAAATCCAATTATCATCAGTATGAGCGTATAAAGAATGCCTTGAATTCCCCCCATAATCCAGCCATTTCGCTCCGTTCGTTTTCCAGAGATCAAACCGCCTGTAAAAATCGAACTAGCGTTGATCAGGAAGGTAATCCAGGATAAGCTACTTGTTTGGAGGTCCGTGTAGCGTAGTATGACGGCTGTACCGAGAGAAAGAATAAGTACAGATGACCAAATGACACTTTGACCTATAATCCATGGAGAATTTAGGCCAGTTCGGTTGGAATGAAAGATGGTTGTTTTCATAAAGGATACCTCTCCTTTCTCCTCATCTTTGGTACAACTTATGAGCAAGTCCATTAATATATGATTTTATAATAGAGATTTCGAGATCATAAAAAATCAACTTACGGTCAAAATAACAACAGGACTGTCAATAGACCAATACTAGAATAAGCCTGGAAAGGAGGAAATGGCGTGCTTTGGATGTCAGTACTACGAACCAGCTTCATCTATATCTTTCTTTTCCTTATGATGAGACTAATGGGTAAAAGAGAGATTGGGAAATTATCAATCTTTGATTTAATCGTATCATTTATGATTGCTGACTTGAGTGCGATCGTACTAGATGACATCGAGCGGCCACTCGTGGATGCCATTGTACCGATACTCGCTCTGGTTTTATTACAAATTGGGATGTCATACTTGTTGCTCAAGAGTCGCAAAGCACGCAATCTGATTGAAGGAGAGCCAGCTGTCATAGTCAGAGATGGGAAAATTATTGATTCTATGATGTCTAAATCAAGATATAATCTAGATGACTTATTGATGCAATTACGTGAAAAAGATATCCCTGATGTATCGGATGTTGAGATTGCCATATTAGAGACTTCAGGGAAATTAAGTGTGTTTCCTAAGACGGAAAAGGCCCGACTAACCAAGGGAGATGTGCAACCTGATGGCTCCAAGTTACGCCCATTTCGCATGCCAATCCCTGTTATCATCGAGGGAAGGGTGCAGGAACAAGAACTACAGGAATCAGGATATAATCATATATGGCTCAAGCAAGAATTACGAAAAAAGGGAGTAAAAGATTTTAAAAATGTGTTTTATGCAAGTGTCGATCAATATGGAAATATCTATATCGATTTAAGAGATACATAATGCCTTTGCCTAAGATGAAAGGAATCATTTTAAGCAAAGGCATGTTTTATTTATCGTGGGAGAAATCGAGACACCCAAGCCCCTATATAGGGGAGACGAGACACGTCATCTTTTCGAATTAAGGAAAAGAGAACGAGGCAAATGAGATAGATTCCGAATCCACACAAGATGGTTAATAAAACGCGTTGTAATAAGGGACTATGCGCCTGGGTTCCTAAGTAATAGCAGACGAGTCCCATTCCACCAATGCTGATACTAAGTTTTAACAGTTCCCTAGCATTAATCATGTAGGGAACGAATTTGATGATGCTAAGAAAATGCAGGCAGGTTACAACGAATATGCCAATATTGATAGCGATGGCCACACCCATAATGCCAAGTGACGGCCTAGTAGCGAGGAGCCAGATAAAGACCATTTTAATGACAGCACCGATAATGGAATTCCGCATGGCGATATTTGCTTTGTCCAACCCTTGAAGCACAGCAGCAAAGGGACCTTGTAAGTAGTGGAATAACGAAATGGGTGCCATGATCTGAATCATTTGACCAACACTTGGTTGATGATAGAGTAAGGTAGCGAGTGGCTCTGCTAACACATAGACCAACATGGTACATGGAGCACCGATAATCAAAGAAAGCCGGATCGCTTGTTGGAGTCGCCGCTCGATTAAAGTGGTATTTTTTTGTGCTGCTGCCTCGCTCACAGCTGGAACGAGGGAGACCGTTAAGGCATAGGTGATAAAAGCGGGAAAGAAGACTAACGGTAGCGCCATTCCCTCTAGTTGTCCGTATAGGGCGGTAGAGGTGGCTGCGGCGATCCCAGCAATGGCTAAACTTTGTGATACGATGATCGGTTCTACTGCATAGGTAAGGGAGCCAATGGTCCTGCTCAACGTAACGGGAACGGCGATCCGAAAGAAATCGGCTATCGTGTTGAATCGACTCACAATATTTTTCTCGTCCTTCTGGTTTTTACGTCTCTTCCATATTTGGCGTAAAATAGGACGCTTTGGATCTTTGCGGTATCGATAATAGATGTATAACATCCCTGTAAATTCACCGATTACCATTCCAATCATTGCTCCAGAAGCGGCATATTCAACCCCATAAGGTAGCAAATATTTAGCCAATATAAGAACTGTAAAGATTCTCACTACTTGCTCGATGATTTGTGAAAGTGCGTAAGGGCTCATATTTTGTCGGCCTTGGAAATAGCCGCGGAAGATGCTGGATATGGCGATTACGGGGATGATGGGAGTAATCCCCATAAGAGCATAGAGTGTCCTAGGATCCGTTAATAGGGTTTTTGCTAGGATCGGGGCAAAGACAAATACTAAGCTGGTAACGATTGTACTGGTGATTCCTACTACAATCCCTGCTACAATGATGATGTGTGGGATCTTGTGCTCTTCATTTTTTGCCTCAGCTTCGGATACTAGCTTTGAGATCGCAACGGGGATTCCAGCAGAAGTGATGACAACCGCGAAGATTAAAATCGGAAAAGCAAGTTGAAAAAGCCCCATTCCTTCGTCCCCGATCAGACGAGATAAAGCAATTCGATAGATAAAGCCAAGAATTTTCGTTACAAATCCAGCACCCACCAGGATGAGGGTGCCAGCGAGGAAGCTCTGTTTGTGCATGTTAACTCCCTTCTTCCGTCCACTACGTTTTAGTACAAGTTATGCCTTGTCCGATAGGCTCATGACTGTTTTTCGTAGATAGGAGGAAAGAAGGTTCTTCATGCAGAATTGATACATTCAAAAGATGTCGAATGAGTAAGATTGGAGGGATACGATGTCGATGCTAGCTTTACCTGAACAAGAGTATGATTTCGAAGAAGATGAAATTGAGCATTTAACATCAGATGAATTAGATGAATGTCTTGAAGATCTTTGTAGAAGTAAAGCATCTGAGTTTCATTTATATGGATATGAGAATGTGACACCCGAACAAATATGGGCTTGTGTTTCAGATGAACATCGTCAGGGCACCCCGAGACTGAACCGCTTAGTGAACGATATTATGTCTTTAAAAGCGAGCCGCTTTATGAACTGGTTAATGCTACATAATATCTATAAGAGTGAGTAAAGTCTTGAAGGTCATCAGCCCTGCTGGTGGCTTTATTTGTGGTAATTGACTCGCAGGGCTTCAGTTGGGATAATAGGACTTGGTATGGTAATGGAATAAGGAGGACAGTCCATGAAGGTCAAAAAAGGAAAAGTAGCGATTTTTATCATCATCGTCGTGGCGATCCTCGCTCTTGCTGGTACGACCGCTCTGCCAGTGTGGAACAAGATTACAAAGGGATTGGACTTGCAGGGAGGCTTTGAGGTTTTATATGAAGCACCCAAAGATCAAAAAGTAGATAGAGCCATTCTCCTTGATGTAGCAAATGCGCTTGAACGACGGATTAACGTACTGGGGGTTTCTGAACCTGAGATTTCGATTGAAGGAAATAATCGAATTCGGGTGCAATTAGCAGGGGTGAAGGATCCTGCGAAGGCCCGGGAACTCTTAGGAAAACAGGCTGAATTAACGTTTCGTGAACCAACAGGAAAAACAGCTGTTATTAAGGGCGCTGACCTAAAACCAGGTAGTGCGAAATTAAGCTTTGATGAATACAATAAACCTGTTGTTGCCATTGAATTTAAAGATGACAAGAAATTTGAAGAGATTACGAAGAAATACATAGGTCAACCATTACCGATCTATTTGGACGAAAAAGAACTGAGTAATCCTGTCATTCAAACTGTAATCAGTGGTGGAAAAGCAACCATCAGTGGACAAAAGACTCCAGAAGAGGCAAAGGAATTAGCTAGTCTTCTCAATGCAGGAGCTCTTCCTATTAAGCTTCAAGAAGTTCAAAGTTTTGCTGTTGATGCGAGCTTGGGTCATCAATCGATGAGGGATACCTTAATAGCGGGCGGACTTTCCGTTCTCATGATCTTTATCTTTGTCATTGGTTTCTATCGTCTACCAGGTCTTGTAGCGGTTACCACACTCATCGCATACACGTACCTAAACTTGGTTATCTTCGCTTTCTTAAAAGTAACTCTTACCTTACCTGGGATTGCCGCCTTTATCCTAGGGATTGGGATGGCGGTAGATGCCAACATTATTATGTCAGAGCGTGTTCGTGAGGAATTACGTGTGGGACGTACATTGAAGAGTGCGTTGAAAGCAGGCTCCAAGCGTTCATTCTTAACGATTTTTGATGCGAACTTTACGACGATCTTAGCGGGTGCTGTCTTATTTGCTTTTGGTACTGCTGGGGTAAAAGGTTTCTCAGTAGCATTGATCGTCGGGATCTTGTGTAGCTTCGTGACCGCAGTAGGATTGTCTCGTTGGTTGATGTCACTCTTAATCAACTCAAATCTAGTCAAGAATCCTGTGCTGTTCCGTGTGAAGGAGGATGAGATTGGTGAACTATAAATTTGATTTTGTTCGATTCCGCAAACCGTTCCTACTAGCCTCTCTCATCATTGTTTTAATCGGGATTGGCTCCCTCTTTGTCCAAGGATTAAATCTAGGCGTTGATTTTGTGAGTGGTACACGCCTAGATTTTACGGTAAAGCAAAACGTTGATGTGGAAAAAGCAAAAAGCGTCTTAGAACAAAATGGCTTTAAGCATCCTAATGCACGTGCTGCTGGGGATCAAAAGCAAGTTGTCGTTTTCCGTACGGACAATATTTTAGATAAACCGAAAATTGATAAACTCAAAGGAGATTTATCAAAAGAATTTGGTGTGAATGTAACTGTACAAGAGCAGAAAGTAGACCCGATTATCGGACGTGAACTAGCACGTAACGCTATTATTGGTATACTGATTGCTTGTGCATTTATTGGAATCTATGTTGCATTCCGTTTTGAGTATCGGTTTGCGATGGCAACGGTAGTTACGTTGTTGTACGATGCTTTCCTCATTATCACGTTCTTCTCTCTGTTCCAGATTGAAGTCGACCTATTCTTTATCGCTGCTATCCTAACCATCATTGGTTATTCCATGAACGATACGATTGTGGTCTTTGACCGGATTCGTGAAAATGAAGAGAAGCTACAACCGAAGACGTGGGAACAACTATCTGGTATGGTAAATCTAAGTATCCAACAAACTTTGGTTCGATCCATTAATACGGTTCTTACTGTATTATTTGGCGCTTTATCATTGTTCTTACTGGGTGGAGAGGGAATTCGTAACTTCTCCCTTGCTCTCGTGGTAGGTTTATTTGCAGGAGCGTATTCTTCGATCTTTATCGCTTCTCAAATTTGGGTGATTTGGAAATGGCGTTCGGTGAAGGCTGGAAAAGACGAGCCAAAATTATCGCCTACAACTGAATAAGAACATCATTGTTTCCATACAATGAAGGAAAAGACCGCGGAGAATGAATCTGCGGTCTTATTTCTGGAGGAGCAACTATGGGTGATCAACGATTTCAAGAGATCAATCGAGCGGCATGGATTGGGATATTTTTTAATATCTTATTGACCGTAGTAAAGGGCACAGTCGGCTTTCTAGCTAATAGTCGTGCTCTGATCGCTGAAGCGGCTCATTCAGCGGCAGATTTGGTTGGCTCTCTTGCTGTTTATTTTGGAATCCGCGTAGCGAAACGTCCTCCAGACCCTGAACATCCGTATGGGCACGGTAAAGCAGAGATAGTTGCTTCTTTTATCGTAGCTGTGTTGTTGGCTATGGTGGGAGTAGAGATTGCTCGAGGCTCCTTCCAAGCATTATTTGATAAATTAGAGCCCCCGGGCATTTCAGCTGCGATTGTCGCCTTTCTATCGATCTTAGTAAAAGAGATGTTATATCGTTATACCTATCGAGTGGGAAAACGTCAAAATAGTCAAGCCACAGTAGCGCATGCTCTCGAACATCGAGCTGATGTGTTTGCCACCATTGCGGCTTTAGTGGGGATACTAGGAGCGGTGCTAAGTCGGTATATCGGTGTTCCCGAGTTAGTCTATCTTGACCCGATTGCGGGTATGGGAGTCTCCTTATTTGTCTTCTGGATGGCCTACCGATTAGCTCGCGAAGCGATTTATAATTTACTAGACCCTGTACTACTTCCGAAAGAGGCGCAGGAATTAATTGATGCGGTTCGAGAAGTAAGGGGTGTTCTAGATATTGATAACTTACGTGCTCGTCAACATGGTCATTATGTGATTGTAGACGTAAAAATTTCGGTAGATCCTCATATTACGGTTGAAGAAGGGCATCGGATTGGGAAACAGGTAAAACGAACATTGGTAGACCGTTTTGATCATGTAGAAGATGTATTTGTACATATAAACCCATTCGATGGCAAAATTTTGCAGAAAAATAAGGAATGAACCACCGTTTTCTCTTTCTTTGTGCTATAATCATACCGCGAAGAGAGGTGAACGGTTTTTTATGATTCGTTCAAAGACGAGATGGATTCCTGTGGAAGCTGATCCACAAGAAATCCAGAGGTTGGCGGAAGGCTTGTCCGTTCATCCGACGATTGCTAGGTTGTTGATTCGTCGTGGGCAAACCGATATCGAAACAGCTCAGAAGTTTTTACGTCCTTCTATGGATTATTTACATGATCCCTACCAATTAGATGGCATGAAGGAAGCGGTTGAACGAATCCGCTTTGCGCTGACCCAACAAGAAAAGATCCTTATTTATGGCGATTATGATGCGGACGGTGTGAGTAGTACAAGCTTATTATTAAATGTGTTTCGTACTCTGACACAGCAAGTTGATTACTATATCCCGAATCGTTTTCGAGAGGGCTATGGTCTCAACCAAGAAGCTCTCAAGGAAGCCAAAGAACGTGGTTATGATTTAGTGGTTACCGTTGACACGGGGATCAGTGCTACGAAAGAGGCAGCATTTGCCCGTGAAATCGGCTTAGACCTGATTATTACAGATCATCATGAACCGCCTCCTGAATTACCAGAAGCAGTCGCGGTGATCAACCCAAAGAAACCAAATTGTACATATCCGTTTAAATCGCTGGCTGGAGTCGGTGTTGCTTTTAAACTGGCTACTGCCTTGTTAGATAGAATTCCCACCGAGTGGATGGATCTAGTTGCTATTGGTACCATCGCGGATCTGGTTCCATTGGTAGATGAGAACCGAGTACTGGCTACATATGGATTAGAACGTTTAAACGAACGTACCAATAAAGGGCTTTCTGCATTAATGGATGTAGCGGGTGTTGATAAACAAGCTACTGCGGGCCATGTAGGCTTTTTTCTAGGACCTCGAATCAATGCGAGTGGCCGCTTAGATTCCGCAGGACAGGCTGTTGAGCTGTTAACAACAGACGATCTAAGTGAAGCACAGGATCTAGCAGAAAAGCTACAAGAGATGAACCAAGAACGCCAGCAGATCGTAGAAGAAATTACAGAACAAGCGATCGCGATGGTGGAGCAAGACCTAGACCGTTACCAGCATGTGATCGTCGTCGCTAGGCCCGGCTGGAATGTAGGTGTGATTGGGATTGTCGCCTCTAGACTTGTGGAGAAATACTATCGACCTGTGATCGTATTAGGGTGTGATGAAGAAACAGGGATAGCCAAAGGATCAGCCAGAAGTATCGCTGGATTCGATCTATATGAGTCTCTGACTGCCTGTAAGGAGTACCTCCCACAATTTGGGGGACACTATATGGCAGCGGGTATGTCGCTCAAGATTGCAGATATTCCTGCTTTCCATGTTAAATTGTCCGGTGTTGCACAGGAGACTCTGCAAGTGGAAGATTATATTCCTCTGACACATATTGATGATGAATTAACGATTGATCAAGTGGAGCTATCGATGTTGGAACAGTTAGCTTTGTTAGAGCCATATGGCATGGGTAATGCAACGCCCAGCTTTCTGTTAAAAGATTCTTCCATCGCGAAGATTCAAACCATTGGTGCGGATAAAAATCATCTTAAATTGACTCTTCAGATGGACCGTATCTTCATGGATGCACTTGCATTTCGCAAAGCAGAATTAGCAGAAGAGTTGGTTCCAACCAGCAAAATCCATGTGGTTGGTGAATTACAAATTAATGAATGGAATGGTCGGCGTACCCCGCAGTTAATTTGTAAGGATCTTGCTGTACATGAGAGACAGATTTTTGATTGGCGTAGTAATCATAAAGGTGAGCACCTGAATAAATTGCGTGACAAGCCCGTCCTATTGATTGGGCATCAGTTTTCAGCGGGCGACAACGCATACTCCTTTCTCTCATGGGAAGATTGCGCTAGAGGAGCGGAGGAATCACTCGCTCAATATACCCAGATCGCTTGGATCGATCCCCCGCCGTCTATGGAAATTTGGCGGAATCATCTCAATCAGATTCAGCATATCGAACGTGTCTATTTTATTTTTGGAGATCGTGACTTTGACCAAAATTTGTTAGCTGTTCCTTCACGCGAACAATTCAAACAGTTATACAATTTATTGTACGGAAAAAAGCCGTTTTCTTTATTGAAATCATATCCATCTCTGACAAAAAGAACAGGATTGTCAAAACGAACACTTTCCTTTATGATTCAAGTGTTCGAGGAATTACAGTTCTTACAAAATAATAGTGGAGTGATCCAGATAGTAGAAAGCCCTTCCAAACGACCTTTAACCGATTCGTTGACTTATCGACAACAACTGGAGAAAGAGGAAGTTCTTCAGACATTAGTATATAGCTCTTATAAAGAGATATGTCAGATGTTTTCTGGATTATAATCAGGAGGATACCCATAATGGACTTCAAAGACAAAATTCGTGTGATCCCAGATTTCCCTTCAGAAGGGATTCGCTTTAAGGATATTACTACTTTATTAAAAGATGGCGAAGCATACCGAGCGGCTATTGAAGAGCTAGCAAAGCATTATAAAGGGATGGAAATCGATCTCGTACTAGGCCCTGAAGCTCGTGGATTCGTCGTTGGAGCACCACTTGCACTTGCTCTCGGTGCTGGGTTTGTGCCTGTTCGAAAAAAAGGCAAGCTCCCTGGTGAGATCATTGAGGCAAAATATGACTTGGAATATGGAAAAGATATTTTAACGATGCATAAAGACGCCATTCAACCAGGACAAAAAGTTTTGATTGCAGATGACTTGCTAGCAACAGGTGGAACGATTAGCGCAACTCTTGATCTTGTTCGCCAATTAGGCGGAGAGCCTGTTGGAGCAGCATTTTGGATTGAGTTAATGTATCTAAATGGTCGTGAGAAGCTAGGAGATGTAGAGGTTTATTCTCTTGTTAAATATGACTAAGATTGGTTAATTTTATTAAATGAAAAAGAAGCCGGGGTTATACTACTATTAGTATAGACCTCGGTTTTTTCGTGGGGCTAAATATTAGTCTCTAGGAATACTAGATGGCTTGGGGACACAATCATTGTGAATAAGTTTATTTTGCGGTAGGAATACTAACAAAACACATACTTGACATATGTATGTTGAATATAGTAATATACTAACATAAAGTAAGTTATTTAACATTAGGGGGCTACACAAGTGGCAAAAGTATTATATATTACGGCTAATCCAAAACCAACATCCGCATCTTTCAGCTCACAGGCTGGGGAAGCATTTCTTACTGAATATAAAGCAAATAATCCTCAAGATGAAGTCACGATTCTTGATATCTATAAAGAAGAAATTCCTTACATTGATGAAGATGTGCTATCTAGCTGGGGTAAAGGTGCTCAAGGAATCGAATTAACTGCTGATGAAGCAGCAAAAGCAAAACGGATGAGCGAGTTAGTGGATCAATTTGTAGACGCGGACAAGTATGTATTTGTTACTCCACTATGGAACCTTAGTCTTCCAGCACGTCTGAAAGCATACATCGATACCGTATCGATTGCAGGTAAAACATTCCGCTATACAGCAACAGGTCCGGAAGGTTTATTAAAAGGTAAAAAAGCGCTTCATATCCAAGCCCGTGGCGGCATGTACAGCGAAGGTCCTGCCAAAGAATTAGAGTTCGGAGATCGTTACCTTCGCGCTATTACCGCCTTCATGGGTATCGAAGATTACCAACATATCGCCATGGAAGGTCATAGTGCTCTTCCTGACCAAGCGGATGCGATCTTACAAAAAGGCCTCGCTGAAGCGAAAGAAGCAGCAACTAAGTTTTAATGAATGAACGAACTTCAAACTAAAACAAAAAGAGTCCATATATAAATAAAAATAAAGAGTAACCAACTTCGATTACACGTAAAGTTGGTTACTCTTTGTTTTAACGAATATACCAGAAGCCTTAAGTAACCAATAAACAGGAACAGAATAGGGGCAGTGGCTCGATACACTTGCCTCGGGATTGCTCCAATAGCTAATTCATTAATCAATATGAACTTTTCTTGAAACCGGAATCCAAATTTCACACAATACACTTGGCGAAGTTAAGTCCTTATTTTTAATTGATAACATTTCAGGACCCTCTGCTTGTTGATAATGAGAAGATGGAAACCACTCCGAATAAATACGTCCCCACGTTTCCTGCAGTGTCTGTGGAAAGGGTCCAACCGTCTCAAACACAGCCCAAGTTGAAGCAAGAACCTCTAGTTTGTCAAAGCCCTCTAAGCCTTCTCCTGTGGTTGCTACCCCTATATAATGATCGAGTTCCCCTTGTTCCTCCATACGACCGTCTGAAAAGTTCGTTGATGACTGAATCATTCCTTTAGGCTCAATATCAGATAACTCCATTAACTGATGAATCATCTCCATATTTAGCGATTTCCACATAGCGGTAATCTCAGGATTCTCCCCTTGGAAAACAATCGGAACTCTCTTCTGAATCCCAATGATACGAAATGACTCTTTCTCTTCTATTCGATAATTCATTTCTGCTCCTCCTTGAATCGTTAATTGAAAGGTCATTCGTGGATAAGCCTTTAAACTTGGTGCCTGATTTCTAGCCTCAGATGGAGGGATTCCGTGTAAGCTGTGAAAGGCTCTGCTAAATGAATCAGGTGAGCTATACCCGTATTTAATAGCAATGTCGATAATACGTGAGGTTCGATTCTGAAGCTCGAAGGCCGCAAGCGTAAGCCGTCTCCTGCGAATGTATTCGGATAAGGAAACACCAGCAAGAAAAGAGAACATTCTTTTAAAATGATACTCGGAGCACAGAGCGATCCTCGCTATTTCTTTAAAATCGATCTCTTGAGTAAGATTCTCTTCTATATACTGGAGAGATGCATTCATGTTTTTCAGTAAATCCATTCGTATGACCTCCCTTACCAAAAAGGATAGCAAAAATAGCATAAACCTTTCCGACAATATAGGTTCTATTTATGTAGGTATCGAGTAAAACAAATAAACGTTTATCATTCCGCTAAAAGTGGTATGAAATGCATGACAACAGGAGGTGATAATTTGTGCCCTGGGATACACTAGGAGGAATTCTCTTCTCTGGTTTAGGTTTTTTGATTTCACTAGTAGTTTTGATTGTCTTGGGTGTTATGATGTTATTTAAAAAGGGAAAAAACCTTAAAATTTGGGTCCTGATTCTATTTATCATTTCCATTATTTCGATTGTCTTTTTTGCGATGGAGCTATTTAGCCTATTTGGATGGTTTGTCGATTTTGCAAATTGGAATTTTTTATAAATTAATTGAGTAATACAGAGAGGATGCTACTTATTTTAGTGGCATCCTCTTTTTATCAGTCACTATCATTGGTGTAAAATACTTTACTAATCTGATAAGATAAAATTGACTAATCTTTCTATCAGACCATTGTGGAAGGAAGTGGTGTTATGCCGTTTTATCATCAATTAGGGAAATTACCACATAAGAGACATATTCAATTTCGCCAACCAGATGGAAGCCTTTATCATGAGCAAGTGATGGGAACGAAAGGCTTTTCTGGAATCCAATCCATCTTATATCATGTGAATCCACCTACTCAAGTGAGCCAGTACCGTAAGATTCGTGATTGGATTGTTACCCTCGAAGAAGAGGGAGCGAATCGACATCGACATTTCTTTACCTTTCGACATGAGGCAAAGGGAGATTGCATCGATGGAAGGGTGTACTCGTTAGCAAACGAGGATTGTGCTATTTCAACCGTGTATGCATCTGAACCGATGGATTATTTCTATCGGAATGCAGATGGGGATGAGGTCCTTTTTATCCACGAGGGAAGTGGAAAGTTAGAAACGATCTTCGGAGAGCTACCGTTTCAGCAAGGTGACTATTTGGTGATTCCAATTGGTACGACGTATCGAGTAGTAGCAGATACATATCCGATTCGCATGTTGGTAGTAGAAACCACAGGCGAGATTACGATTCCGAGGCGCTATCGCAATGAATATGGACAGCTAGCCGAACACAGTCCGTTTTGTGAGCGAGATATCCGGATTCCGACTCAATTAGTGGCTTATGAAAGCAAAGGTAGCTATGAAGTCCGGGTAAAAGCGAGAAATCAGTTACACGGCTATACGTACGATTTTCATCCATTGGATGTTGTAGGATGGGACGGTTACCTTCATCCGTGGGCATTTAGCATTCATGATTTCGAACCGATTACAGGTTCGATCCATCAACCACCACCTGTTCATCAGACATTTGCAGGACCAAACTTTGTAATCTGTTCCTTTGTACCACGTATGTATGATTACCATCCAGAAGCCGTCCCAGCTCCTTATTACCATAGCAATGTAGAGAGTGATGAGGTTTTGTACTATGTGCGGGGGAATTTTATGAGCCGCAATGGGATCCAAGAAGGGTCTATTACTCTACATCCAAGTGGGATTCCACACGGACCTCATCCCGGTAAAGTAGAAGGCTCAATTGGTAAGACTAGAACGGAAGAGTTGGCAGTCATGATCGATACCTTCCGTCCTCTAAAAATAGCCGAATCTGCGTTAGAGACCGAAGATACAGAGTATATGTTGTCATGGAATCGAAAATCGTAAGGAGGAATGAGGATTGCGACTCGATCCTAAACAATTAACCCAGAAAGACAATTATAAATTGATGATTGGTAGTGTATTACCTCGACCGATCGCATTTGTTACCTCTATCAATCAAGAGGGGATCGTAAATGCGGCTCCTTTTAGCTTCTATACAGCCGTAAGTACCAATCCTCCTATGATCGGCTTTACCGTTAATCGCAAGCCGGGAAATATTCAAAAAGATACCGCTAGCAATATCCGGTTAAATGGTGAATTTGTCGTTCATGTGGTCGATGAAACCAACGTGACTATGGTAAATGAGACCGCTACCGAATTCCCAAGCGATGTGAGTGAGGTAGAGGCGGCTGGATTTACGCTAGAACCGAGTGAAGTGGTGAAAGTGCCACGCATTCGAGAGAGTAAAGTTCAATTAGAATGTAAACTGCATCAAATCATTCCAATGGGTGGGACAGCTGACGCTCCGAATTCAGACTTTATCGTTGGTGAAATCGTCCAGTTCCATGTACAAGATGACTTGCTGACGGATGGGAAAATTAACACGGACCAACTACAACCTGTAGGGCGATTAGCTGGTTTATACTACGGAAATATTGGAGAAACATATGCGATGCCACGTAAGTCCTATGAAGCGTGGCTAGAGGAGAAGGAATAGAGGGAGTCATAAAAAAGGTTGATGTACAGAATGATATGCCCCCTAAAAGTAGACAGTTGAAATCATAAAACTGTCTACTTTTAGGGGGCTTTTTCATGCAAATCTAAGTATCTTATCAGATAATGATAAGTCATTTTTACATTTCCACGGATTTAACCATCTGAATATCTAACAATACGTATACTTGCAGCAGAAGAACCATTTGTAGGCACGATCGTTCTAATTGCCGCAGACCTATTTTGTAATGCAATTGGAATGGGCGGTCCGAACACACGAATGATAGCGCCACCTCCCATATTCCCTCCTACGGTTGCTGCATTTCCCATTGCTGAGACTCCAGATACTCCGTTTTGAAGAAAAGCAAAAGCACTTGCACCACTATTTAATGCTAAGTTTACATTCCATACTACATGATAAAGACCAAGTGCGTTAAGGGTAAAGGTATTTAGACCATTGAAAGTAATTCCGCTTCCCTCGTTTTCAATTGTTTGAAATGTAACGAGCCCATTTACCGGAACAGCTTGAGTTGCACCAGTTAGTGCTTCAACTGCACTAGTGAAAAATCCAGTAGGTCCGGTAGATCCAGTAGGTCCGGTAGGTCCAGTAGGCCCGGTAGGTCCAGTTGTTCCTTGAGGTCCTTGAGGTCCTTGAGGTCCTTGAAGCCCTTGAGATCCTGGAGGCCCGGTAGGTCCATGACAATGAACAATAACCTTTTTTTTGCAGGGGTGACAAGGACGGACTTTATATTTTTTTTTATTGCATAATTTACGTTTTTTATTAAAAAATTTAGATAATTATCTCCTCTCCTATCTGATATACCTGATTTTAAAATTTTATAAATGCTTATGCTGCTGGTCCATCTGCAAATCTAGCAATACGTATACTTGCACTAGCACCAGTATTTATCACGATTGTTCTAGTTGCTCCAGATCTATTTTGTAATGCAATCGGAATGGGAGCTCCTGAGAGAACTCGAATGATAGCACCTCCCCCCATATTCCCTCCAGAGGTTGATGCGTGTCCCATAGTTGAAACTCCAGGTACTCCATTTTGTAATAAACCAAAGGCACTTGCTGCACTATTTGCAGCTAAGTTTACATTCCATTCTACATGATAGAGACCAGGTGCATTAAGAGTAAACGTATTTGTACCATTGAAAGTAATTCCGGTTCCCTCATTTTGAATGGTAACAAATGTAATGAGTCCATCATTTACGATATTTTGATTTGTACCGGCTAAAGCTTCCAATCCACTCGATATAAATAATGCAGTAGGTCCTATAACACCAGTTCGTTGAGGTCCTATAACTCCAGTAGCTCCAGTAGCTTGGTTAGTAGGTCCTTGAAATCCATCAGGTCCTTGGGGTCCTGCTAGCCCCTGAGGTCCGGTAGGTCCCTGAAGCCCCATTGATTCTCTAGTATGAATAACAAAAAATTTTCTACAGGAGGGGCAATGACAAGGATTACGCGGTGTAAAGTGGCAAAGCTTACGTTTTTTTAATTGATAACGATTGTTGTGTTTGTGGAAAAAATTAGGCAATGATCTCCTCTCCTTATCACTTTAGAACCATCCGAATGATACTACCATTTATTTATACTCATGGTACTAAAATTTGTGATTGTTATAGGTTAGTGTAGATAGTGCCAATTTTGAGTTATGGCAACAAAAACGAAACGGCCCTCAGTCCTGTGGAATTCAGGATGAAAGCCGCTTAGTTAATCTTTAATTTTTATAGTACCATCTTTTCTCTATTCAGATCGTGAAGCATGATAGCCTTTGTTTTTGTTGTAACGTGAGCGATCTGTCTTAGAAAGGTAACGTTTCCGAATACGGAATGTTTTCGGAGTTACTTCCAATAACTCGTCATCTTTCAAATACTCGATGGCATCATCGATCGACATCTGACGTGGAGTATCGAGACGTAGGGCTTCTTCCTTGGTCGCACTACGGATACTGGTAAGGTGTTTCTTTTTACATACGTTTACTTCGAGATCGTTATCACGAATGTGTTGTCCGATTACCATTCCTTCGTAGACATCGGTACCTGGAGTGACAAACATTTGTCCACGCTCTTGTGCCGAATGAAGGGCATAGGTGGTAGCTGTTCCAGATTCCCATGCGATAAGGGAGCCAAAGCCATGTGTGTCGATGTCGCCTGCATATGGTTCATAACCAGCGAGTAGGGAGTTCATCAATGCTTCTCCACGTGTTGCGGTAAGCAATTGTTGACGGAATCCGAGCAAGCCTCGTGATGGGACGAGATAAGAGAAGTGGATATTTCCATTGTCTAAGATCTCCATGTCCTTCATCTGACCTTTACGAATACCAAGTAGTTCTACTACAGCACCTTGATGGTCACTGCCCACTTCAATTTCAACTGCTTCAACAGGTTCATGTTTCTTTCCGTTGATTTCCTTGATGATTACCTCAGGCTTACTTACTTGGAATTCGTATCCTTCACGGCGCATGTTTTCAATCAAAATGCCTAAGTGAAGCTCACCACGACCTGAAACCATGAAGTTATCTGCGGATTCGGTGTCCTCCACACGAAGAGCCACGTCGCGTTCTGCTTCGCGATAGAGTCGTTCACGAAGTTTACGTGATGTGACAAAGGTACCATCTTGACCTGCAAACGGACTAGTATTAACCCCAATCGTCATCCGTAGAGTTGGTTCTTCTACTGTAATAGAAGGCAATGCTTCTGTGTGGTTTGGATCGGCTAATGTATCTCCAATCCGCACCTCACCTAAACCAGTTACAGCGATGATATCTCCAGCCGAAGCTTCCTCTACTTCTACACGTGCGAGACCTTGATGAGTAAAGACTTGAGCTGCGCGTGCATTGCGAGTGGTGCCATCTGCCGCCATAACGGTGATACTCTGATTCCGCTTTAACTTACCACGATGAAGACGACCAATGACGATTTGTCCTTTGTACTCATCAAAACCAAGCAGTGTTGCTTGCATCTGAGTAGGTCCTTCTACATCCACATTTGGGGAAGGTAGGGTTTCCAGAATCGTGTCAAGGAGTGGCTCCATGGTTTCGCCTAACTGATCAGGTTCGAGTCCCGAAGTCCCAGCAAGACCACTTGCATAGATAACAGGGAATTCACATTGCTCATCACTTGCTCCCAAGTCAACAAACAGGTCAAAAGTAGTATCGATCACGTAATCAGGACGTGCATTTTCACGGTCGATTTTATTGATAACCACTACTACTTTATGTCCGCGCTCGAGTGCTTGACGAAGAACAAATTTGGTTTGCGGCATCGGTCCTTCTACTGAGTCTACGAGTAGTAGCACACCGTCTACCATGTTCATCACACGCTCTACTTCTCCACCAAAGTCTGCGTGTCCAGGAGTATCAATGATGTTAATCTTGATTCCTTTATAATCAATGGCAGTATTTTTCGCTAGAATAGTGATTCCACGTTCGCGCTCGAGTGCGTTGGAATCCATCACGCGCTCATCTACTTGTTGATTGGCGCGGAATATACGACTTTGCTTCAACATCGCATCAACCAATGTTGTTTTCCCATGGTCTACGTGCGCGATAATCGCGATGTTGCGAATCTGTTCTGGTTTCATGAGGTTCTTGTTCACCTTTTCTTCAAATATATGTTCTTCGAAATCGTACCACATGGAAAGGAAAGAAAAAAGACCCGCACAAAGTACGAGTCCTTTTTCTTGGTGTGGACTCACTCCATCGGTAGCAACTTGCCAAGTCTTGCAAGGCACTACCGATGGAGCAAGTTACCTAAAATTGTATCGATCCTTCTGCTAATTGTCAATTAGAGTGTGTCAATCGATTGAGCGAAAAGATCCTTTTTCCAGATAAAAATGCTTACAAATAGGGTAATTGCCACTGGATAGAATAGCGCCCATCCAACAAATGGAATGATAGAAAGGGTAAGTAAAAAAGAAATCCAGCTAAACAGTCGTGCAGTCTTAAAATCGCGAAAGATTCGAATGGCCGCTGCACAACCGAACAAATAGGTCATAATAAAGGTAGCATTTGGCAATTGAATCAGAGTCGATAATGGAATGAAACCTGTAGCGTATAGAGACATGATAATCACAAATGCCCCGGTCAAGAAATAAAGTCCGCCTACTGGAGTACCATATCGTTTATTGAATAGACCCATAAATGCAGGAGCTTTCCCTGCTCGTGAGAGGGCGTAAGCCAGACGAGAAGCGGCTCCAAAGTAAGCAATCATGGTAGCCATGCAGATAAAAAAGCCTAGTCCACCTGTCACGACAGAACCACTAATTCCAAACGATTTCTTAATAATCCCAACCAAAGCCGTCTGTGCTCCGTCTAGGTATGAAGCGGTGCCAACTGTCGCAAAAGCAGTGAGAAAGTAAAGGACTCCAACGATTACAGCGGCTATGGTAACCGCTTTTACTGTATCACGCTTAGGATCTACAAATTCCTCACTTAGATGCGTTACAGCTTCCCAGCCGATGAAGCACCAAAATAAAATGGCCGCTGATTCTCCTACATTCCACCAACCATGTGGTACAAAAGGTTGGAAGTTTGCTGGCTCCATATGTGAAAACGAACTAAAGATGACAAGGCATAGTACAAGTACGATTCCGCAGGTAAGGATGACTTGGATTTGCCCACTTACCTTCATCCCAAAATAATTCATAGTTAAGGCTAAAATGATCATGATGATGGCAATGACAATCTGTCCGGTATCTCCTACGCCGATAGCGGCACCGAGAAAACCAGCTCCTGTTAATGCGTTGACAGGAGCTCCGATGATCACGGACATCAAGAAAAACCAGCCTACCAACGTTCCCAGTTTCTCTCCAAACGCTTTGGTGACATAATGAGCTACTCCTCCAGAGTGAGGATATAGTGCTGATAACCACCCCATAACAAGAGCCATTGGAAACACGAGTATCATCATGATCCCCCATGCGAGTAATGCAGAAGGGCCAGCTATCTCTGCTGATAATCCCGGTACGAGTAAAATGCCAGAACCCATAACGGATCCGATATAAAGAGCGATGGCTTGCGGAAGCCGGATTGTTTTGTGCAATGCAAGTTGAGTGTCCACTAACCGCACTCCTTTTTCACTTTGATATCTGTATGGTACTGTAAAGATATATCATCAGTAAAATAGATAGTTTCGTTTATAATCATCATAAAAATCGATTGATGAGGTGAACTACCACATGGAGTTGCGAAATTTGATCGCGTTTCGAACCGTTGTATCGTGTAATGGTTTTACCAAAGCGGCTGATGTCTTGGGATATGCGCAAAGTAGTATTACCGCTCAGATTCAGGCTTTAGAAGAGGAGCTAGGGAGTCCGCTTTTTGATCGGATCGGAAAGAAAATTATCTTAACGGAAATGGGGCAGAGGCTCCTTCCTTATGCGAATCAGATGATACAACTACATGATGAGGCCAAAATAGCGATTCGACCGGATTCCATTCCTTCGGGAGTTCTTACGATTGGGTCACCCGAATCGCTGGCAGCGTATCGTTTACCCGCTCTGATTCACGAGTATAAGCAGAAGTTTCCTCAGGTTAAGATTATTTTAAAGCCAGGGGTATGCTGGCAAATGAGGCAGAAGGTTGCTAGAGGAGAGTTGGATATCGCATTTTTATTGGAGCCGTACTCTGGAGGGCAAGAGGATATAAAGATTGAGACGATCGTTCCTGAACCAATTGGATTGGTCACTTCACCTGACCATTCCCTAACTAAGACCCAAATATTTGAGCTACATGACTTACAAAAAGAGACCCTTCTTCTCACAGAAGCGGGATGTAGCTATCGAAATTACTTAGAACATGCGATGCAAAAACAGGGGATTAAGCCGGAATCGGACATGGAGTTTTGGTCAATTGAGGCGATTAAAAGTTGTGTTTATGCAGGGCTGGGAATTGCGTACCTTCCTTTTATAAGTGTTCAAACAGAGGTTCGTGAAGGGAAACTAGCTTGGCTACAACCCGATGTGATTCAAGGTCAAGTTTACACACAGGTAGCATACTCGAAAAAACGCTGGATGACCGCCGCTGTTCGGGAATGGTTGGTACTAGTGAAGAAGTATCAAGCGATTTGGGGGCAGTCCTAGATGGAAGATAAAGAAAAAAGATCCGTACACAGTACGAGTCTTTTTTCGTAGAGTGAGTGTTAATTAGAGTGAGCCAATCCTTTAGAGAAAAGATCTTTTTTCCAGATAAAAATGCTGACAAATAGGGTAATGGTCACTGGGTAGAACAGCGACCATCCAACAAATGGAAGAATGGCAAGAGAGAGTAAAAGGGAAATCCAGCTAAACAGTCGTGCAGTCTTATAATCACGAAAGATTCGAATGGCCGCCCCACAACCTAGTATATAGGTTAAAATATAGGTAGCATTTGGCAATTGAATCAGAGTAGATAATGGGATGAGACCTGTAGCATAAAGAGCCATAGTGATTGCACATCCTCCGGCCAGAAAATAAATTCCCCCTACTGGAGTGCAATAACGCGTACTAAAACTCTTCATGAATGAAGGAGCTTTTTCATCTCGCGCGAGAGCATAGGCCGACCGTATGGAGGACCCGAAGTAAGCCGTGATGGAAGCCATACAGATAAAAAAGCCTAATCCACCTGTAATAGCAGAACCATAATTTCCAAATGATTGTTTGATAACCGTCACTAAAGCATCCTGTGCTCCGTTTAGATATGAACCTGTGCCAACTGTAGAGAAAGCAGTGAGAAAGTATAGGACTCCGATGATTATCGCTGCTATTGTAACCGCTTTCAATGTATCACGTTTAGGATCTACAAATTCCTCACTCAAATTCGTTACGGCTTCCCAGCCAGTGAAGCACCAAAATATGAGGGCTGCTGATTTGCCTACATCCCACAAACTGATTGGTACAGCCGGTGCAAGGTTTGTAGGTTCAATATGTACAAAAGAGCTGAAGATCGTAAAACCGAGTATAAGTATAATTCCACCAGTGATAATGACTTGAATTTGCCCACTTACACTCATTCCAAAATAATTTACGACCAATGCTAGAATGATCATGACAATCGCAATTTCAATTTGCCCTTTCCCCCCTAAGCCGAGGGCAGAACTAAGATAACCAGCTCCCGTTAACGCAGTGACAGGTGCTCCGATGATAACGGACATCAAGAAAAACCAGCCTGTTAGAGTTCCTAGCTTCTCCCCAAAAGCTTTCGTTACATAATGGGCAACCCCTCCAGAATTGGGGTGTAGTGCTGCTAGCCATCCCATAACCAAAGCGAGTGGAAATGAGAGCATGATCATAACTCCCCATGCTAGTAAAGAAGAAGGACCTGCTATCTCGGCTGCTAGTCCAGGTAATAATAGAATGCCAGAACCCATTACGGATCCGATATAAAGTGCAATCGCTTGCGGAAGTAGTATAGTTTTACGTAATGTGGGTTGAGTATACATTGATACATCGCTCTTTTCTCATTTTTCTGATGTACGATATTAGATATATTTTTGTAATTTTTACAATATGGGTAAAATGTGTCTAAAACAGGGCTTTAAGGCTATGCTCGAGCTATTTTCGCTTTTGAATATAGCTTCCATTTTTTTGACTATCACTCCTAAAAATTAATTAAATTTAAAGTGAACTAGTTTAAATTGACACACTCATTTGTTTTTGAACCTATTTGGTAGTATACATACGTATGAATTTATAGTCAATTCTTAATAAATATTTTTCTTTATTTATAAAATTATATTATAGAGCATATAAATTCGATTGTGATTGTTTATATATATGTTAATAAATTTATTCTCTATTTTATAAAAAACATACATAATTAAATCGTGAGCGATTATATCTGAAATTGGACTAAATGGGATTTTATAGAATTTTTAAATCAGGATCGAATGATAGAATTTTGGTAGATTGAGGAGATTTATAAGTTGTGTCTGTATAGGGACGAGGTTCTGTTTTCATCAATGTTTAAAGGGAGGTTAGCGAAAGTAAGCTAGCTTGGTTGCAACCAAATTTGATTCAAGATCCATTTGTGCGCAAGTAGCTTACTCTAAAAACGCTGGATGGCAATGGCAGTTCGGAAGTGGTTGTAGTTATGAAGAAGTATCGGGGGATTCGGGATAGTCATGGTGGACTTCCTAGTTAGAACCTTTCCTTCGTAAGATCCGGTTGACTGTCTCTCGACTTAACCCAATAAATTGGGCGATTTCTTCTTGGGTAAATAGATCTTCTATGCGGTAATCCTGAAAGTATAATTGTAGCCATTGATGAAACAAATCCGGTCGTTCTTGAGGAGGAGCTGTTAGAATATCGATGCGTTGTTGCATCATGCGGATTTTACTTTGCAAGGTTTGTGCGATCGAACGGTACCGGATAGGATCTTGTTGGATCGATTTGTACCATTCATCTGCAGGGATTTTCATTATCTCTGATGTCGCTAGTGCGATAACGGTACCATGATAATCCTTCGGGGAGACGAGACTATGATGGGGAAATGTCTCTCCAGGTACGAGGATATTCAATAAAGTAGTACTTCCGTCTTCTTTCATTCTAGTTACTTTAAGCAAGCCTGATTCAAGATAATATAGATAATCTCCTCGGTCTTCCTGTCGAAATAAGATTTCACCTCGATACAGTACCTGTACACTCATTTTGTTCAATCCTTTCCCACAATTCATGTGACGTAAATCACACAGCCTTCCGACTCTTCATTCTTATAATATAGATAAGTCAAATTGAGATGAAGAGGTGAATCATATGTTAACACATACTGAAATGGAAATGATTCGTGCTACAGCTCCTGTGTTAAAAGAACAAGGTTTCGCGATTACTTCTTACTTCTATACTGAACTGTTTAAAAAACATCCCGAGTTGAAGAATATTTTTAATGTAACACATCAACAGTCAGGTACACAGCCCCAAGCCTTAGCAAATGCGGTATATGCTGTTGCAGTCAATATTGATCAATTAGAAAATCTCCTACCAGCTGTGCGTCATATTGCACATAAACATCGTAGCTTAGGAGTAAAACCTTCTCAATATCCGGTTGTGGGGAAATACCTATTACTAGCTATCCAAGAGGTAT
The DNA here is from genome assembly GCF_030814315.1 of Croceifilum oryzae. Lineage (GTDB taxonomy): Bacteria > Bacillota > Bacilli > Thermoactinomycetales > Thermoactinomycetaceae > Baia > Baia oryzae. The sequence continues at coordinate 183,931 of NZ_JAUSUV010000006.1, read as the reverse complement.
TGGGTGACGATGCAAGTCCAGAAATCATTCATGTTTGGGGAAAAGCATATCAAATTCTAGCAGATCTGTTTATACAGATAGAGAGCGAGATGTATAAGGAAGCACGAGCGTTATGGGCAGAGGAGTTTATCCCTGCTAGAGTAATTCGGAAAGAGGTAGAATGCTTAGATACGGTCTCTTTCTATCTCCGTCCAATAGGTGTGAATGATTTTCGAGCTATGTTTAAATCGGGACAATATATTAGTGTGCGGATTCGTCCACAAGGAAGTGAATACTTGCAAATTCGCCAGTACAGCTTGTCCGATCTCCCTGGTAAGGATTACTATCGGATTACGGTGAAGAGGGAGCGCGGAGGTGATAAAGTCCCAAATGGTGTTATCTCTAATCACCTTCAAGATAAAATCCAAATTGGAGATCAAATTGAAATGAGCGCTCCAGCTGGTGATTTTTATGTGGATCAGACTCATGAGAATACGTTATACCTTATCAGCGGTGGTGTTGGTCTGACTCCTATGCAATCCATTTTAAAAGAGGTTACTCGTACACAACCTAACCGAAAAATCATTTATGTTCATTCCTCCCAAAACGAAAACGTTCACGCCTTTCGTAATGAGTTGCAACAGATTGTGGCTCAATATCCACAGGTGGAGAGGTATATTAACTACGATAAAAAAATGGATCCAAAGACTTCGGTAGAACATGTTGGAAAGCTTGATCTAACAAAACTACCACAAGGACTGGATCCTAATGCCGATTACTATCTCTGTGGTCCGAAAGGCTTTATGAAAACGATGATTGAACAACTTACTTCTGCCCGCATTCCACTGGAGCAGATTCACTACGAATTCTTTGGCCCAAGCGAAGCGTTGAAGTAAAATAGGGGAGGAGTATCCAATGTAAAGTGACAATTGGATACTCCTTTTTTATTTGGAATGATCTTGAGTTAACATCATTTTATGTGTTAGGATATTGCTATATTGTATTGCAATGTAGTGGTGCATCTTGTCCTACTAGCTTGCTATACAAGGTAATAGGAGGACTGTGAAAAGGAGGGGATTCATTGTCTACCAGTCAGATACTAAAAGGGATTTTAGAAGGATGCTTATTAGCGGTTATTTCGAAAGGAGAAACGTACGGATACGAGATGATAGAGAAGCTGTATGCATACGGATTTACGATGGTTAGTGAGGGGAGTATCTACCCGTTGTTAATCAGAATGAGAAAAGAAGGTCTCGTGATAACAAGCGAAAAAGCACTTCCTTCAGGAGGGCCGAAGAGAAAATATTATTCTTTAACAGAAAAAGGTCGAGAGAGATTAGAAGAGTTTCAAGCGAGATGGGACGAGGTCGCAAGTAGTGTCAATCGTTTACTAAAGGAGGAAGGTAGATGATGGTGGTATCAAAAGAAAGTCAGAGTTTTTTAGATGATGTAACCGTCTATTTATATTCGAGTGGAAAAAAGGAAGAAGAGATTAAAGAAATAGTCGAAGAGTTAAACGATCATTTACACGAGGCAGAAAAAAACGGGAAGAGAGTAGACGATATTATTGGGATGACACCGAAAGAGTATATGGAGCAATTGGCTAATGAAATGCCTTTTGACCTGAAAGGATGGCTAAAATATCTGCCGATGATCTTCATTGGTGTGCTGGCTTATGCGGTAATGGGTGATGCGATTGAAGGAAAGGTAAAATACTCGCTTATTGAATGTATTGGCTATCCATGTATTCTTCTATTTTTCTTATTTTCGATTTCTATGTTACTTAAGTATGTTTCAAGTCACAAAGTCTCGAGATGGAAAGAGCGAGTCTTGTTTTCAGGAGTTGCTTTTATCATTCCTACAGCTTTATATGTATTACTACAATTTCTAAATCAATCTTATAGCACTACTATTATGATTCATCTCAGAGAGTCAGGAAATATCGTGGCCATCGTTTTATCCGCCCTCGCATTTATTGGAATAGCCATTTGGAGTAGAACATGGGATGCCATTATACTACCAGCGATTATACTTTTACCTGATGTGCTCCTGAAGCAAACAGGCATGGCAGTAAGTATGAAGGGCATGGTATCGCTTATGCTTTCGGCGTGTGGTATAGGACTTTATGCATTTATAACGATGAAAAGAAGTAAAGTTAAAGATATGGATTAATATGTATTCCAAATTTTGTATACAGCCCTCTTAGCAATGGGTTTACGGATAATCGGAAAGATTTCTACTTCTACGGCATGGACGATTGCCATACTATGGGGCACTTGTGATGGCGATTAAGGTATAAGTAGGCCATTTGAATTTTATTCGATCTCCTATTTACAATCGTTATAAATTACTGTAAACTTAGTATGTCGAAATAGTAATCGGAAAGGGAGGTGCTGAAGATGAAGATGAGAAAAGCTGAATTAGCAACCACTGGAATTCAAAGTGGCGCTGCTGTAGCTGTACAGGTCGGCGCATTTGTCGCTGGCTCAACTCAATCTTATATCATTCGGCAACCTCTCTACGGCGGGTCTATTTCATCTTTCTAGCTATTGATAAATAGTTGGATTTGGCATAGAAACGAACCATGGGTTGCCTTGTTATAGGCATTTCCATGGTTCGTTTTTTTATTTCGACGACCTTAGGAATTCCTAAGGTCTTTTTTGTATCTTATTGTTGAAAGGGTGTGGGGTTTTGAGTGTTTTTAAAGACTTATGGTGGTTTTTTAAACAAGAAAAACGAAGCTATCTCACTGGATTTTTTGCCTTACTGATCCTTGCGATATTAGATCTTGTTCCAGCGTGGATGGTTGGTCAGGTGATTGATTTAGTAAATACCAAGCAACTTACTTATGATCATTTATTTCAGTATGCGCTTATGTTAATAGGACTCGGGATTGTAGCTTACATTTGCGGTTATTTATGGCGTATCTCCATCTTTGGAGCGGCTTATCGATTAGGTAAATTATTGCGGGATCGTTTGTATAAGTCGTTTACGAAGATGTCTCCTCAGTTTTATCATAAGCAACGAATTGGGGACATGATGGCTCATTCGACGAATGATATTCAAGCGGTTACCATGACAGCTGGAGAAGGCATTATGACCTTAACGGACACGGTTGTGTTAGGTGGCTTGGTCGTTGCGACGATGGCGATTACCATCGATTGGCAACTTACGTTACTAGCTGTTTTACCGCTCCCGATTCTTGCGTACTGCACGAACCGGTATGGAAAGCTACTACATACGCGATTTCATCTGGCCCAAAAAGCGTTCTCAACGATGAATGATAAAGTACAGGAATCGATGGCGGGAGTTCGTGTTATTAAAGCATTTGGTCAGGAAGATGCTGAGAAGAAAGAGTTTGGTGGCTTGTTAGATGATGTGGTTCAGAAAAATGTCGCGGTTGCGCGAGTTGATGGACTATACGACCCTACTATTATCATACTGATGGGGATTTCTACCTTGATCACGATTGCAGTAGGGACATTAAAAGTACTGGATGACACGATTACGGTTGGTCAACTTACTCAGTTTTCGATTTTACTAGGTCGCCTGATTTGGCCTATGTTAGCGTTTGGCTGGTTGTTTAACATTGTAGAAAAAGGGCGTGCTTCTTACGATCGAGTAAATGCATTGCTAACGACTAAACCTCAGATTCAGGACTTACCTGATGCAGTAGCGGAAGTCCCAACAGGTGATATTGAATATAAAGTGAAGCAGTTTCAATATCCAGAGACAGAGAGAAACACATTGGAGGATGTTCAATTTTCTTTAAGAAAGGGGCAGACACTGGGTATCGTCGGAAAAACAGGGAGCGGAAAGACGACGTTGTTCCGTTTGCTACTTCGTGAATTTGAAGGATCACTGGCACAGGTCTTCATTAACAATAGATCTATAAATCAATACCAAATGAGTTACTTAAGAAGAGCAATCGGCTATGTGCCACAAGACCATATTCTCTTCTCTGCTAATATTGCGGAGAATATTGCTTTTGGAAATCCAGAGGCAACTGGGGAGCAGATTGAGGCTGCCGCCAAAGTGGCTTGCATTCATGAGGATATCATGCAGCTTCCACAAGGATACGAAACGGTAGTGGGAGAACGAGGGGTAACATTGTCTGGTGGGCAAAAACAGCGTGTTTCGATTGCCCGTGCGCTTCTGCTAAATCCAGAGGTATTGATTCTAGATGATTCGTTGTCGGCAGTAGATGCTAAGACAGAACATTCCATTTTACATGAACTACGAGTGAATCGATCAGATAAGACGACAATGATTGCCGCACATCGACTAAGTGCGGTCGAAGAAGCCGATTTAATCATCGTCATGGAAGATGGGCGAATCGCCGAACGAGGAACCCATGAAGAATTGATGAGGTTAGGCGGTTGGTATAAAGAGATGTATGAGAGTCAGCAACTTGAATCCTTAATTATGGAAGGAGGAAGATAATATGTCCACGACTGCGCGTAGATTAATCCGTTACCTTTCACCGTATCGCACGTATTTTTGGGTAGCATTTGTATTCTTGTTAGTAGCGACTGCGGCAGACGTTTTTGCCGTGCCGCTTGCCGCAAAGTACATTGATGAGATGGTAAGTCCGCGTAACTTCGATCCAACTTGGATTGTAATTTATGGAGGTCTATTCTTAGGATTGCATATCCTGTCCTCGATTCTCCATTACTACCAATTAGTCCGCTTTCATACATTGGCACAATGGATTGTCAGGCAGATCAGGACGGATGTATTTGCCCGTGTGCAACACCTAGGTCTATCGTTTTATGACAAAAAACCAACAGGCTCACTTGTATCAAGAATCACCAATGATACGGAAGCAGTTAAAGATTTGTATGTAGAGGTACTTGCTTCTTTCATGCAAAATGCAATTTATGTGATTGGTGTTTTTGCTGCCTTATTTGCCTTAAACTGGCGTTTAGCACTTGTGACAACCTTTATCCTGCCAATTTTTTGGTGGCTAATGAAAATGTATCAGAAGTACTCTTCGGTCTCGTTCCGTAAATCACGCGAAAAACTAAGTGCGATGAATGCCAAATTGAGTGAATCTCTAGGTGGGATGAACATCATCCAAGCTTTTACTCAGGAGAAGCGACTACGCGAAGAGTTTGGAAAGTTAAATGATGAGCACTTTAAAGCGAATTTGCGTAATGTTCAACTGTTTGGATTATTGTTACGTCCTGCGTCAAGAGTTGTTTATGCGCTTGCTTTAGTGGTAGTGCTGTACTACTTTGGGATTTTATCTTTCGATGGAGCTGTTACGATCGGAGAGATGTTCGCATTTATTAACTTGTTTGAGCGTGTCTTTGAGCCGTTTAACCAAATGATGATGCGTCTAGCACCGATGCAACAATCCATCGTATCAGCTGAGCGTGTTTTTGAATTAATGGATGATACAGAAACGGCTCCTGCTAAGCAAGGGGAAGGAAATCCGGAGATTACAGCAGGGGAGATTGAATTCCGCAATGTAACGTTCTCTTATGATGGAGAGACGGATGTGTTAAAAAATATCTCTTTTAAGGCAAAGCCAGGTCAAACGGTAGCGTTAGTGGGTCACACTGGAAGTGGAAAAAGCTCAACCATTCAGCTCTTGATGCGCTTTTATCCACTCGTACAAGGTACCATATTACTTGATGGAGAGCCGCTCGAAACCTTTTCCGATGAAGAGCTACGAAGCAAAATGGGCTTAGTGCTACAAGATTCTTTTATGTTTTACGGGGATGTGAAGAGTAACATTCGCCTCCATAATCAGGCGATTACGGATGAGCAAGTACGTGAAGCTGCGGAATTCGTGCAAGCAAATACGTTTATTGAAAAGTTACCAAAAGGATATGATGAACCGATTGGCGAACGAGGTGCTACCTTCTCCAGCGGACAACGGCAATTGCTCTCCTTTGCGCGGACAATGGCAATCGATCCGAAGATCCTTGTCTTAGATGAAGCCACTGCGAGTGTGGATACTGAGACAGAAGAAGCGATTCAAGTAGCGCTAAATAAAATGCGTAAAGGGCGTACCACGATTGCGATTGCCCATCGACTTTCGACGATTCAAGATGCAGATTTGATTCTCGTACTTCATCGCGGGGAAATTGTAGAACGTGGAACGCATCAGGAGCTGTTAGCTGAAGAAGGGCTTTATCATAAAATGTACCTCCTTCAACAAGGGGCGACTTCTTTAGTAGCTAACTAGAAATCAACACCCACCTATATAGCTAATCAAAATGAAGACCCATTCCCCATTTAAAAGGGGGATGGTGGCTTCTTTAGGAATGAGTATCTGATCATCTATTTTCGGATGAATCGATATCTTAATTTTTTGTCTTATGAATTGGATTGAAGAAATGGAGGATTCGGATGAATTTAGTAAGTTTAGGTTGGAAAAAACAACAGGAAATATGGGAATGCGAGAGCAAAGAGGAGGGGTATGAGCTTGGGAGAATTATTACTGAGTATCCCAATTCATATCGAATTATGACCCAAAAAGGGGAGATTTTAGGATCAGTTTCTGGAAAATTTCGCTTTCATGCTAAGAGCCGGAGTGACTATCCTTGTATCGGAGATTGGGTTGCGATCCAAAAACATGATCAAGATAAGGGGATGATTCACTTTATTTTTCCACGCTTTAGTCAGTTCTCTCGAAAAGAAGCTGGAACTGGATATGAAGAACAAACCATTGCGAGTAATGTGGATTTTGTTTTTTTGGTAAGTGCACTAAATCAGGATTTCAATCTTCGGAGGATCGAACGATATTTGGTGTTGGCTTGGGAGAGCGGTTCAAATCCAGTCATCGTCTTAAGTAAAGGTGATCTATGTAATGATTCTTCGGAAAGAGTTCTACAAGTGGAGAGTATCGCTTGTGGGGTACCAATTCATGTGATTAGTGCGATGAATCAGCAAGGAATGGATGAGCTATTTCCATATGTAAAAGTAGGGAATACAGTCGCTTTACTAGGATCCTCGGGAGTAGGGAAATCGACGTTGGTAAATGCCCTACTAGGTATCGATCGTCAATCTACTCAAGAAAGTAGAGAAAAAGATGGCAAAGGTAGGCATACTACTACTAATCGAGAATTGATTCCTCTGCCACAAGGAGGAGCGATTATTGACACACCTGGTATGAGAGAGATCCAGCTAGGAAATGTTGTGAGTGGAGTCGACGATGCCTTCGCAGATATTAACGAACTAGTCCAATCCTGTCATTTCTCAGACTGCACACATCAGAGAGAAACAAGGTGTGCTGTCCAACAGGCAATCGAAGAAGGAATTTTATCAACGGAACGCTTACAAAGCTACCGAAAGCTTCAAAAAGAGCTTGATTATGTGGAACGAAAAGTAGATAAGGATCTACAATTAGCGGAAAAGAATCGGATCAAGAAACAACAAAAAGCATATCAACATCTCAAAAAAGGGAATCATTTTAGGTAAGAAAGAAGTAGGTGATTTTTATGGCGTATGAATTAAAAACAAAAGAGACAGATCACAGTGTGATTGAGTTTATTGAGTTACTCACGAACGAGAAAAAGAAAGCAGATGCCTATCAATTACTAGATATATTTACCGAGACTACAGGTTACACAGCCAAAATGTGGGGACCTAGTATCATCGGATTTGGTTCTTATCACTATCGATATGCTTCTGGACATGAAGGAGATGCGCCGTTAGTTGGTTTTTCGCCTAGGAAAGCGAAGATTAGTTTATACTTTGCACCAGGGGATGAGTCAAGGGAAGAGTTATTAAAAAAGTTTGGCAAACATACAACGGGAAAGGCCTGTGTGTATATTAATAAAATGGCTGACATTGATGTGGATGTGTTAAAAGCGTTGATTCATCAATCTGTAGTGTTTTTGAAGAGGGTCTATCCATAAGTCCCTTCTGAGTCGCTAAAGGTATATTCTTTTTCGAACCTCATTTTCTCAATATTAATGGCTAGCTGGGAGGCTGGCTTTTTTTTCGGAGTTTTTCTTTGCTGTATTATAAGAATATGTTTAAATAAATATATAAATATTTGCTAGATGACTAACATATTTCGTTGTACTGGTTTTGGAGGTTGTAAGGTTGGAAGTTTGGATTATGGATTTTATAGAGGGTCTTGGTGATATAGGTATTTTCTTATTAGTAGCATTAGAAAATATTTCTCCACCAATCCCATATGTGACGGTTTTAACGTTAAGTGGTTTTATGGTTACGGAGACAAGTTTAACGTTTACGGATGTTATCATAGCCTCCACGCTAGGCTCAGTTGTTGGCGCTAGTGTCCTGTATTATATAGGGAATATGCTAAAAATCAGTTTGCTAGAGCGAATAGTGGACCGCTATGGGCGTGCACTGATGTTAAAAAAGGAAGATGTTTCTCGAGGGCTTAACTGGTTTCGTAGCTATGGGATCTGGGTGATATTTTTTTGCCGAATGCTTCCGTTTCTCCGTAGTTTCATTTCGATTTTTGCAGGTGTATCGAGAATGAAATTTGGACGATTTTTGTTATTTACTACACTTGGCTCTCTTATTTGGAACTCAGCCCTTCTTATCCTTGGATTTGCCTTAGGATTAGAGTGGAGATTAGTACTAGGTTACTTAAAAATATATGATCAGGTACTATTCGTACTCACATGCGTGCTAGGTGCTGTATTTATGATCTGGTATGTTCGAAGGGCTTGGAAACTAATCGTAAATTAATCGAAACGAAAGAAAGGGATCTGTCCACGAGAACAGATCCCTTTTCATATATAGTGTTTCGCTATACCATCACACGTTTTAGTTGTGCTAAGTAGCGAGCACGGACGATTAAGAAATAAATAGTTTGGATTACGGTAAAGATACCTATTGCCCATATTCCGGATATGACGGTATTGGTCGTCGAGGAAAATAGGGGATTTACGGTAGAAAGTCCTACTAGTGTTTGGATTCCAGCAAAGAACAAAGGGATATAAAACAGAATGGCGATTTGCTTCGTTGCAGCTTTTTTCATTTCGTTTAAGCTTAACCCCATTTTGGATAATTCATGATAATATCGCTGGTCATGTTGCAAATCGATAAATAGCTTGAAGTATAAGAAGCTAGCGATAAAGATAGAAAATATAGCGACGATGAATAAGCCGATAAAGATGGCGACACTGGTTAACTGTTTACGCGTATAGTAATCTTGCGAACGACTCGTCATAAAACCATCTAGTGTTGCGGTATCATTTGTGGAGAGGGAATCCTTCCACTTTTGTAACTCTAATCCTGTTTTCATTTCGATTGAATTTGTGTCAGGGATGGTACGGTTGTCCCAACTTGGGATTAGATAGTGATATTTATGGTCTATGATGTCAGGATCAGAGGATAAAACGTTTACGATTTGATCATACGTTTGGTTGTTTACCACTGCTGTATATTCCGATGGGAATAGTGTTTTTGTATATCGATCTTTAATTTTGATATTTTCCAGTGATTTGGTTAGTTGTTTATTTTCAAATGATAAGTGGGTAACCGTGTCCGATAAATCTCCCGGTATCACTAAGGGAGATTTAAGTAACAATGCCTCACGATCTTGTAAGGAAGCGAGTGGAAGAGAAAGAGATTTTGCCATTTCTTGATATTCAGATTGGCGGATGAATTTAATATAACCTATATTTTTAAAGTCAAGATCGATTGTGTCAGTATAAAATTTTTGATAGGGTATCCCTTTTTGTGTCAAGGTTTGCTCTATTTTTTGTGTAACAGAAAGGATTTGTTTCTGCTTCTTAGAGTCAAAGTTTTCTCTTTGGCTAACTGTATAAGCAAACGGGCTTTCGGTGTATGCGTTTTCCACATATTTCTGGATTGCTAATACAGAACCTCCTGTCGTACACGCCATTGTGGTTACCATTGTAATCATGAAGAACATGCGAGCGTTATCTTTCATCTTGTAAGCTAGCTCTGTGATCCATAGTAAGTTTAGTCCACGCCAAGAGTAGAGACGATTCTTTTTTAATAAACGGATGACGACGACAGATAGTTGTGTAAAGAAGAAATAAAGCCCAATGATATCAAATAGAAGAGCTAATGGAACATTATCAGAATCATCTTGTGCTACTAGATACACAGCGTATGAAAGGGAGATTGCTGATAATAAAGCGAGCCAAATGGATGCTTTGGGTTCTTTCTTAGGCTTGCTAGACCCTTGTACCAATTCAACTGCTTTGCGCTGACGAATGAAAATCGTTGTCATGAGAGAAAGGATGAGAAAGAGTGCCATAAAAGAGACTACCGTGATCCAGGTTGCTTCCGTTGGTAAATACATATCTAGCTTTAAATCGAGAACATTTTCGCCAAATAATAAAAATAGCTTGGAGAAGAGAAGCCCGCAAAACATGCCTGTCATCACGGAAGCTGTGCCGATAATCATATTTTCTAGAAAAATCAAGTAGTTTAGTTGTTTTCGTTGTGCTCCTAGTATGGTTAGGATGCCAAATTCTTTTAGGCGAGCTTTGAGAAAAGCGCTAGTTGAATAGAGGACAAACAAAAATGAAAAGAAAAAAGTGATAAAGGCAGCTAGGGTCATCCCGTAAAAGGCAGATAGCCCAATAGGAGCTTTCAAAATGTCAGGATGGTGAATAAACATAAGATAGGTAAAAAAGATCATGACTGCAAATGAGCTACTCAAAAAGTAGGCGATATAAGTGAAGGAATTTCTACGTATGTTGTTTAGCGCAAACTGCCTGAAGCTCATGGATAATTCCTCCATTGGACGTTGCTTACAATAGTAAAATGCCTAGTCCGCATGATAATTGACATCAAACAGAGGGATCTGTTCTCATACAGATCCCTCTGTTTGATGCTTCTATGTTGTATATTGCGATTATACCATTACATTTTTTAACTGTGCCAGATAACGAGCTCGAACAATGAAGAAGTAAACCGTTTGGATGGCCACAAAGATGCCGATCGCGGTAAGTCCTACGGTGAGTGTCCCTGTATCGTATACATCTCCTAAAATTGAAATACCGACCATTGTCTGGATTCCAGCAAAGAAAATCGGGATGTAGAAGAGAAGAGCAATTTGATTGGTTGCGGTTCGCTTCATTTCTTTCAAGCTTAAACCTATCTTAGATAACCCATGGTAGTAGCGTTTATCTTGTTGTAGGTCCGAAAATAATTTGAAGTATAGGAAGCTTGCTATAAACACAGAGAAGATCGCGACAATAAACAATCCTATAAAGATAACAACATTAGTTCCTTGTTGTGTCGTTTGATACTGAAATCCACGAGACAATATGAAGCCACCGATTTGGTGATTAATAGAACGATCCCAATTTTCTAATTCCGTACTTATTTTCAGTTCTGTTGAATTTGAGGTAGATACCTTATCATGATTCCAACTTGGAATAAAATAATAATAGTCTTGACCGATTTTGTTCTTATATGTTTTAGTCATTTGATCATAAGTGTGATCATTTACTACTGCTAAAGGAACCGATTCGATCAGCGTTTTTTTGAACTGCTTTTTGATCATAAGTTGAGGTAGTTTCTCGTTAGCAAAGGTGAGCTGAGTTAAATCGGCTGGTAATTGCTTTTTTGATACAGTTGGTTGGATCAATAATGTTTCGTAGTCTTGTAATGAGATGATCGGAAGAGAAAGTGATCTCGCCATTTCTTTGTATTCAGATTGTCGAACCATGTTTAGATTTTGATCTTTCAATCCTTTCAAACTGAATAACATGGCTCTGATAGGGAATTTCTTATACTCGATTCCTTCGCTTTTTAATGTCTGCTCGATCTTTTCCGTGAAAACAGGCTGTTTTTGATCTTCGCTGTAAACGGTAAAAGCAAAAGGGTTTTCTTTATACATAGTCTCTGCTTGTTGCTTAAGTGCTAGGACGATGCCCGCAGAGGTACACGCCACTGTCGTCACCATGGTGATCATAAAGAACATGCGAGCATTATCCTTTACCTTATAGGCAAGTTCTGAAATCCATAGTAAGTTGATACCATGCCAATAGATACGTCGATTCTTTTTGAGTAAGCGAATGATGACGACAGATAATTGAGTGAAGAAGAAGTACAATCCAATGAGATCGAGCAAAAGAGCATAGAGTATGGATATTTCATTCAGTTCTCTTTGTATTACGTAGACGGAACTGGATAGAGTGATGACAGATAGTAGTGCTAACCAGATGGATGCTTTTGGCTCCTTCTTTGGCTTGCTGGACCCTTGCAACATTTCGAGGGCTTTGCTTTGACGGACAAAGAAGCTGGTCATAGAAGACATGATAAAAAAGAGAGCCATGAACGCGGCAACCGTAATCCAAATCGCTTTTACGGGTACGTACATAGGTAGATTTTTTAGTTCTAATACATTTTCGCCGAATAATAAGAACAACTTAGCGAAGATGAGCCCACCTAGAATTCCGGTTGCTACAGAAATGGTACCGATGATCATATTTTCTAGGAAGATTAACCAGTTTAGTTGCTTTCGCTGAGCGCCTAGAATTGTTAAAATGCCGAATTCTTTCAAGCGCACTCTGAGAAAAGCACTAATCGAATATAAGACAAATAAGAATGAAAAGATAAAAGTGATATAGGAAGCAATTTCCATTCCGACTGACGCCATCTTCCCTAATGGAGCTTTAGCAATATCTGGATGATGGATAAACAGAAGATAAGTGAAAAGAGTCATTACAGCGAATGAGCTACTTGAGAAATAGGCGATGTATGCCGAAGTATTCCGGCGAATATTATGAAATGCGAACTGACGAAAGCTCATAAGCAGTTCCTCCAGTTGGATTTGCCTATAGTAGATTTTTTCTCTACCAAAAGGATCTGCGCGTTCTACGCAGATCCTTTTGGTAAGAAAGTTTTAGATTCATGGATGTCATGGTTGTATTTTCGGTGAATAAGGTTAAACGCGAACAGCTGAAAGCTCATGTGCATTTCCGCCCAAGAACGACAACATATCGATAATCTCTTGGAAGAATTCTTGTCTATTTTGTCCACGATGGATTTCGTTATATAGCTCACCATCTTTAATGAAGACAACACGGTGACAATAGCTTGCCGCTAGAGGGTCATGCGTAACCAACATCATTGTAGTGCCGTCTGTTTGATTGATTTTCTCCATCATTTCCATTACGTTTCGAGATGATTTTGAGTCTAGAGCACCAGTAGGCTCGTCCGCTAGTAAGAGGACTGGTGAGTGGATGGTAGCTCGTGCGATTGCCGCTCTTTGACGTTGTCCACCGGAAACTTCATAGGTACGCTTGTTCAAAATCTCCACAATTCCTAGTTTCTCTGCGACTGCTTTTAACTTCTCATCCATTTCCTTTAGGCTTTTTTTCTCTAACGTTAATGGTAGCACGATGTTCTCGGCGATGGTTAAGGTGTCGAGTAAGTTGAAGTCTTGGAATACAAAGCCTAGTTGGCGGCGACGAAATTGCGCCAGTTGGTTTTTCTTCATTTGGTGAGGGTTTTGATTATTAATCAAGATTTTTCCTGAGCTAGGTGTATCGATGGTAGATACCATGTTTAGGAGGGTCGTTTTACCACTTCCGGAAGCACCCATGATTCCTACGAATTCTCCTTGCTCGATTGTAAGATCAATATTATTAAGTGCCCGCGTTGACACCTTACCGTTATAGATTTTGCTTAGTTTTTGGATTTCTAACATGCCCATTTTTTGAGCTCCTCTCGTAGATCGATTGATTCGATGTATAAATCTTATATATCAAATGTAAAGGAAAAGGAACATGCCTACCATGGATTTAGCTTAACGTTTCCTTACTTCTTTGTAAGATAGTTTATCCATCCATACTCGATTCTTACACCATTACTCGCTTTAACTGTGCTAAATAACGGGAACGGACGATTAAAAAATAGACAGTTTGGATCGCAGTAAAGATGCCAATTGCCCTTAAACCTGTCGATATGGTGCTAGTAGCGACAGGGAATAATGGGTTGAGGGCTGATAATGCGACGAGTGTCTGGATCCCAGAAAAGAAAAGAGGGATGTAGAAAAGAAAGGCAATTTGCTTCGTCGCGGCTTTTCTCATTTCTTTCTGGCTTAGCCCCATTTTAGATAGTTCGTGATAGTAACGCTGGTCATGTTGTAAATCAATAAACAACTTAAAATATAAGAAGCTAGCGATAAAGATGGAAAAGATCGCAACAATAAATACGCCGATAAAGATAGTAAGGCTGGTCACCTGTTTCATCGAATAGTAATCTTCAGCGCGACTCATGATATATCCATCCAGTGCTACTTTATCATGATCAAAGAAAGTTTTTTCCCAACTTGATAATTCAGCTCCCATTTGTACTTCTATTGAATTCACGTCAGGGAGTATCTGATCATTCCACTTGGGAATGAGATATTGATCCCTTTGACTGATTGTATATGGATCAGAGGATAGAGCTTTCAAGATCTGGTCATACGTTTGATCATTTACTACTACCAGATTTTCTCTTTGAAGTAGGGATTCTGTGTATTGATGTTTTATTTTAAGTTTTTCTATCTTACTAGATAGTTTTTGATTTACAAACGATAACTGAGTGAGCGTATCAGTTGATTCCATTAGTGGGTCCAGATTAGACGGGATGAAAAGGGCTTCACGATCTTGCAGGGAAACATTTGGACAGGAAAGAGTTTTTGCTATTTCCTGATATTCGGATTGGCGGATAAGATCAAGATATCCTAAGTGTTTAAAGCGGATGTCCACCGTATTAAGACGAAACTTCTGATAAGTGATTCCTTCCCTTTTTAAGGTTTGCTCTAATTTTTCCGCAACAGGAATGATTTTTTTATTCGTCTTGGTGTCTATGTCTGAATTGTAATGGTGAACGGTATAAGCAAAAGGGTTTTCTGTATAGGTATACTCGATATATCTCTGGATGGCTAAGACAGAACCGGCTGTCGTACATGCCATTGTCGCTACGATTGTGATCATGAAGAACATACGAGCGCTATCTTTCATCTTATACGCTAATTCGGTAATCCACAGTAAATTGAGTCCTTGCCAAGAGTATCGCCGATTCTTTTTTAATAAACGAATGATGACAACAAAGAGTTGTGTAAAAAAGAAATAAACCCCAATCATATCAAATAGAAGAGCAAGTGAAATATATATAAATCCATCTTGCGATACTAAGATAGGGGCTAATATAAGGGACACAACCGATAATAAAGCAAGCCAAATGGATGCTTTTGGCTCCTTTTTGGGTCTTCTAGATCCTTGCACCATTTCCAGTGCCTTGCGTTGGCGAATAAAAATCGTTGTCATGAAAGAGAGGATCAAGAAAAGTCCCATAAAAGCGGCTATCGTGATCCATACTGCGTTCATTGGAACATACATAGGTAGCTTTAGATCGAGTACATTTTCTCCAAATAGTAGAAACAGCTTAGAAAAGAGAAGTCCGCAAAACATCCCGGTGATCACAGAAGCCGTACCGATAAACATATTTTCTAAGAAAATGAGGTAATTTAATTGCTTTCGATGTGCACCTAGTATGGTTAGGATTCCAAATTCTTTTAGGCGAGCTTTCAGAAATGCACTAATCGAGTAAAGGACAAACAAGAATGAAAAGATAAACGTGATACAGGCAGCAACCTTCATCCCGTAAGAGGCTGGCAATCCGATTGGCGTTTTTAAAATATCTGGGTGGAATACAAATACAAGATACGTAAAAAAGGTCATGACAGCAAATGAGCTACTTAAAAAGTAAGCAATGTAAGTAAAAGTATTTCTGCGTATATTGTTGAATGCAAACTGTCGAAATCTCATAGCGGTCCTCCCATCGGTAAGATTCCTTCATGAAACAGAGGGATCTGCCTGGAAAACAGATCCCTTTGATGATACATGTTTTTATATTATATATCGAATCGTATCTTACACCATTACGCGCTTTAGTTGTGATAGGTAGCGCGACCGAACTATGAAGAAATAAAAGGTTTGGACGGCGATAAAAGTACCGATTGACCATAGCCCTACTGATAGCATGTTTATAGAAAATATTTTTATACTTGCTAGTCCGACTAATGACTGAATACCGGCAAAGAAGAAAGGGATGTAGAAGAGAAGCGCAACTTGTTTGGTTGCTACGCTCCGCATCTCTTTATTGCTCGAACTCCTCTCAGGATGACTGACTAGTTAATTTTATTTCGTATGTTTTAAATATAGAGTGAAAGGAGAGGAGGTACTATGTGATTAGATTAATATTCTCTTACTTTTCTGTAAGATGATGCAGAATAGAAAAAAACCCCTCCAGCTTGAAAGGGGTTCACTCTGATTTAGACACGATCAAAGGTAAGGCGAACCGTTGTCCCTACTCCGACTTCTGACTCAATAACAACTTTATGATTTAGTTTTTTACAGATTTCACGTACTAGGTACAAGCCCATTCCTGTGGATTCTTGATACTCTCTACCATGTTCTCCAGTGAAATAAGGATCAAACACACGTCGTAAATCTTGTTGGGGGATTCCGATACCCTGATCGGATACTTCCAACATCACATGGTCACCAGTTTGCTTTACTTGAAATGCAATTTTTTGCCCTTTTCCAGCGGAGTATCGAACTGCATTGGTTAATAATTGATTTAGAATAAATGCCAGCCATTTTTCATCACTATAAACAGTGAGATCATCTGGAACGTGAATATCAGGATACACTTTATTCCGGAAAAATAGGCGACGATTCTCGGCGATCACTTTTTTGATAAGGGATGCTAAAGAGATAGATTTTACATGGAAATCATGCTCAAATTCATCTAAACGAGAAGCGTATAGGACCATGTCCAAGCCTTTTCGGAGGCGGTCGAGCTCTTCCTGAATGCTCTTACTCTGCTCGTTATCGTCATCCTGAACCGTTAGATGGATCACGGAGATGGGCGTTTTCATCTGATGAACCCATTGATTAATAAACGTAATGTGATCTTGTAATTTTTTCTTATAGTGAATGATCTCATCTTGATAGCATTGGAATTGTCTCTCCATTAAGTGATCCAATGCTTCCGGAAGTGGTGAATCTCCTGATTTTTGCATCGCATCATCTAGAGCATCCATCGTTTGTGACATACGGCGATAAAATGTTTTGTGACTGATGAAGCGTTGTAACAAATAAACCGTTAAGAAAAATAGGCTTAATCCTATAGAGTAGAATATGATAGGCAAGTGTTTATAACCATCTAGCCAGTATAGTAGGGGAAATAAAGCCATCTGGATCGTATAGAAGGCCAATAGAGGGAGATGTTCCCGATAAAATAACCTCATGCTTCCCCACTCCACGTTACTTTTAACATGTAACCGGAACCTCTGACGGTTTCAACCGCTTCTTGGACACCTAAATCTCGAAATTTCTTGCGAACACGAGTTACATAAACGTTTAGTGTATTATCATCAATAAAATGTTGGTCATTCCATAGTCGATCTAATAGTTGATCACGACTTACTACGCGCATCTTCTTTTCCATGAGTGCTTCTATTAAGATAGCTTCTTTTTGACTTAATTCAACACTTTGATCTTTTAGTGTGAGTAACATTCGTTCAGGGTATAGAACTAAACCCTCTACTTCTACTGTTCGTTCCCCTTGATTCGCATAAGTTCCATATGCTCTACGCAAAGCGCTGCGGATTTTGGCTAATACGATCTCATAATGAAATGGCTTTGTAATATAATCATCGGCTCCATTTTCTAAAGCCATTACTTGCTCCATACTACCTTCACGAGCACTGATGAAGAGAATCGGACACTTGGAGGTCTGACGAATTTGTCTGCACCAATAAAATCCGTCAAAGCTTGGTAGATTCAAGTCCATCAGTACCAGATGAGGCTGAATTCTCATAAATTCTTCTGTGATTTGGTTAAATTGAGTTGCAATCTCTACTTGAAATTCATAACGAGTCAGGTGGTCTTGTAAGAGTTGAGCAATTTTCGGATCGTCTTCTACAACCATAATTTTGTACATCAAGTGAGTATCCTCTTTTCTTTGAACGAGTACGATCAATAAAAATATTTGACTTGAGAATATAAAGAATACAACATGTAAATTATTAAGAAAAATAGGGGTGTATACAATGATATTGGAACGTAATGAGTATAACACATGTTATAGAACCAGTGATTATGAGCGCCGGGGTCCTTCTAGTATGAGTAGTATACCAGATGCCCGTGATCCATTTGAAAAAGATTATGGCAGAATCGTTCACAGTGCCGCGTTTCGGCGATTACAAGCGAAAACGCAAGTAATTGGTTTAGATGTAGGCGATATTCATCGGACCCGATTAACGCATTCGATGGAGGTTGCACAAATTGCCCGGGGAATTGTGATTCATCTAAATGAGAATAATGCTGTCTTTCAAGAAAAGCAAAGTTTAGATGCTTCACTCGTAGAAGCGGCCGCCCTTGCCCATGATTTGGGACATCCTCCTTTTGGACATCATGGAGAATATGCTTTGCATGAATGCATGAAACCATATGGAGGCTTTGAAGGGAATGCTCAAACCTTTCGTATCTTAACCCGATTAGAAGGAGATAAAAAGCTAGGTTTGAACCCGACTCGGGGTCTACTGATGTCTATTTTAAAGTATCCAATCCTGCTTAACAAAGCGATGGCAGATGCGACAGATCCAGCTCTAACTGAGCATCCTCCCAAAGCAAGTGCTTATCAGAGTGATCAGGAAGCTTTTGAGTGGATGTTAGCTCCCTTTACGACGGAGGAACGTGCTTTTCTAACTCGTACAAAGGAACTACCGAATGGATATCTAAAAACGGTACATAAACCATTGGAATGTTCCATTATTGAGCTTGCCGATGATATTGCCTATGCGACTCATGACCTCGAAGATGCTATTAATCTCGGCTTTTTACGGGTAGAAGAATTAGTTGATCTAGTACAAGTATTCCTCAAGTACAATAAAGAACCTGTTCTTCAGCAAGCGATTTATGATTTAAAACAGTTGGAATCAGATCGAGACAGTTTAAAGTACCAACTAAATCGAGTCTTTGGTGCTATTATTTCCACATTCATTCAAAGTTTAGAAGTGCATCAGCTTTTTTCTGCGAATAAAGTTTCTTCAATGAGGATTTCTCACACCGTTTTGATGCCAGAAGATTTGCAAGCCATCCTGCAACGTTTTAGCCAAGTTGTGATGGATCGGGTTATTCATTCGCAGAAAGTGCAGATGGTCGCCTTTAAAGGTCAGCGCATGATCCATCAACTTTTTGAAGCGATGATGAATAATCATCTACTGCTTTCTGAAAATGATCGCATCTTGTATCAACAAGTTTTTTCCGATTCCGATCGTGCTAGAGTCGTTTGTGATTATATCGCAGGGATGACGGATTCGTTTGCTACTAAGATGCATGCACGCCTCTTTGGTCATAGCCGAAGCTTTTTTGATCACTAGAGTTGACAGCTATTCGAAAGGAGCGTAAGATTGGTCTTGGTAAAACCTTAAATTCATATTAATATACTAGGAATTAGTTTGTAGGAGGAATACGAGAATGAAGAAGTGGCTTTTAGGAATCGTAATGAGTTTTTCAATGGTGGTTACCGGCTGTGGTGGCCAAGGTGAAAAAACAACAGGTACTGACCTTTACGATACAATTAAAAAACAAGGATTTATTACGATTGGAACAGAAGGTACCTATAAACCTTTTAGCTACCATGATGAGAAAACAAATGAATTAACGGGTTACGATGTAGAAGTAGCGAAAGAGGTTGCGAAACGTTTAGGCGTTCAAGCGAAGTTTCAAGAGATCCCTTGGGATGGTATGTTGACAAGTCTTCAAACGAAAAAGATCAATCTTGCTGCGAATCAAGTAGGGATTAAGCCAGAGCGAAAAGAAAAATTTGATTTTAGCCAAGCGTATACGGTTTCATTTGCACAAATAGTCGTTGCACAAGATAACAATTCGATTAAGGCTATTGCCGATGTAAAAGGGAAAAAAGCAGGTCAGACGCCAACCAGTAACTATGGAAAGATGGCAACTGATGCTGGCGCAGAGATTAAAGCATACGAAGATATGATGACTGCTATGCGCGATGTGGCGGCGAAACGAATTGACTTTAGTATGAATGATCGCTTAGCGATTGCGGAGATGATGAAGACCAATAAGTTACCACTTAAAACGGTTGGTGAACCGATGGAGCGTGCAGAAAGCGCCTTTCCAATTCCCAAAGGGAACCCTAAGTTGTTAGAAGCAGTTAATAAGGCAATTGATGAGATGAAAAAAGATGGTACGTTGGAGAAGATTTCGAAGAAGTATTTTGGTGAGGATGTATCGAAGGGGTAAGTGGGTGTAAATAGTAAAAAAACGTGTGCGATTATCTGCACACGTTTTTTTTATTTTAGAGCTTTAATTGCTTATTTCCAGACGCTTTTTGGGGTAACTTTCAACACTATTGATTAATCGACACTAACGCTAGCGGATTGCGTACCTTCCCAAACTCCGATGCATGAGGTCGCTCTGCATCATCGCCGTATCCGTAGTCGAGCATGCGGTTACGGTTTAGGCATAGTTTGGTAAACTCTGGTCGGAGTAGATCGAAGACTTCGAAGCGCTCTTCTAGTTGTGGGAAACGTTTTTTATAGGCTTCAATTACATTGCGTACTTCTCTCCAGAAGCATTGCTCACTCCAACCAGTATGTGCTTCTAGTAGTTGTCCGAGGTAACGGAAGTGGCAAACGAATAGCCCTGTAAAGATAAATTGACATAGTCCTTCTGGTTCTTCGCTTCGTAGTACTTGACGAAGTTCGTCTGAAAGGGTTGCAAGTTCTGGCAATGGGTATTTGCTGACGTTGACATCATCCACGAAGTCTTTGATCGCGAGTCGATGTGGACGGTGATTTTTTAGCACTAGGATCGTATTTTGCCCATGCGGAGAGAAGACGACTCCGTATTGGTATAAGTAATGTAAGAGTGGAGGGAGAAGGACTGCAAATAGTTCTTTCATCCACTCCTCTACGGAGAGACCTGATTTCTCAATTAGGGATTGAATGAAGGGCTTTCCGCTCCCGTCTATATAGAGAAGGGACGCTAAGGTAATCGGCTGTTCGCCTTCATCAATCAAGTTATAGATGCTTTCTCGCCAGATACAACCTAGTAACTCTAGGTATTGATAAGGGGAGCCAGCGATTTTTTCAAAGTAGGGGTGGCTGAGATTGATACTCGCATTTTCACCCGGTAGAATCACTCGATGTTCATCACGTAAAAAAGAGTCATGGCGATAGATGTTTTGGATATAGGTGGTGATTTCAGGCGCTAAGACTGTACGCTCACTTGGGAGTCCACGGTAAACCAGTGTGTTTAGGATACTCATGGGCAGTTTTACGTGATAGCGGTCTTTTCTGGTTACATTGACAAAGGTACGAACGGACTGTTGAGGTAGGTACTTGTCTGTACCACGACCCATGGGGATGATGACTTGAGTCGCAATTTGCTCAGCAAACATCTGAATCAGGTATTGATCCCATTGCCATTCATGTACGGGCATAAAAATATAATCATCGGTAGAATGTCCATCTTGAGCTAGTTGGTTTTTCCATTTACTAGCAAGTTCAGGACCTATTTCCTCTGTAATAAGTACATCTAAATTAACCTGTTCGACGGAACGAAGGTCGGTATGATCTTTGCGAACGGCAATCCATAGAAAGTGAGTCGTTTGTTGTTGTTCGGGTGCGTATGAGAGGTAATCCTCATAGCTAAAGCCAATTCTTCCTTTGTTGTAAGTAATCCAAGGATGTCCTTCCATCATACCTTCTAGATCAGAGTAGTCCATTTCAGTTAGATCGAGGTCTTGATTAATTCTCTTTTTATGAAGAATATGGGAATCTGCGATCAAGGTTTGTTGATATTCACGAATCAGATGAGCCGCTGTTTCCCCGGACATCGGGATCGTCGGTTGTAGCTCATATAGAAATTGCAATGGGTTAGTTGCTTGTGTGGTGATATCTCCCTGCACACGTTTGATAGAGGAAGGGATGACTTGAAAGCTATCAAATAAATGTTTCTTCGCGTCATAGGTGTAAATAACTTGGTTGGCTACTTCTAGTTCATATCGATATGATTCTTTTTTTATGTCATACGAAATTTCGTTTGGTTGGATAATGTTTTCATACATCATTTCGGAAAGCATCTTACTTAGTAATTGTACGGAAACTTCTTCCCAGATGGCGGGAGTTAGGATTTTTTTTATGTTTTGGATAGATGGATTGATTGTCACTTTTTCTCACCTCTATATATGGCTAGGAACACGAGTTGCGCCAAATTGTTGGAATACATTTTTCTCTTGTACAGGATATACTTCGGAGCCAAGCAGTGAATTAATAATAATCGAGTTCCGATATGCTCCTAGTCCTAGATCGGGAGCGCCGATGCCGTGACTATGAAGTTCTCCATTTTGGATATAGATTCGATTGTTCGGACATCCATGCGTCGCGATTTGATAATCTTCTTGGATGATTGGACGTTGCTGTTTATCGCGCTGGATGTATTCTCCGAAAGGATGAAGCATGAGATCCACTTGAGAGGCATATCCAGTGGAAAGGATTACCACATCGCTTTGGTGAGTAGAGCTAACTTCCTGTTCGGTATGGGTGAGCGCTAACTCGTAAGTTCCATCAAATCGTGGCTCGATCGACTCTAACGCGGTCATTGCTTGTAAGGTAACAGGAGCTGATTGTCCGCCTATAGTGCGCTCGTAGTATAGATCATAGATGTCAGCAATCGTAGAGGCACTAATTCCTTTATAGAGCAAATCTTGCTTTCTTCTTCGCGTATCCTTTTGCTCTTGAGTTAGCGAGTAAAAATAACGAGTGTAATCAGGTGAGAAATGCTCAAGCCCTAACTTTGAATACTCCATAGGGAAAAATCCATTTGATCGTGTGTACCAGCTTAGTTCATAGGAATGATTTGGTTGATCTTGGAAAAGGGTCAAAAATACTTCTGCTGCGCTTTGTCCCGATCCAATTACGGTGATCTTCTTCGCTTCGTGACATCGTTTTTGTCTTTCGAGAAACAGAGAAGAATGAAAGACATCTTGATCCGAGAGCTGTTGGAAACGCTCATCGATGATGGGAGCGGTTCCGATACCGAGAACGAGATGTTTGCAACGTAGTAGGTCAATTTCTTTACTGGTTGTATCTCGCACACAAACCTCGTAGTAGTTTTGCACTGGATCCTCTTGTGGATGAAATTCAAATCCGATTACTTGTTGTCCAAATTGACAGTTGTTTAATTGCTTAGAAACCCATTGACAGTAGTGACTATATTCCTTACGTGGCACGTGGAAGTGTTCTAAGAAATAAAAGTGATATAGACGCTTTTGGTGACGTAGATAATTCAGATAAGAAAAGGGACTTGTAGGGTCCGCCATCGTTACGAGATCAGCTAAAAAAGGGACTTGTAGGGTCGTATTTTCGATTAATAAACCAGGATGCCAAGCAAATTCTGGCTTTTGTTCGAGAAATAAAGCATTTACATCGTCTACAGGATCTAATAATGCTGCTAACCCTAAGTTAAAGGGTCCGAGTCCGACTCCAATCACATCATAGAGGGTATTAGATTGCATGGATATCTTGCCACCTTTGTCTAAATTCGTTTCGATCGCAGAAGAGAAGGGCCGCTTCCTTACCAGGCAGGGGGATTTTCTTCTGAAATTGGAATCCACATTTTTCAAAAACATGAATCATTTTCTTATTTAAAAAGTTTGGTTCCGCAACCACTTTCTCCGTCTCGGCGTTCTCAAACAGGAGGCTGGTAATGGCTCGTAGTAATGGGAGTGCGTACCCCTTTCCAAGGTATTGAGTATCACCAATAAGAAGATGGACCCCTTGATCAGCCGGATGATATTCATAGCTATTTTCGAGGATGTCTCCTTTTACCCAGTAGGTCTCCCAATAGCTCATCGGAACCCCATCGATCAACCCGATATGCAGACTGTGGTGGGGGTCTTGGAGGAATTTTGTTAAGTGTGTGTGATACGCTTCACGTGAAATATTTAAATTCCAGTAAGGGATCACATGTGGTTCTTGATTCCACTGATAGAGCATCTCGAAATCAGTTTCCAACTGAACCGGACGAAACGAAATTTCTTTCTCAATCGATTTATCCCAAATGATTTGACGGGGCAACTGGTGTTTGATCAATAGAAGGGGCTCCTTTCCAAAGTGGGTTTGGAATCATGGTATAAATGGATTGAGTGTCGAGTGAACCAACAAGCTCGTCCATCTCATAGAAACGGGTTAGGTAATTGGCTTTACAGGGTAGCTTTTCATGCTCCAACAGACTCGTTAAAAACTGAGAAGAAGGGCGATCATGAACACGCCATGCTTGAAGCCTTTCACGCAGATCAGAGAGTAGAATCTCTTCATCAATTAAGCCAGCATTTCCAAATGCTTGGATCAATCCAAATATGTGATTGTAGATGAGATAGTATCGAAAACGCTCATCTGCGACTGCATCGGAACACATGGTTTGGCTTAAGGTGCTTACGTCTGGAATCAACTTTTGTAATGCTTCAAACATCGATTCTGCGTAATAGTATCCTTGGTTATCGCGATAGAAAAATTTCACCGGATACCCGGCCATGGAAAGTTGTACTAAGCTATTTTGCTGATGGGCTTCTAGTGCGATTCCATGATGTAAATAGAGATCGAGCATAGGTTCGAGGGAAATTCCGAGATAGCGTTGGAACCATTTTAGGCTTACTTCTTCTACGGATCGTTGCTCAATCTTGGCAAGATTTTCGATAATCTGTTTGATTCTGGAGCCTTGACCTGGAAATACGTCTTGTCCTAAACCAGCGATTAAGGTGACTTGTTGATCGCAACCGGAGATAAATGGATTGGAACGTAGTGTGATTTCAAATCCAGATTCTTCTTCGGTTGGATGTTTCACCGTGATGAAAGCAGGATCAGTGATGATTTGGAAGTCAGGATAGCGGTCATGTAATTCGCTACCAATAGGGCTCTCTACGATTTTGGAAACTTCTACACCCCGTTCCAACTCCTTATATTTGTTTACTCGTAAGGAGTTGGTAATTTGAATCGGAACGGACCCCTTGATCATAAAGCGAGCCTCTGGATGATATAGGGTGCGTAACGAAGAGGTTGCTTGATATGCTCTGCCGATGGTTCCGAGATTGTGAATCTTTCCGTTTACGATAGCGGACTGAACCCATTCCTGTTGGAGTAAACGCTCTGCTTGCAATGGATGAATGGGGATAATCGAAAAATCATCATTTTCTTGGCAATAAGCATTTTTCCACTCTTCAGCAATCGTTGGATCATTTCGTAATTCTTGTTTGATACACTCGGTTGCGCTTTCCGTTAGATTCGACTTTTCCAGTACAAGCGAGTGATGGACATGGAAATAGTGGAGTGCAAATGCCCCTTTTGTCTCAGGCGCATAACGAACTTGCTCTGATTCATGTAGCCCTTGTCTACTTTTGGGTGTGGGATGGAGGAGATGTCCCACTACAAGTGATTGTTCTGCTTCAATAAAGCTAAAATAGGTTTGCGTAAGCGACTCCTGATCCATGGAACGGTTTTCGATAAACTGTGCCATCAGTTGCTCGCTTTGCAAGATTCGCACGAGTAAATCACTTGGAATGGAATCAACTCCCTCTAATGCCGCCGCTTCTTTGGCTAGTAGAGTAGCTAACCATACAAAGTCTAGCTCTTCTATCTTCGAATCTCTTTCAACATAAAGTGGGAACGCAAAGAGATGTCGCCCTGTACGCGAAACATAGGAGGCAGGTGCGAAAATAGTAAAGCCAACTGATTTTAATGGAATTTCAAAAATCGTGTCCGAACTGGTCGTAATGGAAGGAGGCAAAGAATGATGACCGATAATTGATCCAATTTGAGTCTCACGTAAAAAGCAGTTTAGCAGGTTTTGCATGCTGTGTTGTTGAGCAATTTGTCTATTTGGAGATTGCATGTACGATAAGTCCTCCTTCTAATTCCTTCCCGATCTTCGTAATTTCGGTTAATAGTGCTTGGATGTCAGATCGTTTGGTTCGTGGATTTAATAATGTAAATTTGAGATAG
Organism: Croceifilum oryzae; assembly: GCF_030814315.1. Classification (GTDB taxonomy): domain Bacteria; phylum Bacillota; class Bacilli; order Thermoactinomycetales; family Thermoactinomycetaceae; genus Baia; species Baia oryzae. The sequence continues at coordinate 157,941 of NZ_JAUSUV010000006.1, read as the reverse complement.
ACATGCCCCTGGTACCTCGTTTTTGCAATAACAGCTGAACCAGATTGCAAGAGTGCTTGTCTAATTTGGTAATTGAGTTCATCTAACTGATGATCAGTATAGTTTTGATTCACACCATTATATCGAAAAACAATCGCATTGATTTCAGGATTTGGATTTATGATTTCAAAAGAAGAATGCTGTGTTAGATCATGCGCTACCTCTCTTGCTAGATCAATCGTGGTTTCAATCATCTTCGGAAACTGATTTTCTCCTAATACCTGTAAGCTCACTAATAACTTGCAAGCATCAAAGCGGCGCGTTGTCTGTATCGATTTATTTACAAGATTAGGCACACCTTGTTCTTCATCATCTTCAGGATTTAAATAGTCCGCATGAAGGCGAATGTACCCAAAATGCTCTTGATTACGTAAAAGAAAAGCTCCGCAACTAATAGGTTGGTAAAACAACTTATGAAAATCAACTGTGATGGAATCGGCTTGAGAGATGCCAGCTAGTTTGATAGATTCTCGTTCGCTTAAGATTAAAGCCCCACCATATGCGGCATCGACATGAAGCCATATCGAGTGTCGTTTGGCAATCTCAGCGATTTGAGTGAGGGGATCAATGCTACCGAAGTCAGTTGTTCCCGCCGTTGCTACGATAGCAAAAGGCTCTAAGCCCTCGTCCAATAAACTTTCGATGGTCTCTTGTAGATGAAGAGTTGACATTCGTTGATGCTGATCGACTGGAATGGAGATGACAGACTGAGAGCCGAGACCGAGCAATGCAGCTGACTGTCGAACGGTAAAGTGGGCCATCTCCGAACACAGAATTCGTAGCTTCGATGCTTCTGGAGGTAACCCTTTTTGTTGGATATTCCAATTCCATCGTGACCCAGCATAATGATCGCGTGCTAGATGGATGCCCATGAAGTTCGACTGGGTTCCTCCGCTTGTAAATACACCATCACTTGTTGGATTGTAGCCATATTGTTGACATAACCACTCAATCATCCGGCTTTCAATAAACGAGCCCACAGAGCTCTGATCCCAAGAATCCATCGATTGGTTAGTGGCAGAGATAAATTGTTCGGCCGCTAATGCAGGGATCAACGGTGCACAATGGAGGTGGGCAATCGAGTGTGGATGATGTACGGCAATCGAGTGTTTTAAAACACTTTGTGATAGCTCGAAGAGGGCTTTCGTTAAAGGAAGTCCCTCTTTCGGATATATATCGATCTGCTCTACCATTTCCTTTATTTCGGAAAGGGTAGCTCCACTATATGGGTGTGAAAGTTTGGCAAACTGCTCTTCAATTGCCACCCGGGTTGTTTCGGATGCTAGATTTTGATTGATGATAGAACCGACTGAATCATTTAGGAACCAATGATCCCAACTTTGTTCTTTCATGAAATCGTTGCCTCCTGACGTGGAGAAAGTATTTTTTCTGCTGCGAGAACTGCTTCTCCGAAAATGTTGGTAATCTCTTCAATCTGCTCAGAAGTAATGATCAGAGGAGGTAAGAATCGCACAACGCTGCCGTGACGACCACCTAATTCTAGGATTAACCCCCGGCTAAAACACTCCTGTTGGATGAGGCGTGCTAGTGCTGGATGAGCTGGATGACTCCCCAAATGATCTGGAGACTGGTTGAAATCAACGATTTCCGCTCCTACCATGAGGCCCTTCCCACGAACTTCTCCGATCGAGTTGGTTATATCTTGGATGAGACGTAATTTTCCTCGTAGAAGTTCTCCCATTTTTTCTGCGTGGTCCGCAAGGTTGTTTTCTCGAATATAGCGAATCGTGGCAAGTCCAGCGGCCATTGCCATTTGATTGCCACGGAATGTACCTGCATGAGCCCCAGGACCCCACTTATCTAATTCCTCTCGATATACTACCACAGCTAATGGCAAGGAACCGCCGATGGCTTTTGATAAGACGAGTACATCTGGTTCGATTCCAGCATGTTCAAAGGCAAACATCTTGCCAGTTCTGCCAAAACCAGTTTGAATCTCATCTACAATCATGGGGATATGATGTTTTTCTGTCACCTTACGTACATGTCTAGCCCATTCATCTGGGGCAGGGATTGCGTCACCTTCACCTTGTACCATTTCCAAAATGAGCCCTGCTGGTTGGGTTACACCACGTTCAGGATCATCTAAAAAACGCTCTAAGAAATGTTGATGAATTTCTACGCCTTTATCTCCTCCGACACCAAAAGGGCAACGATACTGATAAGGATAAGGTAAGAAGTGGACATCAGGCATCAGACCCGGTATATCCTCTTTAGCCCCCAAATTTCCCATCAAGCTAAGTGCTCCATGAGTCATCCCATGGTACCCACCTTGAAACGAGAGAATGGAGCGTTTTCCAGTAGCCGTTTTGACAATCTTCAGTGCCGCTTCAATCGCATCGGTCCCCGCTGGTCCACAAAATTGGATTTTTGCTTTCTGAGCAAAAGAGGAGGGGAGTACGGAATATAGCTCTTCGACAAATTCATCCTTAATCGGTGTCGTAAGGTCTAGTGTATGTAAGGGATATTCGGATTGAACAGTCTCTAAGATTGCGTCTTGAACAACCGGATGATTGTGTCCGAGCGCAAGGGTACCTGCTCCGGATAGACAATCATAATAAACCTTTCCTTCTACATCTGTGATCTGAATCCCTACTGCTTTTCGGATCGCAATGGGAATTCGTCTCGGATAGGAGCGAGCATTCGATTCACGAATGGATTGCCGATCTAAATAATGTTGATTGTTAAATGTATTAGAACTCATAGAGATGCCTCCTAGAAATGAAGAAAATTGAATATGAGAATCATTATCATTAAAAGATAGATCTCACTATAGCCCAGATAAAATTGTTTGTAAATATGTTTTTATTAAAAAAATAAATTGACAGTGATAATCACTATCAATTAGATTAGAGGTAACCTGTTTTCAAGAAAGGGAAGAGTTCGAGAATGGCATCTTATGAATCTAAGGTAAAAGAATTTCGACATGATGCAGGGATGCGCTATCATGCCCACATAGACCGAACTATTACAATCAGAAAAGCCGATCGTTCGCAAGATGAAGAGGTTTTTTATCAATGGATGCAACAGAAGCACATTGCTCCGTTCTGGAAGTTAAATGTTTCGAGAGAAGAGTTTTCTACATACTTAGATCGCTCGTTTGGAGCATCAGATCGAGATCACCTTTGGCTTGAATTTAATGGAGAACCGGTTAGTTATATGATGACGTATCAAGTAAAAAACGACCTGATTCATCAATACTACCCTTATCAAGAGACAGATCTCGGAGTCCATATCGTGATTGGTCCTCGGGCTTACCTTGCTAAGAAATACATTGTTCCGATGGCATATCAGCTAATAGAGTATTGCTTTGCCTATTATCCTCATGTGGGTCGTTTTATTGTCGAACCAGATGTGAGGAATCGGATTATCATACCTGCTCTTTCAGAAGTAGGATTTCAATCGTTTGGACGTATCTACTTACCTCATAAAACTGCGGAGTTATTAATTTGTGATCGCCCAAAGAATGAGCAAAATAAAATGGATCGAGGCTAGAAAAAAATGATAGAACCAGATGTTTTGCGCCTTCTACAACAGATCTACACACATATGGATCACTTGAAGCATCCAGCTCTCTCAGATCTATCTCCTACGCAATCTAGGTACTATTTTCAGGAGGGAAGACCTTTTTTTGGAGGATGGGAACAGGTGGATGTGAAGCAAGCGGATGATCAAGTTATACGTTTGGATCAACCAGCTTTACCTATAAGAGTGTATCGTCCTGCTCAGCTACCAGAAGATCAACCATTGCCTGCTCTTATCTATCTACATGGCGGAGGCTGGGTACTAGGCGACCTAGATAGTTGTGATCCTATTTGTTCCTTTATTGCAAATCGCACTCAATCGGTTGTCGTGTCTGTCGATTATCGTTTAGCACCGGAGCACAAGTTTCCCATCCCACTCTTTGATACCATTGATTCAGTATACTGGGTACATGCTAATGCGCATCGACTTGGGATCCATCCAGATCAGATTATGATCGGGGGAGAAAGTGCTGGAGCCAACCTGGCAGCGGCGGCAACGATTTGGTTGCGAGATAGCCGTTCATCCGTAATTAAAGGGCAATTATTAATCACACCTGTTACGCATTGCTCTTTTGACCGTCCGTCCTATTTACAAAATGGGACGATGAATCTAAGCCGTGAGCGTATGATGTGGTTTTGGGATCATTACTTACAATCGGCAGAGCAAAGCGAAAATTATTATGCTTCTCCGCTTCTTGTTCCTGATGCTTCCAATCTACCACCAGCGATCGTGGTAACAGCTGGATTTGATCCGCTTCATGATGAAGGGCGTGAATATGGAGAATTATTGCAACGATACGGTGTTATGACCAAACATCTCCATTATCCAAGAATGGTACATAGCTTTATCCATATGTCAGGTCAAGTTTCCGCAACACATAAGGCATTTTGTGAAATTGTAGATGCGTATCAAGAGATGTATGAAGACATATACAACTTACATTGGACTCGAGTTGCTACTCGATAGGAGGACTAGAACCGTGATTACTACTTCCATTATGCAAATTATACAAGAAAGACGAACGATTCGCCAATTTTCGAATCAATCATTAGAGATCGATACAATTCGAGACATTATTGATGTGGCCCGATGGGCGCCTCATCATGCTAAAACGGATCCTTGGAGACTGATCTTATTCCATGGTGAGCAACGCCAGCAGATTATTCATATGGCAAAAAAAGCTTACACACATTTATCTGAAACGGCATTATCCGCTTTTATCTCGTACCTTCAAACCGTTCCCGCCTTTCTAATTGTAGTGATGGAGGAGAAAGAAAATCGTAAACATTGGGAAGATGATCTATGTGCTACTTCCGCCTTAGTTCAAAACATACAACTGGTCGCTTGGGAAAAGCAAGTAGGTGTAGCCTGGAGAACATTTGGCGAGCAACTCACGAGTCGGATGAAAGAGCACATAGGTGTACAGCAAGACGAAAAAATTGTTGGCGTTTTGCAAATGGGATACTTTGATGATGTTCCAACAGTGACTGAGCGTAAATCGGTGGATGAACTTCTAACCATTATGTAAAAAGAAAAATGAGATGAAAAGGCTGTAGACAATGTTTCTTTAATCCATGTCTACAGCCTTTCTTTGATTAAACTACTTTTAATTCTACTTCGATATTTCCTCTAGTTGCCTTGGAATATGGGCAAACTTGATGAGCTGCTTCAACTAACATTTTTGCTTCATCTAATGAAACCCCAGGAACGTGAACTTCCAAAACAACGCTTAGACCAAATCCAGAATCATCTTTTCCGATGGTGACATGAGAGGTAACCTCTGTAGTTCCCACTTTAACACGCTTTGTACGAGCAACTAGATTTAGTGCTCCATCGAAGCATGCTGCATATCCTGCTGCAAATAGTTGTTCGGGATTGGTTCCTTCTTTTCCTGCCCCACCTAATGCTTTAGGCATTTCGATTTTTAAATCCAATTGTAGATCGTTTGTTTGAACCTTTCCTTCTCTTCCTCCAGTTGCTTTTGCGACAGCTGTATATAAGTTTTGCATTTTATCTCATCCTCGTCATTTGTATTTTGTAAAATTAAATTTCCTGAAATCAATATAGCATGAGTCGTAATTTCGTGTCAACAGAATTATGTATAATTGTATTTTGAACAACTGAGTTGAAGTTGTTATAATGAAAATATGAGTTACAATATAGAAAGAACGAATAGGGAGGCTACAAACTATGAATATAGAAAATCCGTTGCTACTATCTAATCAGATGTGTTTTTCAATCTACGCTTGTTCTCGAGAATTTACGAAACTCTACACACCGATTCTCAAAGAACTAAAGATTACGTATCCTCAATATCTTGTTATGATTGCTCTTTGGGAAAAGGAACCTTTATCTGTTAAACAGTTAGGTCATGAACTTTGTTTAGATTCAGGTACATTAACACCTTTGCTAAAAAGACTAGAAGAAGCTGAATTAGTCATCCGGAAACGATCTCAAGAAGATGAAAGAAGTGTACTCATTTCATTGACAAAGAAAGGGATTGGATTAAAAGAAAAGGCTGAATCCATCCCTTCCCAGATTTTAGAGAAAACGGGTCTAACACCGGAACAATTTGAAGTGTATAGTAGTAACTTTAAGGAGTTATTTGCAATACTAACAGAAAAAACGTAAAAAACCCCCTTCTACATTTTTAGAATTGGAAAGGGTTCGTTTTTACGACTAAAACCAGCCCTTGATGTAGGCTGGTTTTCTGAATGCTATCTATGTTTTAGCGCAGTTTACTCAGAAACGTTTTAAGTTCATGTATTGCCGTTATGGTTTGTTCAACTTCATTTGTACGGTTTCTATTTTGTCGTGCGTGAAGCAGTATAGGGCGAACAGATTCGATAGACCTTCCAAATTCACGCATCCAATCATAACGTGGAACCATCCATATATGAAAGTGATGGGTCGTGTCTTCATTATAGAAATAGTATACGTGTTTGATGCCTAAGACTTCCCGTTGTGCTTTTCGGATCTGATAAAGTGTGTGAATATAGTCATTTCGTTCTTCTTCCGTAAGCTCATCTAAGCAGGTAACATGTCTTTTGGAAGCCAAAATCACAAGGCCCCTAATGGGATATGCGACATCCTGATGAGCATGGAAAAATTTAGTTTCGTAGATGGTACCGCCATTTGGCTTTACTTCTCCTGTAACAATCGAACAACTTAAACAGTTCACCGTAATAATACGACCATCTGCTAACGTAATGTTCTTCAATTCACTCTCACCCTCGGTTGCTTTGGATCCTTTTCTGTGGTCATTTTTTTATTCATTAACCAAATCCCTAAAATAATCACGACCGATCCCACTAATTGCAGTTGGTTTAAGGATTCGTGTAACCAAATGATGGATAGCATGAGACCTGATATCGGGACGAAAAACATAAACATGGCTGTAGAAGTAGGGCCAATGCTTTTTACTCCGTATGAAAAGAAGAAGTTTGCGAGTACAGTAGGGAAGATGGCGGTATAAAGTTGGACGATCCAAAAACTTGTATCCACTTGTTCCCACGACACTTGGGAATACTGAGGAAGTGCAACGAATACTAGCAAGATTCCACCGAAGATAAGTGCATAGGAAGTGGCGACTAATGGGTGAACTTCCTGAAATACAGTCCGCCCAATCATCGTATAGACAGCCCAACAAGCTGAGGAGCCGACAAACATCAGATCGCCCAATAGACGAGCCTGATCGAGAGAGCCTGCTGCCGTTGAAAAGAAGAAAATAGCCGCTCCACTTAGGGCTAGGGCGAGTCCGAGTATTTTTGAGATCGATTGCCGTTGTTTTAAGAGAAGATAAGCGAGACAAGTGGTAAGTACCGGGCTCATTGCCGGAATGATAACCGCCCCGTCGGAGGCTTGTGTGTGGGATAGTCCGACGAAAAAAAGCCAATTGTAAATGGCTATTCCAGATGTCCCCATAATGAACAATTTTCCAAGATTTTTTTTACTTACTCTGCGAGAATGTTTGGTTTGGATAATGAGGAAAAGTCCACATAGAATGGCGGATAACCCAAAGCGAATCGAAGCCGAAACAGGTGCTTGTACAGAGTTAATGGCTATTTTGGAGGTTACAAATGAACTTCCCCAAAGAATCATATTGGCGAGTAGCATGAGATAAATGATTTGTTTCCTAGACAGAATAATTCCTCCAATGGAAAATTTCGTTTTTCGTAATAAACATATTATAGACTATAGAATGTTTTTCGACTAGATAAACATATTTTTATCATTTTATCCTTTTTCCTGATACAATTACTATTTAGTTGCTACATATTCCAAATGATCTAACACATAATAAATTCAATGATGAAGTAGTTGTGAGGAGGATTCAAAATGGGGATCGAAAGAAAAACCGAACCTTTTACCCTTGTCATTTTTGGTGCTACGGGTGACTTAGCGAAGAGAAAGCTGTTCCCTGCACTCTATAGTCTTACTCAAAATGGTTTATTAAACGAGCAATTTACGGTTGTAGGTACAGGACGTTCTGAAATATCGACTGAGCAGTTTCGCAAAGATCTTCGTCATTCCATTGAAACTTTCTCACAGAAGGAAATGAACTCAGAGTCCGAGTGGGAGAAGTTTGCAGAGCGTTTCTTCTACACCACCTCTGATGTGCGAAATCCAGAAGGGTATCAATCGATCAAACAGATAGTAGAGGACGAAGAGTCCAAGTTGAAATTACCGGGAAATCGCTTATTTTATATGGCAATTGCACCCGATTTCTTTGGAACTGTGGCGATCAATTTAAAAGAGTCAGGATTAACGACGACGCCAGGCTGGAAACGACTCATTATCGAAAAACCAATCGGGCATGATTATGAATCCGCTAAAAAATTAAATGAACAAGTGAAACAGTCATTTGCCGAAAATGAAACGTATCGAATTGATCACTATCTTGGAAAAGAGATGGTCCAAAATATAGAGGTGATTCGGTTTGCGAATACGTTATTTGAGCCTCTATGGAATCATCAACATATTGAAAACATCCAAATTACCGCCGCGGAAATCGTGGGTGTGGAAGAGCGTGCCAGCTATTACGAAGAGGCAGGGGCTCTTCGGGATATGGTGCAAAATCATATTCTTCAAATGCTCATGATTGTGGCGATGGAACCTCCAAGCCGTTTAAAAACGGAAGCGATCCATGATGAGAAGGTAAAAGTTCTCCGTTCGCTTCGACATATCAAACCAGAAGAGGCGGCGCAGTACATAGTGCGTGGGCAATATGGAGCGGGGATGATAGGAGAGAAATCAGTTCCGAAGTACCTTGATGAAAAAGGAGTAGACCCTGATTCACAGACCGAGACGTATGTTGGAGCCAAGCTATATGTAGATAATCTTAGATGGGCAGGAGTTCCTTTTTATGTGCGTACTGGAAAGAGAATGTCGGAGAAATCAACAGAGATCATCGTCCAGTTTAAAAATATGCCTCCGAATCTCTATTTCAATCGTGAGAATACATTAGAGCCTAACCTGCTTATTATCAAGATTAATCCGCAAGAAGGGATTAGTTTTGTTTTAAATGCGAAGAAATCAGGTGGGATTCAAGGATTAGCTCGGATTGAAATGGAGTATTGTAACAATTGTATCGATGCATCTCCAGAGGCGTATGAATCCTTAATTCACGACGCGATTATGGGAGACTCTACTTACTTTGCTCACTGGAATGAAGTCTCCTTGGCTTGGAAATTTATTGATCCGCTTGAACAAGCATTTCGAGAGCGCTTAATCTCGCTAGAAACATATGAGAGTGGATCTTGGGGACCCAAATTGGCAGATGAGTTGCTCGAAGTAGAGGGACATCATTGGTGGTCAGTTGGAGCAAACAGAGATACAGAAACAATCCCAGCATATGAAACCAAAACCAAACAACGATTGAAATAGGAGGAGAGCCCAACATGAAAGTATATGATGTAACCATGGCGATCAGTGAAAACATGCAAGTCTATAAAAACAAACCAGAGAAGAAGCCTTCTATTCGTGTGGTTCAAGACTTTGATAAAGCGACTGCCCGTGAGTCTAAGATCGAGATGGATGTTCATACCGGAACCCATATCGACTCTCCACTCCACATGCTACCTGAAGGTGGAACGATGGAGACCCTATCACTAGAAACGTTGATTGGATCGTCTAAAGTCCTTGATATGACTCATGTGACAGATGGAGTGCGCAAGCCGGATCTAGAGAAGCACGAGATTGGTGAGGGAGACTTCATCCTGCTCAAAACTCGTAACTCGATGGAGGAAGAGTTTAACTTTGAATTTATCTATCTTGCAGAATGTGGTGCGAAGTATCTAGCCGAGAAAAAGATTCGTGGCGTAGGGATTGACGCGCTAGGAGTTGAGAGAGCCCAACCCGGACACCCCACCCATAAAACGCTGTTTCACGCAGGAGTCCTCATTATAGAGGGGCTTCGTTTAGCAGAAGTACCTGAAGGTGAATACTTCATGGTCGCCGCACCACTAAAAGTAATGGAGACGGAAGCGGCACCTGCACGCGTATTATTATTTGAGGGAATAAAAGCTTAGATCCACGATATGTGCCGGCGGGACTCGCTCATTTTATTGGAGTAGAGGACTGCCGGCATTTTTTATTTTGTAATGAAATGTCTACTAGCCAATCTAGTTTATTCGCGTTATGATAATACATAAAAATATTATATAAATTAATCCAGAAAGGATATTCTATTATGTCGAAATTATCTAGAATACTCGTTTCATTTCTTCTTTTTATGGGTACTCTTTTTCCGATTAATCAGGTGCGAGCTGAAGATCGTGTTACGTTACCTACCCCTAAAGAAATTGCCGGTTTTCAATTAACAGAGACGCCCGGAACATGGCAGCTAGGAGCTATACCTCCGAATGTAGATTTGAACAAGCCGCCTGTTGTATTCGTCCAAGGTAGAAGCAGGCATGCTCAAGACTGGTGGAGCAAGACAGAGTATCATGGGATCAATGACATGTATGAGATGGCATATAATGCTGGATATCGTACAGTATTTGTTCACTTGCACGACTCTGCAGGCAAAGGTACAGCGAGCCCCTATGATAACGGTCAGTTGCTAGCGAAGTCTTTAAAAGAGATTTCTCAGCATTATGGTCAAAAAGTAAATATCGTTGCACACAGTAAAGGCGGAATTGATGCCCAAGCCGCATTGGTTCACTATAATGCGTATCCATATGTGGGTAAAATCGTAACATTAGGTTCTCCAAACTATGGATCCCACTTAGCAGATATGGCTTATAGTTGGTATGCGAGTTGGTTAACCAAATTAGTTGGAGAGCAAGATGCTGGAGCTTACTCGCTACAAACAGGAGAGATGGAGAAGTTTCGCAAACAAACGGATCATCATCCAAATGTGATGAAAAATGATTACTATACTACAGCTGGAACGAGTTGGGGCCCTTCTGCATCAGCGCTTTGGCTAGCGGGGCTTACTTTATCCAGTTATGGCGAAAATGATGGGCTTGTTAATATATCGAGTACATATTTACCGTATGGCACCCATTTATTTACGATCCCTGCTGACCATGATAGTATCCGCAAGGGCTCTGTCTCGTTTCAATTAATGGAACCTGTTTTACGTAGTGCCGCTCCTACGAAATCACCGAAAATGGCATTCAGTCAAGCAATGCCGAAGCCGACTCCATCGACTCAAGCGGCTGACCAGTCTCTTGCAGGTGGGTCATTATCAGCAAATCAACCGATCGAGAAATCAATTTCGATTGATGCAAAAGAAGCAACTGTGCAGATCATGACAAAATCACCTGATGTGAAAGTAACGTTACAATCTCCTTCAGGGAAAGTATACGATAAAAGCAGCAGTAACTATGTGTTAGCGAAAGGTGATGAACTTTTTGGTGATGTGACAGATCAAAGCTTTCAGTTAAAGGGTGAAGAGACTGGTAATTGGAAAGTTCGAATCCAAAGTCCGAGTAAAGATGCCTACTTCCTTGTTACCAGCTATAAGGGTTCACAAGATCTTTCGCTAGATCTTCCTAGCCCGGAAAGTACAAAAGAGTCTTCATTGAAGCTAAAAATGAACCAATCGGAGAATTATGATTCGGGATCGATGAATGTAGATGTGAAGGTAATCGATTCAGAGGGGAAAGAAGTAAAGCAGCAACTACAGGAAAAAGGTTACCAGTCACGGATGAAGAGAGATGTTCGTTCATCAAATGAATATACAGTACCGCTACCTACTGATGTAAAGCCGGGTCTATATAATATTACGGTTCAAGTAACTGGCAAAAAGAAATCAGGAAAGTCATTTGAACGAACGCTTGTTAAATCTGTATATATAGGGAAATAATAAATTTATATTGATAGTGAAATGGTCATAATCGCATGGAATTTTAACATTGTCACCATTTCGAGCTAGGGTGCGTGTTCCGGCCCTAGCTCTTTTATTATGTATGATGGGTATCTTTCAATCTCAGTCCTATTTAATCCTTTTCTTTTTAAACAAAATCCGATAAACTTACTATGAATAATGTATGTTTCTTACTTGATCTATAGGAGTCTTTATAATGAACCTTTTATCTAGCATCCAATGGGAGCAATTATTTGACTGGCAACTTGCCAAAGAATCTGCTCCATATATCTTAAAAAATGGTCTTTGGAACACGATGTGGATTAGTGTGGTCACGATGATATTGGGACTACTATTGGCATTAGTTGTGGCGATCGCTCGTATGTCGCCGTATCGGTTGCTTCGTTATCCAGCTAGAGTCTACATCTCGATTATTCGTGGTACACCGTTATTAGTGCAATTATTTATCTTGTACTTTGGTCTCCCTGTGATTGGAATTACCTTGGAGCCGATTACGGTCGCGATTATTGGATTAACCGCTTCTGTTGGTGGGTATGCTTCAGAGACGATTCGTGGTGCGATTCTCTCTATCCCTCGTGGACAATGGGAGGCAGCGACCTCTTTAAATATGAGTTATCGGCAGACGATGCGCCGAGTCATTCTTCCACAGGCAGCTCGGGTGGCGCTTCCATCTTTAATGAATAGTTTTCTAAGCCTTGTAAAAGATACTTCGCTCTTGACGGTCATTACAGTACCAGAGATGCTTTACTACGCGAAAATTGTTGGAGGAAGGTCATACGATTACATGACGGTTTATCTAATCGTAGCCCTTTATTACTGGGTGATCTGTACGATTCTGAATGCCCTGCAAGAAAGATTAGAGAAGCATTACAATCGTTTTACAAATAACTAGATGGGGATGAATTCATTGATTGAAGTGAAGAAGCTACGCAAAAGCTTCGGTAAATTAGATGTGTTACATGAGATTGATTTAGCGGTGGAGAAAGGGGAGGTAATCGCAATTATTGGACCAAGTGGGTCTGGTAAATCAACTTTCCTTCGTTGTTTAAATGGTTTAGAAACGCCAACTGCTGGTTCAATAAAAATCGGTACTCATACATTAAAATTTAATGGCAAAAAACCAAAAGACAAAGAAATACGATCCCTTCGCTCCCAAACGTCAATGGTTTTCCAAAGCTTTAACTTGTTCCCGCATCTTACTGCGTTGCAAAATGTGATGGAAGGGCTTGTTACAGTGCAGGGGATGAGTAAAGAAGCCGCTTCTATTCAAGTGAAAGGACTGCTTGAAAAAGTAGGCCTTTCCCAAAAGAAAGATGCCTTTCCGATTCAACTATCTGGTGGACAGCAACAAAGAGTAGCGATTGCGAGAGCACTAGCGATGAATCCATCTGTACTATTACTAGATGAACCTACTTCCGCCCTCGATCCAGAGTTAGTAGGAGGCGTGCTCGCTATTATCCGTGAGCTAACGAAAGATAAGACCCAAACCATGATGATCGTGACCCATGAGATGAACTTTGCCCGGGATGTCGCGGATCGAGTGATTTTTATGGATGATGGGAAAATCATCGAGACAGGGACACCAGATGAAGTGTTTGGGCATCCGACTCATGCCAGAACGAAGCAATTTTTGGATCAATTATATGTAGGAATCGAAAAGAACTTAGGGTGGGGGCTCTAGTTCTTTTTTTCTTTTTTCGATAGGTGTACGATTTACTCGATTCTTATGTGTAAATTTTGTGTAAAAATAAAATTTTTTATTACTAGACGAACTTTTATAAAAATTATACAATTGAAATGTTGTTAATAAACAAATTGGAGGGAAACAATATGAAGAAATCGATCCGATTAGCAGGGTTGGTTGTAGCAGGTGTGGCGGCTCTTAGTTTCACTTTCGCAGGGACAAGCTATGCTAAGGATTCAGTAGCAAATTCCACAGTTGCTCAAGAACAAATAAGTAAACCAGAAGATTACAAATATGTAGGATCTGATTGGCTAAACACCAAAGACCTATTTGTGAAAGATGGAGAAGTATATCTCCGCCTAGCACCTGAGGGAGCTATGGATGCTCCAGGTCCTCTTCTTTTGCCTAAGCATCTCGGAGAGAAATACCTCAAGAATTCAAAAGCTTTTTCTGGCTGGATTGTACATAGATATGTGAAGTATCTTAAATTCCCAAACCTACAAGAGCTACGTTTTGACTTCCATGATTCGCAGAATCGTTATCAAGGAACAGCAACAGAGAAATATTGGCTACCATAGGTTATAAATGAAGTGATGAGAAGAGCTGGGGTGAGAGCCCTAGTTCTTTTTTGTGTGCGGAAATGGTTATTACTTTCTTATTCTGTTTATTAAGTTATAATTTGAGTGGAGTGATAGAGACAGATATCATAAAGGAGAAGTGTGATGGCAAAATAGAGGATTAACACCTCTGTTCTATAATCATGTCAATCCGTATGGAATGTTTAAACCCAACAGAATTACAGGATCACTATTAAATTGAAAGTAGCTTATATCATTAAAATGACCTGAGTTCCTGATCGATTCTCAAGTCATTTTAACATTTATACAGATTCATCCGTACTCGTTCTGATCATCGGTAATCGCTAGTTTGCAGATGTCTGCTCAACTCCTAAAAGATGAGAGATAATCTGAATTTGTTTACTGGGATCTACGTTTGGATCGACATACGATTGAATATTAAAACCATCAAAGAGAGCAATCGTGGTGGTGGCCAGTAGTTGTATATCTATATTAATTTGAACAAGCCCTTTCTCTTGCAGACTCTGAAAAAAGCCCGTTACAAACTCTCGCCAATTGCTGTACATCAGAGCAAGTTTCTTCTGCACTTCGGGGTTTCTACGAGTGTTCGCTAAAAACTCGAAGTAAATGGATGCCCATGAATCATCTTGTGCCTGTTGTATGACGTATTCCAATTGGCGTGCGATTGCGTTCAACCCATCTTCTTCATGAACTTGAAAGGACTTCATAATTTCTGTTTGATGCATGGCCATCCGCTCATCCATGATTGCTAAGAACAATTCTTCCTTACCTTTGAAATGGCCATAAAACGCACCCTTTGTATATCCAGCCTCCTCCACGATCTCATCTATGCTGGTGGCATGATACCCAAGTTGAGCGAATAAGCGAAGACCTGCATTTTTGATTCTCTTTATCGTGGTAGAAGTTCGTTTTTGTTGTTTCGACATCTTCCCTCTGTCCTCTCTAATATAAAATTCTGAAATAATGGCATAAGAATAGTGAGAATAAGAACAGATAAGGAATGAGAAGTATGAGCCATACTTGAGTGCTTGGTGGCCAATTCTTTTTTTGCGATAGAAATTCATTGCTTATAAAAAAAAGGATAGAGACTGTGAAACCTGAAACATAGCATAAGAATAAGAATTGATCATCATTAGTGGCGATACCGGACAAGGTTGCGAAGAGAAGGTAACCCATTAATCGGAAGAAAGGACGGTTTGCCCATTTGCGTGTCGTTATGTCGATAATCCACGAAGCAAGAATTCCGAAAATGAAAGTTACAGGAGTGACTATGACAAGAACCAAAAAACCAAGAGAAAACATCGTACCTAGCGTATCGAAGGGAAATTTGCCATTATTTCTACTTAAAACTTCTACTATCGGCACTATCAGGATAGCCCAAGAAGAAGATAGTAATGCTGACATTATTTTTTTTAGAAGGGTAGTCATGGAAAAATCTCTCCTGTTTTTATTTGCATAGGCATTCAAGGTCTAGCAGAAACCGGTCCAACGGAAAAGAAGTAAATAGTAATCCTAAGGACACCAAAGTTCCAACGACTGTCTTTCCATCAAACCGCCAACATGCTTATTTCTTCAATCGAATCACATCTAATGCGACCATTTCTTCATCTGGCAATGTGATTTTCTTCTTCAGTTCCCAGCTATTCAGATCGTATATTTCAACCGAACCACTTGATTTTGTATTCTTTTGATTGTGATCCTGTCTGAGAAGATACAGACCGTCTGGAAAAACACGCATGCTTACGATATTGTACGAGCTAATCTTCTTATGTTTGACCACCTTCATTTGTTGATCCAGTTCTGCCAACTCTCCCTGAGCATTCACCACAAACAAGCGATCCTTATGTTTGGCTACGATATTTGGTGCAGTAAAGGGAATGGAATGGTTCTCTACTTTCCATGTATTTACATCTAATGAAGCGACCGATTGATCTTTATATGAGGGAATGATCAGTTTACCATTCAGCAATTCAGTTGATAAAGCTGCCTCATATTTTTCTTCTAATTTAATCTCTTTGATCGCCTTTTTGCTTTTCCTTTCAACCACGAGAACTATAGGCTCAAAAGGACCTTCTGGATTTATATTGTCGGATTGGATATATATATACTTTTCATCCACCTGAACATCGGTTAAAATTCCCTTCCATTCAAGGAATGTCGGTTGCTTTCCTGCTTCTCGAAACTCTAACGTATTTTTTTGGGTATCGTTATTGTAACCGATGACGGTCAATTCAGGGGTTTCCTTGATAAATGAAACAGTGGCTTGAACCTTCTCGATTGCTATTTTTCCTTCTTTGGAGATGCGGGTAATTTTTTTATCTCTTCCGGCAGGCAAGGTGTATCCTCCGGATACATCATATTGCACTTTATCCGCACATCTTACTTCAAAAGGAATTTCTGACACTTTCTTACCCGATTCATCAAAACTAACGAATTTACTCTCTTCTGAAACACAGTTGGCAAAGATAACTCCAGACTCCCCTTTTAATTCATTGGATTGACATCCCATTGCCAATGAAATCGCCATCATAGACAATAATCCTAACTTCCAGACTCGAGGATTGCTTCCCATAACTCCATTCACTCCCTTTTAAAAAAGGATATCGGTGGAACTTCCACCGACTGATTCATTAAAAACCTTTTGTATAATAGGCGATTGCTTTTTCACTCTTATCAATATCAGGCGGAGTAACCGCACCTCCGCCATCATAATCTAAATCATGACCCTGATTGTACCAAGATCTCCAGACAAGTGATGAACAGTAATATGCGTCTGTTCTCCACTTATTTAAATAGGCAATACTATAATCCTTCCCAACGCTATGTTCCGCCCAATTGGCGGCTGTTTGGTACTCATCGCTCTTCGCGCCTGAAACGAGATAGGCGGCCCATTTCTTCATGTCACTAGGCCATTTACTACGAGATTGATACTGCACCCCACCATCTGGCAAAGCTTCTACAGTGAGTCTTTCGCTTTTTGAACCAATCCCTGCATGTCCATGTCTGTACACAGTCTTGCTGTCCCACGTAATGAAAATATCTCCCCGTGTATGGTGATTGGGAGGGAATCCTAACGCACCTAGATTCTTTGCATCTTCCGCCGTGATATTTGGATCATTGAATTTTAATCGCAACGCTTCTGCTACTTTGACTGGATCTACTCTCACTTCTTTACGAAGGAATTCTTCGTACGTTTTCTGCGAACTTTCCAACTCCTTTTTTGCCGCTTCTAGCTTCTCTTTTGGCACACTTTTTAAAGCCTCTTGCATTTCTTGATTCGCTTCTGCTATCTTTTGCTGGATAGCATCCTCTGAGTCTGATGCAAAGACACTGCTAGTCGTTAGTAAACAAGTTACAGCTAAATAAGTTGCCATGACTTTCTTAACCATAAATTGAACCCTCCCACTTCCATATTTCGGGCATCGATGATTTTTGATTATAATAAATATACCAAACAGTATATTTTATACTACTTAGTATATTTTAAGGGGAGTAAGCTGTCAATAATATAATATGAAAATTCTATAATTTAAAAATAGATTACAAAGTAGCTAAAACCTTTAATAAATCCTTATCAATAGGGTACACTTTATTGATTGGTTATCTTTGTGTTGATTTTCTGTATTATTTCAGGGGTTCAAAGCCAAAAAGAAGCATTAAATCAACTACTCGATCAACTAGTAAAAGAAGATACGCTCGTTGTTACTCGAATGGACCGCCTAGGAAGAAATACTAAACAGCTGCTGGAGATTATCGAAGAGTTGGAAAAGCGAGGCATCCATCTAATGATACTCAATTTAGGGATTGATACAAGGACTCCCTCAGGAAAGTTTATCCTAACCGTTATGTCTGCCTTTAGTGAGTTGGATCGAACGATGATTAAGGAAAAATAACAAGCTGGAATCGCTGTTGTGAAAAGAAAAGGCACATATAAAGGTAGGGTACAAAAATTCGGCCTGAAGCATGAAAGGCATAAAACATGCTATTGAATTACATGAGACACTACGGACTAGATTAACTACCTGTCACTAGGCTTTTATATGGTTGTGAAAGTCCGTATATTGTATAGAGGTAAATCAAATTTGTTATTCGAGAAATCGAGTAGGGAAAGAGTGGATATAATTATTTACATGATTGTTAGGAAGGGATTGAAAATGTATGACTGATCTAGAATACATGCTAATTGCTATAGAGGAAGGTCGAAAAGCTCAGGGAAAGACGGGGACGAATCCGCCTGTCGGGGCGATCGTGGTGAAGGATGGCAGGATCGTGGGGCGAGGACATACTTCTCATCTGGGTGGACCACATGCGGAGATAAATGCGTTGGCGGATGCAGGGGAGAAGGCGAAGGGAGCAACGGTGTACTGTACATTGGAACCTTGTGCTCACTATGGAAGGACAGGCCCGTGCTGTGTTGCCCTGACGGATGCAGGAGTGGCTCGTGTGGTGATAGGGATTGGTGATCCGTATGAGCAGGTAAATGGAAACGGAATGAATCATTTGCGTGAGTATGGAGTAGAAGTAAGTCTGGGTTATTGGGAAGACTTGATTCGGGAGGATTTGAAGGACTTCTTAGATAGAGTGGAGCGGGAGAAAGGGAGTTTAGAAAAATGAAAAATGCGACCAAGCATGCTATGTGCTCGGTCGCATTTTCTTTGTAATTAAAATATAAATTTCGCAAAAATAATAATTGAAATATAAAAAATGCAACTTTGCGAAGTGTGAATTTATCTGGATTCGCTTTAATATGGAAAAGTAATGTAAAGGGAGGTGAAATGGATGTCTAACAATAAATTTGACTTGGATTTACAATTAAGTTCAATTGATACAGGTAATAAAGGTCCATTGGTGACGCAACAAAGAACTTGTGGATCAGACTGTGGAGCATCAGGACGTTGTGCTAGAACAAACGATTGTTCTTCAGATTGCCCACCACCAACACCGCCAACACAAGGTTTTGGTTGCACCATGTTCTTCTGTGGAGGAGCTGGCAAGACTGCTAAAGTTTGCTAATAGATGAATAAACGATTGACAATGGAATCGGTTTATCCGATTCCATTGTTATATTGTAAGCCATAAACAAGCAGGTCGGCTGAAGAATGTCATGAAATGTTTTTGTTTAAATAACGTTGGTAAAAAATCCAAGTCCATATCAATTTCAATTTGGCTATTTATAATAATTATAGATTAATTAATTATTATTTTATATAAAAGGTATATCCGTTGGAGGTTCGTATGTCTTTACAAATGATAGATAAAGTAGAAAATAAATCGAAAGAATCATCTTATTTATATGAACCACTTGATTTTTATATGTTACGAATTCCTTCGCTCCCTTTTGAATTATATTTACGTTCATTAGAAAGTTCATCAACAGAGTGGGCGGGTATGAGGGAAGAGGCTTTGTCCAAATTAGTTGCATTATCTCAAGATAAGAGGATCAGAGAAGTGTTAGCTGTTGCCAGCCCCTCTCTCCTCCAATCTCTTCCTAATTTGACGAATAATACTCAGCCCCGTAAGCAAGATCAAGCGATAAAAGGATTTTTACGCTATTTTTTGCGCATGACAACTAGATCTACTCCGTATGGTTTGTGCTCGGGTGTGACAACAGGTTCTTTTGGAGAGGAGTCCCGAATGGAAGTGGGGGCTTTATCTACCTACCGGAAACGATCCCGACCTGATATGGAGTGGTTGTTAAAGGTAGTACAATCGTTTGAAGTAAATCTAGAGATCGTAAAACAACTTCAGGTACAAGTAAATGATGCTACCTATATAAACAGATCTAGAGCGAAGTTGCCTTATCAGACGCTGTATGGACAAGAAGACAGAAAAATGGAGATGGCCTCGGTTCGATATACAGAAGTCGTAGAGCGTGTTTTTCAACTGGCAAAACAACCAATCCAGTTTCAACTGGTAACGGATCAACTGATGAAGGACTATCCAGAAGCGAGCGAGGAGCAAATCACACAATTTGTCTGGCAACTTTTTCAGCAGGAATTTTTAATAAGTGAATTACGCCCTCCTTTTATGGTGGAGTCACCATTCGCTTATATATTGGATAAGTTATCTGCTGTTCAGGGGATGGAAGTGCAAAAAAGGCAGCTTCAGGAGTTAGCGAACGAACTATGTGAATACGACCAGCTTTCGATTGGAGAGGGAGAAGAGAAGTATTTACAACTGACCGCTCAGATGAAAGAAATAGCAGAAGTGAAAACGCCCTTACAAGTAGATTTAGCTGTGCGTAAAAAAGAGGTAGCTCTTTCTACGTCGATTCGAGAAGAAGTGGCACGGACTGCTGAATGTTTATGGCGTTTATCTCCGGATCAGTCTGCTAATGTACATCTCGAATCTTATCGTAGCGATTTTCTGGAGAAGTACGGCTACTATCAAGAGGTTCCGTTGCTTGAACTCCTTGACGAGGATCAAGGTTTAGGTGCGCCCGCTACTTATCAGTATCCACCTAGCCATCGACCGTATATGCCACAGCCATTTTCGTTTTCGACGAAGAGAGAGTCTCTGTTGCATCAATGGATGCTCGAATCTTGGGTAGCAGGGGACATTGAAATTGAATTGACTGAAGAAAAAATAAAACAATTGGAGCCAGAAAATCAAAGAGAAGAGAACGCGTCGCCTTCGATGGAGCTATATTTTACGGTGTCTACTTCCTCGACAGAAGCGATGGATCAAGGCGATTTTCAATTAGTAATCTCGCCCAATTCAGGGTCTGATGGAGCGGGGAAATCATTTGGTCGTTTTCTCGATCTATTTGATTCGGAATTAGAGGAGCAGTGGAAGGATATACACCGTCTGGAGCAAGAGAAAGAGCCTGATGGTGCTTTCGCTGAGTTAGTCTATTTATCTACTTCGGGGAGATCTGGTAATGTTTCGTTGTCAAAGAATATGCGCCCTTATGAGATTGCATTGGGGACGAATTCTTCGAAAGAGTCTTCTGAGACGATTGATCTGTCTGACTTGGTTGTTGGCTGTACGCAGGATGGTTTTTATGTAAAATCGAAGTCTTTAGAAAAACAAGTGATTCCATGTACAGGGCATATGCTGAATCATGCAGGTTCTCCCAATGTATATCGATTTTTAAAAGAAATATCGGTAGAGGGTACGAGAAGGTGGATGTCTTTTAAATGGGGTTCGCTAGAGCGAGCTGCTTTCTTGCCTCGTTTGCGAATTGGTCGAACGATCATAAGCCCTGCTAGATGGCTATTAAATGATACGATGCTCGATTCGAAGCTAGAATCAGAAGCTTGGTTTGATGCACTACAGGCATGGCGTGAAAGGTGGAAGGTACCTCGTTTTATCTACTTAACGGTCGAGGATAACCGAATCTTGTTAGATTTAACCCATCCTCTTCATGCAGAAGAGTTACGCCGGGATTTTGGTAAATTACGCTCGGATGGACAGCTTGTTATGACAGAGATGGGATATGATCCATCAGATGTATGGGTGGAAGGGGAGGACGGTCACTTTGTGATGGAGTGTGTGTTCCCTTTAATAAAAAAAGAAAAAGCGACGAAAAAAGAGCAAGGGACTAGGAGGCAACAGGTAGCTAGTCGGATTGATCAACTGAAGGATAAGCCTTTGATCGATCTTCATGAACGGACGAGCTTACCCGGTAGCAACTGGCTCTTTTTGAAATTATATGGACTGGGTAGTCGGCAAGAGGAGTTTATTGGCGGTTATCTGAAGAATTTTGTGCAACAAGTGCAGGAATCAGGCTGGTCGGACTACTCTTACTTTATGAGGTACGGTGATCCTGAAACCCATATTCGTCTCCGCTTTCATGGAGACCCGAGAGAGCTTGTTACTAGAGGCATTCCTGAAATATATGAATGGGCGGAGTCTCTTAAAGGAGAAGGCCTTTTAACACGTTTGGTTATTGACACATATGATCCAGAGGTTGAACGATATGGTGGGCTTGAGCTGATGAATGAAGTGGAACAAGTTTTTGCAGCGGATAGCATCGTCGTCTCTGAATGGATTGGTTGGAAACGTTGGGGTCAGATTCAGATGAGTGAGGAGATATTAGGGGCTATTAGTGTAATCCATTTGCTGGAGAGTTTCGATCTTTCATTTGAGGAGCAACTGTTATGGTTAGATCGTCGCGTAAACCCCAAGCTGTATTTACAAGATTTCCGTAAAGATCGGAAAGAGTATCTCCGTTTAGCGAATAGCATGAATGATTGGGCTGGCTTGCAACAGGATGAAGAGGGTCAGCGGATTCTACCATTGCTGAATTTGCGTAAAGAGTATGTGAAGCGATACGCGGCAAGTCTGAAGCAGACCGAGAAGCAAGGACGTTTATATAATAAATTCCATTATATTATTGCGAGTGTGATTCATTTGCACTTAAATCGCTTGGTTGGATTGGATGGAGAAAAAGAAGATAAAGTGATGACGCTAGCTAGACATACGTTACGAAACTTGCGGCACTTCAGGGGGGAATAAGGTGAAAAAAGAGGATGCAGAGCTAGAAGATATTTCTCTCTCCAATATACTTCGCTCCATTACATACTGGCCTAGAATTTTTCGGCTTCTGTGGGAAACCCATAAAGGATATCTTCTCATCATCGCCGCTATTAATATATTGCAAGGTTTGACCCCTGTTGTTGCATTGTTAGCCACAACCGAATTAATTAATAGTGTTGCAAAATCACATCAACAGGGGACGTTTGAAGCGATTGGTTGGGCGTTTGGGGTCTATGTCGTTTTAGGCTTGTTCTCTCAGTGTTTAGTGCTGATTGAAAATTACTTGAATCCGCTATTTGAGAAGTTATTAACCAATCGCATTAATATCTTGATTATGGAAAAGTCCATTCAGCTATCTTTAGCTGCGTTTGAAGACTCAGATATACAGGATCAACTACAACGAGCTAGACAAGAGACAAGTTATCGACCCTATCAAATATTTAGTAGCATCTTTACACTGGGGACGAGCTTGATTACTCTCTTTTCAACCGTAGCACTGATCGTTTCTTGGAATGCGTGGGTGGCAGCTCTATTGATATTGATTCCTGTGTCTTCGTTTTTTTCTTTCTTGCGCTTAGGCAAGGAGGAGTTCATCTTAAGCTATAAGCGAGCACCTAGGCAGAGAGAGGCTTGGTATTTGGGCTTTTTATTAACGAAGGATAGCACGTTTAAAGAGATAAAGTTATTTCAGTTAGGCAGCTATTTGAAAGCTAGATATGAAAAGTTGTTTCAGGGTTTTTATGAAGAGGATAAAAAGCTTATTCGGAAACGATCACTTATTTCCTTGTTCTTTGAAATTTTTTATCAGGTGATGCTTGGAGCTGTTATTTTACTCATTTTATGGACGGCGTATGTTGGACAATTACTAGTCGGGAATGTAGTGGGAATGATTCAAGCGACTAACTTGACTCATGGTACTTCACAAGGAATCGTTCAAGGGATTTTGTCTTTATGCAACCATAATTTGTATATGAAAAACTTATTTGCTTACCTCGATCTGGAGGGGAAGCGTTCTACTTTACTCCCCTCATCGTCTCTAGAGTTCGATGCTTCTACCATTGAAACAGTGGAATTTCGTCATGTAACATTTCAATATCCAGGTAGGGACGTACCTGCTTTGCAAGATATTAGCTTTACACTGAGTCGTGGTGAGACCATTGCGATTGTCGGGAAAAACGGTTCGGGTAAGACGACTTTATTAAAATTAATGACGCAACTCTATGATGATTTTCAAGGAGAGATATTGATTAATGGTATCTCGATCCGAAAGCTAGATATAGAAGAACTACGGAAGAGGATCGGGGTTGTGTTTCAGGATTTTGTTCATTATGAGATGGATACGCGCCATAATATCGGGTTTGGCGATATTGATTCAATCGATCAAGATGATGAATTACTGCAGGCGGCCAATCAAGCGGGAATTCGAGAGATGGTAGAAGGGTTACCACAGCAGCTGGAAACGCGACTCGGGTTGTGGTTTGAGGAAGGTCATCAACTTTCTGGAGGGCAATGGCAACGGATTGCGATTGCTAGAGCTTTTATGAGGAAAGCAGACCTCTATATATTGGACGAGCCTAGCTCTTATTTAGATCCAGAAGCAGAGAAGGATGTATTTGATAAATTTTACAATCTCGTAAAAGGAAAACTAGGCATATTTATTACGCATCGTTATTCATCCGTGAGCTTTGCAGACAAGATCATTGTGATGGATGAAGGAAAGATAGTGGAGCAGGGGAGTCATCGGAAGCTAATAAAGGAAGACGGGATTTATGCTGGTTTATATCATTTACAAGCTTCTTCTTTTGTAATGAATGAAGATGAAAACGATGCATGATGGGAAGCGGAGATGAGTCATGACGAAGACAATAAACATAGAGCAAACTAAGAGATTGAACGAGATTCTAATGGAGCTTGCTGATCTCCTAAAAGATCCCGAAAACGTGATCCAAACCGTACACGCTGAGGGGAATGAGATCGATTTAGGGAGTGGAAAGCATTTTTCGTGGGAAGATGGGAGTTTAGCGGATGGATATCCGAGTATATGTCTACTTTTGGGTGAGATGGATCGATGCTTTCCCGAAGCTGGCTGGGATGAGCATGGATATCTTCATCTTCGAGCATTGCAAGAATCGATTCAAAAGACAGGCTTTTCCTCCCTATCCCTTTGGGGCGGAGTTCTAAGTATGGCCATGGCGGCTCGATCTCTGTCTAAAGGTGGAGAGAGGTATCAACATCTACTGGATCAATTACATCAATATTATCTAGATTGCTATCCGGATATGTTGGAACAATCGATTCAAAATCTACAAGACAACGTCCGTATGCAGGAATTTGATGTGATTCAAGGTTGGTCTGGAATTGGGCGATATTTATTACTACAAAAAGAACATCCAGAGCTACGGAAATCGCTAGAAGAAATCTTACATTACTTAGTGCTTTTAAGTCAGGATAAAGAGGTTAATGGGCAGATCGTCCCCGGATGGCATGTGCCACAGAAGAATCAATTTTTAGAAAAAGAAAAGGAAGAGTATCCAAACGGCAACTTTAACTGTGGCTTGGCCCACGGAATTCCCGGACCCCTAGCCTTACTATCAATCGCATCTTTCCATGGAGTAGAAGTGCCCGGACAGAAGGAAGCGATCCGTCGTATTACGGATTGGTTATTACAATGGAAGCTGATTGATGATTATGGCCCTTTTTGGACCTACAGAATTAGTTTGGAGGGTCACCAAGCAGGGACAGTAGACAAAGTACAGCATCGTGAAGCATGGTGCTACGGTTCCCCCGGCGTTGCGCGTTCCATCTACTTAGTAGGAAAGGCTTTAGAGAATGAAAACTACAAACAAATGGCAATCGAATCCTACCTAGCCACATTTAAACGACCAAGCGAAATATGGGGAATCGATTCACCCACATTTTGTCATGGATTACTAGGATTACTACAACTAACGCATCGCATGTACTTAGACACCGGAGTAGACGAAATTAAAGAACATCGCGATCGTCTCATCGATCAGATGATCAGCATGTACGACAAAGAGGCTCCTCTTCGCTATTACGATATCATTCCAATGAATGAAGACAAGCAGTATCATACTAACGCCGGGCTCTTAGGCGGCGTAGCCGGGATTGCACTTGTATTCATTCATTTGATTCATGACCATGATCCCGATTGGGATAGTGTATTTCTAATTAATTAATAATTGAAATGTCGAAGTGTAATGAAAGAGATTAAGAAGCTCACTCAATCACCTAACCCCAACTTATCTTCCTACACCCATCTGGATTCCCACGTCAAACACCTCATATTGATACCCAATATGAGGTGTATTTCTCATTATACGAAGTGTATTTCTCATTGATAACGAAACACCTTATCCCGATAAAAAAGACCTGCATTAATCAACCTCGTCTCCACCCTTGGATGATACTGCCAAACAAGCTCCCTCCGTCTATCCTGCTTTGACTTAAGTTGCTCCTCACTTAAGCTCATATCATCCGGAAAATACAGGTCCAGTTGCGCCAGCTCTTGCTGTAACCGTTCCTCTGCTTCCTCCGCCCATGCTAACTCCCCATTTTGCAACCGATCTTGCAAATAATACTCCAACTCCCCAACAGCCTCCGAAATCGACATATTTGCTTCTTCCGTATAACGTTTCGCCGGTATTCGGCTAAGCCATTTGTTATTCTTGATCTGATCATCAAACTGTTCCTGAATCGCCCCCGTTTGCAGATCGATTCCTAGTGACCAGATCTCATCCCGTTTACGATCACAGACGAAGGAGACAAAAAAATTAATCACCAACCATGGAGAATATGGCTTGGTTTGGCGACTTACCATGCCAAAAACACCTGTGTCTTGGTACACTCTCACAAATTTCCCATGCTTTTGTGCCGAATCGAGGAGCTGTGTAAATCGAGGGCAACCAAAAAATACATACTCCCCTTTTAGATCAGCGGGTGGGTTCTCAGCATCAAAGATAAAGCACTGATGGCTAGGATTGGGTTGCAATCCCATGCGTTCTACATACATCCAGTACATCGGGCGATTGAGCAAGTCTTTATCTGCTTCGATCGATAGATGAGTATAGATATGCGATGGAGCAGATTCAATCACCTGACATTGTTGATATTGAAGATATCGTTCGGTAAAAGATCTAACTTGTTGTTGATCCATAGAATCGTTCATCCTGTTCCTGTTTGGTACGAACCACTTCATCTTTTTTCTGATGAAATTGATCCGAAAGAGAGTGAAGGCGATTTCGAATTTGATGTGGATCTTCAGAAGTAAGGGCAATTTTCATCAGGCTTTGTTCCAAAGATTCCTCGGACTCCAGTTTTTCAAGGATGGTCTCCAGTTCGCCGATGACACTTTCGAATAGCTGGATTTTCTCATGTAGAAGCCAGATAATCTGTTCCTCAATCGTTCCTGAAGTAGAGAAGTTATAGATATTTACATCCTTCTTTTGTCCGAGTCGATGAACACGTCCGATTCGTTGTTCGACTCGCATCGGATTCCACGGCATATCGAAGTTAATAATGTGGCTGCAAAATTGTAGATTAATACCTTCTCCACCAGCTTCTGTGGCTACCATTACCTGTGCCCGTTTTTGAAAAAGTTCCATCATCCAATCTTTCTTATTCCGATTAAATCCTCCGCGATACGGGACTGCGGAGATACCCTGTTGTTGTAAGGCTCGAATAAGCATTTCTTGTGTAGCCCGATATTCGGTAAAAACGATGAATTTATCTGGGATTTGTTGAATAATGTTTACTGCTTCCTCTACTTTAGAAGAAGTCTTTACCTTGCGAAGTAATTCTACGAGATGCGCCACTTCAGGAGAAATCGATTCATTCCCTGCCTCTCCACGTTTAAATAGTTTAAAGAGGGTATGGAAGACGGCATCGCGACTACTACACACTTCTTTTTGTAAAACGAGAAGAGAGAGCATGCTTTTGAGATCGCCTGCTCCGTTTTGGAAACGGGAGCGGACAAATTGGGTGACTCCTTCATATAAATCGCGTTCTTCTGGAGTTAGGTTGATGGGAATGGTATGAACGATTCGCTTCGTTAGATTGAGATCCCCGTCTCTTCTTCGATTTCGAATGAGGACACGACTGATTTCATCCCGCAGTTGTTCTTCGTTCTTCGCTTTTCGCTTACTCGCTACGAACTCACTATTAAACTGTGATTCTCGCCCCAATTGACCTGGTTTTAATAGGGTTACGAGATTAAATAGCTCTTCCATCTCATTTTGTACAGGAGTGGCGGTAAGTAACAGACAAAACTTTTTCTTCACTTCGTTAATAAACTGCCAGTTTTTTGTACGTCGATTTTTTAATTTATGGGCTTCGTCCACAATCAAGAGGTCGTATTCGCTATTTAATACAAATTCACGGTGTGGATCCCTTTTCGCTGTATCCATGGAAGCTACGATGATGTCGTATTTATCCCACATCCATGCTTTTTTTTGTGCCACTGCTGGGATCTGGAATTTCTGATTTAACTCTCTTGTCCATTGCAAGACAAGGGAAGAAGGAACGAGAATTAATGCCTTTTTTACGAGTCCACGAATGATATATTCTTTTAAAATGAGTCCTGCTTCGATGGTTTTACCTAGTCCCACTTCATCTGCTAGAATCGCGCGACCTCTCATCTCATGGATCACTTGCCGCGTGACATCGATTTGATGGCGAAGAGGCTCAAAGCCGTAGATCTGTTGCAGGCTAAGGATACTGTCAAAGGCAGGGACAACTTGCGCTTGGGCCGCTTCTAAGGCTAATTGAAAACGTTCCCAATTAGACCACCCGGTATCTTGTTCAATGTTTTGTTCCATCTGGGAAAGCCAACTTCGATCGTAATGGATCGGTAGGGAAAACATAGAATTGTTCCGCCTTTCGTGTACATATTATCCAATTTTTAGTATGCATAAAAAATGCCATTTCATACGTTTATCATATGTGGCGGTAATTATCATAAAAATGTATCGAAATGTATAGTAAGTTGTGGCACAATATACGTGACAGATCACATATTGTTCGGGCGAATGAAGGTGAGAGGAGAGACTGTTGATCGAACTATTTGATCGACGGCGCCGAAGGAGCAAACTTCCCAAGAGAAGTGAATCTCTCAGGCAAAAGGAGGCTTGCTGGACGCCACTCTGGAGAGTGTTTGTGATGCTTCCGTAAAATCACGAGCCACCCAAGGGGCAACTTGGATGATGCATTCAGGTGAACTCTCAGGTTCCATGACAGAGACTGTGCGACAAGAACAGGGCTCTGTCTATTTTATTTGGAGGTGCTGGTCATGGAGCAATTAAAGCGTACTGCGCTATTTGACGCGTACAAGGATCAAGCAAAATTGGTCCCATTTGGCGGTTGGGAAATGCCCGTTCAATTTTCGAGCATCAAAGAAGAACATGAGGCGGTTCGTACTCGTGCTGGATTATTTGATGTTTCGCATATGGGAGAAGTGGAAGTATCAGGACCAGATAGCTTAGCTTTAGTTCAGAAGCTTACGACAAATGATGCATCTAAGATTTCCATCGGGCAGGCTCAGTATACGTTAATGTGTTATCCAGATGGCGGGACTGTGGATGATTTATTGGTTTATCGCACAGGCGAACAGAAGTATCTCCTCGTGATTAATGCAGGAAATATCGATAAAGATGTGGATTGGATTAATCAGCATACAACAGGTGACGTAACCGTTACCCATATTTCGGAACAGGTTGCTCAAATTGCGATACAAGGACCGCTTGCGGAAACGATTCTGCAACGCCTTACAGAGGAAGATTTGAGTAGTCTGCGTCCATTTACATTTCTAAATGATGTCCAGATTGGCGGAGTTCCTACCCTTATCTCTCGTTCTGGTTACACAGGTGAAGATGGATTTGAACTCTATTTTGATAGCAAACATGCTCCTGCTATATGGAACCTACTTCTTGAGACTGGGAAAGAGGATGGGCTACTTCCATGTGGATTAGGCGCTAGAGATACGTTGCGTTTTGAAGCAAAGCTCCCTCTTTATGGCCAAGAACTTTCGGCTACGATCTCTCCGATCGAAGCGGGAATGGGCTTTGCGGTAAAAGTGGATAAAGGGGATTATATCGGTCGTGATGCTCTCGCTCTACAAAAAGAGCAAGGAGCGCCTCGGAAACTGGTTGGATTGGAAATGATCGATCGTGGAATCCCACGTACTCATTATCCTGTCTATCAAGGAGAAGAGCTGATTGGTGAAGTTACCACAGGAACGCAGTCGCCTACTTTAAAAATTAATATTGGCTTAGCACTCATTAAAAGTGAATGCGCTGTTTTAGGAGAAGAAGTAGAAATTGAAATTCGTGGAAAACGTGTGCGCGCCAAAATTGTAAAAGCGCCTTTTTACAAACGAGCAAAATAGCATCTACGGTTTTGGAGGAGGAGAAAGGATGACATTTCGTTATTTACCAATGACAGAACAAGATCGGAAAGAAATGCTTGAAACGATTGGAGTCCAGACAACGGAAGAATTATTTGCAGAGATTCCTGAAAATGTCCGTTTCCATGGTGAGTTAGCGATTCCGCAGGCATTGCCAGAACCATTATTGGTGAAACATATGCAACGTTTATCGGGGAAAAATGCGAACTTGGATCAATATACTTCCTTTTTAGGGGCAGGCGTGTATGAGCATTATGTACCAAGCGTAGTGGGCCATGTTATCTCCCGTTCAGAGTTTTATACAGCCTATACTCCTTATCAACCAGAGATTAGTCAGGGCGAATTACAAGCTATTTTTGAATTTCAGTCGATGATTTGTGAGCTAACCGGTATGGATGTGGCGAACTCCTCGATGTATGATGGTCCAACTGCTCTAGCAGAAGCGGCCGCGCTTGCTTTTTCTCATACGAAGAAGAAAAAAGTGTTTGTTTCGAGAGCAGTTCATCCGGAAGCGCGGGAAATCCTATTGACGAATGCCAAAGGGCTTGGCTATGAAGTGGTCGAGATTCCTTTGCAAGATGGAGTGACAAATCTGGCTCGCTTGGAAGAGATGGCAGATGAAGATACTGCGGCGGTTATTGTTCAGTATCCAAACTTCTTAGGAAATCTGGAAGACCTCGGCCAAATTGAGCAGATTGCACATAAGCACAAAGGGTTGCTAGTTGTGAGCTCTAACCCGCTTTCGCTCGGAATCTTACAACCTCCAGGCGCCTTTAAGGCGGATATTGTAGTAGGAGATGCACAACCACTTGGGATTCTCCCCCAGTTTGGAGGTCCACACTGTGGCTACTTTGCGACAACAAAGGCCCTAATGCGTCGTCTACCAGGACGTATCGTAGGGCAAACCGTAGACGAGGACGGGAAACGTGGTTTCGTTCTAACCCTACAAGCTCGTGAGCAACATATCAGGCGTGATAAGGCAACTTCTAACATTTGTTCGAACCAAGCACTGATGGCTCTAGCCGCTTCCGTTTACATGTCAGCATTAGGGAAACAAGGGATGCAGGATATAGCATTACTAAATGTGAAAAAAGCCCATTTTGCCAAGCAACGTTTGTCACAAGTGAGTGGCTTTGAAATCGCTCATGAGCAGCCATTTTTTAATGAATTTGTGATTCGAGTAAATGGCTCTGTTGAAGAGGTAAATCGAAAGCTATTGAAACAAGGAATTATTGGTGGTTATGACTTAGGCAAGGCTTATTCAGAATATCAAAATCATATGTTAGTTGCCGTAACCGAGCTTCGCACCCAAGAAGAAATTGAACAGTTGGCAGTGGCATTGGAGGGACTACTATGAGCAAAGAGACAGCGAAACAACTCATTTTTGAGATGAGCCAGCCGGGTCGTATTTCTTACAGCTTACCTGCAAGCGATGTACCTGAAACAGAAGGACTTCCTGCCCAATTCATGCGCGAGGTCCCTGCAGAGTTACCAGAGGTTGCAGAGCTAGATCTCATGCGCCATTACACCGAGTTATCGCGCCGTAACCACGGAATTGATAATGGCTTCTATCCACTTGGTTCTTGCACAATGAAATACAATCCAAAAATCAATGAAGATGTAGCTCGCTACCCAGGGTTCTCGAAGATTCACCCGTATCAAGCAGAAGAGACTGCACAAGGAGCATTGCAATTGTTGTTTGAATTGCAACAAGATCTGTCAGAGATTACCGGCATGGATGATGTGACTGTACAGTCGGCGGCTGGAGCGCAAGGTGAGTGGACCGGATTAATGATGATCCGTGCATACCATGAAGGCCGTGGTGACCTTATGCGAAATAAGGTGATCGTGCCTGACTCTGCTCATGGTACTAATCCAGCTTCCGCGACTGTGGCCGGCTTTGAAACCATTACAATCCCTTCCAATGAAAAGGGACTAGTCGATGTAGAAGCATTAAAAGAAGTTCTTGGTAACGATACTGCGGCGCTGATGATGACCAATCCCAATACACTTGGGCTATTTGAAGAAGAAATCAAATTGATTGCAGACTTAGTACATGAAGCAGGAGGACTCCTCTATTATGATGGAGCAAATGCCAATGCGATCTTAGGCTATGCTCGTCCGGGGGATATGGGATTTGATGTAGTACATTTAAATCTCCATAAAACTTTTACAACTCCACATGGTGGTGGGGGACCTGGTGCAGGTCCAGTAGGTGTAAAGAAAGATTTAATGCCATATCTACCGAAACCAATGGTTCGCCAGCGTGAGGATGGTAGCTACTTCTTCGATCATGACATGCCTCAATCAATCGGACGAATCAAAGGGTATTATGGAAATTTCGGTATCTTAGTTCGTGCTTATACGTATATTCGCACCATGGGTCCAGACGGCTTAAAGCAAGTATCGGAATATGCCGTGTTGAATGCGAACTATATGATGCATCGTTTAGCACCTTATTTTGATGTACCGTTTACCCAGAACTGTAAGCATGAGTTTGTCCTATCGGGGAATCGCCAGAAGAAACAAGGGGTTCGTACCTTGGACATGGCGAAACGCCTCTTAGACTTTGGCTATCACCCACCTACGATTTACTTCCCGCTTATCGTAGATGAATGCTTGATGATCGAGCCAACCGAGACAGAGAGTAAGGAAACATTAGATAAATTTATTGACGCGATGATCCAAATCGCTCGTGAGGCAGAAGAAACACCTGAAATCGTACAGGAAGCACCTCATCATACGATTGTCAGACGACTGGACGAAGTAACCGCTGCAAGGAAACCTGTGTTACGTTATAGCAAATCATAAATGAAAAACAAGAAAATCCCCTCTCTAGGGGATTTTCGTCTCGTATACAGTACCTTCTTGTATCATTTGTTTTTGAGAAACTTCTTTTTCTAATTCAAATCCAATCCATAATAAGTTAGCTAATTTCGTTTTAACAGACTGTCCTCCAAATTCAAACAATCCATCCTCCCATTCAACTGGGCATCGAACATTCCATTCCCAAGCAAGTGTATCAGCGGCGGCTAATGTACGGAAAACGGCTTCTGGAGGCGTTACATCTTCCCACGTTGTTGTGAATGTAATTTCATATTGACTACGATTTCTCCAGTAAGGTTCGCAGTTCTCAATTTGAAGAGGTAAATCAATTGCTTCTGAAACTAATTGAAAGATGAGCATGGCTTTTTCTTGTGTTTTAGCATCTACGTATAGGCTCCATTGAACCCGAAAGTTACTACGAATAATGATCTTCCTTCCATGGTGTATGTATTTGATGTACTTATAAATGTTATAAAAAGACAAAGAAAATATCAATTGTAAAAAAATAGGTACCTTTCAAACTTGAGTAAGAAACATTGCCTTGACGTGAGAAGAACTCTCATCTAGGCTTAAGTGAGAGATTTATTTAAACAATCAATATTCATAGAGATGAGGCGGCAAGATGAGAGGAAAAACTGTCATCGTCACAGGTGGAAGTAGCGGTATGGGGAAAGCAATGGTTGGGCGTTTCTGCCAAGAGGGAGCGAACGTAGTCATCTGTGCCCGTAATGAAGAGCGTATGCAAGAAGTGAAAAAGGAATATGAAACATTTCCAGGACAAGTGTTAACCTTTGTCTTGGATGTAAGAGAAGAAGAGAAAGTAAAAGAAATGGTTGAAACGGTCCATGAAACCTTTGGTAGCATTGATCATCTTGTAAATAATGCGGCAGGTAACTTCGTCGTACCAGCTGAAAAGCTTTCGAATAATGGCTGGCGTTCCGTAATTGACATTGTCTTAAACGGTACATGGTATTGCACCAATACAGTTGGGAACTATTGGATTGAAAAAGGAATCAAAGGCTCCATTGTAAACATTGTAGCTACATATGCTTGGACTGGAGCCGCTGGTGTAGTACACTCGGCTTCTGCTAAAGCGGGAGTACTCGCGATGACTCAAACATTAGCGGTCGAGTGGGGTAGTAAGTATGGCATCCGATTAAATGCCATCGCACCCGGTCCGATTGAACGTACAGGTGGAACAGATAAGCTGATTCAAGACGAAAAAGCTTATAAAATGGTCCAACGACAAGTACCCCTAAAACGTTTTGGCACACCTGAAGAGATTGCCAGCGTAACAAAGTTTTTATTATCCGAAGAAGCGGCTTTCATCAACGGAGATTGTATCACCGTAGATGGGGGTCACTGGCTATCAGGCTTCCGCTTTTTATAAAATAAAACAACATAGAAGCATGAATGAGCAACAAGACAAATTCGTCACTCATTCATGCTTTTTCTATTCCTGGACAAAATAAACAATACGATACAAGAATCTAATTTGTTTTGGTTAACAGGAGGGTAAAAGGTGTTTAAAAATCTATTTGGAAGCCTACAGAAAATCGGTAAATCCTTAATGCTTCCAGTGGCAATTCTTCCAGCGGCGGGTTTGCTATTAGGAATAGGTAGTGCATTAAAAATAGGACTCATGTCCCAATCAGGAGATATTATATTTGCGAATCTAGCCTTAATTTTTGCGATCGGTGTAGCAATCGGGCTAACAAATGGGGAGGGTTCAGCAGGTTTAGCTGCCGTAGTCGGTTTTTTAATCATGAATGCTACGCTTGGGCAGATGGCTATTCTCCGTCATCTGAAAACAACTCCCGTACTCGGAATTAAAACCATCTCAATGGGGGTTTTTGGTGGGATTCTCATCGGGGTCGTAGCCGCCTTGTTATATCGGAAGTTCCATGATATTGAGCTTCCTCCGTTTTTAGGTTTTTTTGCGGGTAAGCGTTTTGTTCCCATTGTTACAGCGGCTTCTGCTTTTGTTCTCGGTATTATTTTTGGCTTTGTGTGGCCACCGATTCAAGCCGGAATCGATGCATTTTCACACATGGTGCTACATGCGAATCTTGCTTTATCCGCCTTTATCTTTGGTGTGATCGAGCGGGCTCTGATCCCATTTGGACTTCACCATATCTGGTATGCTCCGTTCTGGTTTGAGTTTGGGGAGTATATGAAATCAACAGGAGAAGTCGTAAAAGGGGACGTTGCCCGATTCTTCGCTGGCGACCCCACAGCAGGAACATTTTTAACAGGAAAATTTCCATTCATGATGTTTGGTTTACCTGCGGCGGCTCTTGCTATTTATCAAGAAGCTCGTCCAGAAAGAAAAAAAGTGGTTGGAGGAATCATGCTTTCGGGGGCTCTTACCTCTTTTTTAACAGGAATTACGGAGCCAATCGAATTCTCGTTCCTGTTTGTAGCTCCTGTGCTATTTGCGATCCACTGTGTGTTTGCAGGGATTTCATTTATGACCATGGCACTTTTGAACGTAAAAGCAGGACTTACTTTTTCCGGTGGAGTGATCGATTATCTTCTCTACTGGAAAATAAGTACAAACTCATGGATGATTATCCCAGTTGGTCTTGCTTTTGCAGTAGTCTACTATTTTGGATTCCGGTTTGCGATTCGCACATGGAATCTGAAGACCCCTGGGCGAGAGGATGAGACAGAAGAAGGGATAAACCCGGTTGATACGGATAATCGCCCTGATTCGCTCGCTTACGAAGTGATAGAAGCTTTCGGTGGCAAGGAAAATTTGACTCACCTGGATGCATGTATTACACGACTCCGTATTCAGGTTCAAGACCCCAAAAAAGTAGACAAAGCGAAATTAAAAGCGCTGGGCGCCGCTGGGGTTCTGGAAGTTGGGAACAATATGCAAGCGATTTTTGGTCCCAAATCGGATCAAATTAAGGAACAGATGAAAGACATTATAGCCGGAAAGACTCCTAGACCGGTAGAAAAGGTGGAAAGCCCTGCTAAGGCGAATGAGACCTGCTCCATCGGTACTGGATCTGTAACAGAAACCTTCCTATCTCCGATGACAGGGAGAGTTCTACCGATCAAAGAGGTCCCAGACCCAGTCTTTGCAGATAAGCTGATGGGGGATGGATTTGCGATCGATCCAGCCGAAGGAGTCGTCGTAGCTCCAGTAGATGGAGAAATCGTAAACCTATTTCCATCCAAACATGCGATTGGCATTCGCTCTCAAAGCGGTCGGGAAATTCTTATCCACATCGGTATTGATACCGTGCAATTAAAAGGAGAAGGCTTCACTGCCAAGATTGCACAAGGGGATCATGTCAAAGCGGGGCAAGAACTCGTAACTTTCGACCTCGATTATGTCAAACAACATGCTAAATCAATCATTACCCCGATCGTCTTCACCAACCTTCAAGAACAGAAAATAGAACTCAAAACAACCCAATGCCAAAAAGGGCAATCATTACCGATTACGATTCAATAACAGAGAAAAAAGCACTCAAAAACAAGAGTGCTTTTTTCATTTGGTAACGATTTTTATGTTATTCTAAGTTGTATACTTCTTATTGAACCATTGGTCAGATACATTGCCTCGAAATATAGAAAACCACCCAATAAATGGATCAACATACCTTATCAAATATTGAAAATGAGGAGGACCGAAAAATAAATGAATAATACTAAGTGGCGGCTCATCCCTTACCAATCACACGCACCTGCATGGAATATGGCACTTGATGAAGCTATTTTAACAGCCATCAGCGAAAACCAAGCCCCACCGACTCTACGGTTTTATGGCTGGAATCCAGCAACTCTCAGTATCGGATATTTCCAACGAGCTGAAAAAGAAGTCAATCTAGAGAGATTAAAGGAGTTAGGCTGGGGGTTTGTTCGCAGAATGACAGGGGGGAGAGCGGTCCTACATGATTCTGAACTAACCTATAGTATCATCGCTCCCGAAACGCACCCATCAGTACAAGGAAGCGTATCAGAATCATATCGTTATCTAAGTCAAGGCTTGCTCCGTGGATATCAGAATCTCGGGATAGAAGCAGAACTTGCCCCGCCTGCAAAGTCTTCAAAAGGAATTCAGTCGGCTGCATGCTTTGATGCCCCATCTGATTACGAATTAGTCGTTCATGGACGAAAAGCGGCAGGGAGTGCCCAAGTTCGTCAAAAGGGGGTTGTTCTGCAACATGGCTCCATTTTGTTAGACCTCGATATAGAACGATTATTTGAAGTACTGATGTTTTCAACGGAAGAGATTCGAAACGCTAGAAAACAGGAACTAGAGCAAAAAGCTGTTTCGATTCATCAGTGTAGTTCACAGCCATTTTATATACAAGAGGTCGAACACGCCTTCACACAAGGGATGATCGAAGGACTGGAGTTGGATGTGGAAGTAGGGAAATTAAGCCCCTATGAGGAAGAAATGGCACACCAACTTGTTCAAAACAAATACGCAAATGACGATTGGAATTATAAGCGATAGCATACATTTTCCTGATTTTCATCACTTTGCACTCATTTGTGGAAAATTGTTCACATTATTATATTTCTACAGCGAAACAATATCTTGATTTTTAATATACTTAAGTTTAGGATGGAGATGATTCCTGAATAATTTATTTGTATTTGTATTTATATTCTATCATTAACACTTTTAAAAATTTGTTGTGTGAGGGTGGTACTACCGTTGGCTAAATCATTTCACTCTCAATTTGTGAAGAGGTTTCAAGTAGAAGATGAGATTCAATTTTCATCTGGAAAGATTTTGCAGGCACGTACTCATGGGGGAAAACGTGTATTTCTCCAAAGCATTCCAATAGAAGGTCAAACCTTACCAGAGGATTTTCGAGAGCTTGTGTTAAAATTTCAACATCCTCACCTTGCTCCCATTATTGATGTAATGGTG
Source organism: Croceifilum oryzae (assembly GCF_030814315.1). Lineage (GTDB taxonomy): Bacteria > Bacillota > Bacilli > Thermoactinomycetales > Thermoactinomycetaceae > Baia > Baia oryzae. The sequence continues at coordinate 120,111 of NZ_JAUSUV010000006.1, read as the reverse complement.
GACGAGCATGAAGTCATTCTGGTTCATGCCCCCTTTACAGGTGAACCACTTCCACTGCTCGTGACGAAAGAGCGTCCTATGAAGCCATTGAAAGCCTTAAAAGTAGCGAAGAGCTTGCTACAAACCATTCGAGAACTACAACGCAGAAACTTCCCGCTTCGCACCACCTTAGATCCTAAAAATATTTTATTAAGTGGATCGGAACCTTTGCTCTTATTCTATTATTTACATGATGAAGTCAAAGTACAGCGTGATCAAAAATGGCGAGACCTCCTATTCTTCCTACTCACAGGTTATCAACCCTCAAAGAACCCGAAGAATAATAAATTATTCTTGGAAAATAACCTAATTCCTCGTAAATTACAAAAACTTGCTTTGAAGTCTTGGAAAACAAAAGTAAGTCTAGAGGAAGTTATTGGGCAAGTAGACAAGCTATTGAAAGATCGGAGTCTTGAGTCTGGGCGTAACCCAGGAGGATTGCGTAAGGTGATCATGTCTACTGCTGTAGCACTTATTTTAATCGCAACGGGCGCATTAGTTGGGAACTATTATTTAAGTCAATCAGATGCCAAAGATCCAGTTAAGAGTGAACAAAGGGCGATTTTCCAGATCAAACCGAATGGAAAAAAGCATGATTTTGCCTCTAAATCAGAATATGCCTTTGATTCGATGGAAGAATCTACTGTACTGCAAGGGGAACTGGCTTTTGATGAAACATTTGATGATTTCAAGGCAACAATGGAAAAATCAGATGGAGGACGTTTTGAGCTTCTGATTAAACGAGATGGTCAGATTAGCTCAGGATCTTCACAAGGAGCACGTACCACCATGTTTGGGGCAAAAGGGGTTCCTTTTATTAAAGCAGGTAAGTCATACGAATTTTATGTCTACCATACCTCACTTGCACCTGTACGAGTGAAAATCGTGGACAAAGAGACCAAGGAAGCTTTTGTGCTTCGGGGGAACAGCCAGATACAAGGTACGTTAAAACCTGTGTTTACGGCGGGTAAAGGGGTAACCTTACAAAATCCTGGTCTTCAAAAGATTGACGATACCTCGCAAGTAGATAGCGATTTCCTACCCGACCAACCGTGGATCTTGAATACAGGAATTGGGATTGCAAAAGGTTCTGATTTAACGGTCATGCCTAAGACGCAGATTGCGATTCCGATCTCAAGTTCATTTACCAATTTCTTAGTAGGACTTAGCCAAGACTCAACTATCCCATTTGAGATTAAATTAAATTCGGTGGATGGTATCACGTATGTGGTAGAGTGGTCGAATGGAAAAGTATCGTTATTACGTAACTCAGGTACGAAAATTACGGAAATGGACTCTACTTCTATACCGAAGTTAGTGAAGAATAAACCGATCGGTTTCTCGTTAAATGTTACGAATAGTGATATGGTCATCAACATTAACCAAGGTACAGAAGTGAAGGCAACCTTAGGCTTATCGGAGAAAACTTCACTATCATTACGTGATCTATTTATTGACAAATCGACTCAACCATATAAATTATTGGAAAAATAAATAACAGATGAATAGGCAAGAGGATCAACGGATCTCTTCTTGCTTTTTTTTTCGTAATTAGAGTATTGTGTAGTTGTGAGAAAGGATGGTACCTTGCATGGCGATCTTTTCAATTGCGGATTTACATCTATCGTTCCAAAGACCTGTTGACCTATATGAGATTGATCCTGAGAGAGATATTCGAAAGCCAATGGAGTTGTTTGGTTGGGATCAACATTATCATCGAATTCGAGATTTATGGATGGAGAGGGTAAGAGAAGAAGATACCGTTCTCATTCCAGGAGATATTAGCTGGGCGCTACGCTTAGAAGAAGCCCTATATGATTTTAGATGGATTGATCAGTTACCTGGAAACAAGGTTTTCTCTCCAGGTAATCATGAGTATTATGTACATAGTAAGAAGAAGATTCGTGAAGCTTTGCCTGAGCGGATGACATGGCTAGATGCTGATTTTACCGTTGTGGAGAATAAGGTGGTAGCTGCGACCCGAGGCTGGATGCTTCCAGGAGATTACGGTTATCATGAATCAGAAGATCGCAAGATTTACGAGAGACAAGCAGGGAGACTGAAAATGGCATTAGAGGCGGCACGCAAAGAACATTCAGATCTGCCTATTATCGTAATGCTTCACTACCCACCTTTAACTCAGACAGGGAAAGAATCAAAGTTCTTCGATCTTCTGAAAGAGTATGGGGTTTCCTTATGTGTATACGGGCACCTTCATGGAAAAGAAGCACATGAAGATGCCATTCAAGGGAATGTAGAAGGCATTGAACTTCGTCTGGTTGCTTGTGACGCTATTCAATTTGGTCCCGTTCTCATCTGGAATGATGAACAGAAAAAAGCCGAGGCTTACTAGCATCAGCTAGATACTCGGCTTTCATCTAAACGATCCATCTCTTTACATATTTCGCGTAATTGTTTGTTTTCAGTTCGTAATCGTGTAATTTCTTGTCGTAGTTCTTTTAGTTCGCTTACATCTTCTTCGTAACAAATGACGATTTCGTTTAACCACTGATCCACTTCTTCTGGGATATAGCCCCAGAAAGACTTATTAAATTTCTTGCTTGGAATATCAGATGGGGTGATTCTCATAAAAAGCGAATCCTCCTTTGATTTTCATTATAACGGAAATAGGAGCTTTTTTGAGGGATGTTTTTGTAACACTTTCATTGAGCTAATACGTAACATCTGATAAAATGACTCTGGTTGTATTGATTTGAAGGGGTGGTTCATTTGGCAACACCAAGTATGGAAGATTATTTAGAAAACATTTATCAATTAATTGATCAAAAAGGATATGCACGCGTGTCAGACATAGCAGAGGCGTTATCCGTTCACCCCTCGTCAGTTACAAAGATGGTTCAGAAACTTGATCAAAATAAATATTTGGTTTATGAAAAATATCGTGGTTTGGTTCTAACTGCGAAGGGTAAAAAAGTAGGAAAGCGCCTTGTTGACCGGCATCAGTTATTAGAGAAATTTCTTCGCTTGATTGGAGTACGTGAGGAATTTGTTTATCAAGATGTGGAAGGGATTGAACATCATCTGAGCTGGGATTCCATCACCTGTGTGGAGAATTTAGTTTCCTATCTCGAAAGCAATCCAGAAGTGGTCAAACTTCTCATCTCTACCAAAGCTGCTGAAGAGAATACGGAGCAAGATGAATAAATTAACCCTGGAAGTCCTGTTCCTAGGGTTTTTTTCATACATATGAATAAATACATTCTTTTTTTAAAGAGGTGGTCATGTGTGGGCAGATGCAGTATTTGAGGGCGGCGGTGTAAAAGGAATTGGACTGGTCGGAGCACTAACAGTGGCGGAGAAAAAGGGATATAAATGGAAGAATGTAGCAGGGACTTCTGCTGGATCGATGATCGCGTCTCTTACTGCGGCGGGTTATACAGCCGAGGAGCTTTACAGGCTTCTGCTTGATCTAGACTTTACATCGTTTTTACCGAAGACGATGTATCATCGCATCCCTTATGTCGGTCCAGCTTTACGTATGTGGATTAAAAAAGGGATTTACTCGGGTGATGCACTTGAACATTGGCTAGAATGTCGTTTAGCTGAGAAAGGGGTTCGGACCTTTGGTGATTTGCAGGACGTTGGCTTGAAAATCATTGCCTCTGATATTACACAAAAAATGCTGATGATTCTGCCAGATGATCTAGCAAGTTATGGCCACGATCCAGCAACGTTTTCAGTTGCAAAAGCAGTTCGAATGAGTTGTAGTATTCCTTTCTTTTTTGATCCCGTGATGTTGTATCATGCGCCCTCTGGGAAGTATAGTTGTATTGTAGATGGAGGAGTGTTAAGTAATTTTCCTATTTGGATTTTTGATTCAGATTGCCCCCGTTGGCCTACTTTTGGCTTTGATTTAAACAATCCAACAAAAGAAAAGAAGGGATCAGTGGCAGAAGTCCCCGGACCGTTAAACATGTTTTTATCCTTGTTTTATACGATGATGGACGCGTATGATAACCGATATATTCGGTCAAAGGATCAGATTCGTACGATCTCTGTACCCACCCTCGGGGTTAAAATAACTGATTTTTCTTTAAGTAAGGATAAGAAAGACACTCTTTATCAATCTGGGGTGAGAGCAGGAGAAGCGTTCTTTGAGGGATGGACGTTTGATTCCTATTTACAAGCACGTGGGAAAAGTCGCTCCACCCAAATCAACTTTGGGAAAAATGATGAGCCACCACTTCAGAAAGGAAGTTAATATGAATCAGAATGATGAAAAAGGTCTGGGAATTAAGCTGATCACGAGTGAGCAACTAAAGACACTACCTGTATCGATTCGCGAATGGGTGATGCATCAAAAAGTACATTCGGGACTTCATAAAATTCAGATGGAGGATGAGGAATATACACTCATCTCGCTTGGAATGAGACCTAATCCTGGATATCAATTGCAGGTGACTAATATTGTGCAACAAGATAATCAGGTAAAGGTAGAAGTAACCGAACAAGAGCCAACTCCGGGAACATTTTATCCACAGATGATCGTGTACCCCTATGTCTTAACGAAAAGTGATGTGCCTATTCATGTGGAAGGTCTCAGTCATGCCCATACGAAAAACCCCCAGTCTAAGTGAGGACTAGGGGTTTTCTTTAGAATTTGCGATGTTTTTTAGAGCCATCTATCACTTTAAATCGATGTGATTTTTTCTTTCGTTTGGTTGATGTCGCGGGGATATGCCCACTTATTCTTTGTAACCAGATGGGAGGCTTCTTATATAGATAAAAGATGATCCCAATGAATCCGATCCATCCTACTACATTCCAAAAGGATTCACGCAGTGCTGACATGATTCCAATGGCTATTAATCCTAATATGATGATCGTTCCAACAGAAAGTCTTTTGGATATATTCACGCTACCACCACTTTCCTAAAGGTCGAGTTACATTCCAATGGAAGAAGCATGATTCATGGGAGCTTGTTTGGCTTTTACTTCGCTATCTAAATCGAGCATGCGCTTAAATGAGGTGATGGCTACTTCTACCTGCTCATCATTTGGCTCTTTTGTCGTAAGTAGTTGAAGCCATAATCCAGGGTAACCTAAATATTTGAGCACAGGGACATCACGAAGCGCATTGGTAAAGCGTAAAACTTCATAAGATAGCATAATCACGAGTGGAAGTAGTTCCAAACGTATGATCATTCGATCCCACATATTTTCATATTGGAAAAAGGAATATACGATTACGCCCACCAATATGGTTAGAATCATAAAGCTACTGCCACATCGATAGTGAAGCCGAGAATGTTTTTGAACATTTTCTACTGTCAATTCTTCCCCATGTTCATAAGCGGTAATCACTTTATGCTCAGCTCCATGATATTGAAAGACCCGTTTGATGATGGGTGTTTGCGAGATGATCCATAGGTACGAGAAGAGTAAGACCGTCTTGATTGCCCCTTCTATTAGGTTCTGGAGAATTAGATTTTTAACCAATCCATCAAATAAAAAGCTAGCTAGCATCGCAGGGACGAGCGTGAAGATTACTTTTCCTACTACGAAGGATAGAATCCCAATCACGGCTACGCCTAACCACATTGATAGCTTGGAAGAGAAAGTTTCTTTAGTCTCACGGACTTGGTCGGGATTTTCATCTAAATCATACTGTTCAGTAGCAAATTGAAGGTGTTTTGCACCAGAGGCACTTGCTTCAATGAGCCCGATCAATCCTCTAACAAAAGGGATTTTTTTCACTTTCGAGAGAATGGGCTGTTCCTTTTTTTGTACTTCAAATGTTTCGATTGATCCGTTTTTACGTCTAACGGCTGTGACGAGGCTATGCTGCCCTTGAAACATAACGCCTTCTACCACTGCCTGACCGCCATATGCTATGGGTTGTTCAGCCACGAAATCTGGCACCACCTTTGTATCATGTGTCTTAAATTGTGAGTTTTGTAAGTATCTCCATTTTATCACATAAAGGAAGTATTCGGTATGGAGGTTGGACAAATCGCTAAATTCATGAGAAAATATACCCTTATAGGGGTGTTCGTAGATGACGAGAGTACTGATCCTTCATGGTCCTAATTTAAACCGTTTGGGCAAACGAGAGCCGGAGATTTATGGCTCGGAAACATTGGATGAAATCAACCAACGGTTACGAAAATTAGGTGATCGTTTGACGTTGTCCGTTGTTGCGAAACAATCTAATTATGAGGGCGAACTGATTACGGAGATTCATGAGGCAGAAGGAAATTTTGATTACATAATCTGTAACCCAGGAGCTTATACTCATACGAGCTATGCGATTCGAGATGCGATTGCATCTGTAGAAGTTCCTGTCATTGAAGTGCATTTATCTAATATTCATGCTAGAGAAGAATTTCGTAAGCAATCTGTAACTGCGCCTGTCTGTATCGGACAAATTAGTGGATTTGGATCGTATAGCTATGATCTAGCGTTACAAGCAATTCGGGAATTGATCTAGCATAACCGAACATACTAGGAGTGAGACTCATGGAAAAACGGCTAGCGAACTTGCGAAAAGAGATGATGAGTCAGGGGATAGAAGTCTATTTGATCACGAATCCTTATAATCGCAGGTATATCACTGGCTTCACTGGCTCTAGTGGTGTCGCGATTGTAACAGAAAAGGACGCTGTATTCGTCACAGACTTCCGTTATATCGACCAAGTAAAAGCAGAGTGTCCACATTTTTGTCTGGAACTTCAATCATCACTTGATATTTGGCATACGGTTCGTGAAAGTATCAAAAAGATAGGTCTCAAAAAGGTAAGCTTTGAAGCAACACATATGACGTTTGCTCAATTCCAAGCTCTATCCCAAGGAGATTCTTCGATTGAATACATACCTGCTCCACAAATCATAGAAGAATTACGAATGGTAAAAAGTGAGGATGAGTTAACCATCATCCGTCATGCTACTGCGATTGCAGACCGTACTTTTGAACAGATCATTCAATATATTCAACCGGGATTGAAGGAATCGGAAGTCCAACTTCGACTGAAGGTACTCATGATGGAGATGGGAGCAACGGGTCCATCATTTGACATCATTGTGGCATCTGGCTGGCGAGGAGCATTACCTCACGGTGTAGCAAGTGACAAAGTGATCGAAAAGGGTGATCTCGTTACCCTAGACTTTGGAGCTGCTTATCAAGGATATGTTTCTGATCTCACTCGTACGGTAATGGTTGGAAAACCAAATGAGAAACAAAAGGAAATTTATGATATTGTATTAGAGGCAGAACGAAAGGCTGTAGATGCTCTCCGTCCAGGGATGACAGGCGTGGAGGCTGATGCAGTAGCTCGTGATTTGATTACACAGCGCGGTTATGGTGCACACTTTGGACATGGGACTGGGCACGGGATTGGACTGGAAGTTCATGAAAGTCCTAGACTTTCTCAAGCAAGCTCCCATATCTTAAAACCAGGAAACGTTGTAACGGTGGAACCAGGAATTTATCTCTCTGAATTCGGTGGAGTCCGTATCGAGGATGATATCCTCATTACAGAATCAGGTCATGAAGTATTAACTCATTGTACTAAAGAACTTATTATTCTCTAGATCTTTGTTTTCATCAGGAGGAACGATGGATGATTAGTGTAAACGATTTTCGTACAGGTTTAACAATTGAAATCGATGGTGATATTTATTCGGTTCTTGAATTCCAACATGTAAAACCAGGAAAAGGTGCTGCGTTTGTTCGCTCCAAGTTGCGTAACCTTCGAAATGGAAATATTACAGAGAAAACGTTTCGTGGCGGCGAGAAAGTAGCTAAGGCGTTGATTGAAACTCGTCGTATGAGCTATTTGTATGAATCTGGCGGTGATTACACGTTCATGGATAATGAAACCTATGATCAAATCTCGTTGCCAGCAGAGCGTTTGGAAAATGAATTAAATTTCCTGCAAGAAAACATGGAAGTTCAAATCGTTACGTATGAGCATGAAACGATTGGGATCCAACTACCGAATACAGTAGAATTGGAAGTAGTTGAAACGGATCCAGGAATCCGTGGTGATACAGCGACAGGTGGCAATAAGCCAGCTACGTTATCGACTGGATTTGTTGTTACGGTTCCACTCTTTATCAATAGAGGCGATCGTCTTGTAATCGATACGCGTAACGGTCAATATGTTTCACGTGCATAAACATAGAGAGCAATAAATAGCCTCAACTCGATTCATCGAGTTGAGGCTATTTATAATTTGATTGATACTTCTATCGATATCCATTAGTAGTGTGGCCTTTCGGTAAACCACAGAGTCGTGATCCATTTTTCTCCTTCTTCTAGCACGCGAGAGCCGTGGATTGAGAGGGGGTGGGCATTAATCGTATCAGTGTAACAATTATCAAAAATAAGCAAATTTCCTGTTTTTGGTTTTATATCTAAATTAAGATCAGGGAAGTAGGTTTCTCCTCCCTTAAGTGTATCATTCAGATATAAAATAGCTGTACAGATTCGTTGACCTGCAATCGAAAAGAAGTAATTTCCTCCTTCTGAATTGGTGTCATAACAATCAATGTGTGGTTCAAACTTCCCTCCCACACCATACCTTGCTACTTGAAGTGCTTCTGCATGACTTAATGGACGTCCCACAAGATTGGCGATTCGCTCACAGAAGGAGAGTATCAAGTGATCTGTATAGTGATTTAACCATGCGGTATCCGATATACGAGTGTCTGACATTCCACCTTGTGTCTGTGCTGGAGCTAATACTCCTTGACCTACATTTATGATATGTTGACATTCTTCTTGCGAGAAAATCTCTTCATGTACCACTACATAGGGATCAGTCGACAGTACATTTACTAATTTCTCCAAGTACATATCCCCTTCTCATCAAAAGTGAAATACTAGTTTCGATATAATAATATCTACGTTCTATCTTCTCGGTATATGCTTTTGATACTACATGTGTATGCATGTATAACTAGATTTGTCATAAAAAAATCCCTAACCGATTAGGTTCCTTTAGACCTAATAGTTAGGGATAATCAAAATAGTTACGAATGATGATGATTCCGGTATTCTTATTTTTCATTTTTAATAATAAGACCTACTAATCCAGGGCCTGCATGAACGACGAGTGCAGGACTTACATTCCCTACATAAATATCAACGATATTATCACCTAATTGGCGAATTCGATCTGCAAATGCTTCGGCTTCTTTCTCAGCACGTCCTTGTACAATGGCAATACTCGCTTTAGCGGAATCTACATGATCTTGCACCAATTGGCAAAGTTTCTTCATCGCTTGCTTTTTTCCACGAGCAACCGTGAGGGGGAAATACTTACCATCATCGTCTACTGAGATAATGGGTTTCACATTTAGCATAGAGCCGAAAAGAGCGGAAACTCGTCCGATTCGTCCGCCTGCTTTTAGATATTCTAATGTATCCACGACAAAATAAGCAGAGATTTGCTTTTTCATCGCTTCAATTTTCTCAACGATCTCACCGAAGTCGAGCTTTTCACGGACTAGTTTGGCTGCTTCTATGACTTGATAACCTAGTGCCCAGGAAAGGTACTTAGAATCAATAACATGTATATGCAGATCATCAAACTCGCTTGCGATTAGTTTAAATGTATTATAAGTTCCGCTTAATCCAGAGGATACACTGATTACAAGACAATGGGTAAACCCTTCGGAACGAACTTTCTCAAATGTGGCATAAATATCTTCTGGTGAAGGCATGGAGGTGGTTGGAACTTCTATTTCAAGTCGTTCATAAATATCGGTTGCTTCAATATCAATTCCATCTCGAAATTCTCCAGATTTATAAATAACACGAAGTGGTACAACAGAAATACCTAGCTTTGCAACTAGATCTTTCGGTAGATCACACGAACTGTCAGTAATAATAGCAATTTTGGACAATAGAAAAACCCCCTTGACTGCCCTAAGTATACGTGAGTTCTCCTAGGGACTCAAGAAAAATGTGTATGACTTTATATGTCTTTAGAAGTAGGGGGTTAATGCCACCATATTTTGAGTATACCCATGAAAAATGCAGTAATCCCGGCTGCCATAAGGGGTCCAACCGGAATGCCCCGCAAGAAAATAATGCCAAAGATAGAGCCAATAACGAGTCCTACTACTAATTGAGGATCTACGCGTAATAAATCTAGTCCTTTCCCATTCATATAGGTGGCAAGTGCCCCGCCAATACAAGCCAAAATCCCAGCAGGGGAAGTGAACACATCCACAATCTGTTGCCACGTTATTTTTCCAGATACAAATGGAACTAAGACAGCAATGGTTAGGAATAGCAATCCAAGCTCTAGTCCACGTCGCTCGATACCATCAAAAAAACGTTCGAGATGAAGTAGTTTTAAAATAAGGAGAAAACTGGCCGCAGTAGCAATAATGGGGGAACGACCGAATAAACCGATCACGATTAGGATTACAATAATAAGATCTGCTTTCATGTCGCGCTCCCCTTGTCCAAAATGACTTTACCACTAAACTATGCATGAATGAGGAAGGATAGAATGAAAATCAAGAGAGAGGAGCCGTGATAACTCCATTTGTATAAGTAGGGACAACGTTAAATTGATTCATTTTTAGGCTTAGATCTAGGTCTTCCTCGTTGCCAAGAGAGTGATTTCTCTTTCCAGCCCGACTTTCACGCAATAGATGAAGTTGATCTTGAGAGTGAAGGAATTGGAAGCTACTCATACATAGGAGAGAAAGATCGTCAAAAGAGGTAGGGGATTGAGTGATTTGTGGATCCAGTTTCCGCCATTCCTCTAGGATCGCTCCAACCGTTACACAATCTTCAAATGACATCGTGCCTCTTGTTCCTGCGCAGTAAAATAGGACGTTAGAGATGTTTTCTAAGTGTAATCTCTGGGCGATGGATCTCGCATTTAACAAACTACCGATCCAGACCTGCTTCGCTTGAGCGACTCTGCTTAACGCCCGAGTCCCATTGGTAGTAGTAAGAATCAGTTCTTTTCCCTTACAAGAAGAAGTTTGTATAAAATGGACAGGTGAATTACCAAGAGAAAACTCCTCAATCTGTGCCCCAAACCGCTCACCGGCTAATATACGCCCTGGTTTCCATAACTTCTTGGCATCTTCAATTTCTTTGACGGGAATGACACACTTTACCCCGGATGAAAGGGCAGCGACAATAGTGGAGGTAGCTCGAAATGTGTCTATGACCACAATCGTTTGCCCTACATAGTCGCTTGGTTTAAATGCTTGGACATAAGGTATTGTTTGAATGTTCATCGGTACACCTCCATATTGGGATTAAATGTATCTGAGCGCAAATGTTGTCTTAGGGCTTCGAGAGCCATGACTTCTGTAGGAGCGATGTTCCCTAGATTTACTTCATTCCCAACCAATTGAATATATTGAATTTGCTGTTTTTTAAGAGGGGCTTCAAACATGATTCGATTAAGTGGCAGGCTATTTGCTAAATCACGAATCAGGGAAGAATCAAATTTTCCATTTTCATCATAGATTCCCACATCGATTCCCGATTCGCGACCTTCAATAATAACAAATTGTACACCTTCTTCGAGATCCAATGTAGCTTGGGAATGGATTTCTTCCATTGTCAAAAAAGAGCCCGATTCCTTTTTTCCTATCTCTGTAATAACAGAAAATCCCAATTTATGGGCTTTGCGGATCAATTCTCTTTTTTCTCTAGGGGGGATGGAGATGGTACCTTCTGATATTTCAATCCACCGAATCCCCTGATCCCGTAAAGCTTGGAAATACTGATCTGTACATTTGTGATGGTGAGCAATTTCAAAAAAGGTTCCTCCCGGGAAAATTTGAATATGCTCGGTTTCCGTTCGTTCAATTTTCTCTCGAAGCAGGCGTAAAGGAGTGAGTGCAGCAGTTCCAAACCCTAGTTTATAGAAATCGATATAGGGATGAGCGATTTCGATTAGATCATCAAAAGCACGCATCCCGAGTCCTTTATCCATCACCATGGTTAGCCCTGTAGACCTAGGCTTGTCGATTTGTCGATGCTTCGTATGGACTTGTAACCAGTTCCCCCATATATTTCTCTCCATTTATAAAACTCCTCTCTAAGCAATGGGATGAATGCGCTTGGAGCGAATCAAAATCCGTGAGTGTCCCTCCTGATTTCCATTGATTCGTTGGGGACGATGGATGAGCCAAGCTGATAATAGTAATAATAGCGCAAAGACAGCTCCGCTTCCAATAAATAGGAGAAAAAGGCGGTTTTGCAGGGCTCCGTAGACAGTAGGTCCGAGTGCGACACCAAAGAAACGAATGCTTCCATATAAAGAAGTAATAATTCCTCTCTCTGATGTACCAGTAGAAGAGGTGATAAATGTATTTAAGCAGGGTAGAATGAGTCCACAAGCGATGGCACTTATGGATAGGGTTGCGATTATCCAAACGATGGATTTCATCCAGATCATCAAAATGATCGTTGTTGTTAATAATCCTAAACCAATCAAGATGAGTATCTTCATTAGACCAATTTTGGTTTTAATTGTCTTCCCTACTATATACGCCGTGATACAAAGTGCAAGAAGGGGAATAGCCAAAACGAACCCCTTTAAAACTCCACTCAAATTGGTATTTGTATCAATGGAGTCCGAAAGCCGAAATAACCCACCAAAGAGTGTGAACAGTGTCATAGATCCGATGGCAAAAGCAAGAAATAACCAACGCCCCTCTCGTTTAAATACTGATTTTACATGTTTGATGTATTGTTTGAGGGGTGTTTTTTCTTGGGATTGAGTAGGTTCTTGAATCACTTTTACAAGGAAATAGGCAACGGGAATACATAAAATAGGAAAAACGAAAAACATAGTATACCAAGTGAAGAGCGCCAGTAGGGAACCTAAGATGGGGCTTAGTACTTTTCCCATAGCATTGGAAGATTCAATGATTCCAAGGGCAGATGCTCTGTCACTCTTTTCGAATAGATCACTTGCTAATACCATTGCAATCGGTGCTGTTCCTGCAGCTCCAATACCTTGGATCACTCTACTCCCCAATAGAAATCCAAAGGATTCTGGAAACCAAACAGCCGATAATCCCGCTAATAGTCCTCCTACACCATATATAAGCAAACTATAGAAAATGACTTTTTTTCTTCCCACATGATCAGCTAAGATTCCTGCAAAGGGGATCACGATGCCGGCTGGGATAGAGAATAAAGTAATTAATAAGCTTGTTTGTACACTTGAGACATCATATACGTTTTCAATTGTGGGTAGTACAGGAATTAACATAGAGTTACCCAAAACCATGATGATGGGGATGGAGGATAAGATGGCAAGAATCCACTTATTTGATGTTTGATGAGATGATTTTTTCGTTTTTTGATCCATATGTAACAAACCTCGTTTGCAAATTCATTTGATTTCTTAGTCTATCCAATAGAAGAAAAAATAGCCCATTTCAACTAAAATGTATTTCTTTTGAATCGAAAGGTGAAAATAGAGTTACCGATACTTGTATGAGGGGTGGAGTTGTGATGTACGATCGTCTACGCAGAGAGGTTGCATATGTGCAAGGTCTGATGGAAGGTGCTAATCAAGAAAGCAGTCATCCAGAGGGGAAAGCGATTCAAAGGCTTCTAGATATTGTGGATGAGTTATTAGAGGCAAATGAACAGCTAGAACATCGATTCTTGGAACTAGAGGAATATGTTGAATCAATCGATGAAGATCTAAATGATATGGAGTTACTAGTGTATGACGATGAAGATGATGACGATGAGGATGACGAAGATGAGCTATGTATCGTCTGTCCAGAATGCGGAGAAGACGTGTACGTAGATTATGAAGACGTGGCAGATGCAGAGATTGAATTACTCTGTCCAGAGTGTCATACGGTTTTAATCGTAGAAGATGCTTCTGATCTTGAACCAGATAATAGTGGAGTAGACGAAGAGAGTATCGATTAATCCAGTTAGATATCATAAAGGGGGCTTAGGGATCACCTTGAGCTCCTTTTTGTTGTGCGACAAATTTGGGATTGAATTAGGGAAGATTAAGAATTAACCTTCAAATGTATTCATATAACTATAAAAAGAGATAAACAGAGAATTTTGTTTAAAAATGATGACCTCGGGGGAGATCGAGTTGGATATTAAGCTATCAATTCTAGTGTACTCTACACCAGAACGACTTACAGGCGCTATGGAAATGACGAGACAGTTGGAAAAGCAAGCTTGCGATCGTCCAGTAGAAGTGCTCATGTTAATGGATAATCATGTACGTTCGATGGATGAACAGATGATGACGTTAATGAATCTGGCTCAAGGAGCATTCATTACTTTTATTGATGATCATTATTCGGTATCAGACGTTTACGTCGATACCTTGTTAGATTCGATTTTACAGAATCCAAATGCGGATTGTATTGCTTTTCATGTAGCTCATAACTGGAGTTCTAGTGTAGGGTTTGGTTTCAATAGTAAGCCAAAGCATCTGATGTGCTATGCAAAAAGAGTTTTAATCCAGTCTCAAAGTGTGAGAATTGAAGGGAAAGAAGATCGAGGCTGGGTGGAAAGAGTGGGTCTATTTGTACAAGATCGAGTCGAGATCCAGCCAGCTTTAGTGAGACAAATGGATAAGACGGTCTGTTTTATGCATGTGTTTGAAATTAATAATTGGCTCGAAATTGTAAAAAGGCAGATAAAACGTCTACAGTCATCTGGTTTGTATGACAAATTGGACTCTATGTATGTATCGTTTGTCACTGAACGTGCAAATGACGAAAAACACATTCAGGGCATCATACAAGAGATCGGTTTACTAGCTAAAACAGATAATAAAATGAAAATAAGGATTCTTCCTCAAACATACGATTTTGAGCGCCCCACTTTAAAGTGGTTGCATCAGTATTGTAGTGAAGCCCCGCATAATGTACAGATTTTATATATGCATACAAAGGGCGTGGCTCGATTTGGAACGTTTGTTGAATCATATGTACGAGATTGGGTTCATTTGATGGAAACAGTATTAATCGATCATCATGAAATCTGTTTAAAGCAGCTTGGAAGTGTAGATGCTTGCGGTGTTAATTATTTACCATCACCTAAACCTCATTTTTCAGGAAATTTTTGGTGGGCGAATAGTGAGTACATAAAGAAGCTGGATGCGGGGATAGGCTCAGATTATCTAGCACCTGAGATGTGGTTACTAAGCCATCAACAGAGTAAATTCTGTTGCTTATTTCACTCTGAAGTAAATCACTATGAACAACCATTTTCGAGTAAAAATATCCCAGTTCTTGCTAGTTGTTATCATCCAGTGTTTTATAGTAAAAGTGGTGAAATGATTAAGAGCTAAGGAGGAGGGGATCACGTGGATATCATACTGTCTATTTTGATTCCATCGATTCCTGAAAGGGCTAGTTGTTTATCTCGAGTAGTAAGTGAATTACAAAGACAGTCCGAGAGATTCCCAGTGGAGATACTTGTTTTCATTGATAATAAGAAGAGGTCAATTGGAACCAAGAGGAATGTTTTAATTCAGCAAGCAAAAGGTGATTTTGTTGTATTTGTGGATGATGATGATCGAGTTACTCCTGATTATGTCGATTCGCTACTGTCCGCTATTCGTCAGACTCCAGATGCCGACTGTATTACGTTTGATGTAGAGGTAAGCCTAGGTGGAATCGTAAAGAAAATTTGCAAGTATGATGTAGCGTATAGTGGAGACAAATTAGAAGATGAGCAATATTATTATCGTAATCCGAATCACATTATGTGCTTCTCTAAGAAATTGGCAAGCCAGTATCAATATTTAGATATTAGCTTTGGAGAAGATACGGAATGGGCAGTTCAGGTTCGTGATCAAATTCGAAAGCAAGAAAAAATACCCAAGGTTCTTTATTACTATGATTATATGTTTAAAAGAGAAGGCAGACAAAAAGGCATGGAAAACAATATCATGCTCCAAACGCTGAAACAGGAATATAATTTATAATGGATATAAGGGAGTGTGAGGGCTACCAAAGCCTTTCGCACTCCCTTATATGTTACGTAAGGAGAGGAAAATTCTACTCATCTCTTTATTATGGCAGAATTTTATGATAAAATCAGTGTTAGGTTTGTACTACTTTTTCTCATTGGGTTATCTCAATGAGTTTTTTTATCCGAAAATATCATAGAGCTTACCCCTTATGTAAGTCTTACCATCATCGAAGCGGGTGACAATTCCATCTAGTAGATCTAATTTTACAATTGTCCCTTTTTCTGTCATCATTTGTATGGTAAGATTTTCTCGGGACTCTGGACAGAAATCAAAAGAAACATATAATTTCGCGTTTTCCAAATCTTCTTCTTGCAACTGAATGGAATCTGGATGTACGATAAACTCTTTATGAGTCCGAAATTGGAGGAAAAATCGAGAAAGCTCGTCTTGAGAGCCCTGCACAAGTAGCTTTAACAAGAAAAAACACCTCTAATCTGAATGATGTGAATATGGTGGGTCACGCTTTTGATTATACTCAAGCTGACAACTTTTGGCAAGAGTTTACATAATAAATATACCACATATTCAAACTATTTTTATAAATTTGGAATAAGTATTCAGAAGGTATGAAACAAGGTGTTTTTTCAAAAAAATACATATTTAATTTTGCAATTACAGAAAGGAAGGAAGAGTGGAATGCAATTATCTACTATGGAACTAGGAGAAACGATTCGCTCTTATCGAAAAGAGCGAGGTCTTCGCTTAGAGGATTTAGCAGATGATCAGATTTCCGTTTCCACGATTAGTAACATTGAGCGTGGATACTCACATGTAAAAGAGGAAAAGGTCAGGTATCTGTTAGAGAAGTTGGGAATCGATTTCCATCAACTGAATGCTTTGGAGACCAAGCAAAAGCAGAAAGATGACTTGTATTTATTAGAGTTAAAGGCGGTTGAAACATGGATTTCATCTGGAAATAGCAAGCGGGCTTGGGAGTGGCTTAAAAAGAACCGTCTATCCGAGACACATGCTCTTGCTCATTTTTATCATTTTTCGAAAGGGAAATATTATTTCTCTCAAGAAGACTATGAAAAAGCAATCACGGAGTATCAGACGGTTTTGCGCATTACGAAGGTGGCTCATGTCCATCATCCACTTGAGCTAGAGTGTTATCGTGAGATTTGTCACTCTTTGTATCTATTGGGGAGTTATGAGCAATCCCTTGAAGTAGCGGATCGTGGAATGGAGTGGGTTGAAGAAGGGGAGAAGCGCAAGAAAAATAAGGATGCCGAGCTAACATTGGCAGGGCTTCGTGTTCTATGCTTAATTCAGCTAGAAAGAATGAACGAAGCATATTATTTCTACTCTTCCTTTTGGAGTGACGTTCCATTGATTCGTTCCTCCTATCTAATTATCCAGTTATATATGGGTAAGGTGAGATTATCTCGGGCGCTAGGGCTTAATAAAGAAGCGATTCAATTATTAGAAGAAGCGATCCGTTGGTGCGGGGAAAATGGAGAGCATTCATTGGTTTGCGAATGTTGGTTAATGTTGGCAAATGTGTATCATGAACAGGGATTAATCGAGTTTGCTGATGTCGCTTATCGAACAGCTCTCGCATTAGAAGACCGGATCAAAGAGCGTTCTCTTGTGGTACAGACTTATCTGGAATACGGCATGTTCTATCTAAAAGAGCACCAGTATGAAGCAGCAAGGGAAAAAATTGAACAAGTTGTCTTCCTCAGTAAGAGGTGGAATGACTTTACCAGTTTAGCAAAAGCATACGTGTATCTCGGAGATTTACAGGTAGAATTGAACCAGCTGGAAAATGGATTAAATCAGTACTTACAAGCGAAAGAAATTGCCAAAAAAGGGAGTGCCCAGATCCGATTGATCGTGTTGGAACGGTTAGCAGAGACGTATAGAACAATGGAGGATGACCAGAAGTTTATGGATAGCTTGATCGAAAAATTTGCGTTTGAGCAAGAATTGAGAGAAAAAGTGGGGCATTAAGCCCTACTTTTTTTATATCCAGTACATGGAAAATATCGGCATTTGACATAAGTTACTTACTTTAAATATAATGGCTTACAAATCGTAACCACTATATTGTTTATGTGTTTACTTGGTTATAAAAAACAAAGGAGTGCATAGTAGATGACTGAAAATAGACAAGGTGAGTTAGGAGCTTTTGTTCTCCGTGTTATATTAGGGCTTACGTTTTTCATACACGGTTGGTCTAAGTTTTCAGGTGGGATTGATGGAGTTTCTGGTTGGTTCGCGAGTATTGGATTACCAGGATTTTTAGCATATATTGTGGCAACGATTGAGCTAGTGGGTGGAATCCTTCTCATTATTGGATTGGGCACGAGAGTAATTGCGATTTTAAATGGTTTCGTTATGATAGGTGCAATTTTCTCTGTGAAATTATCAGCAGGCTTTATGGGGAATGGACAATCGGCTGGATATGAATTTGACCTTGCCCTATTGGCAATTGCGATTTACCTTGCCTTGAATGGAAGTAGATTCCTTGCTGTTGATTCGCTGTTTTCAAGTAAAAAAAGAGGATATTGAGCATTGGATTTTTCATTTGAACTAGCTTTCACGAGCTGGTTCTTTTTTTGTCCACAAGAGAGCTTGTCATAAACAACCGATACAAGCCATACATTGAGGAATAAAGAGAATATTGGACAGGAGGTGTTTTTGGATGCTGAAACCGATTTATCAGATTCTTCCACTGTCTATCCGCGAAATCATTCAATCACTTCCGCGTACGATTCTAGGAAGTTTAGAAGAAATACGCATTAGACAAAATCGCCCTTTAGAAGTGATTACATCTGAACAATCGTGGTTTGTTAGTTACAATCGCCAGCTGAATACAACACCGAAAGATTCTGTTTTACCCAGTCGGGAAGAATGCGCCAAGTTACTAAATCTCCTCAGTAATCACAGTTTGTATGCGATAGAGGAGGAACTTAGAAGGGGATATATCACCATTGAAGGTGGACACCGAGTGGGACTAGCAGGAAAAGTGGTGATGGAACAGGGCAGAGTGAAGCATTTGCGAGATGTAACAGGATTTAATATTCGCATTGCACGAGAAGTAAAAGGGGTAGGTGAAGAATTGCTACCTATTTTGTTTGGATCCAACCAAAATTTGCATAATGTTCTGATCGTATCGCCTCCTCAATGCGGAAAAACGACTTTGCTTCGCGATTTGGCACGCCTGATTAGTTTAGGTGATGAGAAGAAATATCCATCTAAGAAAGTCGGAATTGTAGATGAGCGTTCTGAAATCGCTGGTTGTGTAGGAGGTGTTCCCCAACATGATGTAGGTCCGAGAACGGATATTTTAGACGGTTGTCCCAAAGCTGAAGGGATGATGATGATGATTCGTTCGATGTCTCCAGATGTCATGATTGTAGATGAGATTGGGAGGCTGGAAGATCTGTATGCCATGCATGAAGCGATTCACGCTGGAGTAAAGGTCATCTCGACTGCACACGGTCATACATGGGAAGAAGTATCACGCCGGGCAGAGTTGGGAGACCTTTTGAAGCAAGGAATTTTTGATCGGGTCATCCTACTATCGCGCAGACGAGGTCCTGGAACCATTGAGGCTATTTATAATGGATCGGGTAAACGAATGACCTATCCATCTAAAAATCCTGAGTGGGCTTCTTATGCTTAAATTACTCGGTGCATGCATCATCTTGATCGGAACAACGTGGGCTGGATTTCAGCATGCTCGGACGTTTGCTGAGAGACCCAAACAGATTCGGCGGGTTCGATCCGCTCTTCAATTACTAGAAACGGAAATTGGTTACGGGACCCGAACTCTGGTTGATGCCTGTCAATCGATTGCAGCAAGAATGGATGGGTTTGTACAAGCAATTTTTCATCAGGCTCATCAAAATTTACTCCAATTAGACGGTGCTTCTACGTATGAGTGTTTTGCTCAGGCGATCGAGAGTAACTGGGGAGCTACTTGTATGAAGCAACCAGAGAAGCAAGTGATCTTAGATTTTTGTAAGACGCTTGGGATCTCCGATCGGCAGGATCAATTACAAAATCTAGCAGTAACGAAGAGCAATTTGGAGATCGAGGAGCACAGGGCACAGGAAGAGCAGACACAGTACGAAAAAATGTTCAAAACGCTAGGAATCCTTGCCGGGGCACTACTGATCATCTTGATGTATTAGGAGGTGCATAATGCCATACAACATTGATGCTGTGTTCCAGATTGCTGGGATTGGAATCATTGTCGCTATGATTCACACCATTTTAAAGCAGATGGGAAAGGAAGACTTTGCTCATTGGGTAACGCTTTTCGGTTTCGGTGTGGTCTTATTTATGGTTGCGATGCTGATACAAGACTTATTTACCACGATTAAGAACGTGTTCTTGTTCCGAATGTAGAACGGAGGCGATCCACTTGGAAATATTGCAAGTGGTGGGGTTAGGTTTAATCACTACGATCCTCATCTTAGTCGTCAAAGAACAAAAACCAATCTTTGCTTTCTTGTTAGCTACGTTTGTGGGAATTACGATCTTTCTCTCTCTAGCTGGGAAGATTGCTGATGTAATCCGCATTTTAGAGAATTTAGCCACTCAAGCTCATGTGAACAACCTATTCCTGGAAACGATTTTGAAGATTATTGGGATTGCGTATATTGCTGAGTTTGGGGCTCAAGTTACGAGAGATGCTGGACAAGGTTCTATTGCTTCTAAGATTGAGCTAGCTGGAAAGGTGTTAATTATGGTGATGGCGATTCCGATTATTACCGTCATTATTGAGACAATTGTTTCGATTTTACCCGCATAAAGGAGGATCGCTTATGCAGAGAGTTGGATGGATGATTCTCACTCTCTTTCTTCTTATCGTCAGTTTGAATCCAAGTTCTGCATTAGCGAATGGAGAGGAACCTGCTCCTTCTCCTGCTAATTTAACCAAAGAAGTGGTTCGCTCCCAATTGGATCAACTCCAGACGCAAGAGGTGGAATCATTTTGGAACCAACTTCAAACTGAATATGGAAGGTATTTTGAAGGGAAGGTACCAGGGTTTTTTGATCTCTTATTTCAAGAGAATGAGATTAGCTTTAAAGCATTTTTTACGGCATTTGCTAAGTTTTTCTTCCATGAAGTGATGTACAACGGCAAATTACTTGGTGCAATCGTGGTTTTGACCGTTTTTAGTATGTTGCTCCAAACGATGCAAAATGCTTTTGAAAATAATCAAGTGAGCAAAGTTGCGTATGCCATTGTTTTCTTAGTAATCATCGTCCTAGCTGTAGATAGCTTCTCGGTCGCGATCGAAGCCGCTAAGAGTGCTATTGAGAAAATGATTCATTTTATGTTTGCGCTCGTCCCGTTGCTCTTAACACTGCTCGGATCGATGGGGAATTTGACATCGGTTACTCTGTTTCATCCCTTAATCATCTTTATGATCCATGTGATTGGCACGATTATTTATACATTTGTGTTTCCGCTCCTCTTTTTCTCGACGATTTTAGCGGTTGTTAGCACGATTTCAAGTAAGTACAAAGTAAATCACTTGGCAGGCTTACTCCGAAAAGTTGCGATTACAGTACTAGGAGGGTTATTGACGATTTTCCTAGGTGTCATCTCGATCCAAGGAGCTACCACATCTGTAGCAGATGGAGTAACGATTCGTACAGCCAAGTATATAACGGGTAACTTTGTACCTGTTGTAGGACGAACGATTTCAGAGGCGGCAGATACGGTTGCGGGAGCATCTTTATTGATGAAAAACACGATTGGCTTAGCTGGAGTTGTGATTTTGCTCATGATCTGTGCATTCCCTGCGCTGAAAATTCTTACACTGGCTTTTATCTATAACTTTTCGGCGGCGATTATGCAGCCATTGGGAAATAGCCCGGTGATTGAAAGCTTGTCTGCAATCGGTAAAACCTTGATTTTTGTCTTTGCTGCACTTGCTGCTGTAGGGCTTATGTTTTTCCTGGCGATCACGATTGTCATTACGTCCGGGAATATATCACTGATGATGAGGTGAGGTGAGAAGCATCGAGTGGATGGGTGATTGGCTCAAACAAATTATCTTGTTGGTTCTAATAGCTACGTTTTTAGACATGTTGTTGCCTAGTAATGCGATGGAGAAATACGTCAAATTGGTAATGGGCCTCCTCATCTTGATGGCGATCTTATCTCCCATATTCAAATTACTAAGTGAAAATTTGGACCTGACCGAACTCGCTTTCTTTGATGGGAGCAAGGCGGTAGTTGCGGCAACTGAGATGAAGTCGCTTGCTGATATAAACGAGCAAACAAGTCAGTTAAAGAAAAAACAAGATCAAATGATCCAGCAGAAAACGGAGCAGTCTATGGAAATGTGGATGAAGAAAAACATACCGGATCGATTTGCCATGGAGGTGGTGTCGGCTGATGTAGTGGCTCAATTCACAACAGAAAATCCTCATATTGAGAAGATTCATCTCGTTGTGAAAGAGAAAACGACAGGTTCCTCTGCGAAGCAACAGATCAATCCGGTTCAAGAAGTATCCATTCTTCCATCAAATGAGCCTACTCATAAGGAACCTACTTCTAACGAGACGGGGCAAAAAATTCAAAACTTTATCCAGCAAACGTGGAATCTTACCGCTGAGCAAGTGGAGGTCCAATTAGAGTAGGAGGAGGGGAAATGAATGTTTGATAAGTTATTTGAAAAGATGGGTGATAAAATGGGTGGAGGAAACAACCAGAAGCGGAAACGATTTTTTCTCTTTCTCCTACTGGTTTTCTTTGGAATCGGAGCTATGCTCGTCTCCTCATTTTTTCAACCAGAGGAAGATGCGATGCCTTCGAAAAATGAAAAAGGTCTGCTCTCATCTAAAGATTCTGCTCAACCTGCTGGGGCAAAGGCATCTGAAGCTACGATCATGCAGAAGTATGAGGCCGAGTATGAACAAGAACTGGCTTCTATTCTCAGCAAAGTGGTAGGAGTCAGTGATGTGGATGTTGTCGTAAATCTTGATTCAACAGAAGAAGAAGTGATTCAAAACGAGACCCAACAAAACGTACAAACCACAACCGAAACAGACCCTAAAGGCGGAA
Organism: Croceifilum oryzae; assembly: GCF_030814315.1. GTDB lineage: Bacteria > Bacillota > Bacilli > Thermoactinomycetales > Thermoactinomycetaceae > Baia > Baia oryzae. Next base: position 97,062 of record NZ_JAUSUV010000006.1, on the reverse strand, counting down.
CCAGATCCACGCAACAAAATAACACAAATAGCAAAACAGCGATGTACCGTGATGGGAGTGGGGAAAAGCCGCTCGTCGTAAAAAGACTGAAACCAAGAGTTCGGGGTGTTTTAGTCGTAGCAAGGGGAGTAGAAGATCTTCAAGTAAAAGCGACTGTATTGCAAGCCATTCAACGAGTGTTAGACCTACCGATTCATCGAATTGAAGTATTGTCCAAAGGATAAAAGGAGGAATTTGGTATGAACATGAACAAACAGACGATTTGGTTGGTGACGATGTTATCGCTTATGGTAGTTTTATCTGCTTATTATATTGTTTCGGGTCCGGTAGAGCCTGTAGGTCAAATGGCGAAAAAGGCGGAAGAACTTTTAAATAAAAATGAGGTTGCGGTAGATATTAAAGCGGCAACCAAACCAGCCTCGGCTACAGCCAAAGCAGATTCCAAGGATGCCACGAAACAAAAAGAATCTGAATACTTTGTCGGATACCAGTTAAACCGTGAGTATCTCCGCCAGCAATTGCTAGAGGAAAACTACAAAATGATGATGGACCCCAAAGCTACTAAAAATCAACTAGAGTCTGCTAGTAAAAAGGTGGAGCAATTAAACAAGACAGAGAAGCAAGAGAGTGTGCTAGAAGATCTAATCTGTAAAGAGTTAAAGTTTACAGATGCAGTTGTTGTGACGAATGAGGATCATGTAGATGTGATCGTAAAAACAGCGAAGCTTACACCGACTCAAGTGGTGAAGGTGATGGATTTAGTGAAGCAAAATAGCAATATTGAGGGTTTGCAGGTGACGGTAAGTTCGCATTCGTGAGATGTCTTTAGATTGAGGATGTTGGCTTTTAGTCATGGTAGTTCTGTTATGTAGGGTAGTATAGTTATGGTTCTAGTAGATGGATGGTGGGTTGGTGCTTGTTGGTTATCCAGTTATTGGATGATCGAGGGCAGTAGGGTCTATTCGATTACGATTCAAATACCGATCTAGCGGAGAAGTGGAGAAGTTCGCTCCGCCATCCTCCGCTGGGGCAGGTGCAAAACTCGCAAAGAACGCTCAAACAGATTGCACCAAAAACGCCCCATGCTGCGGATAGCTACGCTAGGTAGGATCACATACAGGATACCTCAATGGTCATGAAGGAATCAAACGGGGATAGATGCGGAGTGTAACAGGGTTATCGCCTATTCTCTCATACTCAACTTTCTCTAAAATACCCTTCAATAACTCGTTTTTCTTTTCTGCTGAGTCAGCGGATTCATACAAGTCGAGTACACTCTCAATATAAGGAATGAGGGTTTGCTCGATTTTGTCTTGCTCTTCTTCCCTAGCCCTCTTCGCTTCTAGCTCGACTCGCTGTGTGGATAACTCCTGTTGCTTTTCTTTAATCGTTTTAGATCTGTTCAGGAAAAGTTCTTCATCATAGACTCCGCGTTCTAACAAATCGTATTGCCTTGATAGCTGATCGTCTAGGGCCTGAATTCCTTTTTTGACTTGCTCAATTAAGTGTAGGGTGACGGAAGTATCTTTCTTTTCCTGTTTTCGATGTTGATGATTTAAACTCTGTTTTTGATTAGCGATCCATGACCGCAATTCATCCAGTAAAGGGGTTTGCCATTGGAAAACGGTTGTTAACAGGTGTAATGCGTTTTTCTGTTCGGATCATCTGGGCTTGTTGGAATAATTCATCAGTAATAAGTGGTACATGCTTGCCCATTACATTGATGCTTTCCAAATCCAATTATCCCGTAATCACCATATATTCATTTTTCGAGAAGGTGAGGGTTGGATCGTCTGGACGGCTACCTATCAGGATGGGAATAGTATTCCTGTCAAAGAAAGGATTAGGAGAGTTACTAGAGACATATACGATGCCGCAGAAGACGCCCACCAGTATATAGCGTGGTATCGGACGAATGTACAAAGAAGATCATGGAAAGCACCGAGAATAGAAAGAGTGTGGGAGGAGTCAATCAATGACCGAACTACAGTACCAACAGGCACTTGCTAGGCTTGTGAAAGGAGCTGAATACCTCGAGCGCACAGACCTTTCACCTGAACAGAGGGAGCAAGCCAACCAACTATATGGCGAGCTTACTAGAGAGATATTGACCTATCAAGGAATGGAGTGGGTCATTTATGAGCGGTAGAAAATCCAAAAGTAAAGGGTATCGCACCGAGAAGAACTTCGCGGAGTTGATACAAGGCCAGAGAGTTATCATGTCTGGAGCGCTGAAAAATTGGGGGTATGAGCTATCCGGGGATGTAGAAGACAAGCATGGTGATAAATGGGAGATAAAAAGCTAGAGCCGACGGATTTAAACAACTGTATGGGTGGCTGGATCAGTCAGACGGCGTGGATCTCTTGGAGCTGAAAGCTAACCGAAAACCGTTTCTTGTCGTCATGACGTTAGATACATTCTTAGAACGATACTACAACCAGAGGTGATCGTAATGGACGTACCAAAGAAGCTGGATTATCGAAGAGAAGTCGAAGCCATGTTACGGTCTTATCCGTGGTTACTCCGGGCGGTTGAAGAAGCAAATCAAAACGAATTGCCTTCGACGACTTCTCACTACGGGGGATGGAATTCGGGGATATAGTGAGTATGTTTCCTCGACCGAGAAATATGGAATCAAGAGGGCTGACCATTATTATCGTTCGAAACTATATCAGATTAACGAAGCGATGAAAAAACTTTCCTTTCTGGAGAATGCAGTATTGCGTGAGACCTACTTCTATGAAGAGAGACAACCTGTCATGCTAGTATGTGAGCGAATTGGAATGACGGAGCGCAGTTATTATCGGATTAAGAGGGAAGCTGTTGAGAAGTTAGCGTTCTACCTAAATATAAAATAGATTGTACTTAGCGCACATGGACTGACAAGAAAATAATGATATCGTGTAATATAATTAGGGTCAATTTATATAACATGTTGTACTTATAACTCCTTGGTGCTCAAGGGCTGGTACTGAAATAATTAAGCATATCGTACTATATTATTTATTGCATTATGAGTAGGGTCAATTTATAATTTGCTTAGACAGTACATAAAAAATGATATGATTATTTTTATGTACTTCGTTAACATTGTACCTTAGAGGAACTATGGAAATAAAAAAAGACGGGTGGCCCCCCGCCTTTAGTTCAGAATGAAATTCGCAATGTGAAGCTTAGTTTTCTAACTCCTAGTTCCAAATAGAACCAAAAATTTTTCTTGTCCATGTAGTCACCCCCTGATGCAATTGATTTTATCGTATGTTTTTTTATGAGATAATTCAATACTCTTTATATTTTTGGAAAAATGATATAATTAGAGGTTCTAGAAAAGCTCCGGATAAGGGAGCTTTTTTATTTTTTAGAAGAGCTGTATTCATAGATAAAGAATAACACGTAATGTGCAGGTGAACAGTGTTTCTTATAGAATTACTTATTTTGGAGGGAGGAATAGAGCTATGCAGGATGGGCAAAAAAGAGGTAGGCTGACACGGATCTATGAAAAAATAAAATCCTACGTAATGGATAGAGAGCCAGATACACGGATAGGTTTAGTTATTTTAGTAACGGTTTTGATCCTCTTTCCTATAACAGTATATTTGGGACAGATAACATATGGGACGTTTGTAGTTACCCTTTCATTGGCTATTTTTACCTTTATACACCATCATTGGAACAAATATAAAGATAGGTATTTCCAACAACTAGCTACTACGGATATTTTTCGTGATGAAGCCGAGCGACTTAAGAGATTTAGCCCATTATTAGACTATATTCCCGACATAACAACGCTCAAGATAAACAGCAGGAGGCGGTTGAATACAAAGAATTCGATTGAAGCTGTTGAACATTTTGTCGTGATTTTAGACGATTGTCTTCCTAAAGTTAGAGAGTTCAATGATAGGGATACAATTGAAAGGATAAACAAATTAAGAAGAAGATTATATTTCTGGATAGAGAGTAACGGAGACTTATTTAAAGAATTAAAAAAACAAGAAATTGACCTTGAAAGTCTTACATCACAACATCTATCACCGATTACGCAATGTTTTCATTTTATTTTTGATATCTCTGAAAACGTACTAGATCATAAATGTAGACTGGAATACGATTACTATGAGAGGGTTAAGAGTATTCGATATAAGTTATCGTATAGTTTGGATTAAGTGAGAGGAACAGCTCATTGTTGTTGCTCTTTTTTGTTTATAACCTCTTCTTTCAGAGTTAAATGCTTAAAAAGATTGTTTATTCAAATAAATGATGGGTAATGTAAACCTAAGAGCTTTGCAAAGGGAGGAACATAATGAGTTGGTATACAAACCCTGAATGGTGGGGTGCTATTGGAACTTGGTTTACTGGGATTTTAACTGCTGGTGTGCTTCTATGATGAATTTATGGAGAAACACCCAGATATTAATTAGGAGAGAGCAAAAAGTAAGATAAAAGAAATTAACTTTCATTTAGTTCTGTAGATGCACTTCTATCTAATTCCTTAGAAGGAGAAATGAATATGCAAAAAAGAGTGAGTGTATATGACAGAATAGTAAATGTATATGACGGAGTAAAATTTCGTATTAGGGATATTAATAGACCCTATTTACTTGTCGGAATTGTTATTACATGTGTAACACTGATGGTCCTCTCTGCGGCAACTCTTATATTAGATTCATTAGAGGAATTGTTAAGAATATTTATCACGTATTTTTGTACTGTAATAGGGAGTTTGGTAGCTTACTTTACTTTAAAACGACAGGAATGGAATACTTTTAAAACTAGGTATTTCGAGCAAAGTAGTGTTATTGATGCTTTTCTAGATGAGACTGCTATTTTAGAGGAGTATTATGAATTAAGGCGGTTTGTATGGACAAATGTTAAGTGGGATAGTAAAAGGGATGATTGGCGCGCGAAGACCGTAATTAAAATGATGGAGGATTTCAAGATTACTTTAGACACTCACCTTCCTAGTATTAGAGTTTTTGATGACCGAAAGAGAGTTGAGAAAATAAATAAATTAAGAAGGAGATTAAGTATCAAGATGAACTGTTACAACGATGTATTTGATGAACTAAGGGGCCAAGAAAATAATTTGGAAGCTTGTTCTCTAGTGGCTATAACAGGTATCTCAGGGTGCTTCCAGCATGCTATTGATATAAGAGAAAACATACAGGTTCACAAATATACCATTGATGCTGAGTATGGTGTAAAATCTGAGAGCTTTTGGTATAGATTATAAATGCCATTGAGACTAGGAATCTATCTTGATTTGAGATAGTGGCAGTCTTGGCAGTTTTGGACAGGAAACTAATCCCACAAGGCGATACAATGGTAGTAAGGAAAAATAGATGGGATATACAAGTGCAATTAAACATATCGTATGTTGGTTAAGTTGTTCATATTTTAGACACATTAGAGCTCGGAACTGTATACTTATATGGCGTATTTCAACCTATAGTACTATAATAGTAGTATGTGTAGACACAATTAATAATTATATATTTGTTAACCTTCCTAGTTAACTTGAATCCTTAGAGGAACTGGAAATAAAAAAAGACGGGATGCGCCCCGCCTTTAATCAGTTAAACAGAGATACGAAGATTTAAACTTAGCTTTTTCAATTTCAATTTCAGACTAAATTTGATTATTGCTCCACCTCCCAGTATGCAATTGTTCTAATCATATGTTGTTTTCTGTCATATAACAAGAATCGATATGATGTGAATACAATGGTATACTTAAAGTTTTGGGAAAAGCTCCTGATAAGGGGGCTTTTTGTTTTTTAAGTACGATAGAATATCTTGTCTAATAGAGAGAGGTATGGGCAATGAATAAACAATTCTATAAAACGACGGCATGGCGTAAATGTCGCGATGCTTTTTTTATTTTCAAGCAGGGGCTTTGCGAGCGATGCAGTGAACCTGGGAAGATCGTCCACCATAAAGTCTATCTTACGGAAGAGAATATGCATGATCCCGAAGTAACATTGAGCTTCGCTTCTATGTGCTACTTGTCATCAGCATGAGCATTATATAAAGGTAGACGGAATTTACGGGCCTATGACAAGACAAGAAGTATGTTCATTTCAGAAGAAAGCCGGACTCGTACAAGACGGGATCGTAGGCCCAAAGACATGGCGCGCATTGTTTGGATAAAAAAAATTACCCCTTGAATGTCTACCTATTAAGGTTAGATAATTCAAGGGCTTTTTTTAAAACATAGTATTCGAAATAGTGATTCAGTCTCCCGGAGGATCTGGTTGAGCTTTTTTCTGTAACATGTTCCGATCACCTCCGTTCAGTAGTTTTATACTAAGTTGATAGAATAGGGAGTAATATTGATTATACTTTATAATATCCCTATTCTCATAACATTGTGCTAGTTTTAAAATAATATTGCACTCTTGTTCAAGAAAAGAAAGTTTTTGAGCGACTTTACGGGCTTCTTCGAATTGCTCGACGGCTTCTGAGAAGCGATCTAATTGTAAATAACATTCTCCTAAGGCGGTTTGTGCTTCCGACTGCCGTGGTCCATCGTGAGCCTTCTTACTTAGTTTGACAGCATCTATCAGAATCAGGCTTGCTTTTATTACATCTCCTTCGTCTAGCAATAATTTTCCTTTTTCGGTGTAATGGTAGGATTGTAATAAAAGGAGTTTAGAACGCACCTTATCTTGTAGGCTGGAAGCAGTATTAAAGCAAATTGTTGCGAAGTCGAGATCCCCCAGATTTTTGTAAGATACCCCCAAAGTTGTCCACATTTCGTACATATGATCATAGCTTTTGCTTTGCCTTGCGATCTCAATTGCTACATCGATCGTTTTAATCGAATCTTCGTACATTTTGAGTTTGTTATATAAGATTGACTGTAAACTGTACATATTCAAGAGTGACGAGGTTGCAATATCGTTTTGATACGCCCACATTATTTCAAGTACTTTCAATGCTTCTAAAGGCAAACCCATATTATCTAAATAGATTGCCTCGCTAATTTGTAAGTAGAATTGAATATACTTCCGTTCCTCACATTCCACAAAATAACATTGCCCCTTACGTGTATACCTTAATGCTTCCTCAAATTGATTTAACTTGAAATAAACCCTAGACAATCCATTAAAACATGCCGCTTTTAGATTCGAGTTAGATATATCTGGGTGGGAATCATAGATTCGAATAGATTGAAAATAATGTTCCTTAGCTTTTTCCCAGTTCTCCTTTTTGAAATAAAAATTTCCTTGGAGATATGACATAGTTGCAAGAATATAAGGCTCATCAGTGGAGGGGATTTTCTTGAGTTGTTCTAAAGAGTATTTTGAGCCAATATCTGCTTCAATAGATTTAAGCTGTAGTCGAATCCGCTTAGATTGATCTACTTCCTTTTGTTCTTGATCTTCAACATATTGGGGGATTTTCTCCCATTCCCAATTTAGCTTTTTGCATAGGTAAGAGATTGTATTCTTACTTACGTTTTTTTTCCCTGTGATGATGTTGCTAATGGTAGCTGTTGTCAGTTTGTCATCTATTAAGTCCTTCTGCCTGATCCCTAACTCCCTTATTCGTTTACGAAGTAAGTCCCCCACTAGTTTCCTATCATCTAGAACCGTCATCGTAATCCCTCCTAATCATAATATAAAATATTTTTTAGAATATATCAACTTAACTAATAAATAAAGATGGGGATTTTCTGATTTTCATACCATTAATTGATATATATATCCAAAAGTGATATTAAAAGCGATAAATCAGAAATAAATTAACCTAAACATGCTGTTAATACCGGTATATATATTCTGATTTGCAAGATAATAATGCAAGGATTATGCTGTTAACATGCCGATGGAATGGAGGTGAACATATGCTGAAGTTGAAAGTGGAGGGTTTGAGTCAACAGGTTCAATCATTTCTTTATGATCTAGAACAGCGTCCTCATGTAGAATTACAACAACAAGAGAACGGTTACCAAATTAAGGACGGAAAAGTCACATCCTGTACGAAATGTGAGGTCAATATAGTCTACAAAATAGAGTTCAAATCCTCGAAATGGTTACACTTGATGGAAATACGATCAAAATTCCCTTGTTAGATGTAATATGTGTCCAGATGGACGAGCGTACACAGATCATTTCGGGCAAGAGTTACGACATCTTTGGAGACAACAAAAAAGGCCACTGCACATGGCCTGAGTAAAACCGCAATACACCAGACATTAATCAAATACGTGGGAGGTAGATGAATATAGGCTCCTCCTATGTATTTACCCCATTTTATCATTAAGGTAGGTAAAAGAAAATGAACCAGTTTTCAAGGGGACTCATACCCTTGTGTACTGTGTATGTAACGGTTCAGCCAAACCGAGATATGCACGATATCAAAGTTGTTCAGGATTGCGGAATTGAATTTAAGTTACCCAATGCCGTCTTTAAACGAAAGAAACCAGATGACCGCTGTTCATGTGGAAGAAGAATTTATCCGAATGTATCCTCCCTCCGATGCCCCCTTTGCTTCCTTGAGTCTTTACCCACCATCGACGATTCCAATTCATAAGGGAACTCGTTTCCCTTCACCTTTTTTATTGACGAATTATGAACAAATGAAATATATTTCTATTGTATTATAAAAAATCTATATTTATCGAAAAATGGAGGGTTATCAAGGTGAGAAAGAAGAAACGAATGTTTCTCCGTAGAATGTTGTTATTGGTTTTATCATTTTTCATATTCTTCGGAACAGCCTTTCCAACTTCTACACATGCGGCTGATTTTGCCAGTACTACATATAAAGCCGCCGAGTGGGGTTTTCTATCTGTTTATATGAATGTAAAAGATGCATGGAACAACTTAACAGATCAATGGACTCTCGCATCCGAGAAGAGTAACGGAAGCAAGGAACTTTCGGATAATCAACAAAGCCTTCCAGCAAAAGAAACGACTCCCAAAGGGAAAAAGGTTGCAGACCCGAAACGGATGAAGGAGCTAGTGGAGCAACGGAAGATCAATGCCAAGTTCTATGAGCTTTCAGACGGTCGAATCGAAGCCGAAATAAGCTCAGATCCTGTCCACTATCGAGATTCGAATGGGAAACTACAAGATATCCAAAACGGTATCTCGAAGACAAGCCAAAAGGGGTACGTGTATAGCAACGAAAAGAATCAATTTAAAACGTACTTTAGCGATAAAGCAAATGAATTAGTCAAGATCACCAGCGGGAAGCATGCTATATCGATGGGATTAAAAGCTCCAGATAAATCGCAAGTTTCCCCTACGGTGAAGGGAAACGTTATCTCGTTTCCGGATATCTTGAATAAAAGCAAGATTGAGTACCAGACGGAAAATAGCAAAGTAAAAGAAAGAATTGTGTTGAATGAGAAGCCAGAGAGTAACGTATTTGACTTCATCCTCGAAACAGGAGATCTCGAACCCAAGTTACAATCAGACGGTTCCGTTTTATTCGTAGATAAAGGCGACGTGGGAGTTTTTAAGATCCCCAAACCGTTTATGTATGATAGTAAAAAAGAAGAAAACTCTCCATATGGCTATGCTTGGAGCCATGATGTGAAACAGGAAATTGTACAAGTAGATGGTAAGAACGTTTTACGCGTAACTGCTAATAAAGAATGGCTACATGATGAAAAAAGGGTAGCACCTCTCATTATTGATCCGACGATTGAGATTCAGCCGACTCCCGGAAATGGGGCGCAAAGTAGTAAAGATACCATGATTAACAGTTCTTCACCCACCACGAATTATAATGATAACTGGAGATTATCCGTAGGAGCAGATTCGTCGCAAATTTCACGCTCTCTTGTGAAGTTTGATACTTCTGTCATTCCTTCGGGAAGCAAAGTAGACTTCGCACAGGTCCAGTTATATTACGACCAAAATTTCTGTACCGGTTGTAAAGATACCGACCAAGATGTAACGTTTAGCCTCCACCGAATCCTTCAAGATTGGAATCCAGCCGAGGCCACATGGAAGGATGCAAAGAAAGGTGTACCGTGGACGAGTCAGGGTGGAACCTACCGCTCTGCTGTGGAAGCGAGTACTTATACGATTGATAATACTGACAGCACAGGCATCACCAAGAATGGTACATGGAACCTGTCTTCTAACGTAGCTGGGGGAGTCAATGGTAGTTATCACGCTGCACAATCCAATGATAAGAGCGCGACCAGCACCTTTACGTGGAAACCCTACCTAAATGAAAGTGGAACGTACAACGTATCGGCATCTAATGTTCAGGCATCCGATCGCGCTACTTCTGCCCCATATAGCATTACTCACAATGGGGGAACCTCCAAGGTCTATATCAATCAAAGAACATCCAGCACAGGTTATCAAGCATTAGGGCAATTCAAATTCGCTACGGGAGATAGCCACAGTATTACGTTATCTAACTATGACTCCAGCAAGAAAGTGGGCGGAGCCGTCATCGCCGACGCGCTTCGTTTTACCAAGACAGCGGAAGTGAATAAAGGTGCTAATGTGAACAACCGCTGGCATGATTATACCGCGCGAGATCTCGTTCAATCGTGGGTGGACGGGAGTCAAGAAAACTATGGAGTCCTCATCAAAGCCAAGGATGAATCGAAAAAAGTAGGCGGAGTAAGATACACGGCGAGTCAAAATTTTGATGAAAACTCGATTCGACCTAAACTAAAAGTGGTTTACGGAAAGCCGTCTGTTCTCTTAGCGGAACCAACCAAGATTTATGCCAACGGTGCGGAACTAAAGTGGACGAAGTATATACGTTCCGATTTCGTGGAGTATCAAATCCACCGAAGTACGGAGCAAAGCTTTATTCCTGATGAGACAACTCTTGTAGCCCCCATACCAAACCAGAATACGCTCACCTTCACCGATACGACAGCCACTCCAACCCCTGCCTATAGCAGCGATCCGTTTGGACGAGCCTATTTCTATCAAATTGCGGTGAAAACAGTAGACGGTACTATTGTTCCTTCTACGACTCAGCTGGTTCGGTTACCTAAGTCGGGTATGACCATTCAAGTTTTGCAAAATGCCATGGATACGACCATATCTTCGGAAAAACCGGGTGTGCCACACGACACCTTAGACGGGCAACCGTGGGATTCGATTGGGAATAACAGTTCTACCTATGGCAATACACGAAGTCTATTTAAATTTGATCTTTCTTCGATTCCAAGTACAGCGAAAGTAGTGAAAGCCGATTTTAGTCTATGGAGCTGGCAACGTGACAGTACAGGAAGCAAGAATGCCACCTATAATGCACATTATCTCTGGAAAGATTTCGAATCCGTTCCCCAGACCACATGGAAAAGTCACAGTGAAGCCTTTCACCACTCCGTACTCGATTACGTGACCAATGTTACTAACGATCCGAAGTGGCTCAACTGGGATGTCACCACAGCGGCAGATCGATGGGTAAGAGACCGAACGACGAACCGGGGCCTCATGATCCGTCATAGTGATGAGAGCAGTACCACAGCCAAAGAAAAAATCCTTGCAGTCAGTAGTGATGCAACCCTAGCACCACAGCTAAGACCGAAGATGAAAGTCGTTTATATTGATAAGAAAGCCGCTAACTCGTACTACGCGCCGAAAACGTCTACTACGATGAAGTCAGGCGAAACCTATCAAGTGGAGGTTACACTCTCCAATCCAACCGATACCGCATGGAGCGGTAGCACAGATTCACTCGGTTGCCATTGGGCGCTCCCTAACGGAACGGATCGGACAACCGAAGATAATTGTGTTGGAGCGCAGTTCAAGCCCATTGATGCGGATGGTAACGAGTCTGTCGCAACTGTTAACATCCCGCCCGGGCAAACGATTACCGTCCGTGGAAATGTAAAAGCTCCGGCCATCAGCCAACCGAACAAGCTCCGTGAAGGACTTATCCTACAATGGGACTTGAAACTCGATGGAAAGTGGCTATCCAAAAGCCAAGACCCCATTCCCACTCTGAATCAGTTCGTCATGGTCGAAGATCCGAATGGTGGCAAGGATTTAGGAGTGGATCAAAACCACGCTTCTACGGATGGGAAAACCAGCGGGACGGGGATTAATCTCTATCGGGGGAATGCGAGTTTCTCGTATGCTTCCTTTGAAAATCCATCTCGTGGGGACTTCTCTACTTCTGTCAACCTAACTTACAACAGCCTTGATACAAGTGATTCGCCTATTGGAGTCGGTTGGTCACTGGATACCTCTAGTTTTGTCAGGCTTGGCTCATCTTTAGGAGATCAGGTCTATACGGATAAACAGGATAAAATCACTCGGGGTTCCATGGATCTAATGGATAGTGACGGAACGAACCACACTTTTACATGGGATGAGAAAACGAAAGAATTCAAATCTCAGCCGGGGGACGAGCTATATCTCCAATATCTCAGCGGAGGATCAAGTAGTCGAAAGTGGGTTGTCACAGAACCAGATCGTACTCAATACTACTTTGATGACAAAGGATATTTAGTCGAAGCAACGGATCAGAATGGAAACAATCTTCGGTACACATACGAAGAAAAGAGCGTGAGTAACAAACCAATCAAGTTGCTACGTTATGTAACTGACTCGCAGAATCGTCAAACTCTAACGATTGAATACAACGATAATCACAAAGTATCGAAGATCAAGGCTCTACAACCAACAGCAACCGAGACACCACAGCGAGTAATTGAATTCACTTATGACGCATCTAACCGCTTAATAAAGTTTGTAGATGGCACGGGAACCAACATCGCAAAAACATATGAGTTTACCTATGACCTACTCTCTACCAACGTTATTAATCAGATCAAAGACCCTCGTGGAAATGTTACGAAGATCGATTACTATACAGACGGAGAAAACAAACATCGGGTTAGTAAGATGAGCAACAAAAAAGATGAGGTCATGCTCTATACGTATAACGATAAAGAGCGAATCGAAACCGATCTCAAAGGAAACTCAACCAAGTATCTCATGGATGACAAAGGAGATCCGGTTAAGGTTACGGATGCCAAAGGGAACGTAACCGAGTTTAAGTACGATCAAAACCATAACATGACGTGGAAAAAAGATCCGAATGGTGGTATTACCACATGGACATACGACGAGTTAGGTAATGTCTTAACCACGACCGATCCGGTGAACAATGCGATCTCAGATGAATCTAAACGGAAGTCGACTCGCTACGACTATCAGTATTCGCTCAACAAACACGTAGCGGAGTTGATTAAAACGACTACACCGGAAGGCCGCTTTACCAAGACCACCTATGATGAGGTGGGAAATGTAGCATCGGTGGAGGATACCGAAGGAAACAAAACCACGACTGCTTACTATGGAAACAGCGGACTTGTGAAGAGTGTCACCGATTCAAATGGCAAAGTCACCACTTACGGTGACCCAAGCGCGGCAGACTTCGGCTATGATGCCAACGGGGAAGCCAAGAAGGAAACGGATGCTCTAGGGAATACCACTGTTACCCAACATGACGACTTTGGGAATGTTATCAAAGTGACCGATCCCAAAGGGAGTATCGCCACCTTCACCTTCGATGTTTTTGGCCGTCCTCTTGAATCCAAGATGTCGAAAGATCAGGCGAAGGGTGAGTTTATCACTACTCCTGCCCCGGTCTATGATGCAAATGACAATGTAATCGAGAAACTTTCCGCTACTGGAGCGAAATTCGTCTACCAATATGATGAATACGACCGCTTAGTAGCGGAAATCGAGCCGAAAGATCATCCGAGTGATCCAGAGCGGAAAACCACCTATTTCTATGATGAATTAGGAAATCTCATTAAAGAAGTAGAACCGAAAGGCAATCTCACCGATGATCCGAATGATTACACCACAACGCATACGTACAATGAACTAAACCAACTCGTCGCCGTTACCAACAGTCAAGGGCATAAGATTACGTACGAGTACGACAAGATTGGGAACCAGACGAAAGTCACGCAGCCAAAAGGAAACCAGACTGCGGACAATCCTAACGATTACGTCGTCACCACTACGTACGATTTAAACAACCGCCCCATTAAGGTTACCGACGCAGATGGAAAATCCATCGAGACCGTTTACGATGCAGATGGCAAAACGATTCAAACCAAGGATAAAGAAGGCAATGTTCATAAAGTAGTGTACAATATCCGCGGACTTGTAGCAGAGGAACAATCCCCACAAAAGGCGGGCATAACCAGAACGACCCGTTATTCGTACGACCGGATGGGCAATGTAATCCAAGTCGATCCACCGCGTGGAACCGCTACGCCATACACAGACGATTTTGTTCAGAAGAAGGTCTATGATGATCTCGGCCGCGTGAAAGAAGTCATCTTCCCACGCGATCCAAATAGCTCTAACCCACGATTCAAGGAAGAGCAAAAAATCATGTACAAGTATGATTCTGTGGGCAACGTCATTGAAGTAAGTACACCGCCTTCCGAAGGACAAACGGAGCGTAACGTTTCCACCTTTAGTTATTACGACAATGGCTTGTTGCAAGCCGTTACGGATGCATGGGGCGTAAAAACCACCTATGAGTACAATCAAATCGGGAGTCAAGTAGAGCGCGTCGTTACCAGCTCCGACGGCAAGGTCGAACGGAAGATGACATGGGATTACTTCCCGGATGGCAAACTCAAGAAGAATACGGATGAAGGCTTGCAATCTAAAGGAAGTGCCTCTGACAACGAACGAAAACAATTCGAGTATGTGTACGATCCAAACGATAACATCGTTTCGATGAAAGACTCTAGCAGTAACAAAAAGGTCGATGAATACCGTACCTCCTATACCCCTCTTAATCAGGTGAAGGAAGTACAAGAAGTCGTGGACGGGATCGTGAAACGAAGTATCCAGTACGATTACGATATCCACGGGAACCTGCTCAAACAGGAGTATTCGAATAGTATCTCGGAATACAGTTACAACGGATTGGATCAAGTCACCCAGTTTTCACAAAAGAAATCCGCTCAAGATAACAAACCTCAAGTGTACGGTTATCAATATACGGTAAGTGGAAAAACCAAACAAGAAACAAAGCCAAACGGAATTGTAACCGATTATCAGTACAATCCAGACGGATCTGTCGCGCAATGGGAATCCAAGAAAACAAACGGAACTTCATTGCAGAAGCATAGTTATGAGTACGATCTTCATGGTAATCCCGTCAAGGATGTATACAATGGTCTGGACGCAAACAACAAGACAATCAACAACACATACGCGTACACATACGACCCGCGAGATCGTCTAGTCCGCTATGATAAATCAGGAACTCAATCCTCTACCGAGGAATACACCCTTGATGCAAATAGCAATCTGGTGCAAAAAACGAGAGACGGCGTACTTTCTACCTTTAAATATGATAAAAACCGTCTCATCGAGGAAACGGAAGCAGGTCTCACATCCAAGTATATCTACGATTCGTTAGGTCGAATTGATAAAATTACTATGGACGGCAGGGACAAAGAAACCTTTGCTTACGATCAATTTGATCGCACCATCGAGCATACGAAGCTGGACAAGGATAACGTTACGACTGTTAAGTCTCGTTTCTCCTATGACCCACTTGATCGTACTACATCAAAAGTTGAAAAGGCAGGAACGGCCAATGAAAAGGCGACCACCTTCAACTACTTAGGTAACACCGATCAAGTACTCTCAGAAGAAGTGGCGGGCAAGGTTACCCAGTCCTATTCTTACTCTGCATGGGGTCAACGCCTCACTATGCTAAAAGAAGATACGAAGGAGCTTTCTTACTTCGAATCAGGGAACAACGGTGTTGAGATGCTTACCGACGAGCAGGGTAATATCCGCTCCACGTACGGATATTCCCCTTACGGTGAAGACGATAAGGACATGTTTACGGGTGTAGATAAACACGATTCTACCAAGCCAGACAAAGACATGTACAACCCATTCCGTTACGAAGGCAAGCGCTGGGATTCAAATACACAGTCTTATGATCTCGGATTCCGTGATTATCGCCCGGGAGAGGGTAGATTTCTAACCAGCGATTCTTATAACGATGCAGGTGCTCATCTCGCTCTCATGATGGATACTGGAAACTACAACCTATACGGTTACACGGGAGGAAACCCGATTTCCAATAGCGATCCAGATGGTCACGCATGGTGGAATGATTGGAATGACTTCAAAGCGGGTGTTTCATCTGCGACCTCTGCCGTGGTATCTACTGTCTCTACTTACGCTCAGAAGGCATATACTGCGGTCAAAGAGGTAGTGAAGAGTACTTATAATGCAGGGAAAAAATTCGTCAAAAAGATTGTCGCTCCAATTAAACGAGCCATCAAGAAGGTTTACAACAAGGTGAAGAGCGCCATCAAGAAGGTCGTGAGCTACACCAAACGAGTTGTGAAGAAAGCCAAGAGTGCTATTAAGTCGATCACCAAGCCCAAGCCCAAATCGGCAACCAGTAGTAAGCCTTCGTCTTGGGTGTCTGCTGTACGAGAAACCGCTTCGTGGGTAGTAGCCGAAGTCCCGATTTTAAGTAGTGTCAATGATGCTGTAGTCCTCATTGCTGGACACGATTTCATCACAGGCGATGATGTCCCGAGACTCTACGGAGCAATCGGTCTTTTATCACCAATTAGCTCTAAAGAAGCAAGGCTAGGTGGAAAAGTGATTGAAGAGGCTGGAGAGCAGATTGGGAAGCGGATCAACTGCTTTACTGCTGGCACTCTAGTTCGTACTGCTCGTGGAGATAGACCCATCGAGGACATTCAAGTCGGCGATAAAGTCTTGTCCAAAGATGATAAAACAGGGGACCTTGCCTACCAGAAAGTAGTTAGCATCTTGAGCAGAGATGTTGATGAAATTTATACAGTTCATGTTGGCGATGAAAAGATCGAGACCACAGCCGAACATCCATTCTGGGTAGAAGGCAAAGGTTGGCTGAAGGTAGAAGATTTAAGTATTGGCGATTTACTTCTTACGTCGGAAGGAAAACAATTGCCGATAGCGAAAATCTTAGTGGAGAAGAAACACGCGACGGTTTACAATATGACTGTCGAGGGTTATCACACCTACTTCGTATCTGATTCACACATCTTTGTTCATAACAAATTGAAGCTTGACTTGCAGGCTTTTAGTGAGAAACCTAATACCTTAGTACCGGGTCCTTATGCAAAAGAATCTGTTCCTGGAACTAAGAGTAGAAGGTGGACGAAAGAACAGAAAGATGAAATTGATAGGATAGGGTATGAATACGGATGTCATACATGTGGTAGGAAAGATCCCGGTGCATTCAAGCGTTTTGTTCCAGATCATCAACCGCCTATCCAACTCAAGGATCAAGAAGCCTATGACCTTTATCCACATTGTAGTTATTGTTCATGGTCGCAAGGTGGTACAATAAGTGGGATGAAGCGTAGGAAAAAATAATTAGTATTAGCCAAAGGGCCAGCCAGTCCTTTGGCTAATATAAAATAATGTATTGAAAGGGAGTCGTATGTGATATGAATCCTTTAATGCAATTATTAGACAAGAAAGCTGATGAGTTTGATTTTCCTATTTTAGACAATGCTAACGTTGATTTAGCTCAGACTCGTCTCTCTATCTTTAAGGATAATGACAACTGGCTTATGACTTTTGAAATGGTAGGCTATTTCATTCCGGGACAAGATTTTGCGAGTGGGTTGTATGCTTATAGCAATAATCTTAATCACAATGGATTGAGTCGGATTTTTGAGGAAGTAATCTCTAGCTTTGATCAAGGACAATCTTTCATAGATGATAATGGGAGTTTTCTTCTATCTCCTTTCGAAAGAATTTGTTTTAAGATCTGGGAGGACACGTACTGCTTTACACCAACGTCTGATGATTACCTACATGCTGGTTTAGACCCGAAAGAGTTTTCCCCTACTACTTTTGTTAGGCTTATTAGTTCACTATACAAGGATAAACTTTGGTTAGATGATGATCTGATATTTTCCAGTTTATCTTTGAAACCAATGCCATTATTTTTCAGAACTGATGAATGGAATCATGATGATATTCAACCGAGTGAGCATCTATTCTTTCAACAAGTAGCTCAGGCACTCGAGAAGAATGATGCTACTTTGATTCATATTAAAGATCCAAATACTCATTGGAGTAATTGGGAGACCAGTATTACAGAGATCGACTATTGATGTAGGTGAAGAAAATGAGTGTGTCAACAGAGAGTAAACAAGTGGCCCAGATGATAAGAGAAGCATTTTGCGGCGAGAGGAAACCTTCTGTTATAAGGTACTGGGATGATAGCAGGGAGAATTCAATAGGTGTAGTAATTGCCTCAGACAGTCCTACCAAAGGTTACACCTCCTATTCAACAGTTGGACTTTGGGAGCATTCAATTGACCGTTTTGTTGATGGAGTTCCTCTACGAGTGGAAATCGCAGGATCTTGTATTTCGGATTTTGAATCTTTCCCGAATATGGTATCTACTTGTGCATTTAATATCATTAACTCTGGATATACTATTTTTCCGGGAGCTATATATCCTGATGTAGTAAGAATGTATATGTCAGATTCTCAAATGCAACATGCTTTCTTTGCTCCGCCTTTTTATGGGAAGGAGAATTAAAGACTATTCGTTTTGAAGAATGCAGTATTACGTGGTTGCAAATGATTCCAATTTCTGACGAAGAAATGGCTTATGCAGAGAAGAATGGAGCATCAGCTCTCGAGGAACTGCTAGAACAAAAGGAAATTGATTTTTGGGATCTGAATCGACCCTCGATTTTGTAGACATTGTAATTCATTTCGACAATATCGCCTCCAGCGGATGGTCTGGAGGTGATTTTTTGTTTTAAGTTGATGGTTACAAAGCTTGCTTTAATTAGTATAATAGTTTAAAAATACAAAATAATAATTCAATAATAATGAGGGATTCGTATGCTTCTTGCTTTTGTTTTGCTTTTTATTTTGGCGTGTTTCTTACCAATCTGTGTAATGATGTGGGTAGATATAATCAAAAAGGTAAAGAACACTAAGATCGATGAGGCCCGGAACAAAAAGGCTAAAAAGATAGCCGCATGGCTAGGGGGGATTACGGGCTTTTTATGGTTATTAATACTTGGGATATACTCTATCATTGACTGAAAGTAAGCTGTTCCCCGAATCGTTAGATACTCATAGCGAATCGGGGATTATTTTTATAGTTTATTTAACTGTTCTCTTGAATAGAAACATATGTTCTGGTATAATAATATGTATAAATCATAAAAAAATAATGGATTAAGAAAATATTTTTCGGGAATAGAGGTAGAAAGAATGAAAACATGATCAAAATTAAGCCTAGTAGTGTGTTCGCACCCCATACACAATTGATAGGAGCCACAACAACTATGCCAAAACACAATCTTGATCATGTAAAGTACTTAATGTGGGTAGTAGCTAAGAAATACGATGTACCTCCCACTCTCGACTTACACGAATTACAAAATTCGCTGAAAGGAAAAGTCGACGTTGACCAAATCAATATGTTGGTAACGAAATGATCTTAATAGATCGTATATATTAGACTACTATAAGAATGGCGATTGTATCAGAAGCGAGCTTCGCTTTTGACATGATCGCCATTCATTGTATCATTACTCTCCTCTAGCTTTGATCGATGCTCGTTACATCGTATGCATCTATTTCATTCTTTGAGATGGATACAAGTCTGTTTTTGACCCTAATTTTGCAGGGCGAGGGCTACCGATCCTAGCTCAGTAATAGGAAAAGGCGATTGTACCAGTTTTGGTATAGTCGCCTTTTGTAGTATGATGGGGTTAGATATGGAGTGGGAAATAGCGGTATCCTGTGTGTAGTACAGTAGGATCGCTAACATCGTCGCAATCGAATAGACCCTACCTCCCCATATCACAAATTCTTGGTTCATCAACAGCCTCTGGTAAGGAGTGGCTGTAAGTAAATCTTTCTACAATGATTTATGAACGTTATTCCTCTAGAAGGTAACCGAAAATCCTTACATCCTCGCAGGCTCACTATTTGAGCTGAGAACAGACACATTGCCCCGGGTCATCTCCATATACTGTCATCAATCACTCACTCATTCTTTTCTCTTCATTCTAATCATTTAGCAATTGTCTACAACCTAACAGCCTATCAACTGAACTCCTCCCTAGCAGGAGTTTTTTATTTTTCACCCGTATTTCTAGATGAATCTATTATTATTTGATAGAATGAAAGACATTGTATAACGGTTGATTACAGATATAGGGAGTAGGTCAAAATCATGTATGATCCGATGATCAACCTTTTTAAGGAAGTAAACTTACCAAGAGAATGGTATACCAACTACTATAAAAATGGACAAATATTACGAGTAGAAGTAAGCGAACGACAAAATACATGGGATTTGTTTATGGAGTTTCCTAAGCTGATTCCGATTGAGCTTACCCATCAGTTTGCTGTGGCATTGATGAATCACTATAAAGAATGGACGGTTCAAGTTCATTATCGATATCAATCAATCGACCATCAAGTTGCACTTCAGCAAGCGAAAACCTTTATTCAAAAGCAAATTAATGAAAATCATACTCGTTCTGCAGCGGCTTGGTTGGGGAAGGCGGAGTGGGTGCTCCAGGGGAATGAGATTTGCATCCAACTTCCGAATCCAGCTGTTCAAGCGATGGCAGAGAAGTTGCAAATTGCTGATCATGTGGCCCGTTACTATCGAGAATACACCGGGAGCCAGATGAAAGTTCGGTTGGTTAGCGAGCAAAATCAAGCTGACTACCGCACAGAGCTTTTGCAAAAACGGACTGAGGAAGAGCAGATGCTCATCGAGCAAGCGATGGAAGCGGAACGAGAGAGAGCCGCGACGATGACGGATGTCGCAGAGCCTTCTATCCAAGTTGCGAAAAAGCTTGGGGTGCATATTGGGAATGAGTCTGTCCAGATTCAAACGATTCAGGAAGAGGATCGACGTGTAACGGTACAAGGAAAGATCTTTAAAGCGGAGATTCGTGAATTAAAAAGCGGTCGCAAGCTCTTGATTTTCAACATCACGGATTACACGGATTCGATTTCTTGTAAGTGCTTTGCCCGAGATAAGGAGCAAGCGCAGGTCTTCCAACAGATTCAAAACGGCGACTGGGTCAAAATCCGTGGTGACGTACAATTTGATACATTTTCTCGGGAACTTTGCTTCATGGTAAACGATCTCCAAGAAGTTTCAATACCTGTACGCAAAGACGATGCAGAGGAGAAACGAATTGAGCTTCATTTACATACATCCATGTCTCCTATGGACGGATTACTTGCTCCAAGTGATTTTGTTAAAAAGGTAGCAAAGTGGGGACATAAAGCAGTAGCGATTACTGATCATGGTGGTGTTCAGGCCTTCCCGAAGGCTTACGAAGCGGCTAAAGATACGGGTATCAAGCTGTTATTTGGAATGGAAGCCAATATCGTGGATGATGCAGTACCTGTGACGATGAATCCACGTCCTACGAATCTAGTGGATGAGACGTATGTAGTATTTGACGTGGAGACGACAGGACTTTCTGCTGTGCATGATGTGATTATCGAGTTGGCGGCAGTCAAAATCCATAATGGAAAAGTGATCGATAAATTCTCTGAGTTTGCGAATCCACATCGTCCATTAGCACCGAAAATCATTGAACTGACTCATATTACAGATAGTATGCTAGTCGATGCACCTGAAGTGGACGAGGTGGTAGCTAGATTTCTAGAATTTATTGGCGATTGTGTCCTCGTTGCCCATAATGCCCGATTTGATATGGGCTTTTTACAACAAGCTGTCAATCGAATTAATGGCCCACAAGTAGTGAATCCGGTTATCGATACCTTGGAGTTGGGACGCTTTTTGTATCCATCCCTAAAAAATCACCGTCTAAATAACTTATCCAAGCATTTGGATGTCCATCTTGAGCAGCATCACCGTGCCATTTATGATGCGGAAGCGACCGGGTATGTGTTTTGGAAAATGGCGCAGGAAGCAGAGAAGCGAAAACTGTTTACATTAGAAGACTTGAATCAAAACGTAGATTTCATTGATGTGAAACGTTCTAGACCGTATCATGTGATCCTTTTTGCCAAGAATGAAACAGGACTCTATCATTTATATAAATTGGTTTCGATCGCTCACACTGAATACTTTTACCGAGTTCCCCGGATTCCGCGTAGTAAATTAGAAGAGTTCCGGGAAGGCTTAGTGATCGGTTCTGGTTGTGAGAAAGGTGAATTATATGATGCGGCGCTCAATAAAAGCCCTGAAGATGTGGAGAAACTGGCAGGTTTCTATGATTATCTAGAGATTCAACCGATTGATGTAAATATGCACTTGGTCGAAAAAGGCTTCGTTGCTAGTCCTGAGCAACTGAGAGCAGCGAATCGGCTTATTGTTCAAATGGGAGAAAAGCTAGGGAAGCCTGTAGTAGCGACGTCTAATGCCCACTATCTAAATCCTGAAGAGGCGATCCACCGGACGATTCTGTATAGGAACCTGAGTGGAGGGCGATTTACAGACGATCTTTCGCCGGCTCATCTACGTACAACAAACGAGATGTTACAAGAATTCTCGTATCTAGGTGAGAAGAAAGCGAGAGAAGTGGTGATTACAAATACGCATCTCGTGGCGGATATGATGGAAGAATTAAAGCCATTCCCAGACGATCTTCATGCGCCGAAGCTAGAGGGAGCCGAAGAAGAGTTGAGGGACTCCTGTTACGAAAATGCAAAGGCGAAGTACGGAAACGACTTACCGGAGATCGTAGAAGCAAGGCTGGAAAAAGAGCTGAAAAGTATCATTGGAAACGGATTTGCGGTTATCTATATCATCTCTCGCCGTCTCGTTATGAAGTCCAATGAGGATGGATACTTAGTAGGTTCACGTGGTTCCGTTGGATCTTCCTTTGTCGCGACGATGAGTAATATTACCGAAGTAAATCCGCTCCAACCACACTATGTATGCTCATCTTGCCAATATAGTGAGTTTATCTTAGATGGTAGTGTAGATTCTGGTTTTGACCTACCGGAGAAAGATTGTCCAAAGTGCGGAACGAAGCTGGATAAGGATGGACAAGATATTCCGTTTGAGACGTTCCTTGGCTTTGAAGGAGATAAAACGCCGGATATCGATTTGAATTTCTCGGGTGAGTATCAAGGTCGGATTCATGAGTACACAGAGGAATGGCTCGGTAAGCAATCGATCTTCCGAGCAGGAACCATCGCGACCGTGAAAGAAAAAACAGCGATTGGCTATGTGAAGAAATATGCGGAACAACAGAGCAAAAATCTTCGTTTCGCCGAAATTCAGCGTCTAGCAGAGGGATGCGTTGATGTCAAGCGGACGACGGGTCAGCATCCAGGTGGGCTTATGGTTGTGCCACAAGGAAGCGATGTCTTAAAGTTTACTCCCGTTCAATATCCTGCTGACGATATGAACGCGAAGACGGAGACGACTCACTTTAACTATAAGGCGATTGAAGGGCGACTCTTAAAACTGGACTTGCTAGCCCACCAAGACCCTACTACCTTACGAATGCTACAAGATACATCTGGGATCGATCCACTTCATTTACCACTTGATGATTCCAAGGTGCTGAGTATCTTCAACTCCTTGAGTGCACTCGGAATCAAGCCAGAGAGTGTAAATGGAATCAAAGTCGGAACAACTGGAATCCCTGAGTTTGGTACGGGCTTCGTTAGACAGATGCTCGAAGAGACGAGGCCTACTACCTTTTCTGAGTTAGTGAGAATTTCAGGATTGTCACATGGTACAGACGTATGGCTTGGGAATGCACAAGAATTGGTTAAAAAGGGACATAAGCTTTCCGAAACCATTTGTACCCGTGACGAGATCATGAGTTACTTGATGTACCAAGGTCTCCCGCCGAAACTCTCTTTCGATATCATGGAGAAGGTGCGGAAAGGGAAGGGGCTTTCTCCTGAATTTGAAGAGGAGATGCGTAGCAACAAAGTGCCCGAATGGTATATTGATTCATGTAAAAAAATCAAATACATGTTCCCTCGTGCCCATGCTGTTGCCTATGTAACCATGGCTGTGCGGATTGCGTGGTATAAAGTGTATCAACCGATTCACTACTATGCTGCCTTCTTCTACCGCATGATCGATGGATTTGACTGTGAAGTAATCTTAAAAGGACCTACTCACGTCGAACAAACGATGAAAGAAATTAAAGACAAAGGCTTCTCCGCGTCAGCCAAGGAGAAAAATTTATATACTACACTCGAGTTGGTACAAGAGTTCTTCGCAAGAGGCTTTACATTTAAACCAATTGACATCTATCGTTCGCACGCTACTCAATTTGTCATGGAAGGTGAGCAAACCCTGATTCCGCCGTTTAAATCACTCGAAGGTTTAGGGGAGAGTGTCGCTTACAAAATCATGGAGGCCCGTAAAAACGGGGACTTCCTCTCGATCGACGACTTCCAACAGCGGACGAAGGCGAGTTCTACCACGATTGATTTGCTTAGGACGATGGGATGTATGGAAGGGTTACCACAGAGTAATCAGCTTACGTTGTTTTAAGGAATGGTGAGGCTGGGAGTCTGATAGTAGACTCTCAGCTTTTTTAGTTGGTGTTTTGTGAAGGAACGGGGATATATGGCATCTGCATTATCAGCTGGCTTTCATTATGAGTAAAAGAGCCTCAACAATGTGAATGACGATTTCCTCTGGATTATTACATAATACTCTGCTTAAAAAATCTACTTTTCCTGACTATATCATCCTGCATAGAATCATCTCTTATGTAAATTATATAATAATTATTTTAATAGAACTGATATATCTTTATAAATAAAGTAGATTATACAAATTTCATGAGTGGTTTGATAGATAAAGTAGAGAAAAAATGACTAGAAAATGCTTTTCTTTTTACCTAATCTATTAGATAATGATTGATAATGAATATCATTATTGGATTGGAGTATGCAAGATGACATTATCCGAGTTAGAGAAAGGGCTACAAGCTCGTATCATTGATTTATCCAATATAAGCCCATTAGTTAGACGTAGATTGCTCGATTTAGGGATTCTAGAAGGAAGTATCATTCGCTTGATTCATAGACTTCCGTTAAGAGGTGCATTTGCCCTTGAGGTAAATCATCAAGAGTTTGGCCTTCGCTATGCTGAGGCGAAGAGGATTGAGGTTGAAGTAGTATGAAATCGATTGCATTAGCGGGAAATCCGAATACAGGTAAGACTTCCCTTTTTAACATGCTAACGAAGTCCTATGAGTATGTTGGGAACTGGACTGGGGTCACGGTAGAAAAGAAAATAGGTAAATTGAAGAGTGGGGATGCAGAGTTAATCGATCTGCCGGGGATTTATTCGTTAAATCCATTGTCTAAGGATGAAGGAATCTCTATCAATTACCTGATGAATGAATCCCCATCTACCATTATCAATATTGTGGATGGTTCACTTTTGGAACGAAATCTTAATTTAACGATCCAATTGTTGGAGTATGGAAAGCCACTTTTAATTGGTTTAAACATGGTGGACATAGCCAAAAGTCGGGGAATTCGGATCGATCAAAAGAAATTAGCACGATTGCTAGGTGTCCCTGTGGTTCCGATTATTGCTAGAACAGGAAGCGGTTGTGATGAAATTTTAGAGCAACTGGGTCAATCTGCATCTTCGTCGACGTTTCAGATTGATTATGGGGAAATCATCGAGGAAGCGATCTCTGAGATAGATGATAGATTAGACGCTGATCTTCCTTATCATCATAGATGGTTAGCGATTCAATTTCTCGAAGGAAATCATGTGGTAAAAGACAAATTATCAGCTTGGATTCCAGAGAAAGATTTAAATGAGATGTATAATCGAACAGAAAAGAAGATTAAAGATACAGGAGAATCGCATACACTTCCTTCCTATATCTATAAAGTGCGAAATGAGCGAATTAAATCAATTATAGGTGAAGCGGTTTATGTAGAATCAAAATCTGCGACCAATTGGACTGAGAAGATCGACCGAGTTTTACTGAATCGTTTTCTTGGAATTCCTTTGTTTTTGGCGGTAATGTATCTTGTTTTTCAGTTCACTTTCGACTGGCTGGGCAGTCCGATATCGGATCAATTAGATGGCTTTTTATCAGGTCCGGCTTCAGATGGATTAACTTGGCTATTAACATTTTGTGGTGCGTCATCGTTTATTAAATCCGTTGTACTGGAGGGAATTATATCAGGTGTGGGGGGAGTGTTAGTTTTCGTACCCCAGATTTTTATTTTGTTTTTCTTTATATCATGGCTTGAGGATTCAGGCTATATGGCACGGATTGCATTACTGATGGATCGATTAATGAGCTCTGTGGGTCTAAATGGTAAAGCATTTATTCCTATGATTATTGGATTTGGATGTAATGTGCCGGGAATTATGGCGGCTCGAACCATTGAGCATCCAAAGGAACGATTGTTGACGATCCTTCTATCTCCCTTAATGTCATGTTCAGCGAGATTGACTGTGTATGCGCTTTTCGCTGCTGCGTTCTTTAATAGCCATCAATCATTAATTGTGCTATCTCTATATGTGCTCAGCATTGTTACTGCCTTATTATTAGCGAAATTATTTTCGTCTACCTTCTTAAAACATGAGGATCAATCTGCTTTTGTGATTGAATTACCTCCTTATCGGGTTCCACAATGGCGCATTTTGCTAAGAAGTACGTGGGAAAAGGGGAAAGGGTTTGTTCGAAAGGCAGGAACCTTTATTTTTGGCGGTTCTGTCGTAATTTGGCTCCTTAGTTATGCGGGTCCAAGTGGCTTTGATGTAGAGATGAACCAGAGCTTTCTTGCGATCATTGGAAATGCGATTGCACTGCTTTTTGATCCGATTGGTTTTGGGAATTGGCAAGCAGGAGCTTCACTGCTCACGGGCTTCCTAGCTAAAGAAGTAGTGGTTTCTACGATGAATATTATTTATATGACCCCCGATGATACAGCTTTGCAAGGAGTATTAGGACAATACTTTACATCTTTGCAGGCATATAGCTTTATGGCTTTTACTCTTCTTTATGTCCCATGTCTAGCTACAGTCGCAGTGATTAAAAAAGAGACAATGTCAAAAAAATGGACTTGGTTTTCCATTGTGTATGCTCTGGTTATCGCATATGTAATCTCTCTAGTGATCTATCAGGGAGGGCGTCTCTTAGGATTCCATTAGAAATTATCTGTAGAATAGAGGGATAAAATGATTGCAAATCTACTGATTGGCATTCTCATTTTCGGATATGCTGGATGGACAATCATGCGTTTTGTAAGAAAGTCAAAGCAAGGAAAATGTGCGGTATGTAGTTTGAATAAGCGTTGCAATTCAGTATGCAATGATCCACAAAGTCAGGGTCCCAAGACATTTGCATAACTAGAGATAGAAAAGGAGGATACAAGGCAGTTAGCCCTGAATCCTCCTTTTTCACATTTAATTTTCACCAAATATTTCAATCTCAGCGCCAAGTAAATTTAGACGACTTACCAAGTCTTCGTAACCACGGGCGATAGAGTAGGTGTTTCGCAGGGTTGAAGTACCCTTTGCTGCAAGCATCCCTAGCAGAATAACAACAGAGGGGCGGAGTGCGGGTGGACAGATCACCTCGGCGCTTTTCCATCTCGTTGGTCCTTCAATATAAACTCGATGAGGGTCAAGCAATTCGACTTTCGCATTTAGCTTGGTTAGCTCGGTCAAGTAAATAGCACGGTTTTCATATACCCAATCGTGTACCAATGTGCGGCCGTGAGCGGTCGCGGCAATACAAGCAAAGAACGGCAAGTTATCGATATTGATCCCTGGGAAAGGGAGGGGATGGATTTTGTCCTTCGGTGCAGTTAGTTCAGATGGTTTGATCTCCAGATCTACCAATCGTGTGTAGCCATTATGAGCAACGTATTCTTCGCTCATCTCATATTGGAGTCCCATTTCTTCAAGTAGAAGTAGTTCGATCTCTAAAAATTCAATCGGCACTCGGCGTATGGTAATTTGCGACTTCGTAACGATGCCTGCAGCTAGTAAACTCATCGCCTCAATTGGGTCTTCGCTAGGATAGTATTCTACGTTTTGATTTATGCTTTCTATACCTGTCACTTTGAGGGTCGTGGTTCCGATTCCTTCGATCTTAACACCAAATTGTTGTAAAAATAGGCATAAGTCTTGGACCATATAGTTAGGACTCGCGTTACGGATGATCGTGGTACCTGTACAAAGTGCAGCCGCCATGAGGATATTTTCGGTTACGGTGTCTCCTCGCTCGATCATAACAATCGGCTTTTTCGGTTGGCAAGGATTCACGTGTGCTTTGTACAGACCGTTTTGTGAGGCATCTACCTCTAGTCCAAAATGTTTTAATCCGTCAAGATGTGGCTTAACGGTACGCTTCCCTAAATTGCATCCGCCCGCATAAGGAAGCTCGAAGTCAGTGAAAACATGCAGCAGTGGTCCTAGAAACATAATAATAGACCTTGTTTTTCGAGCTGCTTCCATATTTAAATTTTCGATGAGTAATCGCTCGGGAGGCTTGATTTCCAAGTCATTTTGGTCATTCAACCACTGTATCTGAACACCCAAACTCGTGAGAACTTCAATAATCCGATTAACCTCTTCTATACGTGCTAAGTTTCGCAGAGTCGTAGTACCCTTGTTTAGCAATGAAGCACAGAGTAGCCCAACAGCTGCGTTTTTACTGGTCTTCACTTCAATTTCACCTGAAAGCGGCTTTCCGCCATGGATACGAATGTTTAAGGTGTTAGGATTTTCTAAATGACTTGATTCTTTTTGTTCCTTATAAAGCAAGCCACTAATTTGTGTTAGCATCTCCATACTTAAGCTTTGTCTATTATCTTCCATTTGGCTTATGATTTGATCAAATAATTCATTAGATTCACTTTTTATCTGGTTTGGCACTAGAAATGCCTCCTTTGTGTAATAGATAAATATGAGATTTGCTATTACGTTATGATAAGAAGTATATCATTTCTAAAGCTTATTTGATCAGTTCCTACTACCTTTAACAAATCGTACACTATTTCGCTGGAAAGATAATTTTCACTGAATTATCTATTCGATAATAATCTCGGTATGCTCGTAGGGCCCAGGAGTAATCATGAATCTCATAACCAGCGTACTGTTTGTTTCGTAGGAGCGGAAGTGTTATGACCGTGTTTTTTTGTCCCTTGTACTGTGTCATGATGTGTTCTCTTTCTAGATGAATTTTTGCATTAAGCTGATATTCTCGAAAGAAAATCGTGATATTGAATAACGCACAGATCACCAATATCCAGACAATAGGGACGTAGAAAACTCGAAATTGAATGTTAGACCACAATAAGGTAATTAAACAGATTGCGAATGGAATGGCAGGAAAGGCAACGCGTCCTCCAAAGGTAGAGGGAGTGAAGATCATAATCAAATTAATCAAGATAAATCCAAGAGCGAGCACTAGATAGAAGTTGTTGTCTTCTTTCCAACTAATATAAGCATTTAATCCAATGATTGAGAGAGCAGTTATTAGCCCCATTCCAGTGGTCAAAAGGTGATTTCCAGTAACAAATGAAGCGATTTGCCCCGTGTTACATAATGGGGTTGAAAAAATAAATGCAATAAGCGGGACACAGATGAATAAAACGAAATGGACTTTTTTTGAAATCTGGTAACATAAGATGGCGGATAAAACGATAACGAAGATCATGAAAATCGATTGTTGATAGAGAAAAAAATGTAATACTTCAGGTAGCGTTTTTTTTATCTTGGCTAAAAAAGAAAGTTGATTGTACGATTCTAATCCTGGCATCTGAGCTCGTAGCCATGGACCTGGAGCTAAAAATAAAAAGAGGGTCCCAATGAAGTAGGAGATGAAGAGCAACCAATCCCAGATTTGAATCTTCTTTTTAAGCCACTTTTGCTTGATAAACCATATAACGAGTAGCAGTAATCCGATGGAAGAGATCTGTTCTTGTGACCAACCGGCTAGAAAGGAGCTAAGCAACACCAGCGCATATTTCCACTTTGCTGTAATGGGTTCTCCTAAGTCTTGCTTTCGAAAGTAGATCAAAGTGGCGAATAAAAAGATCATTGGGTAGACATAGTTAAATGCTCCCGTTGCATAGGCGAGAGTTTGCTTGAAAATAACGATTTGTATGAAGAAAAATAGTGATGTAATAAGGGTAGCTAGTACGAGGTCTTTTCTTTGTGGAAATCGAGCAAATACCAGATAAAACATGGTATAAGCAAGAACCGTTACGAGGATTGGATTCATCCATCTCCAAAGCTCGATTCCGCCTTGTAAAGTGAGGATGGTTAAAATATTTACGATTAATCTCCCGTTCATATGTAAATAATCGTGAAGTTGAGTTTGGATAATCTGATATAAAGTTATAGGATGCTCATAAATATTTGGCTCTAATCCCAAATAAGTTGCATAGCGAAAGTCGTCTCCGTATAGAAATGTAAACTGATTGATTCCCCATATCCCGAAAAAAAAGATAAGAAAAGGGAGGTGTCCTATGTAGCGTTGCATCTTTATCAATATATGAGATCTCCTTATAAAGTAGCGGTTTTTAGTAGTATATACTACTTTTTAAGCATAAATGTTTTATCTATTTATGTAGATCATTCCAAATTCGATCCGGTAGAGGAAATGAAAAATACCACTACGACCAGATGATCTGGCATAGTAGTATTTATATAGTTTAATAAAATTTTATATATTACAAGTTATCATTTGCATGTTTTGATGATAAATTTGATACGATTCATCATCAAATAGAACAAATCGAATCTCTTCCAATGGACGCTTATGTTCTTTCATAAAATGCAATGTAGTTGTTAATGCAATTTCCGAGGCTCGATTTTTTGGGAAACGGTAGATCCCTGTACTAATTGCCGGAAATGAAATTGTTTTGGCTTGGTGTTCGATTGCTAGATGTAGGCTATTTCGATATGTACGGACCAGCAGTTCTTCTTCTCTTTTTTGTCCCCCATTCCACACAGGACCTACGGCATGAATGACATAATTCGCTGACAGGTTACCAGCTCTTGTAATGACTGCCTCCCCCCGCCTTGCCGTGCCCGTATTTTATGACAATCCTCTTTTAGATCAGCTCCCGCCATACGATGGATGATCCCATCTACCCCGCTCCCACCTAACAAACTCGTGTTAGCAGCATTTACGATTACATCCACTTGTTCTTTGGTGATGTCTCCTTTTACGATGGTAAGGTAGGTATTTTCTATTTTTACTTGAAGCATGATTTCATCATTACCCTGGGATTGCTTCATTGAATCTTTTCCAATACAATCCCCTGAATGTGCCTGTTTCCACGAAATCTCATCTAGAACTGGGGCGAGTGTTGTTACGCTAGAGCTGGTTTTGAATAGGATAGATACGACTAGAGATTGTCATAAAGGGGGATCATCGATGAGCAGAAGTTATCAAGATCCGTTGTATAGGGATGTGGCGGATCTCGTCAATGCTACGACGGGGAGAAGAGCCATTAGTGCGAGCCGTTTGCAGAAGTTGGTGGCGGAGGCCAAGTATGTGAGGAAGACACAGGGAACAATGGGTTTAATGAATTATGCACAGAGGCTCCCTTATCAGTTTCTCTCTACTAACGAAATCGAGATGCTGAGGAGATCACCAAGATATCGGGAGTTCTCGCATCGGGTTATCGACTTATTTGTAAGAGAAGGAGTTATTTCACAGTTTGAAGCAATGATGTTGAGAAGAGCAGTGTAGATAACTCAAAATAAATCACCGAACGCATAAAGAAGACTATAACACGTCTGGAATAGCCTCTGGAAACACTATGTTTTTAGAGCTCTTCAGACCGTATACAAAATACCAACAATATCGAAACCGAACCCGTAGGGCATACATCCTACGGGTTTTTTAGCGCAAAAAAAGAGCTCGCGTTGACAGTTCGCGAGCCAATCGTATCTTCCATAACGAAAGATACTTTATGGGAGAGGAGAAACCGGAGGAAGAACTTATGGGGAAATGTAAGTCTTCTCCGCGGTTAGACAGCGTCCACAAATGAATGCTGTCCCTAGCTATTGTTACCAGTAGTGTTCGTTTTATACACAATATTTTTTTCAATATAACGATCACGAAAAAGTAAGAACAGAACCTCATTATCATCAAGGGATTTCCGTTTCTTTGTTTACTCAGGTCTGCAAATAACCAATCACATAAAATAGGCGCTGATATGCCACTTGCCCGAAGCATCGATAGATGGAGCGGACTTGCTTTTTCACATCTTAGCGGCTCGCTATTTGAGCTGTGGGCAGATACATTGCCCGGAATTGCTTACTCCTAATTATTCAGATTATCAAATAGGCCGTAGACAGATGGTATATTGTCCCATCTTTCCGGTTAAAGTAATACCGAAAAAAACCTGAATTTACTAGTTAGGAGGACGTAACTTGGAAAGGATCAGAAGAAGAAAAGCAAGAATGCCTCATTCCCAAAATAGCTTATCTTTCAGTCCAGAAGCAAAAGATGTGTCTCCTTCAGTAAAAGAGAATATCGATTACATAAAAGAACAGCTGTTCCATTCAGATGATATTTTAGAGCGTGATATTTATTTCGATGATCGTCAGGGAAAGTTGATTTTTTTAGAAACGTTAACAGATAAACATTTGATCATAGAATCGATCATCAAACCGCTGGAACGAGCGAAGGTTGGAGCGGTTGAACATGTAATTACATCCTCTGGT
Organism: Croceifilum oryzae; assembly: GCF_030814315.1. Taxonomy (GTDB): domain Bacteria; phylum Bacillota; class Bacilli; order Thermoactinomycetales; family Thermoactinomycetaceae; genus Baia; species Baia oryzae. The sequence continues at coordinate 64,389 of NZ_JAUSUV010000006.1, read as the reverse complement.
TTAGAGGTAGGAGAGAGTCTAGATAAAGCGATTTCTTGGATTATATCAGGAAAATGCCTATTGTTTTTGGAAGGGATTCCGGAAATGTATGTCTGCGAGACTGGCTTAGTGGTCAAGAGAGATGTTAGAGAGCCTGATAATGAGGGGATTGTACGAGGATCACATGATGGATTTATCGAAAACTTAGTCACAAACTTACATATGATTCGTAATCGGATCGAGAATCCTAATTTAGTGGTTCGATACTTTTCTCTAGGAAAAAAAAGCGATACCAAAGTCGCATTAGTATATATGAAGAACTTGGCAAAGGAGGAGCTGGTTGAGGAAGTAGCACGACGACTTAACTTAATTCCTACTGATTTTATTCTCTCACCTGGCTTTATTGGGGAGTACATTGAGGATGATACATACTCTCCGTTCCCACAATTATTGTATACAGAAAGGCCTGACCGGACCATTGCGTACTTAATGGAAGGTCGATTTGCTATTTTGACAGAAGGGAATCCGACTTCCATTATTGCTCCTGTTACATTGTTTTCATTTTATCAATCACCAGATGACTATCATTCTAGGTGGATGTTTGGTTCATTGATTCGCACCATTCGCTTTGCGAGCTTTTTGATCGCTTTTATTTTACCGGGATTATATATTTCAGTCGTTACGTTTCATCCTGAAGTGCTTCCAATCGAGCTTATTTACTCAGTTAAAAGCTCCATCGAAAGAGTTCCTTATCCGTCTCTGATTGAGGCGTTCTTTATGGAGTTAACACTTGAGTTGATTCGGGAGGCAGGTATTCGGTTACCCACTAGGGTGAGTCAGACGATTGGGATTGTAGGGGGACTTGTGATTGGAGACTCTGTTGTGCAAACGGGGTTAGTATCCTTGCCGATGATTATTGTAGTAGCGTTAACAGCGATATCTGCTTTTGTTGTTCCATCGCATGAACTGAGCTCAACTGTAAGGCTTCTACGATTTCCTCTTATGATAGCGGCCGCGATGTTTGGATTCATCGGGATGACAGCAGGACTATTTTTGATCTTTACCCATTTAGGGAAGCTAGAAACATTCGGGAATCCATATTTTTCTCCGATGATGCCCTTTAAACTAAAAGGCTTTAAAGATACCTTTATTCGATTCCCTCTCTGGCATTTGAATAAAAGTACAAAAGACTCTACACCGGATCAACGAAATTCAGAAAAAGCAATCCTTGGGGAGGGGAGGAAATGAATTACTCTGTAAAAGATAAAATTACGCCAAACCAATTTCTATTTTTTATTTTACAGACCCAGTTGGGTGTAGGCATCTTGTCCTTAGCGCACCAAATCCATAAAGATGCGAAAGGCGGAGCTTGGATTTCGGTCCTCATTGGGGGGCTTATTTCTCAAGTTATGATTGTCATTTTTTGGGCTTTTCTCAAGAAAAATCAAGCTTCAAACTTTTTGCAAGCAATGGAAAAGCTAGTAGGGAAAATGACTGCAAAAGGTTTAGTGATTGGTTATAGTTGCTTCTATGCGCTCGTCACGGTTCTTGAATTGTCAGAGTATGTAAGAATCATGACGAAATGGGTATTCCCTGAAACACCTGTCTGGGTTAACATCCTAATTGTCGCAACGGCTGCGGTGTATCTGGCAAAAGAATCGCTCAGGGTTATTTCTCGTATGTATGTATTTGTAAGCTTTCTCATTTTTCCGCTTGTTATTTTTACTATCTTTGGATTTAAAAATGTTCATTTTACATATCCCATGCCTTTCCTTGAAGAGGGATGGTTAGCTATTTTTAAAGGTGCTAACTTGTCTTTCTTTTATTTTTTGGGTTATGAAGCTATGCTGTTAACTTATTTTGCGGTGGAAGGATCGGATAAAGGCAAACTGAAGGCGGCTTCTTTAGGGAATCTTCTTGTGACGATTGTGTATACGTTTACTACCTATGTATGCCTCATATCATTTGCCCCAAACGAGTTGCCTTTGGTTCCTGAGCCCATGCTATATGTGTTGAAGTCGTATTCCCTTCATGTAGTTGAACGGATTGATTTGATTTTTCTATCTATTTGGATGGTTAGTGTCACTACTTCTGTTTGTAGCTTTATTTATCTTTCATCCATAGGAGTAGCGCAATTATGTAAAGCAAAGGATCATAGGAAATTTGTATATTGGATTGCGGCTGTCTGCTGTATTGGTACTACTTTTACGCTTACTCCTCATCGAGGTGAGATGTTGGATGATTTTATTAAAATAATAAGTTACGGCTTTGTTTTTGGGATACCTATTCTTCTGTTCATTATCTCATTATTTAGGGGAAGGAAGCGTTGACTTAGTGAATTCTTTAACTGTAAAAAAGGCCTTGTCAGTATGTTTTTGCATTCTTTCTCTGTTTATCTTACCGGGTTGTTGGGATCAAGATTTATTAAAGACGGCAGATCTGGTTTACATCACAGCATTTGACCAAACTCCTGAAGGTCGATTAAAAATGACGATTGGCATTCATGATATTCCTGCGGGTCAAGGCGATAAGCCTATTTGTCAAACTTATACGGCAGAAGGGGACTCTACGAGGAGTCTACGCAATGCATTAGACCGGCAAACTTCGGGTAACTTCCGTACATATAAAACAAGGGTTTTGTTATTTAGTAGTAAGGAAGCACAGGAAGATATCTATCCTTTACTCGATTCCATCTACCGTGATCCCAAAGCAGCACTTGATGCTAGGATGGCCGTTGTAGAAGGAGAGGCAGGAGAGTTAGTAAATTTAAAAGAGCTAAAAGGAACGTTAATTGGTCGATTTTTTGAGGAACTCCTTTTGGGTGGTGAGAAGACTACCTTAATTCCTAGGACTACTGTTCAGTCAGTCTGCTCCAATATGTTAGATCCAGGACAAGATTTTGGTTTGCCCTATATTACGAGGAAGGATGGGGCGATATCCATTTCTGGAATTGCCATGTTTCATAACAATTCGTATACAAATACACATCTATCAGTCGAGGAAGCTACTTTATTTTTAGTTTTAAAGGACAAGTTAGAGGAAAAGGGATCCCTATTCAGAGAAGTACCCATGGAAGATAAGAAAGTAAGTTTGATGTTCGATATAAGAGATGAACACCGTAAGTTTGATGTAGATGTAACGGAGGATGGAAAAGTAAAGGTTGATCTACAAATAAAAATTAAAATAGCGATAACGGAATTACAAACGGAAATAGGAAGCGACTATGCTACTATGAAAAAATTAGAAAAAGCACTTAGTGAGGATCTTACACGGATGTCTAAGCAAGTGATTTCAAAGATGCAAAAGAGTGGATTTGATGGTTTCGGGATAGGGAGACAGTTAATAGCACACCACTTTTCGTACTGGAAGAAAGTAGAGAAAGACTGGGGTGATCTTTATAAAACGGTACAAATAGAGCCACAGGTAGAAGTGGAGACGATTCACAGGGGAATTATTAATTAGTAACGAGCAAGAAGAGAGTTGCTGGACTCGCTATTATCTTGGTAGGATAAAAATGTTGTTTTAGATCAAGAAATTAGGTGAGTGTGATGAGGATTATCGCGGGTGACGCTCGTGGTACGAGATTAAAGATGGTTCCTGGGAAACATGTTCGTCCGACTGCAGACCGAGTCAAAGAGTCATTGTTTTCGGTAATAGGTCCTTTTTTTGAAGGAGGAAAAGGACTTGATTTGTTTGCGGGAACAGGCGCTCTCGGTTTAGAGGCGTTAAGTCGCGGCTTGGATCATGTAACATTTGTGGATGATGCTCGTGCTAGTGTGGATACCGTAAAGGAAAATGTTAGGTTGACGAAAATGGCTGATCGCGCTACGCTAATCAAGCGTGATGCACGGACATATGTGAAAACGCTTGCAGATCAAGCAAAATACACTGTTATTTTCTTGGATCCACCCTATCATGAGGGTTTTTATGAGGCGATCCTGACATGTATTGGGGAGAAGGAACTGCTTACAGATGAGGGAACGCTCGTGGTGGAGCATCCTTCTAAGTTGGAGATGCCAATAGAGTTAGCAGGGCTCTCTGCTTATCGTCAGTTATCCTATGGAGATACAGCGATCACATTGTACGAATACAGCCAGACTTGATGGAGGACGAGCTATGAAAGTTGCCGTATATCCAGGAAGCTTTGACCCCATTACATATGGACATCTTGATATTATCCAACGGGGCGCAAAAGTGTTTGATAAGATTATTGTAGCTACGCTTGTGAACTCAGCAAAGAACCCCTTGTTTTCGACTGATGAGCGCACCGGGATGGTTCGAAAAGCGGTAAGTGGGATTCAAGATTGTGAGATCGAGGTCGATCATTTTGATGGTTTATTAGTGGATTATGTGAAGAAACGGCAAGCAAACGTGATTTTACGGGGCTTGCGGGCGATCTCTGATTTTGAGTATGAATTACAGATTGCATCGGTCAATCGAATTATCAGCGATGAAGTGGAAACATTATTTTTTATGTCAAATAATAAGCATTCATTTATTAGTTCTTCTATGGTAAAAGAAATTGCTCGCTATGGTGCGGAAACCAAAGAATTGGTTCCTGACTTTGTGGCGCAGATGTTACGAGAAAAATTTGGTTATACGAAAAAAACCCGCTAGTTTTATAACCGGCGGGTTTTCTTGTATAGTTTGTATACCCAAAAAATGATGAAAAACAAGGAGAAATAGTGCCAAAAAGTCCAAGGACCGTCCTGTATAGGGAGATGACGGGTCCAAGAAAAAGCAGGTGCGACGGTCGGTTGATCTTGTAACCATGGTTGCATGGGAATGTATAGAAGCCATGTTGCGGCACAAGCTAAGGTACCATGAAGTATTTTTGCAAAGAAATATGGTTTATAACTAATATCAGTACGACTTAGCAAGCTGGCAACTTGTGCATGAATGGATAATCCGTTCCATCCGATAAAAAAGCTGACAACCGATAGTTTGATTAATAGTGGAATGGGAATGGAAGTTTCGCTTATGACCTGAGATCCGATCGTCATCTCGAAGATTCCAGCAATAAACGGATGATGAAGAGAGTCTGGAAGCTGAAACAGAGAAAACAGAAAGCCTAGAAGATGAGTTAAGAAAGTCGTAATCCCAATAAAGGTAAGAAGGTGTACCAATACCGAAAAGACGATAATAAATCCACCGATCATCAGGAGGGTTTGGACGGCGCTGGTGACTGCTTCTCCTAGTAGCTGTCCGATGGGTCTTCCATCGTTTAGTCTAGCGTGATGCATGGCTCTAAGAGCGCGAATAACGATGTTAGCGCGTCGTCTATCGAGTCGTGGGGTCATGGGGGCATTTTTTTGATAGAAACGCATACAGATTCCTACGATGATAGCAGATCCATAGTGAGCGATGGCTAGTAGGATACCAAGTGAGCTGTTTTCAAAGAATCCAACAGAGACGGCGCCAAAGATAAAAAGGGGACCTGCTGTGGTGGTAAAGGAAACAAGTCGTTCCGCTTCTGCTTTGCTGATTAGTTTATCTTCGCGTAAGCGCGTGGTTAGTTTGGCCCCCATTGGGTTGCCAGAGATGAGACCCACTGCCATGACAAAAGCTCCTGCTCCTGGTACTCGAAACAAAGGGCGCATAAGGGGTTCGAGTAGAACACCGAGCAGATGAACGACACCGAATCCCATTAAAATTTCGGCTGTGATAAAAAAAGGTAATAAAGCAGGGAATACGACTTCCCACCATATTTTAAGTCCGCGGAGAGACGCCTGAAACGACTCATCAGGGTATTTCATCAGGACAATTGCAAAGACACAAACACCAGAAGCAAGAAGGATAGATTGTAGTTGCTTCCGGGGGAGAAGGGTTCGAATCATTTGGTCATTCTCTCCTCATCGACACTTCGGTCACAGTAAATATGTATGGATGTAGACCCTTGTTTAGACCGGTTTGTCCAAGTAAGAATGCAAATTTTCCTTTTATCATGGAGTGGAAGGAGCGATCCAATATGGCCCGTCGTCCCGTTATAGGCTTGGCGTTAGGTGCTGGAGGAGCAAGGGGATTTGCACATATTGGTGTGCTGAAAGTGTTAGAGGAAGCACAGATTCCGATCGATCTGATCGCAGGAAGTAGTATGGGCAGTTTTGTAGGGGCTTGTTATGCAAATGGATGCCGATTATCACTTATGGAAGGGTTAGCAGTCCACTTTAAACGTAAGATTTGGTTGGATTATAAGATTCCTGGAATGGGCTTTGTCAGTGGACAGAAAGCGCATGAAGTGATTCGCTTGCTAACTCATCGAAAGCGGATTGAAGAGTTTCCGATCCCACTAGCTGTTGTCGCTACGGATTTGTCTTCAGGAGAAAAGGTTGTGTTTCGTGAAGGCCCTGCCGCTGATGCGATTCGAGCCAGTATTTCGATCCCGGGTGTTTTTGATCCTGTAAACATAGAAAATCGCCTATTAGTGGATGGAGGGGTTGTAGATCGGGTACCTGTTAGTGTAGTCCAAGAGATGGGAGCCGATCTGGTGATTGCGGTAGATGTGTTTGCGAAGGTTGAAGAGGTGAAAATAAGAAATATTATAGACGTGATCGCACAAACTCTTGATATTATGGAGAGAGAGTTATTGCGAAGGTATACATATCAGGCTGATGTTACGATTCGGCCAAAAGTGCAAGATATAAGTTCGACTGCGTTTACAAAAGTAGAAGAATGCATTCGTTATGGGGAGGAAGCTGCGCGAGAACAGCTTCCAATGGTAAAAAAAATGATTGCAGAATGGCGAGGAGACAAAGATGTTTAAACGAAATTATAAAGGTCGTATCTTTTTTGGGATTTTAGCATTTCTGATCCTAGTTGGGATTTTAGGGACTCCGATTGCCGCGCTTCCCTATTACGTGATGGAGCCAGGCTCGGCAGAGGATGTTGCACCATTTGTAAAGGTGGATGAGAAGCCTGCTAAGCACGGAGAGGGAACCTTTTATCTAACGACCGTTGGAGTGGGCAAAGCAACGGTATTGGATTGGATTTGGGCTCAGTATTCACATGAACTAGAGTTAATCCCAGAGAAAGAGATGTTTGTCAATGTTCGGGACGATGAGGAGTATCAACGTCAACAAAAAGAGAATATGTTGGAATCGCAAAATGCTGCCTTAGTTGCGGCGTTTCGAGAGGCAAAAAAGCCGCTACAAGTAGACTATCTAGGGGTGGAAGTATTTTCTGTTCGCAAAGAGAATGGATTGCAGGTAGGGGATCTCATTACGGCAATCGATAAACAGTCGATTTTGCGTAAAGAAGATCTGTTTACGTATCTCGAGAAGAAGAAAATCGGGGATCGAGTGAAGGTTACATTCCAACGAACGAATACAAAAGATCCGATCGAAAAAGAAATCGCATTAGCGGACGTAGCTGAGCCACAAGAGGGGCAGAAACGAGCGGGACTCGGTATCTATCCACTGACAAGGGAGCGGGTTCGGACTACCCCTTCTGTTAAGATAGAAGCAGGTGAGATCGGAGGACCATCTGCTGGATTGATGTTTACGCTTGAGGTATATGATCAGCTTACAGAAGGTGATCTGACACATAGCATGAAAATTGCCGGTACAGGTACGATGAATAGTGAAGGGAAAGTAGGCCAAATCGGTGGGATTCAGTATAAGGTGAGGGCTGCGGATAAGAAAGGGGCTGAGATCTTCTTTGCTCCGAAGGATCAGCTGCCTACGGATGAAAATGAAAAAATAGCCATCCAAGCAGCCAAAGAAATCAAAACGAAGATGAAAATCGTGCCAGTAGCTACCGTTCAAGAGGCACTTCAATATTTGCAAAGCCAAGAAAAATCATCACAGAAGGCCGGTTAACATTGACACAATTATATGGATGTCATATAATAAGCCTGTTTTCACGCGAGGAGTGGAATGAATGCAGATCTCTCTACAAAAGATCAATCAACAACCAAATCAACAACTGATTGTGAAAGAAAGCATCCAGTTAGATGAGTTGGTAGATGAAGTTCTAGGTCTGGAACAGATCGAACCCGTACAAGTAGAAGCGATTTTTCAGAACGTGGGTTCTCGTTTGTACCATGGGGAAGTGAAGGAATCCACTCAAGCGGTATTGACATGTTCGCGTTGTCTGACTGGGTATACCATGCCCTTACAGGCAGAATGGTCTGAGAGATTTACGGATGAAGAGAGCCGAGCGATCGATTCAGAAGAAGAGATTGTTCATCTCGTCGAGGCACAGACGATAGATCTTGATCCTTATATACGCGAGGCGCTCATACTCACGATTCCCTTTGCGCCACTCTGTAGGGAGGATTGCAAGGGGTTATGTCCAGTGTGTGGAGCGAATAAAAATGTCCGAGAGTGTAGTTGTGTGACTGAACGGATTGATCCACGTCTAGCAGCACTTCAGGACTTATTTAAGGAATGAAAACCTTCTCAACCGAAGGGAACTGTAGTATAATCAACGAAGTTGTGTTTTAAGAACGGCACAGGGGGTGAATGACATGGCAGTACCATTTCGTCGTACTTCTAAAACTCGTAAACGCATGCGTCGCACTCATTTCAAATTGAGCGCTCCTGGCGTTGTAAGCTGCCCACAATGCAGTGCACCTAAGATGTCCCACCGTGTATGTAAATCGTGTGGTTATTATAAAGGTGAAAAAGTTGAAGGCGTAGTAAACGAGTAATCGATATGACTAGCTAGTTTCTAGTACTAGAAACAAAAACGAGCTACCAACTTGAGAGATCAAGAGGTAGCTCGTTTTTTTGTGTTTGATTTCGGTATATAAATAGATTTCTATTATTTGATGAAACCTAGGAATGGATATTGGAAATGGCGATTTTGCGTTGCATAGATCATACCTTTGATCGGCGATATAATGGCCATCAAGCCAAATATAATTAAAAACGGGATTCCGATGAGGATAAAGGAGAAGAAAATAGAGACTCCGATGAGGATGCCTATTAGAAAATGAAATATGAGCGCCTGAAGAGAAATGCGTTTCACATCTGAATCCGATGAAAGAAAATAAACGACAAGCGGAAGCAGTACAGGTGCAAACCAAGTACTAGCATGAACCAATATTTTTAATCCAGATGACTGTGAGTCCACGAATCAAAACCTCCTGATTTTTATTCTTCATTACGTTATGTTGACTGATTTCCCGGATGTGATTTTTGTAAACATGTATATGAGTAGTGTTGTGCAAACTAATAAAGAGTTATTTACGATTATCAAAGATAGGTGTTGTCAAACTGGATCTTTTTTTCTATACTAGCATTTAGGACTAGGTATTAAAATGAGGTCATAATCCAAGGTGGTGATCTCCGCTTTGCGCTTAACAAAGAAAGAACGTCAATCTTATTTATCTCAAGCATTTGAACAAGACCCATTTCTAACAGATGAAGAAGTGGCGAAAAAGTTTCATGTCAGTATCCAGACGATTCGATTGGATCGTTTAGAACTAGGAATACCGGAGTTGCGAGAGAGAATAAAGCACATGGCAGAGAAAAAGTTTGATCATGTCCAGTCATTATCGCCAAATGAAGTGATTGGTGATGTGATTGATCTACAATTACATAAAAGTGGGATCTCCTTACTCGAAATTAGCGCAGAGCATGTTTTTAAGCGAAACCAAATTGCTCGTGGGCACATTTTATTTGCTCAAGCGAACTCTTTAGCGATTGCTCTAGCGGATTGGAAGGTGGCTCTTACGGGGAATGCATCGATTCGCTTTGTTCGCCCGGTTCGATTAGGAGAAAAATGTATTGCTTTTGCCAATGTCGCAGAAGCTCATGATAGTCGTTTGCATGTTGGTGTGCAGACGAAGGTGCAAGAAGAAATCGTCTTTCAAGGTGATTTTGAAGTGTATCGTGTCGGTGACGATAGAGGCAACTAGGAGGTAAATGATCCATGAGAATTGCATTTGATGTCCATGGGGGAGACTACGCACCGAATGCGGTGATCGAAGGTGTCCTACAGGCAGCAAAAGATTACCCTGAGATAACGTTTGTATTGATTGGTACAGAGAAAGCTCTGGTGTCATCTGTACTGTCTAACATTGAAATGATCAAGGTAACGGAAACCATCACAGCAGAAGACGAACCAGTGAAAGCGATTCGACGGAAAAAAGACTCATCCCTAGTTGTTGGCTGTCGTTTGGTAAAAGAAAAAGCCGTTGATGCGTTTGTATGTGCAGGGAATACAGGTGCTTTGGTGACGGCTGGATTATTTGTCACAGGTCGTATGAAAGGGATGGATCGTCCCGCTCTTGCGCCGATCTTTCCGAGTATGAAAGGTGGCGGAACGCTCGTGCTGGATGTAGGAGCGAATCCAGAGGCGAAACCAGAACATTTGCGCCAGTATGCAGTGATGGGAAGTATTTACGCTAAGCAGGTAATGGGGCTTGAGCGACCACGTATTGGTTTGCTTAATATCGGTACCGAAGATGGCAAGGGAACGTCTCTCACGAAAGACACATTTGATCTACTCGCAAACGAGTCTGCTATCCACTTTATTGGAAACGTAGAGGCGAGAGATGTGTTAGATGGTACATGTGATGTATTGGTGACTGATGGATTCTCAGGGAACATTCTTTTAAAAAATACGGAAGGTGTGGCCAAAGCCATTTTCAGTAAGTTAAAAGAGGAATTTACCCGAAGCATTCGAACGAAGGTGGCGGCGGGAATCCTCGCCCCTGGACTAAAAAGATTTAAAGAGAGCATGGATTATAAAGAACATGGTGGAGCTCCTCTTTTAGGACTGGCAGGTCCCATTATTAAAGCACATGGTTCTTCAGATGCTCGTGCTTTTTATCAAGCGGCGATGCAGGCGAAGAAGATTGTAGAGCAAAATGTGATCGAACAGATTCAACAGGGGTTAGTGAAAACAGAGGGAGATGAGGAGAGGTGCGATCAGCAGGAATCTTAGGAACAGGTGCCTATTTACCAGAAAAAGTACTTACGAATGCCGATCTAGAAAAAATGGTAGATACGAGTGATGAATGGATTGTTTCTCGTACAGGAATCCGTGAACGTCATATAGCGGCTCCAGAGCAAGCTGCTTCCGATCTAGCTGTGGGGGCTGCCAGACAAGCGCTTGAACGTGCAAATATCACAGCAGATCAGCTTGATCTTATCATTGTGGCTACGGTTACACCTGATACATCATTCCCAGCAACAGCTTGTCTCGTACAAGAACAATTGGGTGCGAAAAATGCGGCGACGTTTGATTTGTCTGCGGCATGTACAGGATTTATCTACGGGATCACCACAGGTGCTCAATTTATCGCAACGGGCGTTTATCGGTATGTGTTGGTCGTGGGTGTAGAAGTTCTTTCTCGAATTGTAGACTGGTCTGATCGCAATACGTGTGTGTTGTTCGGAGATGGTGCGGGTGCAGCGATTCTAGGTCCTGTTAAAGAGGGTTACGGCTTTCAGTCGTTTGAACTAGGAGGCGACGGCACAGGAGCTACTCATTTAAATTTAAAAGCAGGTGGGTCTAGACTTCCTGCTAGCGAACAGACCATAAAAGAAGGCGGTCATTATCTTTATATGAATGGTCGTGAGGTCTTCAAGTTTGCAGTTCGTGTTTTGATTAGTGCAGCGGATGAGGCACTCAAAAAGGCAGGACTAACGAAGGAAGATATTAATTTATTGGTTCCACATCAAGCTAATATGCGTATTATTGATGCTGCGGTAGAGCGTCTGGGACTGGACGAGGAAAAGGTCATTGTGAATTTAGACCGTTGTGGGAATATGTCTTCAGCCTCTATACCAGTCGCATTAAATGAAGCATGGGAGCAAGGCCGGATTCATGAAGGCGATACGATTGTTCTTTGTGGTTTTGGTGGTGGATTAACGTGGGGAGCTACTGTTTTACGTTGGTCACAAGACGAACCAGAATAGGAGGCACAACATGGGGAAAATAGCGTGCCTTTTCCCGGGGCAAGGATCACAAAAAGTGGGTATGGGAAAAGAGATTGCAGAGTCATTTGCGGAAGCGAAACAGGTGTATCGTGAAGCGGATGAAGTTTTAGGATATTCCTTATCGAGGCTTTGCTTTGAGGGACCAGAGGATACGTTACGCTTAACCGAACATACACAACCGGCTTTGCTAACTACCAGCTTGGCATTGTATGAAGTGTTCCGCCAATCTGGAATTCGTCCTGATTTCGTAGCAGGGCATAGCTTAGGTGAGTACTCGGCCTTGGTGGTAGCAGGTGTCCTTTCCCTTCGTGATGCGGTTGCAACCGTTCACAAACGTGGGACGTATATGGAAGAAGCTGTTCCTGCTGGTGTAGGAGCCATGTCCGCTGTACTTGCCTGTGAACGAGATGTGTTGGATGAAATATGTCGTTTAGTAAGTTGTGAGGGAAATATTGTAGAGCCAGCCAATTACAATTGTCCAGGACAGATTGTGATTTCGGGACATGCTGATGCGGTTAGAGTGGCAGGTGAGAAAGCACTGGAAGCCGGGGCGAGAAAGGTTGTTCCGTTGACTGTAAGTGGACCGTTTCATTCTTCCCTGATGTCTCCAGCATCGAAGCGACTTGCTGACACTCTGCAAGGGGTTGGGTTTCAAGAAGCACAAATTCCTGTTATCGCCAATGTAAGTGCTTTGCCTGTGACAAAACCAGCTGAGATTCGTGAAGCGTTAATTCATCAGGTAGCTTCTCCGGTTTTATGGGAGGATACCGTTCGTACTTTATTAGATCAAGGTGTGGATACATTTATTGAGATTGGTGCAGGAAATGTATTATCAGCACTTGTAAAGAAAGTAAATCGCCGGATTACGACGATTTCGATTCAAGATCCAGCTACTCTTGAAAAGGCTCTTGAACAACTTCGATAGAAAAGGAGGGAAAAGTATGTTAACAAATCAAGTAGCTATCGTTACAGGTGGTTCTAGAGGAATTGGTCGTTCGATTGCTTGTACATTGGCAGAAGCAGGTGCCGATGTAGTGATCTTTTATGCTGGGAATCAAGTAGCGGCTGAAGAAACGCTTTCTGCTATTCAAGCTACAGGACGACAAGGACTGGCTCTTCAAGTAGATGTGTCGAGTCAAGAGCAGGTTGATGCGGCATGCAAGCAGGTTTTGGAACGATTTGGTAGAATTGATGTCCTAGTGAATAATGCGGGAATTACGCGAGACAATTTAATTATGCGCTTGAAAGAAGAAGATTGGGATCAAGTAGTTGATACTAACTTAAAAGGTGTCTTTTTCTGTACCAAAGCAGTGATTCGTCCAATGATGAAACAACGCTCTGGTCGAATTATTAATATGAGTTCCGTAGTAGGTGTAATGGGGAATCCGGGACAAGCTAACTACGTAGCGGCAAAAGCAGGCGTAATTGGATTAACGAAGTCAACAGCTAAAGAAATCGCTAGCCGGAACATTACCGTAAATGCGATCGCACCCGGCTTTATCGAGACGGATATGACAGCTAAACTAGATGAACAGACGAAAAAATCGATGCTTGGAGCGATTCCACTCGGACGATTTGGGGCGGCTGACGATGTAGCACAGCTAGTGAAATTCTTAGCAAGTCCTGCCGCAGGCTACATTACAGGTCAAACGATCCATGTAGATGGCGGGATGGTTACCTCATAGGAAAATGCTTCATTGCTTGTCAAATGTTGTTTTCGTATAATACGTAAGGAGGTGATAAGGATGGCAACAACACTAGAACGTGTACAAAAAATTATTTCTGAGAAATTGGATGTAGCAATTGAAGAGGTTACGCTCGAAGCTTCCATTCGTGAAGACCTTGATGCAGATTCTCTTGATGTAGTGGATTTGATCATGGACTTGGAAGATGAGTTTGGTCTTTCGATCAATGAAGAAGCTGCTGAGAAAATTGCGATTGTACAAGATATCGTCAGCTTTGTAGACGCACAAAAAGCTAATACTTAAGTATTGAATATGCATTTATACCTAACTAGAGAGTCCCGTTTGACTGCGGGGCTCTCTCCTAAATGAATCATTCATTCGTACAGCATTCAGAAAGGCGGTGCACCAGATGAAACGTCGGGTTGTTGTCACAGGATTAGGAGCGCTCACGCCCATCGGAAATGAAGTCGTTACCTTCTGGAACAATTTGATTGCTGGTAAATCTGGACTAGGATATATAACTCGTTTTGATGCAACTGATTATTCCACGAGAATTGCTGCGGAGGTCAAGGATTTTGATCCGCTTCTATATATAGATAAAAAAGAAGTAAGACGAACCGATTTGTTTGTACAGTATGCCATTGCGGCAGCTAAGATGGCCCTACAAGATGCAGGCATTCAAATCGATGATCAAAATGCAGAACGCATTGGGGTTTACATCGGATCTGGTATCGGTGGACTACCAACGCTTGAAAGTCAACACACTGTTTTAATGGAAAAAGGTCCTAAGCGAGTAAGCCCTTTTTTCATTCCGATGATGATCGGAAATATGGCTTCTGGTTTAGTATCGATCCATACAGGTGCGAAAGGGCCCAATAGCTCTTCTGTAACCGCTTGTGCAAGCGGAACAAACAGTATTGGGGAGGCATTCCGTTTAATTCAACATGGAGATGCTGATGTAATGGTTTGCGGAGGAACTGAATCAACGATTACGCCAATGGCATTCGCAGGATTCTCTTCGATGGGTGCCCTTTCTCGTAACAATGATGATCCACAACGTGCAAGCAGGCCCTTTGATAAGGAACGAGATGGATTTGTCATGGGAGAAGGATCTGGAGTAATCATTCTTGAATCCCTAGAGCGTGCGAAGGCAAGAGGTGCTAGGATTTATGCAGAGATGATCGGCTATGGGATGAGTGCAGATGCATTCCATCTTACTAGCCCTGCTCCAGACGGAAATGGAGCGGCGAGAAGTATGCTAGCAGCTGTCAGCAATGCTGGTTTAGAGCTGACGGAAGTTGATTATATCAATGCTCATGGTACTTCTACACCGCTAAACGATTTATATGAAACCATTGCAATTAAACGTGCTTTTGGTGACCATGCTTATCAATTATCCGTAAGCTCGATTAAATCGATGATTGGTCATTTGCTGGGTGCGGCAGGTGGAATCGAAGCGATTACTTCTGTTTTGGCTTTATATCACCAAATCCTCCCACCAACAACCAATTTAGAACATCCTGATCCAGAATGCGATTTGGATTATGTACCAAATGAAATGCGAAAAGCATCGGTTCGTACTGCGATCTCTAATTCTTTTGGCTTTGGTGGACACAATGCAACCATCGCGTTTAAAGTATATGAGGATGTGTAATTCTTAGGGTGGTGATATTAACATGAACTTTACAAGCTTGGAACAAGCGACTGGGATTCGCTTTCGTAACAGAGAATTGTTCCAACAAGCATTCACCCATACCTCGTATGCACACGAGCGGAAAAATTCAGGGCACATTCCAGATAACGAACGACTCGAATATCTAGGAGATGCGGTCTTGGAGCTAGCCGTATCCGAGTTTCTTTTTCATTATGATCAGAAGATGAGTGAAGGAGAGCTAACTCGTCGTCGTGCTCGAATTGTTTGTGAACCTTCGCTGGCTTCGTTTGCCAAGGAATTAAATTTTGGTAGCTTTGTACGACTTGGTAAAGGAGAGGAATTGACAGGAGGAAGGACTAGACCTTCTCTGTTGGCTGATGTGTTTGAAGCATTCATAGGAGCCGTGTACCTCGATCAAGGATTGGAACCAGCGCGGATTTTTTTACAGCGTGTGGTGTTTCCGAAAATCAATGATGAGTGGTTAGCACGGATGACAGACGCGAAAAGTCAGCTTCAAGAATTAGTACAACAAGAACGAGTGGGTCCCTTGGACTATCGAATTATTGATACACAAGGTCCTGCTCATGATCGATACTTTGTCTCTGAAGTATATTTGGAGAACCAATGTCTAGGCAGAGGCTCTGGTCGCTCTAAAAAAGAGGCCGAGCAACAAGCTGCTACTAAGGCTTTAAAACTTTGGCAAGCGAGACGAACAGAAGGAGCCACCTAGCATACAATCTAGGTGGTTTTCTATGCGAACAACAAATAAATTATTGTATTATTATTTGTTTTCCTATATGTTCGGGGTAATGCACTTGAAACCGAACTTTTGGGGGAGACAGGATGGAGAGACTGTTTGAATCGCCTAATTTCATATTTGACCGACTAAATGAACAAACGTGGGTCCATTTTATTGAAGTGCAACGGAGCAATCATTATTACTGGTCATTTTTTAATGATGACGCGCAATTTAATACACATCGTTTCCTACGAACGTGGCGAGAGTATGGATCGGTGATGATAGGGATAACAAGAAAGTCAGATGGGTTTCGAATCGGAATGATTGATACGATTCCGACACATCCTAAATACGGTGTCCCCCATATCTCTCTTTTAACCATTCATGCACGGTATCATGGGCATGGCTATGGTCAAAAAGTTTTGTATCTATTTATTAACTATATGGAATGGAAACGAGTCGGCATCCATGTGCTGGCCATTAATACACCTGCGATGAAGTTTTGGAAACAACAAGGATTCCAAACCATTTCCTCAGAATATGTAAAGACTTGTAAAGGAATGCAGGAATTAATTCATATGGAGAAAGAGTTTTAGATAGAGGAAAGGTTCATAACATGCTATGATAGGGTTATAATTGTCTGAATTAACCAACCATTCTCATAAGGGGGCTTTCTAAGTATGAAACGAGCTTGTATCATGCTAGGAGTTATCATGGGCTTTTTATTGACCATGAGTGGGTGGTGGGGGTTAGATGTACAGGCATGTTCTTGTGTTCCACTAGGAGATCCGATTAAAGAAGCGGATAAAAGTAGTGCGGTCTTTGTGGGGCAGGTTGTCAAACTGGAAGACGATGCGAACCAGCACATCGCCACCTTACATGTATCCAAACGATGGAAAGGTGAGCTTGATCCTGAATTAACCGTGTATACAGCTCTCTCCGGGGCAGCTTGTGGGTTTGAATTTGAAATGGGGAAAGAGTATCTAGTCTACGCCACCAAGGAAAATGGTCATCTTACTACGACTATTTGTAGTCGTACCAAGCTATTATCGGAGGCTCAGGCAGATTTAGATGCACTCAATAAACGTATGTGGATGATGGATGGCACGGAAAACAAGCCATCGACTGACACACCTACGAACAGCATTCCCGATTCAAAAGAGACAGAAGCAGATCAATCATCAAAAGAAATAGGGACTTCTGAATGGCTAATCGTGGGAACGGCGTTGCTATTAGTTACGATGACCTTGATTGTGGGTGCTAGACAGAGAAAAGGGAAATAATAGTGAACGACTACTTGGGACACCAGAGTTGTTGGTGAATTAGATGTACCGGGGCATGTATCTGATTGCAGGTATTGAACAGGCGTGCTGATTGCTAGTAGATTAAATGGAATAGGGGCAATGTATCTGACCATAGCGATGTTAGTGAGCCTACCTAGCGTAGTCCTTCGAAGCAAGGGCGTTTTGTGGCAAGTCTTCCGCGTTCTTTGCGAGTTTTGCGACTTGCCCGAAGCGGACATACCCCGCATCCTTGCAGGCTCACTATTTGATGAGCTGTGGTTAGATATATGCCCCGGGACATGGTGCTAGATAAAATCCAGTATTTCCTTAATCAAAGCCTTAGCGCTTCCCATCCCATTCAGCATAAAATTGTTCCAAGTATTCTTCCATCACCTTATGTCTGCCTTCAGCTAAATGTCTTCCATAGTCCGTATTCATCAAATCCTTTAGCTTTAAAAGCTTCTCATAGAAATGAGTAACAGCTGTCCCGCGATTACTACGATACTCTGCTACCGTCATCTGATCGCGTACCAGAATAGAAGGATCATGAATGGGGCGAGCCGTGTGACCTGAATACGCCATGACTCTGGCGATGCCAATCGCGCCCAATGCATCAAGGCGATCAGCATCTTGGACAACCTTTCCTTCTAACGTACGAGGCGGCTGTTTATTTGCCCCTCCTCGGAATGACATGGTTGTAATAATTTCCATAATATGTTCTCGATCTTCTGTGGGGACACCGTGCTCGATGAGAAACTGAATAATTTGTTGTGTACTTTTCTCAGGGTCCGAGCTAATTTTTTCATCCGCTATATCGTGCAAATAAGCAGCCATTTGGCAGATAAATGGGTCCGCGCCAGTGTGTTCAGCAATCGTTTTCGCATTATTTACTACTCGTTCAATATGTAGGAAATCATGACCGCTTGTATCTTTGTGATGAACTTGATAAGCAAAGTCTTGTGCAGATCCTAAAATTTGTTTTTTAGTAAAAATCAAGAATACCACTCCATTCTGTTTAATGTTACACTATTATCTTACATATATGGTTCGGACTGAATATGCCAACTCTGGTTCCGTCCTTTGCTTGTCCATACTATAATGGGAATGTTTCAAGAAGCTAGTCCAGGAGGCTTTTGAGGGAGATGGGTTATGTGATTTGTCTTGGCGGTATGATTGGAGTCGGAAAGACTTCCTATACAACATTGATTGCACAGCATTTAAATAGTGAAGCATTTTATGAGTCTGTTGATGATAATCGACTACTTGATTTATTTTACAACGACCGGGAGCGTTTTGCCTTCCCGTTACAAATTTATTTTTTAAATACTCGGTTCCGTTCAATCAAAAAAGCAATGCGCCATAAAAATAATGTGTTGGATCGCTCGATTTATGAAGATGCGTTGTTTGCAAAAATTAATTTTGAAGATGGCATGATGAAAGAAGCAGAGTTTGATTGTTATCTGGACCTTTTACATAATATGTTAGAGGAAATTCAAGAGTTGGATCACTGCACCTGTCCAACAGGACCTAAGAAGCGCCCTGATTTATTTATCTATCTACGTGCTTCTTTTGAAACCATTATGGAGCGCATTGAGAAACGAGGACGTGACTACGAACAAGATCCAAGTCATGTTAACTACTTCCGTCGCCTTCATTCACGTTATGATGACTGGGTGTTTAATCACTATAAGGAAAGTGATGTACTCATTATTGATGCCGATCGCCTAGATATTACGCGTGAAGAGGATGCGGCAGAGTTTTTAGAGATCTTAGATGCGAAATTAAGAGAAGTCGACGAGAAAGACACCGCTCGCTTGGTTCAAAAAGTATCCTACAAATAGGTATGAAAACCCCCCAACTATCCAGAGTTGGGGGGTTGATTTGTATGTTTGATTATACGGATGGGTGTTTGCGATAAATGGATAGATTCCAATGATAATGGACAGACATCATTCGAAGAATCACGATAATAACAAGTAATGTATAAAGGCCGAGTTCTGATACAATCCATCCTGATCCCACGCACACTCCAATCATGATACACCAAATAGCGTAGATTTCTTCTCGTAAAATAGCTGGTTTTCTGCCTGCGAGGAGGTCACGGATCACTCCGCCCCCGATGCCAGTTAACACAGTAGCAACGATTACTACGTATAGAGGGTGACCCATCTTGTGAGCAAAGAGTGCTCCTTGAATGGCAAAAGAAGATAAACCAACTGCGTCAAAGAACAGAATCCATTTGCGCCAACGATTTCCCCACATGTATGGGAATAGAGCAACGATGGACATCGCGATCAGCGCCGCCAGCATTAAATTCCCTTGACTCCATAGATTTGTTACGGGGATCCCAATCAGCACATTTCGAATGACTCCTCCACCAAAGGCAGTGACGAATCCGAGTACATATAAGCCAAATAAGTCATATTTCTCCTCGAGCGCTACGATCGCTCCACTGATGGCGAATGCTGGAATACCAATAATGTTTAATATGTCCCAAAGCATCTGCTTCACCTCCTATTTCGTTTCCACATGTGTTTCTATATTTTATGTTCAATTTCCATAATGTAATTCATCATAAAGGATTGTGCGAGGGTAGTAAATATATGGACATCCCTGAGTTTGTGAACATTTTGTTTCAGTTTTCAAAAGTGCCAAAAAGGAAACGGAACGGTCGTGTAGAAAGAAGAAAACAAAGTGATAGGCGGAATTTTCATACATAGTTTGGCTATGATAAAATAAATGGATTACGCCCGCGAGAGAGGGGAGGATGACCGTGTATTTAAAGAGATTAGAGATGTCTGGATTTAAATCATTTGCTAACCGAACGGAGCTTGAGTTTGTCCCTGGTATTACGGCTGTGGTAGGTCCCAATGGTAGCGGAAAGAGTAATGTTACTGATGGGATTCGTTGGGTGCTCGGTGAGCAGAGTGCAAAATCATTGCGTGGTAGCAAGATGGAGGACGTTATCTTTGCTGGAAGTGATACTCGCAAGCCAGTGGGCTTTTGTGAAGTAGCGATTACATTTGATAATACAGAGCGAAAATTGCCCCTTGATTATACAGAGGTAACAGTCGCTAGACGGGTATATCGCTCTGGCGAAAGTGAATATTTGTTAAATAAACAAACGTGTCGCCTGAAAGATATTAATGAATTATTTATGGATACGGGAATCGGAAAAGAAGCATACTCTATGATCGGCCAAGGAAAAATCGAAGAGATTATGAGTAGCAAGTCTGAGGATCGAAGGGCCATCTTTGAAGAGGCGGCAGGAATTGTAAAGTACAAGTCTCGGAAAAAGGAATCAGAGAAGAAACTAGAGACGACAGAGCAAAATTTAGCGCGTATCCATGATTTGATTCATGAATTAGATGGTCAAGTAGGGCCGCTCGCTGAGCAGTCGGAAAAAGCAATCACCTATAAAGAGTTAAAAGCGGAATTAGAACAAGTTGAAATTGGCTTGTACGTACATAAGATTGAGGATATTCATGATAAGTGGCAGTCATCTGCTCAAGAGGTAAAACGGCGAAAAGAAGAGCAAGCCATTTTATCTGCTGAACTAAATAAACGAGAAGTCTATCTGCAAGAGGTAAAAATGCAGGTGGATGAATGTGAAGCCCGCTTAGAGCAAGTACAAGGAGAACTCCTTACAGCAAGTGAGGACCTTGAGAAGGCAGAAGGTCAGCGGGAAGTGTGGTTAGAGCGGGGCCGTAACAGAGAGGTAACACAGCAGCAGTTACAAGAGCGTCAAACTGCATTGCAGGAAGAAGAAGCACGTCTTCAGTTAGAGGTTTCGGAGCTTCAAGAAAGACTCTCTGCGAAGGAAATCGAAGCCCAAGCCGCTGAGACAGAATTGCAAGCGATTCTGGAGCAGATGAAGTTAACTGTACAGGAGGCTTCCACCCCTCTTCAAGAAGTAGTGCTCCAGATTCAGGAATGTAACAATGAAATGATTACATTAAAAAGCGAACGGCAGTTTGTGGAACAACAACGGACTGAATTGGCGGAGCGTTTGTCTTCTTTGATGGATCATCTGTCTGAGGTCTATGAGCAACGCGAGGATATGGAAGAGGCGGAAGAGGGCTCACATAAGCAGTTACAAGAAGTAAAGTCTACTTTAGAACAAAAGCGTGAAGAAGTAGGTAAAATGGTGGAGAAACGGAATACTCTTCAAGAGGACGAGAAGAGTCTTAACCATCAAAACCGAGTATTGGAGCAGAAGTATCACCGGACTCGTTCACAGTATGATGTGTTGAAAGATATGGAAGCGGAGCATGCAGGCTTTTTTCAAGGCGTAAAAGAGATTTTGCTCGCCTCCGATCGAGGACATGAAACCTTATCGGGTGTAAGAGGTGCAGTTGCTCAATTGGTTCACGTTTCCGAGAAATATGAGATTGCGATGGAAACGGCATTAGGTGGAGCTGTGCAAAATGTGGTGGTAGCAGACGAGCGAACAGGAAGACATGCGATCCAATTTTTAAAAGATCGCCGTTTGGGACGAGCTACCTTTCTTCCGCTTGATGTGATCCAACCTCGGGTTTTACCAAGCCGTGATGTGGAACGAATCAAAAAGTTGGATGGTTTTATTGGAATTGCTAAAGACTTGGTTTCCTGTGAGCCTGAATATCAAGGACTGGTGGAGAATCTGCTTGGGCTGGTAGTGGTTGCACAAAATCTTGAGGTAGCTAACCAGCTAGCACGGACTCTTCAGTATCGCTATCGAGTGGTTACATTGGATGGAGATATCGTTAATCAGGGTGGAGGTATGACAGGCGGCAGTCGTCAAAATAATAAAAGCAATCTCCTCGGACGGACTCGTCAACTGGAGGAGCTGGAGGGAGAGCTTCACGAGCATAAGCAGGAATGGGATTCGGTGCAAGCAGATTTAAAGACGACGACCGAACAACGAACTCAGTTAGAGAAGATGTGGGAAGAGCTTCGTGCAGAAGGTGAGCAACTCCGTTTGCAAGAACAGCAGATGGAGAGTAATCTTCGCGAAAGTCAAATCCAGTTACGAAATGTAGAAAAAACGATTGAGCAAAGTGAGCAACAACAGCACATTGTGGATGAAAAAACGATGGAGCTTGAGAAGCGTACAGAAGAGATTGAACAAGCACTAGACACGCTAGAAGAGCAGAAAAAAATACTTATTGAGAAGCGAAAAGAGTTAGAAGAGCTTCGCAAACAAGAAGTAAGTGCCAAAGCGGAAGCAAATGAACAAGTGACAGAATGGCGTGTAACGGTTGCTCAGCTCAAGCAAGAAATCCGTAATAGCAAAGAAAATATGACTCGTATCCAAAGTGACTTATCACGCAACCAGAAGCAACAACAACAGATTATGGAAGAACGAACGGCTCTTGGGGAACGTGGCGAGTTAAATCAACAGGAACTGGATCAGCTATCCGCACGAATTGATCAACTACGCGAGCAGAAAACAGCGATCCAAGAGAAGTTGAGTCAGGTGCGGGGGACTCGTGATGAGCAAATGCGGGAACGGAATGAGTTAGAACATGAGGTTCATCAAGCTCAATCCACCATCCGCAAACAAGAAGAGCAACTCCGTGATCTAGAAATTCGAGTAAACCGGTTAGATGTAGAGTTGAATCATTTGTTGCAGAAGCTGGCAGAGGAGTACGAAATCAGCTTCGAACGCGCAAAAGAGATGTATGGCGTCCCAGAGGAACCAAATCAGGCAGAGCGAAAAGTACGTTCCCTCAAGCAGCAAATTGCCGGATTAGGGGAAGTAAGTCTAGGTGCCATTGAAGAATATAAGCGGCTTAGTGAACGCTTAGAGTTCTTGAAAACACAAGAAGCAGATCTATTAGATGCCAAACGTTCCCTTTACGATCTCATCGCCCAAATCGAATCAGAGATGGGAAAACGCTTCTTAGACGTGTTCCAGCTTATTCGAGAAGAATTTTTAGATGTATTTGTGAAGATGTTTGGTGGAGGTCGCGCCGATTTGCAATTGACAGATGAGGACAACCTGCTCGAAACAGGGATTGAGATTGTGGCGCAACCACCGGGGAAAAAATTGCAACAACTTTCCTTGCTATCTGGAGGAGAGCGCTCGTTAGTGGCATTGGCTTTACTATTTGCCGTATTAAGAGTAAAACCTGTCCCATTTTGCTTTTTAGATGAGGTGGATGCGGCACTGGACGAGGCAAACTTAACACGATTCGTCCAATATATGAAGGAAGCCGCTGTTAACACCCAATTTATCCTCATCACCCACCGCAAACATACGATGGAAGGCGCAGATGTATTGTATGGAATTACCATGCAAGAATCAGGAGTATCCAGTCTAGTATCTGTGCGGATGGAAGATTATGATGATAGTAGTAAAGAAGTAGCTGCAACGATGAGTTAGGGGGCGCAAGTGTGAGTTTTTTTAAACGTTTAAAAGAGAGTGTATCTAAAAGTACGGAATCCGTTACGCAAAAGTTTTTATCAGGTTTGAGCAAGACAAGTACTAATTTAGTCGGTGCGATGGGGGATCTATTTCGCAATCGAAAAAAGATTGATGAAGATCTATATGAAGAACTAGAAGAGATTTTAATCAGTGCAGATGTAGGGGTCACTACGACGATGGATCTCGTAGAGCGATTACGTAGTGAGGTGAAAGCCCGCAAAATTACCGAGCCTACGGAATTACAACCACTGATGTCCGAGATGATTGCCGATATCTTAGAAGAGGCAGATGCAGGTAGTAAATTACAAATTCAAGAAGACGGCATGACCGTTCTCCTATTTGTGGGAGTAAACGGGGTGGGGAAGACGACGACCATCGGAAAACTGGCTCATCGCTTCAAACAAGAAGGCAAAAAAGTTGTTCTAGCCGCTGGTGACACCTTCCGTGCTGGAGCAATCGAACAGTTAGAAATCTGGGGTGAGCGAGCTGGCGTTGATGTGATTAAACATCAAGAAGGCTCAGATCCAGCTGCCGTGATTTTCGATGCGATTCAGGCCGCCAAATCCCGAAAAGCAGACATCCTTCTCTGTGACACGGCCGGTCGTTTGCAAAACAAAGTAAACCTCATGGAAGAGCTAAAAAAGGTATATCGTGTAGTCCAACGCGAAATTCCGAATGGCCCGCATGAAGTCATTCTCGTTCTAGACGCCACAACCGGACAAAACGCCATGGTACAAGCTAAGACATTCGGTGAAGCTGTAAACGTCACAGGCCTTGTACTTTCCAAACTCGATGGCACCGCAAAAGGCGGAATCGTCATCGCCATTAGCAACGAATTAAAGATTCCCGTCAAGTTCGTCGGACTCGGAGAAAAAGCCGACGACTTACAAGAGTTCGACCGAGATCAGTTTTTGCACGCATTGTTTAAAGATACGATTGAGGAAGCTGGCGAGTTAGAGTAATAAGTCAAGTCCAAAGGATCCCTGTTTAAGCGGAGTTCTTTGGACTATTTACTTTCAGATCAAACCATTTGAAATCTAGTTACTCATTAGTGTGTGACAACAGTAAATGGTTTTGTTTTTGTCTTGTCCCCAATCAAAAAAAGACTGTTGATTAACCAATAAACGAAACTGGGATACATTGCCCCGGGACAGTCTTTATGGTTTAAGCCAAGCCCTTTCCCCACCCCTTACAGCTCTCAATTTCCCACCCAACAACTGTTAACCCAAAACACTTGACACCCATATTTGAATCCCGTATAGTAATACCTGTAAATGTGATTGCCTTGACAGGCATAAATGAGGTGACTCCCTATGCTGGAGCAAACCACTAAGATGAATCTGCTATACGACTTCTACGGCTCACTTCTCACAGAGAAACAACAATCTCTACTCGAGCTATATTACTTAGAAGATTGGTCGCTCTCAGAGATTGCCGAACACCAAGGGACCTCGCGTCAAGCCGTGTTTGAAGCAATTAAACGGGCACAGGCGACCCTTACTGATCTAGAAAACAAACTATCCTTAGTAACGAAACATAGAACACGCCAAGAGCTCATTGCAGAACTACGCTCTCAGTTAGATGCTGATGCAAATGTTCGAGCTGTGGCCGAACCGATCATAACAAAACTATTAGAGATTGATTGAAAATAAAAGCTAGGGAGGTGTACGGATGGCATTTGAAGGATTGTCTGAGCGACTGCAATCAGTTATGTCGAAGCTAAGAGGTAAAGGAAAAGTTACCGAGGTCGATGTAAAAGAAGCAATGCGTGAAGTACGTCTCGCTTTACTAGAAGCAGATGTAAATTTTAAAGTAGTAAAAACGTTTATCGATCGCGTAAAAGAACGTGCGATTGGACAAGAAGTACTAAAAAGCTTAACACCAGGTCAACAAGTCATCAAAGTCGTTCATGAAGAATTGACCACTTTGATGGGCGGAGAGCAAGTTAAGTTAAATACCGCACCTAAATCACCTACGATTATTATGATGTCTGGTTTGCAGGGGGCAGGTAAAACCACTCATACTGGAAAGCTTGCGAAATTCCTACAAAAGCAAAACCGGCGCTCGCTCTTAGTCGCAGCAGACGTATACCGTCCAGCAGCGATTAAACAGCTACAAGTCCTTGGAGAACAAATCGGTGCTCCTGTCTTCACACTCGGAGATAAGGAAAGCCCGGTGAAGATTGCAACAGAAGGTGTAGCGAAGGCGAAAGCAGAAGGCTTTGATTACGTATTTATCGATACAGCAGGTCGCTTGCATATTGATGAAGATATGATGGACGAACTTCGTCAGATCAAGGAACAAACACAGCCTCACGAGATTTTGTTAGTAGTCGATTCGATGACAGGTCAAGATGCGGTAAATGTCGCGGATCACTTTAACAAAGAACTAGGATTGACAGGGGTTGTACTCACTAAGCTTGATGGTGACACCCGTGGGGGAGCGGCGCTTTCCGTTAAATCGGTTACAGATTGCCCGATCAAGTTTGTTGGTTTGGGTGAGAAGATGGACGCAATCGAGCCTTTCCATCCAGATCGCATGGCATCTCGAATTCTCGGGATGGGTGATGTTCTCAGCTTGATCGAAAAGGCGCAATCAGCTGTCGATGAAGAGAAAGCACGCGAACTTCAAAAGAAAATGCGGACACAAAGCTTTACACTCGATGATTTCTTAGATCAAATTCAGCAGATGAAAAATATGGGCCCGCTTGAAGATATGCTTGCGATGCTCCCAGGGGCAAACAAGTTGAAAGGGGTCAAAGACCTCAACGTCGATGAGAAAAAAATTGGACGAATCGAAGCGGTTATTCGTTCAATGACTCCGTCTGAGCGTGAGCAACCTGAGATTATCAATGCTAACAGACGAAAGCGGATTGCACTTGGTAGTGGAACTTCGGTACAAGACGTGAATCGTCTTCTCAAGCAGTTTGAAGATATGAAAAAGATGATGAAGCAAATGGCCCAGATGACAAAATCGAAGAAAAAGCGAAAAGGATTTAAGTTTCCTTTCCTTGGATAGTGTGATATAATGGTGAATTTGTGAAACCCTAATTAGGAGGTGAAGAATCAATGGCAGTGAAAATTCGTCTAAAACGTATAGGTGCGAAAAAAGCTCCTTTCTACCGTGTAGTCGTTGCTGACTCTCGCGCTCCACGTGATGGTCGCTTTATCGAGGAAATCGGTTACTACAACCCGATTGCTCAACCAGCTCAAGTGAAAATTGATGCTGAAAAAGCGAAAAAATGGTTGGCTACTGGTGCTCAACCATCTGATACCGTACGTAACTTGTTCCGTAAAGAAGGTATCCTTGAATCAAAATAATGATCCGATCCGATAGCGGAATAGGTGAACCGATTTGAAAGAAGTAGAGTTTTTAAAAGTAGGCCGTTTTCTTGGCACACATGGTATTCGCGGTGAAGTTCGACTGTTCGCAGAAACTGACTTCCCTGAAGATCGCTTTGCACCTGGACAGGTGTTATTGCTACAACACGCAACACTTTCAGCGCCATTCCCCCTGACTGTGGAGAAGAGTCGCCTGCATAAAAATGCTTACTTGGTGAAGTTCCGGGAATGGGATAACATCAATCAAGCAGAACCTTTCAAGGGTGGAACTTTCGTAGTTCCTGTGACAGATACTGTCTCACTTGATATGGAAGCTGGCGAATACTACTTTAAGGATATTATTCACTGCGAAGTAGTCACAACAGAGGGACGCAAGGTGGGTAAGGTAAAAGAAATTTTAACCCTTCCAGCCAACGATGTTTGGGTCGTGGCAACAGCGGATGGGAAAGAGATCCTTTTGCCTTATATTGATGATATTGTCAATGAGATCGATGTAGCTTCAAAACAGATTACGATTGAGTGGATGGAAGGACTGGAATAATTGGCACAGATTCGCTTTGATGTACTAACTCTTTTTCCTGAGATGTTTCATGGATTCTTATCTACTAGTATCATCCGTAAAGCTCATGAAAAAGGGCTCATTGAGACGAATGTAACCAATTTTCGTCAGTTTGCCACCGATAAGCATCAGACTGTCGACGATACTCCATATGGCGGCGGTGGGGGCATGGTGTTAAAACCACAACCTCTATTTGATGCAGTGGATCATCTACTTCAGGATGCTTCTGAACGTCCACCGATTCTGTTGATGTCTCCACAAGGTGCTCCTTTTACACAAAAGAAGGCAGAGGAGTTAGCAGGACATTCGCATCTGATGTTCCTTTGTGGGCATTATGAAGGATTTGATGAGCGGATTCGTCAAAACTTGGTGACGGACGAGATCTCCGTAGGGGATTTTGTACTCACTGGTGGAGAACTCCCAGCAATGGTCATCATTGATAGTGTGAGTCGATTAATCCCTGGTGTACTCGGCAATCATGATTCTGCAGCGATGGATTCGTTTTCAAATGGGCTTTTAGAGTATCCACATTACACGAGACCATCTGAATTTCGTGGTATGGAAGTACCTGAGATTTTGTTATCTGGTCATCATGCGAATATGGAGAAATGGCGCAGAGAACAGTCGCTTGAACGAACATGGACACGAAGACCCGACCTTCTGAAGTCAGCTCCGTTGACAGAAGAAGATCGGAAGTTCTTGCGAATGTTAGAGCAAAAGAAGCGATCCGAATAATTGTGTTTCGGTAGTGGCTTATGTTAAAATATCTCCGTTCATGATTTGCTCAGAAACGGATAAAAAATACCTTAAGGAAGGGAGGCACAAACGATTATGCATCCAATTTTAAAAAGCGTATCCGAATCTCAAATTCGTCAAGATATTCCTTTATTCCGTGCCGGTGATACTTTGAAAGTGCACGTGAAAGTAAAAGAGGGACAACGCGAGCGTATCCAGCTTTTCGAAGGCGTTGTAATCCAACGTCGTGGTGGCGGTATCTCTGAAACTTTCACCGTTCGTAAAATTTCTTACGGAGTGGGAGTAGAGCGTACTTTCCCAATTCATTCACCACGTATCGATAAGATCGAAGTATTGCGTCGTGGTAAAGTACGTCGTGCGAAATTGTTCTACCTACGTAGCCTACGTGGTAAAAAAGCACGTATTAAAGAAATCCGTACTGAGAAATAATAAGATTACACATAGAAAAGGGCTTGGGTTTCTAATCCAGCCCTTTTACTGTATATTTACTTACCAATGCTATATAGGAGGGATCTATGGACCGTCAAAAGTTTATTCCACGTTCGGAGCGTTTGAAACAGCAATCTCAGAAACAGTCTTCTCTTCCTTCGCGTTCGAGGCGTGATCGTGGTGAAGGGAAGGGAAAGAATTCATACCGAGATTGGGCGATCGCACTTGTCGCTGCACTCGCTCTTGCTTTCCTAATTCGAGGATTTGTACTGGAGCCTTTCCATGTTTCAGGTCCCTCTATGCAAGATACTTTAGCTTCTAATGATAAAGTCATGGTAAATAAGCTTTCATATAAAATGAGCAAGCCGAAGCATGGCGAAGTCGTTGTTTTTCGC
This sequence comes from Croceifilum oryzae, assembly GCF_030814315.1. Classification (GTDB taxonomy): domain Bacteria; phylum Bacillota; class Bacilli; order Thermoactinomycetales; family Thermoactinomycetaceae; genus Baia; species Baia oryzae. Next base: position 35,269 of record NZ_JAUSUV010000006.1, on the reverse strand, counting down.
AGTAAGGACAAGATTGACTTAATTAAACGGATTGTGGCTCTTCCAGGGGAGACCGTGGAAGTAAAAAACAATCAGCTGTTGGTAAACGGAAAAGAAGTGAAAGAATCGTACTTGTCATCGTCTACTAAAACCGCTGACTTTGCTCCTGTTAAGGTACCAGATGGGCAAGTATTTGTCTTAGGAGATAATCGTTCCAATAGCACGGATAGTCGAGTTTTCGGTCCCGTTGCTACGAGTGAAATTGTAGGGAAAGCGTCCTTTGTATATTGGCCGATATCCCACTTTTCGGGTTTATAGTTTGAAATAGGATGTGGAAATATGAGTATTCAATGGTTTCCAGGTCACATGGCCAAAGCTCGTCGGCAAGTGACAGAAAAGCTAAAGTTGGTAGATGTTGTATTTGAATTACTAGATGCACGTTTACCCATCTCTAGCCGTAACCCGATGATGGGTGAGATTGTGTCACAAAAGCCACGAGTGATTCTCTTAACCAAATGTGATTTGGCTGATCCAAAAGCGAATAAGATGTGGGTAGAGTATTTTCGTGAACAAGGTGTTGGCGTACTAGAAGTCGATGCAAAGACGGGCAAAGGAGTAAACTTAATTCAATCCGTTACGGATAAGCTCCTTCAGCCTTTATTTGAAACACGCCAGCGCAAAGGGATTCTAACACGCCGTGTCCGTGCGATGGTTTTAGGGATTCCCAATGTTGGGAAATCATCCTTGATTAATCGATTGGCTAAGCGAGCGGCGACTGTAACAGGTGATCGCCCTGGTGTTACCAAAGCTCAGCAATGGATTAAAATTGGGCAAAATCTAGAGCTGTTAGATACGCCTGGGATTTTATGGCCGAAGTTTGAAGATCATGGGGTTGGACTTCGTCTTGCTCTAAGTGGTGCTATTAAAGAAGAGATCTTACCGATTGAAGAAGTGGCAGTACATGGGATTTCTTATCTCAAAGAGCGTTATGCTACAGACCTTATGACGCGTTATAAGCTCCAAGATTCTGCTCTCGAACAAGAGTCTTATGAATTACTCCAAGAGATTGGAAAAAAACGAGGCTGTATTCAACGTGGTGGAATTGTAAACACCGAAAAAGCCGCCGAGATTTTCCTCAATGATTTACAAGGTGGCATGATTGGGAGAATCTCCTTTGAGTATCCGGGCGATGAATTTTTTATAGAAGAACAGGATGTACAGCGAGATGAGTAGAACCATCGCAGCTTGGAAGGACAAGCTCTCATCTTCAGAGATCCTAACGGAAAGCGAATTAGCTGAACTACATACAGATTCTAGAATGGGCGTCCAAAAACTCCTTCAATCCTACTTGAAACGGCAGGAAAGAGCACAGGCCGAACAGGTGCGGGTTGAAGGAATGTGGCGGTTTGAGCGTCAATTATGGACTCAGGGAAAGAGTTGGATTGCTGGGGTAGATGAAGCAGGTCGTGGTCCTTTAGCTGGGCCTGTTGTAGCAGCAGCTGTCATCTTACCGCCCGACTTTGATGCAACAGGGTTAAATGATTCTAAGCAAGTAAAGAAGGAAGAACGGAATCGACTGCGCCAAAAGATTGAAAAAGAAGCAATTGCCACTGGTGTCGGGATTATCGATGTACCTTACATAGATCAATATAATATATTGCAAGCTACTTACCAGGCCATGCGAGTTGCTCTCAGCCAACTAGAACCCATCCCTGACTTTATCTTAGGTGATGCCGTTAAGATTCCCCGAGTCACCATTCCCCAACATGGCATTATTAAAGGTGACGCCCAAAGCCATTCTATCGCAGCCGCCTCGATTATTGCGAAGACGACTCGGGATGAATATATGATCCAACTGGCAGATAAATATCCAGGCTATGGCTTTGAAAAACATATGGGATATGGAACTCCTGAACACATACAAGCTATGGAAGCACTCGGAGTTACTCCCGAACATCGATCATCCTTTGCACCTGTTCAAGCAGTACTACGTTCGAGATGAGGAGACCCAATTTCATCAAATAATTGACAGAATTATACAACTTCTGGTAATCTAGCCCTATAACGGTTTTCTTCGGAGGCGCTTATGTATGAAAGATGTGCGTAAACAAATAGGAACCCTAGGGGAAGAAGTTGCAGCACAGTTGTTAGAAGAAAAGGGTTATCAGATTTTAACACGTAATTGGCGCTCCCAATTAGGTGAACTCGATTTAATTGTAACGAATCAGCGAGATTTAGTATTTGTTGAAGTGCGAACGACAACAAGTACTCGATTTGGCTATGGTTTTCAGTCTGTGGATGGAAAGAAACAACAACAAGTTCGAAAAATTGCGCTTCAATACGTTCTCGACCACGTGAAACGACCGTATTCTTTGCGGTTCGATGTCGTTTCTGTTCTCTTAAATCGCCAAACCGGACAAGCTATCGAGACAGAGCATTTTGAAGGGGCATTTTGAAAAAGGAATAACAAAGAATGACATGTGAGGCACGGCTCATACGTCATTCTTTGTTTTGTTAATCAATCTTCTATTCTCTGCCTACCGTCTAGCTTGAAAACGAATATGCCGCTAATTATGACTAATACCCCAAGCAATTTGGTATTATGAAATGGGATTTTTTCTAATCCAAAGAGTCCAAGTGAATCAAATAAGAGCGCAAAACCAATCTGTGAAGTAAGGACGATCGAAATGGCATAGGTAGCGCCGAGTAAATGGATTCCTTGCATAAGACACGATACCACAAATACTCCAAGCACTCCGCTAAACCAATACCATATTTCCATATTTCGTAAGTTGAGAAAATTAGTTCCTTCTACTATAAAGCCAATTACAAATGAAGCTAGGAACCCCAGTCCTAATACCCATGTAGTAGTCATCCATGTACCGGCATGTGCATTCAATTTACTATTTAAGGTGTTTTGCAAACTCACTAGTATTCCTGCGAGACATCCTAATAATAGCCCTATAATCATTTTTCACTACCTCTTATAACTCAATCTCTTTCATATATGTTATGACTTGCCAGATTTCGTAAACCTTCCGGGTCTCTTACAATGACAAATTCATTTTTTCGTTCCACTAATCCCTTTTTACAAAATTGCTGTATAGTACGATTTAGATGTCGATGACTTGTACCAATCAAATCGGCTATATCTTTTGAGTTAACTAGCAGGTGTTGTTTTGTAACTGCTCCCATTTTGAAGTCATCGTCCGAAATAGATAATAAATAACTTGCTAACCTTACGTCCACGGGATACATCAAATTAAAACTCATAGAATGAGATTTCACATGAAATTTTTTAGCTATAATATCTAACATAAATTGGAGGAATAGAGGGTCGTCTTTTCCATACATTTCTAGCCACTGATAATGAACATCGATTACCCGAACGGTTGATACCGCTTCAATGGTATTCATAGTATTCATTCCACTCACAAATTCAATATCCCCTATCAATTCAATTGGTGTTTTAAATGATAAAGTGAGCGTTTTTCCTTCAGTAGAAGTGATGAAAACTTTCACTCTTCCTTTTACAAGAACATACAGGTACTCTGGAGTATCTCCTTGGGAACAAATATATTCTCCCTCATTAAATTCATATAGCAATAATCGAGGAATGATTTGTTTGTGAAAGATGGTTTCCAATTGAAAAGAAGATAAATATTGATTTAGTGAGTCTCGATCGAGTATCTTCATAGTTTTACTCCTATCATGCAATCTGAAGAATGGCTACACCTAAGACCATCATTCCAATACCAATTAACTGTGAAAGCCTCACCTCTTGCTTTTTTCCTTCAAACCATCCAAAGCGATCTGTGATAAACGTAAAACCTAACTGTGAAATAAGTAGTAACGCAACTGTGAGAGTAACCCCGATGTGATGAATAGCAGTTACATTACTAAAAATAATGATGGCTCCCAGAGCACCTCCAGTCAAAAATAATGGCTTAACTTGCTTTAATGACCCCAAATGATAATCTCGAGTGAGCATAAGGATTATACAGGATACTATGAATCCTGTTAGTTGTGTAATGGTGGCGGTTTTCCATGTACCAATCCCTTGAGTAATATGGGAATTAGCCACTCCTTGTAATGTAAGACAACCTCCGCCTATAATAGCAAAAAAAATTCCTTTCATAATAAGATCTCTCCTGTATATGATGCTTTTCATATCTATTCTTTATTTATTAAATGAGATTTAAAGATACTTAGGAAGGACTTATGTCCATGATCGATTAAAGCAAGCATACAATTGTTAGGTTTACCATTTTGTATGATAATAGTTGTTTCACTTTATTGTCTATATTTATGGTGATATGTTACTGGATAAAATCTTTCTTACTGCTTGTTTCACAAATAGACTATGACTTTTCCTCATTCTTTTTAAAGTGATTTCATCTAGTCCCCATGTATTCATCTTAGAAGTAGGTCGTAACGCAGCACATAGATCCCAAAAAGGAAGATTTTCAAAGTCAATAGTAGGCATAATCGATTGATACTGAGCCGTAAAATCATTCATTGCACTCATACCAAAGTGCCATAGTATTTCGAGTCGGCTATTTGCAACATCAGCTAACGGATCTCCAAACGCTACATCCTCCCAATCAATAATTCCGATAAGTTGTCCATCTTTCCACAATAGATTGCCTGGCCAAAAATCTCCATGGAGTAAGGTGGATGAGTTTTTTTGGGCTACTGGCCAGATCGGTTCGATTACATCTCGGATACGTCCTTCACTCAATAAGTCATCAAGAACAGGAGGGCGATTTCTAATTTTAACTGTAGATATTTTTTCTTGATTAGGCAGAAATGATAAATCTATTTTTGAGTAATCTAAGCTGTGAATTTTTGCTAAGCTTACTGTTAGTTGAAGGATATAATCGCTTAAACAAACAGGTGTAAACTGTGTTTCACCTCTATATATCCCATCACAATACATGGTGTGGAGAAAATTTCGCCTGATGATTCTAGATAATAAGGTTCTGGTGTAGGCAATCCAAAGGAATGTAGAATTTTTAGAAGTTTAAACTCGTCTACTGCTATTTGTGGATTCCGTTTTATGTCGATTTCCCCATGTTGGCGTACAATCATTTTTCTCTTTTGGCCATTGGGATATTCTACCTCTATCATGGTTACCTGTGCTGAGACTCCACCTTCTAATTCCTGCGAGTAAAGTAACTTACTCTGTGGATCTACTCGATAAGATAATTGTTTAATCTTTCCCTCTGTTATTGATTTATTCATGGGCAAATCCTCCAATATTTCAAGTTTGATTAAAACCAATTTCTCCATATATCCAGTAATAAATAAGGGGGTGCATTTATGATTCCATGAATCAAAATTAAAATCCATATATTACGGTAACGAGACCAGAGATAACCTAAGAAAACGCCTGTTATACCTTGATTGGAAATGACAGTTGCAAAATCCGTACTCCATTCCCCTGTTCCTTGGATTGCAACATGCCAAATGGACCAAAGAATAGATGTTACCAATATAGCTGACCAAGTCCCAAGTAGTCTTTCTAAACGTGTCTGTAACCAAACGCGATAGAACAATTCCTCCAGCAAACTATTAACGAAAAAACTGGACAGTACTAGAAGGGATAATGTCAATGGGTCTGTAATGGCACTAGGTGTATGCGGGGTTGAAAAGATAGAGAAGTAAGACAGATAAATCCAAACTCCTCCAATAAACAAGGGAGCCACCCGAGTCCATCGAGACAGAGAATGAGACTGCTTTGTTATGGCATCATTTTGGGATTGAAATCGATAGATATATAGAATAATCCAAGGAATCACTAGCAGAAAGGTAAGTTTTAGTCCAATATACCAAAGGGAAAAATGAGGGCTATTCCCATCGATTATTAGAAGAGTAGTAGGAAACAAGGTTGCTCCCGACAGAAAAATGATAGATTGAATGGTAAGCTTCTGCTTTGAAAGATAGCTGACTAGATGGTAGTTTGGTGCTGGTGAATGAAATGACATAATTCGAATAAGTATGATCCCAACAAGTGCTGGAATCCATATATTCCATATTGGTTTTGTATCTAGGTGGTCTGATGAATATCGAATGTCAGTCAGCCCATTCCATATTAACCATCCTGCAGCTATAGCTATGATCAAAAAGCTGATTAAGCCGACTACCTTTCCCCATTTTCGATACCCTTCACAACAATCTGTAAAGAGGAAATAAAAATGATATTTCAATTTTTTAGATGGCAAGAAACGTGACTTGCTCTAACTCTTAGAATATTCTTGGAGGCAAATGAATAAATACTATAAAAACATGGGATTAGGGGGGTTGTTTATGAGTCAGGGATTAAAAAGAATGTTTATGACTCAAGAGAAAAATTTGTATCTCCCAAAGGTAAGTGTTTTAATATCTGCTTGTAATCGTCCTCATATGTTGAAGACCACATTGGAGAGTGTATTGGCTCAAACATATCCCAATATTGAAATTATAATCGGTGACCAAAGTACTGATAATGAAGTGGAATTTTTGGTGGAGTCTTATTTAAAGGATTATGATCATATCAAGTATTTTCGGAGTGCAGAAACAGGTAGAAACTTATTTGGTCTTACGAATACATTAACCTTGTTTAGTATGGCTACTGGAGAGTTTGTGAACTTTCTACATGATTATGATTTTTTTCATCGAGAAAAAATCGAGAAAATGGTAAATTGCTTTCTTCGTTTTCCTAATGTCAAATTAGTTACTTCCTACAGACAGATAGTTGACGAAGCTGGAAATGAATTACCTCCAGTAGTCAGAACAGCTAAATTATTTCATAAAGATTCGCTTATTAGTGGAAAAGAGCTTGGGAAATACATGCTTAGTCAATTCACTAATTCGATAGGGGAATCTACGACTGTTCTATTTAGAAAAAGTGATCTTAAGGAAGGCTGGGCAAGGTATGGAGATGTTCATCATGTTGTCTTGAGTGATGTAGCTACTTGGATGGCTTTACTCTCTCAAGGAGATGCGGTATATATCGCAGAGCCGTTAAGTTACTCTCGGCTTCATCGAGATCAAAATCAGGTAAATCAAGCAGATTTAGAATTAGGACATATGGCAGAATGGGCAAGTATTTTGTTGAGTTCTTTTGAAAGCCAATTGATTGAAATGGAAGAGTATCAAGGTTATATCAGGAAGTGGAGTGACCGCTGGAAATCTCGTATTGATGAATTAATGGCAAGTGAAAATCATGCATTTATCATGCAAGGAATGCGTAATAAATGCATGAAACTAGTAGAAGACATTCCACAGATATATAGCTTATAACCACAATGATTTGTATCTATACAGTGGGGAGGATTAGCTCATTAAACCGATACCATTTCTCCGTCCAAATGTAGTGAAATGTGAATCATATTTAAAATATCTTTCACAAATTGATGAAAATCGAATTTATTCTAACTATGGACCCTTGAACGACACTTTCGAAGAGCGGATCCTTCAAGAGTTTTTCGAAGGTGAGGGTGCGGTAAGCACGGTTAATAATGCAACAATTGGTTTAATGCTTGCCATCGCTCAAAGTATGAGACCGAATGGTCGATATGCGCTAATGCCTAGCTTTACCTTCTCAGCTACTCCTTTATCTGCTATTTGGTGTGGATTAGAGCCTTATTTTATCGATATTCAGGAAGATGAATGGTCTATGAATGTAGATATATTAGAGGACACCTTGAAAAAGCTAGGGGACCAAGTGGCTGTTGTAGTTCCATATGCAACCTTTGGAACATGTATAGACCTGACATACTACAACGAGTTGCAGAAGAGGGGAATTCCAGTCGTTGTGGATGCAGCAGCTAGTTTTGGAGCAAGAGATAAGTATGGTCATTTTGGTAAGGGTTTTTTAGGGAGTATCGTATATAGCTTTCATGCTACAAAAGGCTTTGGAATTGGAGAGGGAGGATTGGTATACAGCGGTGATCAGGAGATCATCTCAAATGTGCGGCAAGCGGGGAATTTCGGCTATAAGGGGAGTAAGGAGTCAACTTTAAAAGGGCTCAATAGTAAGCTGTCCGAATACATGGCTGCCATCGGTCTGGCAACATTGGATATATTTGAACAGAAGATCGAAACCCGAAATCAGATTAAACAATGGTATCTGGAGCAGATGAATAAATGGAATTTATTCGATAAAGGGTGGAGAGTTCAAAATTGCACCGGTCAGTTGGTTACTCAACTCTTCTCTATTCTCAGCCCACAGGATGAAAAAGCAGATGTAATCATAGATCGGTTAGATAAACAATGGATTGAGACCCGATGCTATTTTTCTCCGCCTTGCCACAGGCAAAAACAATTTTCTACTAGCCATCAATCTACTATGACCATGACGGAAAGTATATCAAACCGCATTATCAGTCTACCGTTTTGGGAAGAGATTGATATAGCGCATGTAAACCGAGTAATCAAAGAACTAGCAAAACCTTCGCATAGGGGTGAGTAGTTTGGCACATAAATCTTCGTACTATTGTCCATGTTGTAAGAATCACATTTCACAATTTGTTCCTTGGCCTGCTGGTTTTTTTGAACCACAGTCGTTTAAATTGGAAAATTGGAACCCCAAAACAGGAATTTGTTCGATATGTATGGCGATGGATCGTGAACGGCTTTACGTATGGTTTATGGAACGAGAAACCGATTTAGTAAGGGCGAATGTAAGTGTTTTGCATATTGACCCTGAAAAAAATGTAAAAAATAGGCTTGATACATGCTCGAATCTCCAGTATGTGTGTGGTGATTTGAAACCTCTAGACCCGTGGACCAAGGGAATAGATGTCACGAATCTTTATTATGAGGATCAATCATTTGATGTTGTTTTATGCAGTCATATACTCGAGAATATTTTGGATGATGGTAAGGCGATGAGAGAGTTGTACAGGGTGATGAAAGTAGGCGGCTGGGGGATTATGCAAGTACCGCTGGCGACTAATATCAAGATGAGTTTTGAGGATGAGCGAGTCGTAACTCCAGAAGATCGGACTAGAGCTTACGGTCATCAAGATCATGTGCGAGTATATGCGAAAGAAGATTATATACAGAGACTCGAGTCAGTCGGTTTTAGAGTCGAATTGTACAATATTGCAGAGAAATATTCGATCGAAGAAACACATAAATTAGGACTTTCTAAAGAAGATAATCTGTATATTGTACATAAAGATGCGTGATCGTTTTCCTAAAGTAAGTGTTTTAATACCTGCTTTTAATCGTCCTCATTATCTAAGAATAGCATTGAATAGTGTAATAGCTCAGACGTACCCAAATATAGAAATCATTATCGGTGATGATAGTACCGATAATGGAGTAGAAGATCTGGTCAGGCCTTATTTAGAGGTCTATGATCATATTAAGTATGTTCGAAACGAAGAGGCAAGTAGAAGCTCATTCGGCCTTGCCAATATGCTACATTTGTTTGAGATGGCTACTGGAGAGTTTATTAACTTTCTAAATGATGATGATTTTTTTCATCCGGAAAAAATCGAGAAAATGGTGGACTCCTTTTTCCGCTATCCCAATGTTAAATTAGTTACTTCTTATAGACAAACAGTGGATGAAGCTGGAAATGCATTTCCTACAGTAGCAGGTTTATTTAGCCAAGATACACTTATTAGCGGCAAGGAGCTCGGAAGACTGATTCTTCAAAATGCTACTAACTATATAGGTGAACCGACGACTGCGCTAGTTAGAAAAAGTGATCTTACAGAAGGCTGGGCAAAGTATGGTGGGATTCAGTATCTTTTATTTAATGATGTAGCTACCTGGATGATTTTACTTTCCCGAGGGGACGCAGTATATATAGCTGAACCATTAAGTTACTTTCGGATTCATCCAGGTCAAAATCAGGTAACCCTAACAGGATTAGCATTAACGGGTGTAGCCGAATGGGCGAGCTTTGTGGTTACTTCCTTTGAAAGTGGATTTACTGAAACAATAAAGGAATACCAAAATGATCTTAGACAATGGAACAAGATCTGGAGTAATGATATTCCTAAGATAATCGCAAACGAAGAGATTCCATTTATCTCAAAAGATATGCGTAACAAATTCATGAAAGCAGTAGAAGATCTTTCTAAAATATGATGATGTAGCTTATAACTCCCCTTTTCCTATTATGTAGATGACTATTGAGATAAGAGTCATCTTTTTTGTGTTTCATGAGAGTAGATGAGCAGGATTAATGTCAAAAGATGCCGAATGATTACCATATTATGGAACAAATGTTTGGGGGCTAATTATTTGTATGCAAAGATCTATAGTGCGTCGGTATTAGGAATCCATGGTTTTATCGTGGAGGTTGAGGTAGACATTAGTAATGGATTACCTGCTTTTGATATAGTGGGTCTTCCTGATTCAGCTGTTAGGGAGTCCAGAGAGCGGGTTCGGGCGGCCGTTAAAAATAGTGGAGTAAACTTTCCCTTACAGCGTATTACGACGAATCTAGCTCCAGCGGATATTAAAAAGGAGGGAGCCAGCTTTGATCTAGCGATTGCGATGGGGATTCTGCTAGCAAGTGATCAAATGGTTGGGACAAGTGTAGAGAAAACGATTTTTTTAGGTGAACTGTCTCTAGATGGATGTTTACGCCCCCTCCAAGGAATTTTGCCGATGGTGATGTGTGCAAAGGAACAAGGTTTTAACAAGGTATTAGTGCCTACTGCTAATTACCCGGAAGCCTGTTTAGTAAATGGAATTGAAATTATCCCTCTACAGACACTACGAGAGTCAGTTGAATACTTAAAGGGAGAATGGCATCCAGGTGCTGTGGAAATCGCTACAACAATCGAACAAACGAAATCGACTCAACCGGATTTAAAAGATGTCCAAGGACAGCAGCATGTAAAACGAGCGATGGAAGTCGCTGCTGCGGGCGGGCATAACTTGATGTTAATTGGACCTCCTGGTTCTGGGAAGACGATGCTTGCAAGACGAATTCCTAGCATTCTGCCCTGTATGAATCGTCAAGAGTCTCTAGAAGTAACGAAGATCTATAGTATCGCTGGTTTGCTATCAGAAAGGGGGAAACTTGTCCAAGAACGCCCTTTCCGCTCTCCTCACCATACTGTTTCCTCTGTTGGAATCGTAGGAGGCGGACTGATCCCAAAGCCGGGGGAGGTCAGCTTGTCCCATCGAGGTGTTTTATTTTTAGACGAACTGCCCGAATTCTCCAAATCGGCATTAGAGGTTCTTCGTCAACCTCTAGAAGATAAAGAAGTTACTCTTAGTAGATCAAAAATAACGTTGTCTTTTCCATCTGATTTCATGTTGATTTCATCTATGAATCCTTGTCCATGCGGATTTTACGGGTACGAGGAAGATCGAAGTTGTACATGCACCGCTCATCAAGTACAAAGATATCGCTCTCGTATCTCGGGACCTTTGCTTGATCGGATTGATCTGCATGTGGAGGTACCTCGAGTAAACTTTGAGACGATATCTTCTAAGGCTGTACCTGAGTCATCAATGGAGATCCGCTCAAGAGTGAATCAAGCGAGACAAATTCAGCAAGAACGATTTACAGAATCGGAAACGCTTTGTAACAGTAGCATGGTACCTGCTCAAATTCGAAAACATTGTGAGCTAGATCAAGATGGAAAAGGACTATTACATCAATCATTTGATCGACTTGGATTAAGTGCACGAGCGCACGATCGAATTTTAAAGGTAGCACGTACGATTGCAGATCTTGCAGGTGAAGAGAAAATCCAGATAGCCCATGTGGCTGAGGCGATTCAGTATCGGGCACTGGATCGGAAGTTTTGGGGTTAGGTTATTTGGCTTTGACCTTTACCCATTCATTCCGATACAACAGAAGACGGTACTCTTTTCTAGCAGCTTGGAGTGTTTCAAAAATCCTAACTCCTTCTGCATAGTTTCCAATGCCCATCGCTTGTCGATAGGATCTCTCGATGGGTGCTACTACTTCCTGAAAGTAGTAATTGGCTCGATTTGTAAAATGAGATTTTTTGGGTCGTGCGACTTGCTGTTCACTTGCTGGGGTATTTTTGGCCTTTGAACCCTTTTTTGCCATGCGTATACGCCTCCTGCAATGTCAAACTAATAGATCTAGCTAATGGTCTATCCTATATTTATGTTATAAAAATGATAAATATTGTTATTTTTATCACGATTTTTAAGTAGAGTTACGCGCTTGATAAAAGCGGCTCTTTACCGCATCCCAATTGACAACGTTCCACCAATGCTTAATGTATTCTTTTTTGCGATTTGGATATTTGAGGTAGTAAGCGTGCTCCCAGACATCCAGACAAAGAAGGGGAACACCATCCCATTGGGAGAGGCTTTGTTGTTTTTCGATTTGTAGGATTTCGAGCCTTACAGTACGAGGGTTCCAAACAAGGATGACCCAGCCCCCTGTTATTTTTTCGGCTACGGTAGAGAAATGGCTTTTAAAAGTAGAAAATTTCTCGAAATCAGTCTGAATTTGCTTTATGAGTGATCCTGTAGGTACTCCACCACTGTTTGGTTTGATACAATCCCAAAAAATCGTATGTAGATAGTGTTCTACGCCGTTATAGGCGGCTTCTCGCTCCCAGTACTTTATTTGATCAAAGTTATGAGCCTGACGGGCTTTTTCGATTTCGATTTCAGCTGTATTTAAGTCATCTACGTATTTTTTGTGGTGCTCACTATGATGAATGCGCATAGTTACTTCATCAATGTAAGGTTCTAATGCATGGTAGGGATAAGGGAGAGAGGGGAGTTGATGTTGACCCATTGGAACTCGTTGGATTGTGGGGACAGTGTTGCTTACTCTGGATGTAAGAAAGTTATTGTTCGCATACATAGGGGGTTGAGTATGGTTGCCGTTTGTTTGACGGGTTTGAAGGTACCTCTCATATTTGTTTTGGGCATTTAGGACCTTATGGAAATAAGCATCCAGTTCGCCAATGGACGAATGAGGGCTACTAGCCATTTGTTCAATTTGGCGATAAGCGGTTTCGATCGCTGTTAAGTGCTTGATTGAGACATCATCGTGCTCAGTAAGATCTCTCTGATGTTTTAGCCAATGTTGATGGATTCGACAAGCATTGATAATCCACGTTTTGATCCAATCAAACACGTATACATAATAAGGGTTGTTCATAAGGTTGCTCCTTTTCCATCTCTGTTCTTATGTGTATGTTTGGAAGAAAGGGAGCATGTATGGCAAGTGGAGTACTAATAAAAGAAAAACAAACAAAAACAAGAAGAACAAAAAACCTTCTGCGTTTCTGTTTGTTTTAGCTGGTTATTTTGTTTTTCTCCAGTAAACAGCATATTGATCAACCGGTTTCACTTCGTCATGGATACCTAACCGATTTCGAAAATCTTGTACTGCGGCTCTACATAGATCAATATTGAAATCATCAATAATGATATAGCCACCTACAGAAACCTTATGATACAAGCTGGATAAACTTTCCCATGTGGAAGAATACATATCCCCATCCAGCCTAGCTATAGCAATTTTTTCGATAGGTGCGGCAGGAAGGGTATCTTTAAACCACCCCTTTAAAAAGACTACGTTATCATCCAGTAGGCTGTATTTTCTAAAATTATCTTGAACTTCTTCTAAAGACACTCTTAAGTAGTCCATAGTATGGAAGGTTGAATGTGTATCGGCTGGATAATTTGGATCAGGGGGTGGTAGACCTTCAAAAGAATCAGCAACCCAAACTTTTCGATCTGTGATGCCGTGTGCTTCTAAAAAACCGCGCATAAAAATGCATGAGCCACCTCGCCAAACACCTGTTTCAATAAAATCTCCCTCTATGTTCTCTGCCTTGACTGACTCCATGCATTGTTGTAAGTGATCCATTCTTTTTCTGCCAATCATACTGTGAGCAATCGGAGGCCAATCGATGCCAGATTGTCTCATTTCCATGGTTGGGTGAAATATGATGTTGTCTGGATGTTGATAATTTTTTTCATGCTCAATCCATATTTCAAATAAGATTGCTTTTTTTAGTAGCTCTAAGTATAGATTTTCAGCACTATTTTTTTTCATTTCTTCTCCTCCTTCTTTTTAAAACTATGAATATGAAGGAAACAATATGAGTGAAAAATGTGAAGCGCATATCTATCAACAAGGTAGAGAAAAAAGTATGCTATCTGGAAATGTGAATCATTTCTAGATAGCATACTTACATTCTTATACTTTATCGAGGAATTCTGGTTTTTTATAGTTAGGGTCTTGTTTTTGGCGCTCTCGTTCAGCGCGTTCTTCAGGAGTTAAAAACTTGGGGGAAATCCGATTATTTTTTTTATCACGGTAAAAAATAAAGCCGCCGATAATGTATAAACTACCTACTAATAAAAGCAAACCCCAGAGAAAGCGAAGCCATCCAAAGCCCTCACCAGCAGCAGAATAAAAGATTACCTCGCGAATTTCGGTCCAGCCGTAAATTCCTGCGACACCAGGCAGACATAGGATGACAATGGCGACGATACGTTGGTAGATGGGTTTCATAAAAAAAACCGCCTTTCGTTTTTCCAAGTGTTATGTTACCTTAAATGCCAAGTGATTACTAGTCTGTATGTGCAGCTCTCTGTGATAAGATAGGCTGAAAGAGGGTCTCGGACGGGAAAGGGGCGAATCTATGCAGAAAGTGCTGATTGTGGGTGGAGGAAAGGGCGGAGCAGCTCTTCTTCGCACTTTATCGGACGTAGAGTTTATCGAAGTGATTGGGATTGTTGATTTATTACCTTCTGCACCAGCTATTGGAGAAGCGAAGCGTAGAGGAATCGCTACTGGAACCGATATGAATTCATTTTTAGAGCTCATGCCAGATGTGGTGATCGAGGTAACGGGCGATTCTACGGTGTATGATCAGATTAACTCATCAAAATCAAAGAAAACCCTTCTTGTATCAGGAGATACGGCTAACTTGATGGTGCAATTGGTTGAAGAGAAGGAAAGTTGGTTCCAAGCTTGGATTCAGCGACAAAAAGAGCTAGAGGCGATTATCGATTCTACCCATGATGGGATGATTGCGGTAAATGCTCGAGGAGAAATTACCATTTTAAATGCTTCAGCAGAAAAAATGTTGAAGGTACATAGAACAGAATTAATTGGGATGCCACTTCGTGAGGTGGTTGGACATACTCGCTTAGAAGAAGTACTACGGACGGGAGAATCAGAGCTAAACCAAACGTTTCAATTACCGAGTGGGACGGAGATTGTCACGAACCGGGTTCCAGTGAAAAATCATGAAGGCAAAGTTATGGGAGCAGTGGCTGTTTTTCGTGAGGTTAGTGAATTACAACATTTTATCCAAAAAATTATGGATCTAGAGGATATGAAAAGCTATTTGCAAGCGATCATTGACTCATCTGATGATGCGATTTCCGTTGTAGATGTGAATGGGATTGGTTTGTTAATTAATCCAGCTTATACAAGGTTAACAGGGCTTCAGCCAGAGGAAGTCATCGGGAAGCCTGCGGAGGTAGACATCTCAGAAGGTGCGGAGAGCATGCATATGAAGGTGCTTCGAACCAGACAGGTGGTTCGAGGTGTACAGATGGAAGTAGGACCTCATCGTAGGGATGTGATTGTGAACGTAGCTCCGATTATCTTACAGGGTGAATTAAAGGGAAGCGTGGCCATTGTTCATGATACCTCAGAACTAAAACAATTAACGCAAGACTTAGAGCGAGCACGAAGCATCATTCGAAAGTTAGAAGCAAAGTATACATTTGATGATATCATTGGTGAGAGCGAGCAGATGCAAATCGCGATGCAACTTGCTAAGCAAGCGGCGGACACTCGTGCTACTGTGCTTCTACGCGGTGAATCGGGAACGGGAAAAGAGTTGTTTGCGCATGCGATTCATAATGCGAGCAATCGGAAATATAACCAGTTTATTCGAGTAAACTGTGCTGCTTTGTCCGAGTCATTATTAGAAAGTGAGCTATTTGGTTATGAGGAGGGAGCTTTTACAGGAGCAAAACGGGGTGGGAAAAAAGGTTTATTTGAAGAGGCGAGTGGGGGCACTATATTCCTAGATGAAATTGGAGAGCTTCAACCAAGTATCCAAGCGAAATTGCTACGTGTCTTGCAAGAACGTGAAGTGATTCGGGTAGGTGGAACCAAGTCAATCCCAGTGGATGTCAGGGTAATAGCGGCCACGAATGTTTTTCTGGAGCGGGCGATGGAAGAGAAGAAATTTCGAGAAGATCTTTTTTTCCGCTTAAACGTATTCCCGATTATGATTCCTCCTCTCCGCCAACGTGATGGGGATTTAGAGCTTCTGGCGATCCACCTCATTCGAAAGTTTAATCAAGAGTATGGACGAAATGTGCGTGCGATTTCTCCTGAGGGCATTCAGCTCCTATCTCAATATTTGTTTCCTGGTAATGTAAGGGAATTAGAAAATTTCTTAGGACGAGCTATGATTCATATGACGGTACAAGAGCAGAAGTTAGCCCCGGAACATCTGCCAAAATTTGAATTTCAACGAAATCAAGTCGATTATGTTGTTAAAGAAGAGCTTGTTGATGATTTGAACAGGCCCCTAAAAAATTATTTAACGGATGCAGAAAATCGCTATGTTACACAAATTTATCAGGCTTGTGGACAAAATAAGACCCAAACAGCGAAACAGTTAGGAATCTCCATACGAAGTTTATATTATAAATTGGAGCGCGCAGGTATTACGTAAAATATTTCTTGCAATTTTTTGCATGTAAAAACGTGCGTTTTTGCAAAATAATGCAGGATGTGTAGCAGTCATTTATGCCATTCCTTTGTTTTATAGAGTTGGCATTGTTCTTGCATATTAAAAGGATGACTAGCGGCTTCCGATTCGTTTTATTAAATTACATTTAGCCACTTAGTTGGTCAAAGAGGTGTAGGACATCATGGAAATGTTAAAAACGTTTGAGCAAGTAGTGAAGTATGCAGAATCTCTTCCTTCTGTAACCGTAGCAGTCGCGGCAGCAGCCGATCAAGAAGTATTAGAAGCTGTGCTAGATGCTAAGAAGCATCGAATTGCCGACTTTTTATTGTTTGGGGATGAAGAGAGGATTCGCTCGATCGGCTTAAGAATTGGTCTGGATCTGGCGCCAGGGGAAGTAGTACATGCTACCTCGATTGCTCAAGCGTGTTTATTGGCAGTGACGGCTGTTAGTGAAAAGCGTGCAGATGTACTGATGAAGGGTATGGTGCAAACCGCTGACTTTCTTCGTGCCGTATTAAATAAAGAAAAGGGCTTGCGTGCTGGAAAGGTACTAAGTCATGTTGCTTCGTTTGAAGTTCCTGGCTTTGATCATCTGATCCATGTGACAGACCCAGCGTTAAATGTGGCTCCTGAATTAAAGGATAAAGTACAAATTCTAGAAAATGTAATTGATTTTTGTCATTCATTAGGTTTGCCGGAACCGAAAGTAGCGGTGCTCGGCGCAGTCGAAGTCGTAAATCCTTCTATGCAACCGACTTTAGATGCAGCGGCCTTGTCTCAGATGAATCGCCGCAGGCAAATTAAAGGCGCGATTGTAGATGGACCTTTTGCACTCGATAACGCAGTATCGGTTGAGTCTGCTGAGCATAAAGGCATTCACAGCCCTGTAGCAGGTAAAGCAGATGTTTTATTAGTTCCTGACATTGAAGCAGGAAATATTCTTTACAAATCGATGGTTTATTTTGCAAAGGCGAAGATTGGCGCGCTCGTACTCGGTGCTAAGGCTCCGATTGTGTTAACATCACGAGCTGATTCCGCTGAAGCAAAGCTCTATTCGATTGCAATGGCTGTATTACAAGCCGACCATTTCAAAAAACGGTAATAGTTGAAAGGGGATAGTCTAATGAAACTGTTTGACTACATGGAGAAATATGATTATGAGCAAGTCGTAGTTTGCCAAGATAAAAATTCTGGATTAAAAGCGATTATTGCGATTCATGATACAACACTCGGACCTGCACTTGGTGGTTTGCGCATGTGGACATATGCTTCGGAAGAAGAGGCTTTTGAAGATGCACTTCGCTTAGCGAGAGGTATGACGTATAAAGCAGCAGCAGCGGGCCTTAACCTTGGCGGTGGGAAAACAGTTTTAATTGGAGACCCTAAAAAAGATAAGAGTGAAGAATTATTCCGTTCACTAGGTCGTTATATCGAAGGATTAAACGGACGTTATATTACGGCTGAGGATGTTGGTACGAACGTGGAAGATATGGATCTCATTCACTTGGAAACGAAGTATGTGACGGGGATTTCTCCAGCATTCGGTTCTTCAGGGAATCCATCTCCTGTAACGGCTTTTGGTGTTTATAAAGGGATGAAAGCAGCAGCGAAAGAAGCTTTCGGATCTGATTCTCTAGATGGTCTTGTCGTAGCTGTTCAAGGGGTTGGAAATGTAGCTTACAGCATGTGTGAATATCTCCATAAAGAAAATGTAAAATTAATCGTTACGGATATTAATGAAGAAAACGTGCAACGGGCCGTAAATGATTTTGGTGCGATTCGTGTCTCTCCAGAGGAAATTTACGATGTGGAATGTGACATCTTTGCTCCATGTGCTTTAGGTGGAATCATTAATGACAACACGATTGAACGTCTGAAGTGTAAAGTAGTTGCTGGCTCTGCCAATAACCAATTACGTGAAGATCGCCACGGTGACATGCTAGATGCACGTGGAATGGTATATGCTCCAGACTATGTGATTAACGCAGGTGGATTAATTAACGTTGCGGATGAGCTATTAGGATATAATCCAGAGCGCGCGATGAAAAAAGTAGAAGGCATCTATGACAACATTCTACGTGTATTTGAGATTGCGAAACGTGATGGAATTCCAAGCTATCAAGCGGCTGATCGTATGGCAGAAGAGCGGATCGCTTCGTTGCGCCAATCTCGTAGTACCTTTTTACAAACAGAGCGTCATTCGCTCAATCAACGATAATATGTTCGGGATTGTTAGGAGTGTTAGAAGTGCATGAAGTCTTACGGGTTCTTACGATAAACCCTGGATCTACCTCGACCAAAATAGGGGTATTTGATAATGAGAAACCGATCTTAGATATTACCTTACGCCATAATGCAAAAGAGTTGGCTCAATTTCCGGAGTTAGTTAGTCAATACCCCTTTCGTAAACAAGTGATTTTAGATACATTGGATCGAGAGGGTATGAATATAACCCGATTTCATGCCATTGTTGCTAGGGGGGGCTTATTACGCCCTATCCCTGGTGGTACTTATGCTATTAATGACACGATGCTAGCGGATTTGCGATCAGGTCGCTATGGAATGCATGCTTCCAATCTAGCAGGATTGATTGCCAGTGACATTGCCGATCAATTACAGATCCCTGCGTTTATCGTCGATCCTGTGGTTGTAGATGAACTCCAACCAGTGGCGCGAATCTCAGGTGTCCCCGAAATCGAACGTCGTAGTATTTTCCATGCGTTAAATCAAAAAGCAGTTGCACGTCGTGTAGCGAAAGAGCAAAATAAGCGTTATGAAGAAGTAAATTATTTGATTGTGCACATGGGTGGCGGAATTACAGTAGGAGCCCATCAAAAAGGGCGCGTCATCGATGTAAATAACGGACTCGCAGGAGAAGGCCCTTTTTCACCAGAGCGTGCGGGTACGCTACCTGTGGGTGACTTAGTAGCTCTTAGTTATTCGGGGAAATACTTTGCGAGTGAGATTATGAAGATGATCGTGGGCAAAGGTGGATTAATGGGGTATCTAGGAACGACGGATGCACGGGAAGTAGAAGAGCGGATTCAAGAAGGAGATACAAGAGCCAAACTCGTATATGAAGCTATGGCCTATCAAGTAGCGAAAGAGATTGGGGCGTATGCCGCTGTATTAAAAGGGGAAGTAGATCAGATCATTTTGACAGGTGGCTTGGCCTATGGACAACTCTTTACCTCGATGATTCAAGAGCAGGTAGAGTGGATTGCTCCGGTTAGCGTTGTGCCGGGTGAAGATGAGCTACAAGCTCTTGCAGAAGGTGCTCTTCGTGTGTTACGTCAAGAAGAAGAAGCGAAACAATATCCACCACAGTAAAAAGGAGACGAGAAGAGCATGGCAGAAAATTATGATCTCGTAGTCCTCGGTGCGGGTCCGGGCGGTTATGTCGCTGCTGTCCGGGCTGCGCAACTAGGAATGAAAGTGGCTGTAGTCGAAAAAGAAAATGTGGGTGGAGTATGCTTACATAAAGGTTGTGTCCCAAGTAAGTCTCTCCTGCGAAGTGCCGAAGTATATCACGAAATGAAGAATAGTGAGAGTTATGGAATCACAGCGGGTGATGTCCAACTTTCCATGAATTTAGTACAAAAACGAAAAAATGAAATCGTTTCCCAGCTTCATAAAGGAGTCGAAGGACTTCTTAAAAAGAATAAAGTAGACGTTTATCAGGGATTTGGTCGCATTTTAGGTCCTTCTATCTTTTCTCCTATGCCAGGTACGATCTCGGTAGAAAGAGCAGATGGCAAAGAATCAGATATGCTGATCCCCCAACATGTTATGATCGCAACAGGTTCTCGTCCGCGTACTCTTCCGGGACTAGAGATCGATGGTACTCATATCCTAAATTCCGATCATGCCCTACAAATGGAAACGCTTCCTAAATCGATGATTATTATCGGAGGCGGCGTGATTGGGATCGAGTGGGCTTCGATGCTAAGTGACTTTGGTGTGGAAGTAACCGTAATCGAATATGCGGATCGTATTTTACCGTTTGAAGATGCGGATGTTAGTAAAGAAATGACTCGTATTTTTAAAAAACGAAAAGTAAAAGTAATTACAAATGCAAAGGTTCTTTCCGAAGAAGTAAAGGTAGCAGATGGTTCTGTAACCGTTGTGGCTGAAAAAGATGGAAAAACGGAGACGTTCCAAGCTGAGAAGGTATTTGTTTCAGTAGGTCGTCAGGCTAATATTGAAGATATTGGTTTACAAAACACTTCCATCAAAGTGGAAAAAGGCGTTATTCAAGTAAACGACTTTATGCAAACAGCAGAGTCCCATATTTACGCGATTGGGGATGTAAACGGTGGCTATCAATTAGCTCATGTGGCTTCTCATGAAGGAATTCTAGCGGTAGAGCATATGGCCAGAAATGATGTACATGTCATGGATAGCACAATGGTTCCGCGCTGTACCTACAGCCGACCAGAAGTAGGGAGCATCGGTCTTACAGAGCAAGAAGCAAAAGATCGCGGGCATGAAGTGAAGGTTGGAAAATTCCCATTCCGTGGTGTAGGGAAGTCGCTTGTATTTGGTGAGACGGACGGCTTTATTAAGATGATATCGGATGCAAAAACAGATGATTTGCTTGGTGTACATATTATTGGTGCACATGCGACTGATCTGATTGGTGAGGCTGGACTTGCGAAGGTTCTTGATGCGACGGCATGGGAGATTTCACGAGCGATTCATCCACATCCTACGTTGTCAGAGGTATTTGGAGAAGTAGCACTTGCTGTAGATGGAAAGGCGATTCATGGTTAATTTGAGGGGGGATTTCCTTGAAACATAGAGAGTTAGGGTTAACAGATGAGCAAGCAATTAGTATGTACCGATATATGACATTAGCACGTAGAACGGATGAGCGTACTTGGCTCTTAAATCGTGCAGGTAAGATTCCATTTGTTATTTCTTGTCAAGGACATGAAGCAGCACAAATAGGTGCTGGATTTGCACTCGATACCGAGAAGGATTGGCTATGTCCGTACTATCGCGATATGGGTCTTGTGATGGTAATGGGACAAACAGCTCAAGACTATTTGCTTTCTTCCTTTGCCAAAGCAGAAGATCCAAATAGTGGTGGACGTCAAATGCCGGGTCATTTTGGTGATCATCGTTATCGCATCCTCACAGGTTCTTCCCCAGTAACCACACAAATGGTACATGCTACGGGAATCGCCTATGCAGGAAAATTGGATAAAAAAGATTTCGTCGTTTTAACCACATGCGGAGAAGGCTCTGCGAACCAAGGGGACTTGCATGAGGCGATGAACTTTGCAGGGGTTCATAAACTGCCCGTTATCTTTATGGTACAAAACAACCAGTATGCCATTTCCGTTCCTCTAGAAAAGCAAGTAGCGGGTGGAAGTATCGCTGCACGTGGTGCTGGTTACGGTATGCCGGGCGTTTCAGTAGATGGAAACGATCCACTAGAAGTATATCGTGCTGTAAAAGAGGCGGTTGAGCGTGGCCGTCGTGGAGAAGGTCCAACTTTGGTTGAAACCATTTCTTATCGTCTGGTTCCGCACTCAAGTGATGACGATGATCGTACCTATCGTTCTCGTGAAGAAGTGGAAGAGGCGAAGAAAAAAGATTCGTTGTTCCAATATCGCCAGTACTTACTGGATCATGGCCTCTTAACAGAAGAGTCGGATGCACAAATAGAAGCAGAGATCAAAAAAGAAGTAGATGCTGCTACAGATTATGCAGAAAAGGCAGCCTACCCAGATCCATCAGAAACCTATAAATACGTATTTGCGGAATAGGAGGAACCATCAACATGGCAATCATGTCTTATATTGAAGCAGTAACGCTTGCGATGCGTGAAGAGATGCAACGAGACTCTCAGGTATTCGTTCTAGGAGAAGACGTAGGTGTGCGTGGTGGAGTATTCCGCGCTACGGACGGTTTATATAGTGAGTTTGGAGAGGATCGTGTACTTGATACTCCACTTACAGAGTCTGCGATTGCAGGTGTTGCGATCGGAGCGGCAGCTTATGGAAAGCGTCCGATTGCCGAGATGCAATTTGCTGACTTTATTATGCCAGCTATTAACCAGATCATAAGTGAAGCAGCGAAAATTCGTTATCGTTCTAATAATAAATGGTCTTGCCCAATGGTGGTACGTGCTCCGTATGGCGGAGGAATCCACGGCGCGCTTTATCACTCCCAAAGTGTTGAGAAGATCTTTACAGGGGTACCGGGCTTGAAAATTGTAACCCCATCTACTCCTTATGATGTTAAAGGTCTGTTGAAATCAGCGATTCGTGATGACGATCCGGTTCTATTCTTTGAGCATAAACGTTGCTATCGCCTGATTAAAGGGGAAGTGCCTGCTGATGATTATACGATTCCAATCGGCAAGGCTGACGTGAAGCGCGAAGGTACCGATGTAACTGTTATTACATACGGAATGATGGTTCACTTTGCTCTACAAGCCGCAGAACAGCTAGAAAAAGACGGAATTAGTGTACACGTTCTCGATTTACGTACTCTCGTTCCATTAGATAAAGAAGCAGTTTTAGAAGCAGTTGCCAAGACGGGTAAAGTACTCGTGGTTCATGAGGATAACCTTACAGGTGGCTTTGGTGGCGAAGTATCAGCGATCATCGCAGAAGAGGCATTCTTTGAATTGGATGCTCCTGTACGTCGTCTTGCGGGTCCCGATGTTCCTGCTATGCCATATAGCCCGACATTGGAAAAGGAATTTATCTTAAATCCAGATAAAATTGCCAAAGCAATCCGTGAACTAGCAGAATTCTAAATTTCATCTTGCAAGCAGACGAATTGAAGGAGGATCAGCATGGCAACTGAAATTAAAATGCCTCAGCTTGGCGAGAGCGTCACAGAAGGCACCATTGCCAAGTGGCTAAAGAAACCGGGTGACCCTGTAGCTAAGTACGAAGCAATCTGTGAAGTATCGACAGATAAAGTAAATGCAGAGGTTCCTGCTACGTTTGAGGGAACGATGGTCGAAATCGTGGCAGGGGAAGGAGAAACCGTAGCAGTTGGAGAGATTATCTGTAAAATGGCAGAAGAAGGCGCGGAAGTAACAGCGGCTCCAACTACTCCTGTTGCAGAAGAAGCAAAACCTGAGGCAACGAATGCTTCAGCTCCAGCTCCGGCAAAGGTAGATGTATCTGCTAAACGTGGCTCTGGCAGTGGACGTTTTTCTCCAGCGGTTTTACGTCTATCCCAGGAAAATGATATCGATCTTACTCTTCTTACCGGTACAGGTGCAGGTGGTCGAATTACTCGGAAAGATATTTTGACGGCTATTGAGCAAGGGATTGGCAAGGTAGGAAGTGCTCCTACTCCTCAGGTGATTTCAGTGGATGAGCCAGTTGTAGCACAGGTACCTACTGTTGATGTGGATACAGCACTTTCTACGACCCCCCCAGCTAGCAAACCAGCTATGGGAGTCGTCACAGAAGAAGGCGATATCGAGATCCCTCTTACCAGCGTGCGTAAAACCATTGCCAGCCGTATGGTACAAAGTAAACACGAGGCGCCACATGCATGGACGATGATGGAAGTCGATGTAACCGGTCTTGTTGAACTTCGTAACAAGATGAAACATGATTTCAAAGTTCGTGAAGGCGTATCGTTAACCTTTATGCCATTCTTCATCAAAGCAGTTAGTGATGCTTTGAAGGAATTCCCGGTTATCAACTCCATGTGGGGTGGAGATAAGATCATTCAGAAAAAACGGATCAATATCTCTATCGCAGTGGCAACGGATGATGCGCTTTATGTGCCTGTGATCCCAGATGTGGATGAGCTTTCCATCTTGGGACTTGCTAAGAAAGTGAACACCTTAGCCCAGAAGACTCGTGCTGGCAAACTAGATTTAAGCGATCTGCAAGGTGGAACGTTTACGGTTAATAATACAGGTTCTTTTGGTTCTGTTATGTCCCAACCGATTATTAACCAACCACAAGCAGCGATTCTGTCTTTTGAAGCGATTGTGAAGCGTCCTGTGGTTATGAATAATATGTTTGCTGTACGCGATATGATGAACATCTGTATGTCGTTGGATCATCGGGTATTAGATGGTCTAGTGGCAGGTCGTTTCTTGGCACGTGTGAAAGAGTTATTAGAGGAATATACGGTTGACTCAACTTTTTAATATAAGGGTTAGTTACTGACGATGAACAGGTGCTCTGAGTAGGGGTGCCTGTTCATGTATGTCATGCAAAATACTTTCAAGTAAGAAGTGATGGGGCTGGTTGGTGGATGAGAGCAGGGAGTGTCTATTCGATACCTGCTCAGATACCGATCCCGCAGAGATGTGAAAAGCAAGTCCGCTCCGCCATCCTCCGCTGGGGCAGGTGCAAAACTCGCAAAGAGCGCTCAAACAAGTTGCACCAAAAGCGCCCCATGCTACGGATAGCTACGCTAGGTAGGATCGCTAACATCGCATGGTATCGAACAGACACTCCCTACTTCTTACACAAGCTTTGTAGTTTTTGAAGGTCTGTTTGGCTGAATAGCATTAACTATCTTGATTTCTACAGTGGATTTCCCCTGTATTATTAATTACTGTGGTTACAAGAAAGGATTATAGGTAAAACGATTCTTGATAAAATGTTAGAGGAACAGGGACAATGTATCTGATCACTGCGATGTTAGTGGGCCTGCTTAGCGTAGTCCTTCGAAGCAAGGGCGTTTTGTGGCAATGTTTGAGCGCTCTTTGCGAGTTTTGCCACTTGCCCGAAGCATCGATAGACGGAGCGGACTTGCTTTTTACATCCTCGCAGGCTCACTATTTGAGCTGTGGTCGGATACATTGCCCCGGGACTCTGATTCATCAACAAGCCCATATCTGAGCCTTCACAGACACAACAGGTCTACTCTTATGAACTTATGGTACAATACGGTACATATCACACAAAACGAACCACCTTACTAGGATGTGAGCAACATGTTTGAAGTACAACGATTAGGTCTCATTCCATACCAAGAAGCATGGGATCTACAAAAAAAACTCGTACACGAAATCGACCACGAAGGGCTTCCGAGCCAACTCTTGCTATTAGAACATCCTCATACCCTTACACTGGGGAGAGGGAGTCACATAGAGAACCTACTATTCTCTAAAGAGCAATATGCTGAGATGGGCATGGACCTCGTTGAGATTGATCGCGGTGGGGATGTTACGTATCACGGACCGGGTCAGTTAGTGGGCTATCCTATTTTTGACCTAGCCACACAGGGAAATGATGCACACGCCTATCTACGCCAATTAGAAGAAGTCCTGATCATTGCACTACGTCGCTTTGGCTTACAACCAACACGAAAAGAGCCATACACCGGGGTTTGGATTGGGGAAGAGAAAGTGGCGGCTATTGGGGTAAAATTTAATCGTGCTCGTACACGTAAAGGATATATTACCAGTCATGGATTTGCACTAAATGTAAACAGTGATCTTCAGTTTTTCCAGACCATTATCCCATGCGGCATTCAAGAATATGGAGTTACTTCTCTTGAAAAACTGCTGGGGAAAGAAATCGATCTCTCTCTCGTAATGGATTATGTCATTGAAGCGGTGGAAGAAGTATTTGATTGGAAAGCGAAAGATGAGAGGCGTTTATCATCCTATGTTGTAGAGGATGAAGAGGACGTACTCAGTTGGATTCGAAGAGAGTATCAGTAATGTATCATGTAATGCAAAACCTCCACTTCATGTTCGAGTGGAGGTTATGTAATAAGTTTATAAACCAACAAACAAGTCATATACGGACAATGCAGTTACAAATAAAGTTGCGGCTGCAAATCCACCACCTAGGATAATTCCACCTTTATTGCCGGTTCTCTTGTTAAAGAGGAATCCACGTACTGCGAGTACACTGATGATTACCATAATAGGTACCATGAAATATTGCCAGAATACGGACATACATAACACCTGCCTTCTGTTTATCACAAAACCATTATCCATGTGAAGGAAAACCTATAGTAGGTCCAGTTGAAAATACACGTATTATTGTACCCAATGGACTCATGATTGTCTATGGCTTCACAAACTTTGATGGGTACTCCTGTTATGTTTCTCTTTCTGATATAGTAAAAAGGATAGCCTAAACGAATCAAATCTAGTCGCATTTAAAATCAGGATACTTCTCTTATGAAATATCAGAATGCATGATATTATAAGAAGGGTAACAATACATGTAGGATTATAAATGGAGTAACTTCTTAATAAATCTTGAAAAACTTGTAAAGTGGAAGCGTATAGGAGGGAGTTACGATGACACATCAAGATCGTCATAATTCATGGCAACAAAAAGTAGAGAAGGTACGTGCAAAGGCACCTGAGCGTAAGCCTTTTTTTGCAACACATTCTGAGATTGAGGTGGAGCCACTCTACTACCAACATGTAGATGATGTAGACGAAAAAGTAAGTTTTCCCGGGGAATATCCATATACCAGAGGCATTCATCCCAATATGTACCGAAGCCGTCTATGGACGATGCGCCAGTATGCTGGATTTGGTTCTGCAACGGAGACGAATAAGCGTTTTCGTTATTTATTAGAGCAGGGACAGACTGGGTTAAGTGTTGCCTTTGACCTGCCAACTCAAATTGGTTACGATTCCGACGATCCAATGTCGATTGGAGAAGTGGGAAAGGTCGGAGTAGCGATTGATAGCTTAGAGGATATGGAGCGATTATTAGCCGGAATTCCCCTCGATCGAGTCAGTACATCGATGACGATTAATTCTTCTGCCTCTGTACTCCTTGCAATGTATATTGTCGTGGGAGAGAAGCAAGGCGTTCCTGCTAGTCAGATAACAGGAACCATCCAAAATGACATTTTAAAGGAATATATTGCACGTGGTACCTATATCTATCCTCCGAAGCAATCTATGCGTCTCATTACGGATGTATTTGCATACTGTACGGAGCATGTGCCGAAATGGAATACGATTAGTATCAGTGGATATCACATTCGTGAAGCAGGATCTACCGCTGTGCAAGAAGTGGCGTTTACGTTAGCCAACGGGATGGCGTATGTACAAGCAGCGATCGATGCTGGGCTAGAGATAGATAAATTTGCTCCGCGGTTGTCATTTTTCTTCAATGCCCATAATAATTTCTTTGAAGAAATCGCTAAATTCCGCGCAGCACGCCGAATTTGGGCGGGGATTATGAAAGATAAATTTGGTGCTAAAAATGAGCGTTCTTGGCAATTACGTTTTCATACGCAAACAGGTGGTTCGACGTTAACGGCACAACAGCCCGATAACAATATCGTTCGTGTCACGGTACAGGCATTGTCTGCTGTGCTAGGTGGAACTCAAAGCTTACATACAAATTCGCGTGATGAAGCACTTGCATTGCCTACGGAGGAGTCGGCGCGCATTGCCCTTCGAACGCAACAAATTCTTGCGTTGGAAAGTGGTGTTGCAGATACAGTAGATCCATTGGGCGGGTCCTACTATGTAGAGGCACTTACCGATGCGATGGAAGAAGAGACGAATCGCTATCTAGAGAAAATCGAACAGCTAGGCGGTGCGGTGTCTGCTGTGGAACAAGGATTTATGCAACGTGAAATTCATCGGGTGGCACTGGAAACCCAGCGGAATATCGAAAATGGAACGGAAATCGTAGTGGGCATGAATCAATATCAGATTGAAAATGAAGTCCAGCCTGAGTTACTACGAGTTGATCCAGAGCTTGGAAAGAAGCAAGTCGCTGATTTACAAGACTTACGCTTACGACGCGATAATCAGGCAGTAGAGAAATGCCTTGCGGCCTTGCAAGAAGCCGCTTCTGGAACAGAGAATCTAATGCCGTTTATTATTGATGCGGTGCGAAATTATGCGACTGTGGGCGAAATTTGCCATACGATGCGAAAAGTGTTTGGAGAGTATCAACCATATTGATTCGTTTGAAGGAGGATTGCCTACTATGTTGCGTCCAATACGGATATTAATCGGGAAACCGGGCCTAGATGGTCATGATCGTGGAGCACTTATTATTGCACAGGGGCTACGTGATGAGGGAATGGAAGTAATCTATACGGGTTTACGACAATCCCCTGCCCAAATCGTGGCGATGGCGATTCAAGAAGATGTGGATCTGATTGGATTATCCTGTTTATCAGGAGCTCACATGGAGCTATTTCCAGTGGTTGTAACATTACTAAAAGAACAAAAAGCAGATGATATTTTGGTTTTTGGGGGAGGCGTGATCCCACAAGAAGATATTCCGATCTTAAAGCAACAAGGAATTCGGGAAATCTTCACTCCAGGGACAACGATTCAACAAACGGCACAATTTATTCGTCAATTGATGAAGGAAGAAAAAGGCTGGGAGGGTTCATTAACTAACTCCGGAGGTGCCCAGCTGTGAAACCCAAAAAGATTAGTCATATTGGGATCGCGGTTCGGAGCTTAGAAGAGAGCATCCCCTTTTATGAACAGCAACTGGGTCTTCCTCTTACTTCGATCGAGGTGGTCGAGAGTGAGCAAGTAAAAGTAGCCTTTTTCGATATCGGTGAGAGTCGCATTGAATTGCTGGAGCCGACTGCTCCTACAAGTGCGATTGCTAAATTCATCGAGAAACGTGGAGAAGGACTTCATCATCTCGCGTTGGAAGTAGCCGACATTCGCACATGCCTGCAAAACCTGCGAGAGCAGGGAACCAGACTAATACACGAGGAGCCAAAGGCCGGAGCCCATCAGATGCAAATTGCCTTTTTACATCCTAAATCAACCCATGGAACACTCATGGAACTTTGCCAACAGACCCTTGCTGAAACGGAGTGATCCTTGTGGACATGCATACGAAAATCAACGAAATGTACGAGCGACGTCGTAAGATTGAAATGGGTGGAGGAGAAGGACGGATTAGGGCCCAGCATAAACGTGGGAAGCTGACAGCTCGAGAGAGAATCGATCTTTTGCTCGATGGAAACACGTTTGTAGAGCTAAATCCATTTATTGAGCACCGTTCCAGCCACTTCGATATGGATCAGATGGAGGCACCTGGAGAAGGTGTCATAACAGGATACGGAAAAGTGCACGGCAGAACCGTTTACGTATTTGCACAAGATTTTACTGTGTTTGGTGGCGCATTAGGAGAGATGCATGCTTTAAAAATCTCCCGGATGATGGATTTAGCCGCCCAAAATGGATGTCCGATTATTGGGCTGAATGATTCTGGAGGTGCCCGCATCCAAGAGGGCGTTATGTCTTTGGATGGCTATGGACATGTTTTCTATCGCAATTCGATTTATTCGGGCGTCGTGCCGCAGATTTCGGTCATTATGGGTCCCTGTGCAGGTGGGGCGGTATATTCGCCAGCTATTACCGATTTCGTGTTTATGGTCGAAAAGACGTCGCAAATGTTTATCACAGGTCCCAAAGTAATTGAAACGGTTACTCGCGAGAAGATTAGCTCCGAAGAATTAGGTGGGGCTTCGGTTCATAGTAGTATTAGTGGAAATGCGCACTTCACAGCCGCAAGTGAGCCAGAAGTATTAGAGCAAGTTCGGAAATTATTATCCTATCTTCCATCTCATAATCAAGAGAAACCAGCTAGGCAAGAGTACGAGCAAGTGAAGGATGAATGGGTAGAGGAATTGGCAGAGGTTGTGCCAGTCGAAGGTACGAAGGTTTATGATGTCCGTAAGGTAATCGATCAGTTGGTAGATGATCACTCCTTCATGGAAGTACAAGAGAAATTCGCTCGAAACATCGTCGTTGGCTTCGCCAGAATCGGCGGGGAGAGTGTGGGAATTATAGCGAACCAACCAAAAGTGATGGCAGGTGGACTTGATATCGATTCTTCGGATAAACTGAGTCGCTTTGTTCGATTCTGTGACTGCTTTAACATCCCAGTAATCACTCTGATTGATGTGACTGGATTTTTCCCAGGCGTGAATCAAGAGCATCGTGGGATTATCCGCCACGGAGCCAAGATCTTATACGCATACTCCGAAGCTACCGTACCACGTATCTCTGTCATCTTACGAAAGGCATTTGGCGGTGCTTATGTAGCCCTAAATAGCAAAGGGATTGGCGCAGACATCGTTTATGCTTGGCCGTCTGCCGAAGTAGCGGTGATGGGTCCAGAAGGTGCGGCTAATATTATCTTTAGTCGAGAGATTAATGAGAGCGAGAACCCGGAAGCGGTTCGTCAAGCTAAGATCGCCGAATACAAAGAGAAGTTTGCGAATCCTTATGTTGCCGCTGCGTACGGCATGGTTGATGATGTGATCGATCCACGGGAGACACGTACAAAGTTAATGAGTGCACTAGAGTTACTGCGTGATAAGAAAGACACACGACCATATAAAAAGCATGGAAATATTCCTTTGTAGATCCAGAGAAGATGTCTCTTTATTAGATGGAGACGTCTTTTTTTTATGCTCCTGGAACTACCGTACCCAATCCTTACAAATGTTTAAGGTTCATGTAAGGTAATGTCATTCTCTCTATTTTCCTCTCCTGTTACACTAATTTCATCAACTAAATCACAGAAAACAGTAGCATGTATGAATTGGTTACTACAGGAGGAACGGGACATGAATTTTCGTCAGTTTGCATTTAACAATGTTAAACGTAACTTACGTGCATACTCTGCTTACTTTTTAAGTAGTGCGTTTGCCGTTATGATCTTTTTTACCTATGCTTTATTTATCTTTCATCCGCAGTTAGCAGAATCGGATCTCGGTAAGGCCACACAGATGGGGATGAAAGCTGCATCGTATGTTACATTTGTCTTCTCATTTTTATTTGTCCTTTATTCGATTAGTGCTTTCTTGAAAATCAGGAATAAAGAGTTTGGTGTTTTAACCATTCTAGGAGCACAGCGAAACCAGATTAATAAGCTTATCTTTCTAGAAAATATCTTAATTGGTTTTGGGGCTATCGTGACAGGGATTCTAGGCGGACTTCTTTTTTCAAAGATATTTCTTATCTATGGATCCAGTGTTGTAGAGAAAAACCTTCCCTTTTATCTACCACTTAAAGCAATGGGAATTACAGCCGCATCGTTTGCAGCGTTATATATCGTGATTTCCTTCATGACTCTTTTCTTTATCCGTCAAAAAAGAGCGCTTGAGTTGTTGATGGGGACAAGCAAACCCAAAACAGAACCGAAAGCGCATATTCTACTCGTTCTTTTGTCGATTGGCTCCATTGGATTTGCATACTATCTATTGTACAAGGACTTTGAAAATATTTTCTGGGCCCTTGGTCTTGGGATCATGGGAACTTATTTCTTTTTTACTCAATTGAGTGTGTACTTGATGAGACTATTGAAGAGAAGTCGCTCCTTCTTTTGGAAGGGTACAAGAATGTTATGGGTCTCTGAGATGTCTTATAAGATCAAAGATAATGCCCGGATGTTTTTTATGGTTACGATTGTGACCGCGATGGCTTCTGCTGGAGTAGGGCTTGTTTACTCCTTTGATCAAGATGCGAAAACCCGATTTAAAGAGACACCATTTGCTATTGAATTTAATCTTTTTAAAGAGTATAAAAACTGGGAAGGTGAAATGAAGAAGATTGATCAAGAGCTACAAGGTGCAGGACTCAAGTTTGATAAGGTGATGAGTAAAACGGTGGGTCTTGAGCTTGGTAGTAAACAGTATGTACATGTCATGAAAGAGTCTGAGTATACTCAAATGGCTAAAGTACTTGGGCGAACGGCTCCACAAAAGTTGAAGTCTAATGAGGCTATCTTCCTAGCTAGTGCACTATCAAAGGAACCTGCAAAAGTAAAAGTAGGACAAAAAGTATCGAAATATAATCTCCAAGTCGTAGGTAACATTGAAAAGTCGATAGATTATGCTTCAAAATTGGTGGTAAGTGATGAAAACTATAAACAAATTCTAGCAGATCAAGCAAAAAAAGCAGAGCAAGCAAAAGAAGACGATCGTCCACAGGAAAGTACATCTGTGTATTATCATGTTCCTGCTTGGTCTAACAAAGATTTTCCGACTTCTGATTCAGTTCAAGCGAAACTGAGTAACAAGTTGCAAAAAATGGGCCAAGAGCAGGAAGATAGCTTTATTGACACTCGAGCAGGGATGTATATTGGCTTCCAACAAGCGCGTAGCATATTCTCCTTTATCGGTCTCTTTATGGCAGCAGTGTTCTCCGTTGCTTCAGCTAGTTTCCTATACTTTAAGTTGTATACAGATCTAGATCAGGATCAGCGAATGTATCATATGCTTTCCAAAGTGGGATTAAGCACACGGGATATGAAACGAACCTGTACGATTCAAATTGCGATGTTGTTCTTCATACCGATTGTCGTTGCTGGAGTGGAAGCTGGGATTGGCTTACAGATTTTAAATAAACATATGGGTGGTTTATCTGTAATGGATATGATAACCCCATCCATAATAGGGATTTCGGGCTTCTTCGCAGTCCAGATTATCTACTTCATTATTGTTCGTGCTATTTATCTAAAAAAATTAAATCAAGTTATGATCACCACTGGAAAATAACACAATATCGTAGAGTGGAGGTTACGTAATGAAAAAAGATAAATCGATTGCCTATATTTTATTGATCTTCCTAGGTGGTTTTATCGGATTGCATCGCTTTTATTTGGGAAAAGTAGCAACCGGGATTCTTTACCTACTGACAGGTGGATTGCTCGGGATCGGTTGGCTTTACGATCTATTTACCCTTGGAAGACAAGTAGATGATTATAATATTCGATTTGCATATCGAAATCGAATTGCATAGAAGATTCATTATGAAATGGTGTGATCATTATGATCGCACCATTTTTTTCTATGGGCATGCATGAGTGATATATTTGCGAATAAAAATGTGTATTGTATAAATGATCTAAGGGGTGAGTTTTATGGAGCAGAGTGTATTATCCATCTCGAAGCGAGATGCTCACTTTGACGTACTAGTCAATCAGCGGAATGCTTGGTTATGGCATAGCATGCATTATAATAATTGGGAAGAATATACATTCAATATTTTTGATCGCTTTTTAGATTTGGACCATACCTATTTAGATTTTGGCGCGTTTCTCGGACCTACTGTGCTGTACGCTGCTCACAAGGCTAAGCACGTGTATGCAGTAGAGCCAGATCCAGTTGCTTTTGGAGAATTGAATATAAACGTAAAATTAAATTCACCTATCTCTCCTAAAGTAACTTTAATAAATTCAGCTATATCTGGAAAGACAGAAACTTCACGGTTGTATTCAAGAGGTGCATTTGGTTACGCTGTTTCGAGTCTCATGCCCACCATTTCCGATGACTCATGTGAAGTACAATGTATTACGATAGCTGACTTAATTCACCAGTATCATATTAGAGATGTGAACTTTGTGAAAATGGATATCGAAGGTGGTGAATATGCCTTAATTCCATGTCTGAAGGAATTTTTAGAAGCGGAAAAACCAACTTTCTATGTATCGATTCACGGTCCATTTCTCAAAGAAAACATCAGCCGACTAGGTCTTAATGAAGAGGAAGCTAAAAATCGCTTTGAACAAACAAGTAAAGATGTGCTGAAAGTACTCAGTATGTATAAGTATATCTATGATAATGAAGGAAATTTGTTAGATGAGAATGATTTACGAGACAGAGATTATAATGGAGAGTTTGTATTTACAGACGAACGTTGGTAATACGATCTTATAGGACACCGAGTGATATTTCCATTACTTTTTAATTTTTAAAAGGTTGTGAAATGATTCGTCACACTGGTGGGCGGTTTGAATATCCTAGGCTTAGAAAATAGAAGTTTGGGGAGGTGTGAATATGTCTCAATCTAATATACCTAATATTACCCCTACTATTTCCATTACACGAGACGATGCAGTCAATCTTTTACTATCCTCCATTGCTCTCGAGGAGTTAGGACTCAGTCATATTATTAATGCTGAAGGAGAAAAGCTGCAGTATATTTTAGGAACCTTGCCAGGAATCAGTGCTCCTCAGGTTGCTTCAATCAGTGATTTGCTCTTAATAAACAGCAGTGTTCGAGATACAATCCGTGAAGTGGCGAAGAAAGAGTGGATTTTGCAAGAGAAGTTAGAGACTGTTTTAGAAGCGACTACTAGCATAGGACCACAGGGACCTCAAGGTCCTGTTGGAGCCACTGGCACAGTTCCAACAGGTACAATTCCAACTGGAACTGCTTTATTCCGAGTCCTAGGCAACTCAGGTGCTGATGGAATCGCTCAGATGGCTGTTGGAGATGATCTAAACTTTATATCGACTACATTAAATGTTGATGTAGTACCAGGTTCAGCAAACGTGAGTTTTGAAGTGCCTACCGGAGCGAGTGGACCCTTTGTAGACATCATTATATCAATCATTGAAAACCTGGGTCTTACTGGGATTACAGGAGTCACTGGAGCTATCGGTCCAACAGGTCCAACGGGAGCCTCAGGATTTGCCGGAGCTACCGGGGATATCGGTCCAACGGGCCCCTCAGGATTTGCCGGAGCCACGGGAGACATCGGTCCAACGGGTCCGACAGGAGCCTCAGGATTTGCCGGAGCCACGGGAGACATCGGTCCAACGGGTCCGACAGGAGCCTCAGGATTTGCCGGAGCCACAGGAGATATCGGTCCAACGGGTCCGACAGGAGCCTCAGGATTTGCCGG
>NZ_JAUSUV010000005.1 GCF_030814315.1 Croceifilum oryzae | reverse complement strand
AAGACTTCAGTTGTTTGATCCCATAGCTTTCTATTCATAGATTTCACTTTGGGTGGATGTTGCGTCCGTTGTTTAGTAGGATTTTTGCTTTTCTTAATACGATTGCCACTCAGATCGCTTATTCTCTCATATGTTCCCTTTCTCTTATTCCACTTATGGATACCATTTACATTATCATCACGACTTCCAGAGATGACTAAATTCCCTGAAGATCCGTAAAAAGCTCTCTCTCCATCGGATCCGAGCATAGCGTGCCCGTCTGGATCATGATAGGAGATTGGATTCCCATTAGTAAATCCATACATATTGTAATTCTGCGCATCCATGAGGAGTCCTCTGTACTTCTCAGAATCAGTATACGAATCGGCTGTTAGGTATCGGCCTACTTCTGGGAAGTAGTTACGGAAGCCGAGATCATAGGACTTGGTATTCGGATCCCAAGGCTTACCTGAGTAACGATATGCGTTGTACATTTCCTTTTTCGGATCCTTCGGATCAGGCTTGTCTACTCCTGAGAAGAGAGCTTCGTCGTTTTCGCCGTAGGGGCTATAACCATACGTAGCGCGAACTTCCCCTTGTTCGTCAAGAAGCATTTCTACATCAACATCGGTGTTGTTGAGATAGTAGGATGTCTCACTACCTTGTGCCATCTTCTTAGTCATCGAAAGTCGTTCGCCCCATGCAGAGTAGGTGTACGAACGGTTGATGATGCCATCTACTTCTTCCGAGATAACTTGTCCGCCAGTTCCGAGGTAGTTGTATTTGATTTTCTTAGCAGAAGATGTGCCGGCGCTCTCCGTTTTGGCAATGGTACGATCCTGTGCATCGTATTCGTACTGCGTCTTCTGGCTAAGTTTCTGATGCTCTTTGATGTTATCAAATACGTCGTATCTGTACTCCTCTTGAGTAACATCATCAGCCTTGATTTGAGAGACACGCCCGATTGAATCGTACTCGTATTTCTTGGTCTTACCAGATGTGGTTTCCGAAATGAGACGGTCTTTATCATACTGGTAGTTAGTCGCTACGCCGTCTTTGGTCTTGGAAATAATATTGCTGTTAGCATCAAGTACATACTGTTCTTTCGAGGAAGAGGTACCTGTTTTGTTGTACTCTACCAAGCGATCTCGTGGATCATATTGATAGCTATAGATATAGTTAAATGCTTCCTTATCTGCATCGATTCCGGTATAGGTGTCCTTGGTACGATGTCCATTGGCATTGTACTCTAAGGCATGTTTTTGGATGGTGGTACCGTCTTTCTTCTTGGTCTCCATCTCTTTGAGTAGCGCATCGAGGTAATAAGTATAACTCGTAGTCATCTCGTTCGGCTTGGTCACTTTAGAAAGCTGACCATTTGGCGTACGCTCATACTTCGTCCATTGATACTCTTTCGTACCAGCTTCTCTGCTCGCGAGTTGTTCTACTTGGTTCATCGTATCGTAGTAGAACATCGAACGAGTGAGCGGATCTTCTTGAGAGTCAATGTTTCCGTTTCGATCGTATTCGAACTCTCGCTTATTCTTAACGACACCTTTCGAGATATCTTCCACTTTGGATACTTGGTTCATGGACGTATAGGACATGCGATACGTATCCAGCTTGGCTCCTGTGCTCTGGTCCTTCGTCTCAACTAAGTTACCATTGGCATCATAAGCATACTCCAAACGCTTATAGTCAAACACTTGTGAGTCTGGTGTACGTAGTCCAGCATCATACGTTTTCTTCACTTTTCCATCTGGGTAGTAATCCCATGTCATCTTCCGTTGCATTTTCTCATCGGCGCTTTGTACAAGACGTTCGGTTTCGAGGCCAATATCGTTATATTGATAATTTGTCTTCGTCTTCCAAGGATCTTGTATTTGCTTGATCAAGCCATTGTCATAGTACGAGAAGGTTGCGGTGTTACGTGTGTTGCTTCCTTCTGTTGGTGGTGTACTTACTTCGACAACATTGCCTGTGGAATCATATTTATATCGGATGCTGTGTTGCTCTCGAAAACGTGTATTCACACTGGTTGGATCATAAGAGAAAAACGTTTCGGAGACGCGGTTTAACGCATCGTATGATTTCTTGAGTACGAAGTCACCTTCGTTTGGCGTTTCGACTCCACGAGGGGTTTCCACTTCGGTTTGGTTCCCCATTTTGTCATAGCGATACTTGGTAATCCGAACCTTATCCGTATCGTGTTGGTAGCGACTCTCGGTAAGTAATCCTCTTGCATCATAATAGCTATATTTGAAGTTACCTTCTTTATCACGAGCACTCGTCACTAGACCATCCGCATTATAGGTGGTTTGAACATACTTCCCTTTGGCATCGATTTCTTTAATCACACGATGGTTAAGGTCGTATTCTTTCTTAATAGAGTAATCATCTGGATCTGCCGTGAGTACGCCGAGTGGCTGGGTTACTTTGATTAGATTCCCTACGTTATCATATTCCTGCTTGATCTGATCGCCCTTGGCATTGGTAATCGTAGTGACTTGATCCAAATCATTATGCTCATAGGAAGTGGAGAAATCATCTGCATTGTCTGGCGTTAGATTGCCATTAGGCTCTGTTTCTTTCACCAGCTTTCCTACTTCATTATAGGTAAAAGTTTTTGTGCGTTCGGTGGTCGAGTTATCATCTTTCGGCAATATGGTTTTGATCACACGATCCATTTTGTCATATTCAGACTTTGTTTCCGCACCTGTCGGAGTCGTTTGCGACAGGGCATTCCCATTCTTATCGAAAACAGGACCTTGTGTGGTAATAAATTGCCTGTTTAACTGATCCTTTGGTGTTACTGTCTTGACGATATCTCCTAATAAGTCATAGGTGATGGTCGTAGTATTGCCTTTGGAATCAGTAGTAGTGAGGATTTCCCCACGTGGTCCATAGGTATAGACGGTGGTATTCCCCATCGGGTCTTTCACTTTCTTCGGCTTTCCATTGGGATCATAACCTAAATCGTCTGCTGTTGGGTCCCCGAAAGTCGTCACCTGTCCATTTGGATCGGTTTTGGTCTTCAAGAGTCCTGTATTCGTCCCAGATGCGTTGGGATCAGTGGTATCGATTGCTTTTCCCTTAGCATCTGTAATGTAATAGGATATTTTGGTTTCATTCCCCATGCTATCCTTTTCGGAGATGATATTACCGTTCTTATCATGGGTGTAGGTAACCGTTTTTCCTTCTGGGGAAGTGGCTTTGGTCAGCAATGCCGATGTATAATCATCCGAATATTTATACTCACTCTTAGATGCCTTCCGTGCAGAGGCATCGGTCAATGCATTGTTCACTGGGTCCATTTTGGTAACAGGTAATCCATGATTATGAGGATCGTAGGTAGTGGTCGAAACCGCTCCATTCGGCTCCTCCGTTCGGATGAGGTTGTCATCATCGTCATACGCATACTTTGTCGTCTGATTCATCGCATTGGTAAACGAGATATTTCGTCCACGAGCGTCGAATAGGAAGCGAGTTTTACGATTCTTCGCATCTGTGACATTCGCTTCATTTCCGTTGTAATTGAAGTAAGTCGATTTTCCGTCCCGATTGATCCACTCACCTATTTTATTGGCATCGGTACCTGTTTCAATGTACTGAACAGATGTCTTATTACCCTTCGGATCGATAACACCCGTCATCATGTTCTTCTTGGTAGCGTGATAGGTGAATTGATAGGTCCTCGCAAGTGCTTCGGAATTGTTATTCTTATCAATTCCATCTACGATTTTTACGAGACGCCCGTCCCCATCGTAACTGAGGGCTGTTCGTCTACCTACTAAGTCATCGATATATTCAAGCTGATTCTTGGATGTGT
The DNA here is from genome assembly GCF_030814315.1 of Croceifilum oryzae. Lineage (GTDB taxonomy): Bacteria > Bacillota > Bacilli > Thermoactinomycetales > Thermoactinomycetaceae > Baia > Baia oryzae. The sequence goes on along the minus strand of NZ_JAUSUV010000005.1, from coordinate 265,338 downwards.
AGGTAAGATTCATGACTCGGCGACCCGCTGTGTCGGTCATATATTTCAATATCTTGGCATCTTTGTTATCGATTTTCTTCTTTTCATAGGTGAAAGTTAGCTTGTTCCCATTACGATTGACTACTTCTGTTACATAACCTTCCCGGTCAAAATAGTATTTGGTTTGGTTGGATGCAGAGACGATCCATTTTCTTTGGTCAATACTTCCACCTTTTCCACTCTGGTACTGGAGTGTTAGATTCGTTCCAGATGGAGGTACAAGCTTTTTCTTATTTTTATCATAGGTAAAGGTATGGCTACTACCCTCATCATCGACGAGAACGACGGAACCAGAGACAATCTGATCGGTTCGTGTATCAATCTGCGCCGCATTGCTCATCGGAGCTCCAATACTCATCATCGAGTTGGTACCGAGTGACCAGCCTTTACCCATGATCGTGGATTGATCATTTAAGCTGTTATAAGTGAGCGTCGCATAGGTAGCAAAGCCTTTGGTACTATGTTTAAACGGTGTAAAGCTATAAGCAAAATTCCCTTTAAATAGGTTGGCTCCTGCAGTACTACCAGGGCCTGTATTTTCTTTAATATGGGTAGCCGCTTCTCCAAGGTTCTTCTCCGTTTTGTCCTTCTCAACTGCTATCTTCTGATTCAGCGTAGCAACTGGCTTCTCACTCTGAGACAACCAATTCTTAGAATCCTGTAAGATATCCCATCTCAAGGTGAACTCCTGACGTAAGTTCGAAGAACTAAGTGTCGGCGCGATTACCTTTGCTCTCACTTTGATGCTTTGACCCGGCTTGATATCCACTGGATCTGGATACTCAATCCCATTTTCATCAATAGGGCGGAAGGTAGTTTTCGCTTGATTATCTGAAGTACCTATCTCTTTGCCAGTAGAATCAACCCAGTGATAGGAAAGATGGTTACTTCCTCCACGCCATGTTTCATCTGTTGTATTCGTCACGGTAACAAAGACTTCATAATCATTTCCTGGTGACATAACGCTTGGCGTACTTGGTGCATAGTAACTACTTCCCGCGGATTCATCTGTATAGGTTACTTCCAGTTGTGGGCGAAGTGAGCGGGCAGATGCTTCACTGCTTAAGAAATAAACAAGCTCTCCATTTTCCCGGAGCTCATCCGCGCTTTTCACAAGGAGTCCTTTGTTAACAGATGTTCCCTTCAACCAAGATTGCACGGTGGAAGTCGTGTCCCAGTAGGTCCAGTGGGGAGCGTTGGGTATCGCTTCACTATTCGCTTTTTGTTGGTCGATATGGGGTCCGTAACTTCCACCTTTCCCCGATGTGTTCCAGTTTGTGTCCTCTGTAAAGTCGTTTTGCAGAGGATGAACTCGGTAACTAGCAGGGCTTGCCTTGGCATCCTCGGATTCCATTAGCCACGACCAAAGCCCCATTCTAGCACTGGTTACCTTCACTCCAGTCGGGAGCTCAGAGGTATCAAAATGGACGAGGGAACGGATATCCCCATACCTAGCATGATGATTACCTGCTACTAGCCAGTTATTCCCCCAAATGCTATCCAGAGCTTCGGTAGGCTTCCCACTCGATATAGAGGTATCTTTACCCGCTTTCACAATCTGGCGAATCTGACCTGCTTTGGGGAGTCGGACAAATTTAGTATCGGTTCCGACTAGATCTCCATCGCTGGTCTTTACGGCAATCATGTAATAATATTCTGGATCCCGATTGACCCGATTATTATCACCCATCGTCGGAACCGCAGGAGAAGTCGTATCGGTATAAGCTAGTTGATCCAGCTTCTCAATCGGAGCGATTAAGGTAGTTTCATCTGGTACAAAGTTCTGCTCGGTGCTACGGTGAACTTGATACTCAACGAAATCTCCACCGGTATATTTGCTCCATGATAATTCTGCACCTGTCGCGTGCAGTTTCGTCGGTTGATCCAACACAACGCCCGGCTTTCCGTAAGTTACAACGAGCTTCGGGCGAATCTGATCTTGATCTTGGCCGAAGAAGTCATCTGAACTAGCTGTATAGTTTACACCACCTAGTTTCTTTGCTTCTTCTTTTGCTTTCACCATCACTCCAAAGTTGGGTTGGGTTCCATTGATCCAATCTTGTACTAAGGAACGTGCTGTAAAGCTATGTGTCTTATTTCCAACTGCTTTTTTCTTCGTATCCACACTGTATTTAATGAGACGCATGGCGTCTGCATACACGGCACTATCTGCTTTATTGTTTAACACGATTTTATTGCTGTTTCCGGCTTGAAATTCGAAGGTTCCCTTTGTGCTCCATTTACCCGCATCTTTGGACTGATCGACGGATACGTTCGTCGTCCCATTAGCATGATAAACGGTATAAGGTGCATTGGTTGCGAATCCAGCTGGATACCACATTTGTAGCTCGTATTTACCTGATTCCGTTAGCTTTGGAATCCACGTAAAGGTATCGGATCCCAAACCACTCGGACTCATGAAGAAACTTCCATCGTGGGACGAATCACTACGCATCGAGCCCCACTGACCATTCATGACGGCCTTGTTGCTGGAATCGTGATCATCGACTACTTCGGTGTTGTACTCTAAGCTGGATTGATACGAACCGGTATCCACTCCATTTGCTTTATTCCAAGGAACACCGGTCTGAGCTTGGTTCCATGTGGCGGTTTTCGGATCCCAGTCTTGCATCATCCGATGCATAGAGAAATCGACTTCGTTATCTCCACCAAACTGTTGATCGTAGTACAATTCAACTCTTGCCGCGTCAATCGAGGTTCCGGCTGGGATCGAGCTTAGATCAAATTTGACAAGAGAACGAGAAATTTTTTCTTTATCGGTTCCAGTTGCTAGTTTCCAACTGCTATAGAAATTAGAATCGGGTGATGCATTGGTAATCATCGTATCTTGGCTATTGGTGGTGTTGCCTGTGGGCGGTGGCTGAACAATAATCGTCGGATCTAAGATTACGGGGAATTGGCGTGCTGAATCCTTGAGCCATTTTTCATCCGCTTGAATAGTTAGTGTTGCTTCGGACCCTTTTTGCTCGATGGTTTGAGTAACGTTTGGACTCCATTCTTTCCCATACGGAGACTGTGGGTTTGGTTTACTATCCATCATAAATGGTTTCGGAATCGTAAAGACCATTCGGCCATCTTGATTACTCTCGACCTTAATCGATCCATCCTTTTGTTGTGTAGCGGTTAATCCTTCTAGATTTAATTTGAATTGATAGGCAAAGGTATCGGGTACACGATCAAAAATGATGCTTTCTTTTACCGCATCCTCCTGCATTTGATACTCTACCTTCATATTTGGTTTCAATTCTGGATAAGCAATTTGGTTCTCTTTTACAGTGGGTTGCTTTTCGATTGTTTTGGCTTCAAGCAATCCCATCTCTAACTGATGTGTACCAGACTTTACTTTTACGAGTGAACCGGAAGATTGGTTTCCAAAGTAGGTTTGGAACGAGTTCGTCGTATTGGCAAATCCATAGGATGCATCTTGTTTGGAAGTGGTAATCGTATTTTTAATATCCTGCCACTTCCCGGACGAATCCTTATAGTGAATCGGAGTAGGGCTAATCTCCGCTTCTATTTTCCCATCGGATAGTTGATGGAACTTCGCATTTGGTTTTCTTTCGTTTATAAGTTCTTTTACTCTTTTTGCTTTTTCTTTCACTTTTCCCTCAGGAACTGAATTCGTATGAACGGGAATATTGGGATTCTTCGATTTCGAATCTTCTTCATCATCGCCTGTGAAGAAATTCTTAATCTTATCCAAAATTCCTTTTTCTGGATTAGCACTCGCAGGTGGTGCTATTAAGGAGCGTTGATAATTCCACTCTTTAAGTGCCTCTGCTGCAAATACTGGGGTAGGACCCAGTCCTACAAGCCAGAAAATAAATATAAATGATAAAACCAAAAATTTTCTTACTAGATTCTTCATTCTATGCCTCCATTCATTTATCAAAATCTACTTGAACATACATAATAATCTACTAATAACTAATAACTGTCAATATATATACATATTTATATAGAATTATTATTTACTTCATTTTATATATAAAGTCATCCAAGACTTATTGATAAGATTTAGTATTAATTAAATGTACTGAAAAAAATCTTTACATAATGATGATTTAGTATTTAAATATTAAATGTTACTTATTTATTAAAAAATAATAGGAGATGAGATTTTGCGAAAAAAACACTTATTACGATCCATTTCATCGGTAGCAATCGCAGCAACACTTTTGATAGCTCCTCTGGTAGCGTCTGCTACGAATGCAAAGATCAAAGTGATTGATGTCGATCACAACAAAATCGAATACAAACATTCGGAAAAAGAGCCTGCTTCCAAAATGGATTGGAAAGTAGGACTAGGTAACTATCAGAAAGAAAGCATTCAAAAGAAACTAATCAATACTCCACCTGAATCGAAGAAAAATAGAACCAAACGATCAAATGAAAACCAGAATATAGTTACGCTCAAATCAACAATTTCACCCAACGAAATTCACTACCATCGTTTTATCTCTTCAGCAGAGGGAACGGTGAAGATCTCCACTACAGCAAACACCAAAACACCAACTGTCTTTATTACGACGAAAGATGGCTCCAAAGTGTATCGCTCTGGTGATTCTGTTCCTGCTGGAGAGTACGTGATCGTAGTAAAAGAAGGAAATGGGGATTTCTCGGTTTCTCTTCGAGGTTTGTCGTATAATCTTGAACCACAGGTAGACTTACCATCTCTTCACTTAACAAAGCCTGCAAAAGATTCTTATCGCATCCCAAGTAGTAGTACAAGCTTTACATTCGAGGGATCTTTTAATGGAATGGAGCTTTCCTTTGGTGTAAATGGCTCTCAAGAATTAAAGCCACTATCTAATCCATTTGTAGAAACGATTTCTACTAAGGGCTTATCAACTTATAACTATTATGGCTTCCTGGCTACTAACAGTATAGGAAACAGTGTATACAGCAAGTATGAAGTCGTTTATCCTGGCATCTATCGCAATGGCGGCACTGATGCAATTGGTACATCGGTCAATACCAGTTATGCAACACATAAAGGAACTGTAAAATCTGTCATTCTCGTTCGTTCCAGTGCAATGGCGGATGGAGTTGCAGGTGCAGCGTTATCTGGATTAGATGGAGCTCCGATCTTACTTACTGAAGCAGACAACTTACCAACTAATGTTGAGAATGAAATCAAGCGTTTGAAGCCTGAAACCGTCTATATTCTAGGTGGAACCATGGCTATTACGGAAACCGTTGAGAAAAAAGTAAAAGAGCTTGGAGCGAATACGGTTCGATTTGCTGGATCGGAACCAAGCGATACATCTGCCAAAGTGGCAGATTATCTCACACAGGAGCGCAATAAACGTGGTACTCCTTCTGATACGGTGTTTATTACAAACTGGAGTGTGGGTCTGTTTGATTCTGCTTCTGCACTCAGTGTTTCGATTGCGAAAGGATATCCAACTCTGTATGTAAATAAAGATGAGATTTCAAACTCTGTCGACTCTTTCCTGAAGAAATATCCTCAGTACAAAAACTTCGTCATTTTAGGTGGTACGGGTCAAGTCTCGGAGACAGTTGCGAATAAACTAAAATCCTACTCTTCCCAAAATAAAGTGGAGCGATTTGCTACCTTGGGTGGGAAATATGAAACCAATATCAAGCTCATCGAGCGTTTTGGTCTTGATATCAAAACGATTGTCATTGGGAACGGTAATGAGTACACATCTGGTCCTGGGAAAATATACTCAGATATCGTGGTCGGTGCTCCTCTCGCGGCGAAGCATAATGGAGCTATACTGCTTACTCAGCCAACCGAATTAAGTACTTATGCAGTGGAATACTTAAACGCCCAGAAAACAGCAGGAAAAAAGATTGACCAGATCTTTGTTCAAGGCGGACCGATTGCAGTAAGCGATGGTCTACTTAATGGCATGTATAAATATGTTGATTAAGAAGCGATTTGAATAGTTAAAAGTAGCTCAGAAAGATTCTTGGCTCTGACTTAGCACTCTTATCATTCAGTAAAATCGAATGACAAGAGCTATATATATTCTCTAGGACATAAAGAATGGAAGGCACTCCAAGTTTCTTTGGGATGCCTTCCATATCTTTTTCATAAAAATGTAGTCAAATCACAACCATCCCATTTAGCTTATCCGCTGATGAGGTGGCTTCTTCGGCACAACTGAGCTAGAGAAATACCTTTTTAATAACTGCTCCTCTGTCAACACACCTAATACTCTATCATCCTCATCTACTACTTCCACGATGTGTTCCTTCTCTTTATACCAAGACTTCACAATTTGACGCAAAGTTGCTCCACCAGAGTGCTTGATTTGCACAGACCTCCACCTTGGATCGACCCCCTTTTCCAATCGCTGTAATAGAAAACGGATAAATTGATACTCTCGTTGCCTGTATGAAATCACATTGCTATAGAGAAGGAAGACGGAAATCGAAAATAGTGGGATGTGAACGAGGCTTCCTGGGATGAAAAAGGAAAGGATTATAAGCAGAGATGCAGCCAATAAGCTCCACCAGAGGGTAACAGAAACAGCGTTTCGGTACGGAAGTAGATAGGTAAGCCATACTTGAAGAACCCTGCCCCCATCTAACGGGTAAATCGGGAGAAGGTTAAAAGCAGCGATCCATAGGTTCCCCTCGATGAAGTACAAGGTCCACTCTTTCGTCCACCAGCCTGCTTGATAAAAGAGGACACTGATTAAGACCATCCATACATGGTGAAACGGACCTGCTAATGCAACGACGATCTCTTCACGATTCGGCACAGTCCCCCATTCGTCCATCTTGGCAACGCCGCCAAAGGGCAGAATCTCCATGGAACGAATGCGCCAGCCAAATGACCATGCGGCGGTTACGTGTCCTAATTCGTGGATCACGATTACGACAAATAAAGTAAGAATTTCAATCCAGTGCCCTGTCCAAATGGAAAGCAGGATCACGAGCCAAAAAAGGGGATGAATTCGAATCTTCATCCCTTTCCATGGCGAACTAGTTCGGGGAGCCAAATGAAATCACCTTCGTTGGATCTAGCCAAGTATTTTGTTTTTGGATCGCGAAATAGAGAAATGATTGACCTTGTTTGTCTTCTGCTTTGCCAATTATGTCTCCTTTTTTCATAGCCGCTTTGGCTTTTATAGCTGGCTGATCCAGAAAACCATACCAACTCTCGCTCCCGTCTTCATGCTCCACGATAACGGTTTGACCTAATCCTTCTTTAAGCCCGACAAAAGAAACCCAGCCATCTCTTGCCACATGAACTTGTTCGTTTTGGACTAATTGCAATACCATTCCTTTTCGCTCAGCTGTATAGGGTAGGAATACTTTCCCTTTACTAGGCACTTGCCAGCCCGCACTGGATTTACCATCTGGCTTCGTTTGCTCTAAGAACGTTCCCACAAAGGCAGGTAACACGGTTGCATTGTCTCCTACCACCTGATCCACCACTTTGGCGATGGTGGAAACATCCATTTTCTGCTGGAGTCCACTTGTGAGCATCTGGCCTACTTTTGTTTGATGTTGAACTGCAAGCGTTGTACCGAGGAACAAAGTAGCCGCTATGACCATCTGAATGAGAAATTTTACAGGTTTATTTCGTTTTTTCTCTTTCTTATTCCATGATTGTGCCTTCCCCCATGGTTGAATGCCGCCCATCGCATAATTGGAGGTTGCTAAAGGAGGGGATACCCAGTTGGGATATTCGCCTTCCTGTGTAGTGAGCAATGCAAATGGCTTTCCATCTTTCGAAGGAATTTCCATCTGATCTGACTCAAGTGAATGTATTTTATGTGACCCTTGGCGGATCAGACGAATTTGTTCTTGTCTGCGTAATTTATTATGTACACCCCATTCTTTCAAAATCTGATCCTCCTTTCCATTCCTTACAAAGGATTTTGTTTGTACAATCATATGTCTTGTCCTTTGCTCATATGCTTGTGGTAAAGAAGGAGGGGATGAAGATGCGCAAATTTTTTGAGCGTATGCTAGATAAGCTTTCGAAATGGATGGGTACGAAAAAGAGTTCGTAATCGCAAAAAAAGGGTGATCGTAGACGAAAACGATCACCCTTTTTTATAGAAATATCGATTTGACATTAAACGCTGAGCGAAAAAGAAAAGTAGCAAAGTGGGTACCGTAATGATGATGGCGGCAGCAGCCATTAAGTGGTACTGTGTGTTAAATTGGTTTACAAATTGCTGTAGTCCCACAGGTAGTGTGTACATGTCATCCGATTTCAAGAACGTTACGGCAATGATAAACTCGTTCCATGTTGTCAGGAAAGAATAAAATGCCGCAATGGCTAAGCCTGGTAGCGAGTGTGGCAACACCATCCGCCAGAAGATCCCCAGCTGAGAACAGCCATCCATTCGAGCCGCTTCCTCGATTTCAATCGGAATGGTATCAAAAAAGTTCTTCAACACCATCACACAAAAAGGAACGGTAATAGCCAAATACGCGAGAACCACGCCCAAATAGGTATTCAGCAAACCTAGCTGATCAATCATGAGATACAGCGGAATGATGAGTAAAATTCCCGGAAACATTTGTGTAAATAAGAAGCTCATCGTGATCCCTTTACGCCCTCGGAACCGAAAGCGAGAAATCGCATATGCGGCAGTCGTGGACAATATCAATCCAATCACCGTTGTAAGGAGCGAGATCATGATACTGTTTAACAGCCACGTCCAAAACACCCCACCTGACCTTGTTAATACATCTACATAGTTTTCGAGCGTAAACGCCTTGGGCAATATGCGAAATGTGTCGCTATAAATCTCTGATACGGGTTTAAAGCTTGTCAATAAAAGCCACAGAATAGGAAATATAGAGATGAACGAAGCAGTTCCTAGTAAAATGTGAACCCACTTATTTGACTTACGCATTTTATTAGTACATCCCTTCGTTCTGGTTTGCTTTCCATACACGCTGATAGTACAGGGTAAATGCTATTACAAAGCTGAGAATGACAACTCCATAAGTAGAAGCTATGCCGATATTACCGTTTTGGAATGCTTCTTGATACGTATAGGTAACGAGGGTCTCCGTTGAATTCGCTGGTCCACCACTTGATACGATATAGATCACATTAAACATATTAAAGGTCCAAATCATCCCGAGCGCCGTAGCAGTTGCGGCTATTGGGCGGAGTAGCGGAAGAGTGATATTCGTAAGTTGTTGCCACGGAGAAGCACCTTCCATTCGAGCCGCTTCGTATAACGATTTTGGAATGCTCCGGAGTCCACCGAGAAACGTCATCATCATAAACGGAACCCCGATCCACACATTTACCATGATGACGACCAACATCGTGACCGTCCCATTATCTAGCCAATGGAAAATCGGAAGTCTTATTTTATGTAAGGCTTGGTTCATAAAACCAAACCGATCATGAAACAACCATAACCATGCATAGGCACCGACAAATGAAGGAACTACCCACGGAATCATTAACAGGGTCTGGTAAATCGCACGCCCCTTTCGAATTCGATTTAAGAGCAGTGCCAGTATAAGACCAATCGTAAATTGGAGAAAAAGATTGATAACCGTCCATGCTATGGTCTGAAAGATTACATCGCGAAAAACGGAGTTAGATGAAAAAAATGAGCCAAATAGCTCTATATAGTGTTGAAAGCTAAACTGACCGTGATGGTCGTTAAAACTATAACGTATCTCTTTTGCTAAGGGATAGAAGAGTACTAACCCGATTGTGAGCAATGAAGGCAGTAAAAATATCCAAGCGATCCACGCACTTCCTTTATATTTCATCTAATATCATTCCTTCTATAAAATGACAAAGGGAAGAAAGGTACTTCCCCTCTTCCTCCCACATTTAATAGCCTGCTTACGCAAACCCTAACCAACGTTTCATTCTGATCAAGAGACTGGAATCCGGTTCTAATACGAGTAATGGAACCATTTCCCCCATAATTCGCTTCGAAATATTACGGTATGCTTTTCCAGATAAACAACTACGTTCCCAGACGATTGGTTCACCATCGTTTCCAGCACGGATCACCTGCTCATCATCAGGAACTACTCCTAGTAGATCAATCGCTAGGACAGAGACCACTTCATCAATTGCCATCATCCCGCCCTCTTTTACCATTTGGGTCTTGAGCCGATTAATCACTAGCTTAGGAGTAGGCATATCTTCTTTTTCGAGCAATCCAATCACTCGATCAGCATCTCGAATCGAAGCATTTTCGGGTGTGGTGACCACAATCGCTTGATCAGCCCCAGCGATGGCGTTTTGAAAACCTGATTCAATCCCTGCTGGGCAATCGATGATCACATAATCAAACTCTTCTTTTAATTCACTTACCAACCAACGCAAATGATTCGATGTAAGAGCACTCTTATCCTTCGTTTGAGCCGCTGGCAATAGATATAATTCGTCACAACGCTTATCTTTTATAAGTGCTTGCTGCACTCTACACTTCTTCTCAATAACGTCAACTATATCATATACAATTCTGTTTTCCAAACCCATCAGAACGTCTAGATTCCGCAAACCGATATCCGTATCAATCATCACGACTTTCTTTCCTGCCAGTGCCAGCGCTGTACCCACATTTGCGGTAGTAGTCGACTTTCCTACTCCGCCTTTACCAGAAGTAACAACAATGCTCTCTCCCACTTGACTCCCCTTCCCCTCTATAACGATCGATAACTTCTCTGTACTTCTTTCCACTCTCGGTCGGGGCGAATCTGACAAAAATGGTTCATACGTTCTACCGAAATCTGTCCATCGACTACATGAGCAAATCGCATCGTGCTATCAAATTCTGTCCACTCATCGGGTGGCCTAGAAATGACATCGGCCACCCGAAGTTGCGTTGGCTTAAATACCGATGCTGATATAATAGCCCGCTCATCCCCTTGCATCCCTGCATGAGCCAAACCCCGTAGCGCTCCCATTACATAGATGCTCCCAGAGGCTTGAATACTCCCACCTGGATTTACATCACCTAGAAATAGTAGATCTCCTATATGAGTAAGAACTTGTCCAGAGCGAACCGTTCCCGAAAGAGTCGTAATCCCCATTTCAGATTCAATTAGATGTGGTTTTCCTTCTGATTCAATGCCATAGATCACTAGATTCTTTTTTTGGGAAAATATATCACGTAATGAGTGCTCTTCTTCGCTTGTAATTTGACGTGATCCCAACTTAATTCGAATCTTGGTATCCGGTCCCTCCCAAAGCGCTTGATTATGCTCCAATTTATGGGTTAATTCTTCTAAAATCTCCGAATAGGGACATGAATCATCAAAATAAAACAATAGGCCATCCTTGGTTCCCTTGATCGTTACGTAAGGCTTCATCACTTTCCCCATTCACGTCACCCCGCCTCAACTCTATTTTTTCGCTAAATTCCATCATTTTCCTTCTTATTGTCAAAAAAACCGTTTTAACTCGGCTCAAACATCAAACCTTCATTTCGCAAGCTACAAAAACGACCATCTCCAATGATGATATGATCCACAACCTCAATCCCTACTAACTCCCCTGCCTCAATTAAGCGCTGGGTAACCATTAAATCTTCTGGACTAGGCGTAGGATCTCCACTGGGATGATTATGAGCACATATGATGGAAGCTGCATTGTACCTGATTCCCTCTCGAAAAATATCGCGAGGATGCACGATGGAAGAATTTAATCCTCCGACAAAAATATCCTTTTTATGTATGATTCTATTTTTCACATTAAGGTAGAGACAGACAAAATGCTCTTGTGGAAGATAACGAAGATCCTCCATCAAGTAATCCGCCACCGTCTCTGGATTTTGAATGGATACAAGCTCTTCTCGTTTATGTTTGACAAGACGCTTTCCAAGTTCAATACCAGCCAAAATCTGAATCGCTTTCGCTTCCCCAATCCCACGGATCTTCGTTAATTCTTGGAGCGAAGATCCATGTAGATTTCGAAGTCCATTCGTCCCCATAAGCAGGCGCTGGGCCAATGCTAAAACCGATTCTCCGCGACTTCCCGTTCGAAGAAGTAAAGCAATTAATTCCGCATTTGATAAATGTTCTGCACCAAGTTGAATCATTCTTTCTCGAGGTCTCTCATCTGCTGGAACATCTCTCATCAATAATTGAGAATCATTACATTCCACTAGAATCCTCTCCCAAATAGATTAGATTGATTAGGTGTCCATCTTGATGCATGACATATACCGATTATGACTTCTCAAACAGTGGGCAAGAGCAGGTTTCTAACATTTCGGCCAGCAAGCTTAGAGACATCCCCACTACGTTAAAATAGCAACCCTCAATCCTATCAATAAAACTAGCACCATATCCTTGGATTCCATAGGAACCAGCCTTATCCATCGGGTCTCCTGTCTCGATGTACCACTTAATTCTCTGATCGGATAGCGAGTTCATCCATACATTTGTGATCGCATGTCTCGATAACGACTGCTTCACCTCACCATCACGAACTTCGATCAAACTAATGCCACTAAATACTTGATGCTTCGTTCCTTGTAAGCTAGATAGCATCGCAAACGCATCTGCTGGATCGCTTGGCTTTCCGAGAATCTGTCCACCCTTCACCACAATCGTGTCCGCACCAATAATCCAAGCATTTTTCTCTTCCTCAGCCACTTTCGCTGCTTTTCGCAAAGATAACATTTCTACTACTTCACTTGGTTCAATTGAACCCTCTATCTCTTCACTAACCTCACTCGTCCGCACACGAAAATCCACTTTTAAATGGGCTAATAATTCACGTCGTCTAGGTGAGCCAGATGCTAAAACAATCTCCACATAAGCGCCTTCTTTCGTCCAAAATCCTCATATGTACAAAAAAGCACCCTCCTCAAAAAGGTGCAGTCAAAATTATGATAATTTTAGTTTAGCAAACTTGGCATTATTCAACAAGAATCTAACCAAACTGACTATTGAAATGATTCGATTAGTTGCTGGTATGAAGTACTGTAACGAATCAATCCTTCTTGAATCATCCCGAGCAGAGCGGTATTTGGATTCTTCTGTGCTTCTTGAGCGGCTTGTACTGCCTGATCAATTCCTCGGATCATTTCAGATAGATAATTTTTGGGTATTTGGGTTAAAGAAGTAGCGATCATCTGCCCATCGGTGAGAAGCTTTCGATGTTTTTCTAGATACTCTGCTTTAAACGGAAAAGCAGACGGTTCTTTGGAACTGGTAAGTTGCGCTACGGTTAAGGGTGTCATCTCCTGTACCATTTCATTCCCTAGTTGGATAAACGACTGCAACTTCGAATCGATCTGTTTTTTGGTTTCTTTCTGAGACGACTGTATCTTTTTCGAAATGACAGGAACCCCTTTTTGTTTTAGGAAACTGGCCAACTGTCCTGCTTGTTTCTCATCGATTGTCATCCCGACAAAAATGCGATCTGGATCCGTAAACGATAATACCGAAGCAAACCCCTTTGCTCGCAGTTCAAAAACGCCTTTTTGTGCAGCGGATGAGTCACCATAGCCTCCTGTTTCCATCAAAATAACAGGCAACTCTGGAAAATGGTTCGGATCACCTTGGACAGGGGCTTCTTGTTTCGAATCATTTTGCGGTGTTAGATGTGAATCAATTGAGTTGACTGGTCGCTTTTGTGAATCCCCCGAAAAAAACAGAGACAGCACTGATATCCCCATAATCGAGCCTAAGACAGTCGCACCTATGATCGATAACACGATCTGTAGCCATGTTTTTTTCCAGTTAAACTTTCGCTTATTCGGCTTTCGGAATGGTGTATGAGGGGAGCTCCATTCGATAATCTCTGCTTCTCGATCATCTTCAATCGAGAAAACCTTTCGAAAGCGATACGCACTTAATGCATCTAAAAATGTACGCCCTTGAGTGGACGAGGTTGGTTCCGTCGGTTCTATTTCTGGAATGATCTCTTCTTCCTTACTCTGGATCGGTTCAACGGTCACAGATGTAAATCCCGTTGAAGGGGTATGTGTGACAACTTTTACAAAATGATCATCCAGAGAATCGCCTACAGACTTTTCTTGTTTAGGTTTTACATTTACCTTCACCATAATAGACCCTCCCTACCAGAAACTTTCTATCACAGTATATGGATAAATACCCAAACTAAGAACTACGCTACTAGACAATTTTACTAGAATGAGAGAAACCACTCTAGATAGCTTGTCCACATCGTTTCACCCACCATCCAAGCAATAATCGCCCCCAGTACAATATGTGGACCAAAAGCTATTTTTTGTTTTCGAGCAACTTGTTTGGTTGTAAGCGCTCGAAACAATACCACCCCACATGCACTCACACATGCGATCCATAGGTGAATCATCCAATTCCATGTACCTAACCAGATGAATAAAGCTGTTAATAGCTTTATATCTCCCCAGCCCATGGCACGGGTAAGCAAGACCAGAACGATGAATAAGAAAAGAATCCCTAATCCAATCAACCATTCTGTATGCCAATACTCTTGGTAGGAGTCACTCTGAATCTGTTCTGCCATTCCTAATCCACACATGATCACCACACATATATTTGGAATGATCCCTACCCATAAATCGGACCACACAATCATCCCCATGGTCCATAGAATCCCTGTGATGATGAACCATTCACTATTATTGGAGGGGGGATTAATAGAAATAAGGACTGTTCCGTACACCAACGAGATCCCATTCATCCACCATGTAACTCGATTAGGTAGATCATCTTTCCAGCTACTATGTAGTTGGTTCCGCTTTTGCCTGCGCTTTAGATAGGAGTCTGTGATATTGGGTAAAGGGGTGAATGCGATGATACATATGATCCATTGCCATAGATTCATGTTTGTTCCTACTTCCTATAAATCACTCTTCAACAAACCTATACAATTTCAGTCGACCAATGAATCCCATTTCGGTACAATGAAATTAAATCGTTCTTTTACATACAAGAGGTGAACTATGTTGCTTTCCATTCAAAATATAACCGGTGGTTACTCACGTACAAGCCCCGTTATCCATAACCTGACTTTTGAAGTGAAGCCCGGTGAAACAGTTGGTCTCATTGGACTAAACGGGGCTGGTAAAAGTACCACAATGAAACATATCCTAGGTCTATTAAACGCACATAGTGGCTCAATCACGATTGATGGGTCTACATTATCTGATCAGCCAGAAGATTTCAGATCAAAGATCGGCTATATACCAGAAATGCCTTTGTTTTATCCAGAGTTAACATTATGGGAGCATCTTGAATTAACCGCTTCGGCTTATGGACTATCAGACGAAATCTTTCATAAACGAGCGGAGCAACTCTTAAAACAATTTCAAATGGAACGAGCGCGTAACTGGTTCCCTGATACCTTTTCCAAAGGGATGCAGCAAAAAATCATGATCCTCTGCACCTTTCTCACAGAATGTAAGTATCTAATTGTAGACGAACCCTTCGTGGGACTAGATCCTATTGCGATCGATGAATTAGCGATGCTCTTGCAACAACGGAAAGAGAAGGGAACGGGCATCCTAATCTCTACACACATCCTTGATATGGCGGAGAAACTTTGTGATCGCTATGTTTGTATTCATCAAGGCAATATTGCCCTTTCGGGA
Organism: Croceifilum oryzae; assembly: GCF_030814315.1. Lineage (GTDB taxonomy): Bacteria > Bacillota > Bacilli > Thermoactinomycetales > Thermoactinomycetaceae > Baia > Baia oryzae. The sequence continues at coordinate 249,748 of NZ_JAUSUV010000005.1, read as the reverse complement.
ACGATCGAAGAGATGCGAAGCCAAGCCGAGCGCCCACATGCCTCTTTGCATGAACTCTTTATATCGGTTGTAAAAGGGGATCATCGATGAAACAAAATAAATCCTTACTACAACATCGTATCCATACAACATGGACGAAGGCCACGCGAATTATCACTCTAATCGCGAGCGGAGGAGGAACACCCCTTGTTCTAGGCATTCTCTTAGTTGGTTTTTATGTAGCGTATCAAACTTTACTTACTGGGCTACCTGCAAACTTTCCATTTGACTGGGTTGTATGGGGGATTCTTACCTATATCCTCTCAAGCGTAGAATTCCGTCCGTGGATCGAAAAAGCTGACTTAGTTTTTTTACTTCCTCTCGAGCACACGATGCCTGCTTGGAGAAAAACGGCCTTTCTCTACTCAGCAGGTATGGCTATGCTTCGTCTTATCATTGTTCTTTTCCTGCTTTATCCGCTTTATCGAGTTCGAATCGGGACTTCGTTGGAGTGGTGGACAGCAATCGGCATGCTACTCTCTCTACAAATCTGGACCCTGTGGGTACGGGTGATGGAAGACCACCGCAGGCTCCAAGGATTTTCGCACATATTGGATCAGATTTGCCTTTGGGGGATTACCGCATTTCTGGTATTTTGGTCACTCCATCCCTATCAAATCTACACCTTGCTCGCTCTGCTCTTTCCCATCGTTCATTCTATTTGGCTATATAAAACGACCAAGACAAGCCAAATGCCGTGGATGATTTGGCAAAAAAGAGAATCGATCATCCGACATCGATGGCAATCGCTTGCTAGTTGGTTCGTAGAATTGCGCGGGGTTGAACCACCGATTAAAAAAAGAACATGGCTCATCGCCATCATTAAGCGATTCACAACCCAAAAGGAGCCATTTATCTATCTATATTGGCGCACCTTGATTAGGCGCAGTGACTTATTTGCTAGTTTCTATCGGATTTGGATTTGGGCAACCCTTTTCGTCGTCAGCCTTCCCTATACGTGGGTATCTTGGACGATTACCCCGCTTGCTATTTGTCTATTTGTCCTTCAGATGCCTAGGTTAATCACACAGCAAACCTATCCGCTCTGGGTAAAGCTATATCCGATATCCGCCGGACGAGCCGTGTACAGCTGGGCTACTATCACTCGAACACTCACCTTTCTACTAGGCTTCCTACTCATTATCATGCCCCTTGTCATGCAACGAGTAAGCTATATGGAAGCGATGATTCTACTACTTATCAACTGGGCAATAGGCTTACTAATAGTAGGTTGGAATAAACGGAAGCTATTTCATTCCAATCAAGTAAATCGATAGAGACAACAAAAGAGCTTACTAGAAGTTTTCAAAAAGCAAGCTTTTAAAGTAGCTTCTTGGAGCCGAAAAAAATCTACTCACTCCCTACTCAACCAACCACACTGTTGATTAACCAGCAAAGAGGAATAGTCTAGGGGCAATGTATCTAACCACTGCGATGTTAGTGAGCCTACTTAGCGTAGTGATTCGAAGCAAGGGTGTTTTGTGGCAATGTTTGAACGTTCTTTGCGAGTTTTGCCACTTGTCCGAAGCGGAGAATCACGGAGCGGACTTGCTTTTCCACATCCTCGCAGGCCCACTATTTGAGCTGTGGGTAGATACATGCCCCAGACTAATCTCCAATAGCTGATCTAACAACAAACAACACAGCACAACATAAATAAGGCATGACAGAAAGCAACTATCGCTCTCCATCATGCCTTTTTCAATTACCCACATAAAAATTACTTACTACCCAACACTTCTTTTACATCTTTTTTAATCATTGCTTGATCCGGATTCATCCCATTATAGAACTTACGAACTTTGCCAGTCCCATCAACCAAGTAAAATTGAACCGGATGTTGGAAAAGAGGCTTTCCGCCTTGAACTTGGCTCTCTTGCTTCTCTACCGTTCCTTTGAAAGTCTCACGCGCTAGTTTCTCCATATCAGAGAGAGCATAGCCCGTTAAGAAATGCCAATTGGAAAAATCAGCTTTATGCTTCTCTCCAAATGCTTTCAATGTAGCAGGCTTGTCTGTCTCAGGATCAACACTAAACGAGACGATTTCTACATTTAGCCCTTCTGCCTTCAAATCTTCTTGGATTTTCCGCATATTCGCAGTCATTGGAGGACAAACGTCTGGACAGCTAGTGAAAATAAAATTACTTAAGTATACTTTGCCTTTTAGATCCTGACTTCCGAATTTCTTCCCGTCTTGATCCGTGTATGTAAACTCTGGAACCTGCCAATTATCTTTCGTTACGTCATTCGTAGAAGTGCTTGCTTGTTGATTCGCCGTTTCTTTGTGACCGGCATGATCATTTGATTTGGAACATCCGATTACCATACTCATAACACCAACTGCTACTGCTCCTACTACCAAAAAACGCTTCATTTTCCCTCGCCTACCTACTCTATCAATTTCCTTCTATATTATTCCAGAAAAACTCATTGTGCAATAGCTCACATGAATCATTCTACCACCTTTCATTCTTTTTGACCTACTACATACAACAAATGATAGGTCGCATATACGCCTGACCCCATTTGATAGATTTGATCATATTGGTCCATCACCCGTGGGAGTAGTTTTCGGTATACGGATAATGGTTGTTTCGCTTCACTATAATTGGCCCCGGTCGCCTTAATGCTTTGTAAAAAATCGCGACAACTGGAATATGAAATCCGTTGCCGGTCCTCTATCCCCTCTAGTAACATCAACTCTGCTTTTTTCCATATATTTTCCCAGTCTTCTAATGAATGCATGGTTAGACGATGTTGGCTCGATTCAATAAGAAGTTCGCTTTCAACTTTTTGAAACGTAGCCGCTAATTCGCAAAATGTTTCTTGCCCAAATGTAGAAGACACCAACCATCCCATAGGCTGAAGCGCTTCTGTCCACGAACGAATCGTACTCTCTGGATTCGTTAGCCATTGTATCGTTGCATTAGAGATAATGAGATCAAAGGAACCAGTTACAAGCTGTGGAAGCTGTTCTGCATCCCCTAAGATCCATTGAATGTGGGGACTTTTCACCTTTTCTTTTGCCACTTCCATCATTCTAGGTGCTAAATCAATCGCCACGATCTCTGCATGTGGATATCGAGCAGTAAGTAAATCAGTCAAATATCCAGTCCCACAGCCAATTTCACAGATTCGCTCTACAGGCTTCTTCCTATAAGAGAGAAGTTCAATTAATTGATGGGCCATCTGCTTCTGCACCCTTGCATGTTGATCATAAGTTAAAACTGAGCGATTGAAACGGTTGGCTACTTTGGCTTTACGAATGCACTCCATGTAGACACTCCTTTATCCATTGCTGAAAACGATTCTTCTGCGTCCAAAAACAAGCATGTCCACCCTCTTGCCAAATGGTGCAGTCCGCTTGGGGAAGTTGTTTTTCTAGGTTTAACGTTGCCGTAACAGGACAGATACTATCTTCCAAACCGGCTAGTAGAAAGACAGAGGTGGAAATCTCTTTCCCGCGATCTCGAAGGGAGAATTCTTGTAGAAAATCAAGTCCTGCCTGTACAGAAGACAAAGTGGGGAGCTGTTTACGAAACGTCTCCTGCCACTTCTCTCCCCAACCTTCCTCTAGCTCAAGCGAAGAAAACATTTTTTGATCGAACGAACGAATCACTTCTCGCCCATTCGAAAGTAATTTCTTTTTCATCCTTCTCACTACTCGTTCATCCCATCCAGAATCAGCATGACTACGCTTTACAAAATCAGCCACCCCACCTATGAGAAATAGGCGACATACCCGCTTATGAAAACGAAGAGCCAGTTCCAAAGCAACCATCGCCCCTAAGGACCAACCCACCACCATAATTTCATCGGCTTCAATTTGCTCGAACGTTTGAATCGCCAGTTCCATCACTTGCTCTTCCCGTTCACAACCACAAAACGAAAGCGCATAGTGCTTGTAATCAGGCCATTCCCCGTAAAAAGGCTCCCAAATCCGTTCTGGAACTGACCAACCCGAGATCCATAAAAAAGCTTGTTGTTTTCTACTCATCCGATCACCTTGCATTCATATCCAATTTGTACAATGGTACGAATCGCTTCTCGCAAATCTTCCTCTCGATGATTTGCCATCAATGAGAAACGAATCCGCGCTTCTCCATTTGGAACCGTCGGTGGTCTGATCGCCACTGCCAGTATTCCACGCTCTGCTAATCTCTGGCTAAACTCTAACGTCCTCGAACTATCTCCTAGCATAATCGGAATAATCGGTGTCGTTGAATCAGTCAGTCGGAAACCAGCTTGAGAAAGCCCTTCACGAAAATAGTGACATTTGCCCGAAAGAGATTGACGTAACACACTCCTCTGTTGCACCAATTGCAAAGATCGACGAATGGCTGAAATCACCACAGGTGGGAGCGCCGTTGTATAGATAAAGCTACGCGCAGTATGAATAAGATAGCGAATCCACTCCCTTTTCCCAGTTACATAAGCTCCATATACGCCAAACGCTTTGCTAAATGTCCCCATGTGCAAATCCACTTGATCCGCAATCCCTAACTCATGAGCCAACCCTTTGCCCTGTACTCCGATCACTCCCACACTATGAGCCTCATCCACAAATAAAGCCGCACCATAACGCTCTTTTAGATAAACCATGTCCTGAAGGGGAGCCACATCTCCATCCATACTAAACACCGCATCCGTTACAATTAGCTTTCTTCTCGTCCCTTTTTCATCCGCTTTTTTCAAGCATATCTCCAAATGATCCAAATCTCGATGGCGATAGCGAAAGTGAGTCGCACCACTCAATCGAATCCCGTCCACGATGCTAGCATGATTCAATCGATCACTAAACACCGCATCTTCACGCCTAAGCAACGCCGATAAGACACCCACATTCGCCATATAGCCATTGCCAAAAACCAATGCCGCTTCGGACGATTGCCAATTCGCTAATTCCGATTCCAACTGATCGGTCTCTTCCTCATGACCCACGATTAAGCGGGAAGAAGGCGATCCCGCCCCCCGACTCATCGCTTGTCCCATCGCATCTGCCAATTGAGGATGTCCTGCAAGACCCAGATAATTATTGGAAGAAAGATTGAGAAATGATTTTCCTCCACGTTGACATACCGGTTGTGCAGAATCCGTTACCATTTTCAATTCACGTGTTAAATCTTGTTCTGCCATACGCCAAAGCTCTTCTTCAATCCAATGATCCCAATGGTTTACAGGGCACATTCTTCAATCTCAAATCCCAAGTCTTCAATAATCTGATGATCGATTAGGGAGGCTTGTCCTTCTGTAGTCAGGTAGTCCCCCACAAAGATCGCATTCGCTGGATAAAGGGATAATGGTTGCAAATGGCGCAGATTCACTTCTCTTCCCCCCGAAACCCGAATTTCTTTACTCGGATTGATAAATCTCATCAAAGCCAATACCTTCAAACAATAACGTGGGTCTAACTCTTGCTTATCTTCTAGCGGCGTTCCCTTAATCGAATGAAGAAAGTTTACAGGGATCGAGTCCGCATCCAACTCCCTAAGAGCATAGGCAATCTGAACCGTCTGCTCACGAGTCTCGCCCATCCCCACGATGCATCCAGAACACGGAGACATCCCAGCTGTTTTCGCTTGTTCGATCGTTTGAACTCGGTGATCGTAGTTATGCGTGGTCGTAATATTGGCAAAGTGATCTTTACTTGTATTCAGATTGTGATTATAACGATCTACTCCTGCCTCTTTGAGCCTCTCCGCCTGATCATTCCGTAAGATTCCTAGGCACGCACACACTTTCATCTTTAAATCTTGCTTAATCTCTTTCACAGCTTCGATCACTTCTTCTAACTCGTGTTCCGTGGGACCACGGCCGCTTGCTACGATACAATAGGTTCCTGCCTTTCGAGCCAATGCTTCTTTTGCACCAGCAACTAAGACATCTCGTTTCATCATCGTATATTTCTCGATCGGTGCATTGGAGACGATGGACTGAGAGCAGTATCCACAATCTTCCGGGCAAAGACCACTCTTGGCGTTAATAATCATGTTCAACTTTACTTTTCTGCCGAAGTAGTGATGTCGAACTCGAAAGGCGGCTTGTAATAATGGAAGTAGCTGAGCATCCTCTGCATCCAGAATAGATAATGCTTCTTTCATGGTGAGGAGTTCGCCTTGTAGTGCTTTATCGGCATAATGTTCCCAGTGTGTCGTAGTTGTGGTTGTTAACATATTAGTTCCTCCTAATAATCAATAGACTTGATTAATTCTGTCATATTTACATGCTGGCAAATGACTTGTCTTACTGTATGAGAAGTAATCGCTTCTCCAAGCCACGGGACTGTTCCTAGCACAGGGACTTGAGCCATTTGTTCGATAAAGCGGGAATTGTGCGCTACACTCGGGTCTTCGTCGGTTTCTCGGAGACCGTTTAAGATAACACCCATCGGATGTAACCCCATATGGCGGGCAACGAGGGTAGTGAGTACGGTATGATTCACTGTGCCCAGAAGGGGATTCGCTACGATCAGAAGTGGCCAACCGATCTCCTTGGCTAAATCTGCAACACTGTATCCGTTTCGTATGGGTACCATGAGTCCACCAGCGCCTTCTACCAATACCACATCATGCTTTGCTTTTCGCTCTTCCAAATGTTGCAGAATTCGCATACGGTCTATTTCCGTTTCGGCAATCTCTGCCGCCAGTTGCGGAGCTACTGGTTCAGGAAAACTATAGGTAACCACCGTTTCAATCGACTCCGTTATCCCAACTAATTCTTTTAGAATCATCCCATCACTTTCTGGAGAATCGATTTCATGTCCACTTTGCACAGGCTTCATGATCCCCACATCAAATCCATAATCTTGCAATGCAAGCGCCAAACCCGCTGTAATCACGGTTTTCCCGATCCCGGTCCCCGTTGCCGTAATAAAGATTCCTCTGCTCATCCTTCCGTAACCTCAGAAATAGATTGATATAAAATGGTAAGCATCTCTCGTAGCTCTTCTTTTGTCGTGATGAGCGGTGGGATGAAGGTAATCACACCATCAAGCGGACGAGTAAGTAGCCCTAGTTCTTTTGCTCGTCTACAGACCCGTATGCCAATCGCCTCTTCAAATTCATAAGGCTCTTTCGTTCCTTTATCTCTCACTAGTTCAATTCCCACGATCAGACCCAATTGGCGAACTTCTCCTACGTGAGAGAGCTGCGCAAATTCCTTTAACCAGACAGATAACGACTTACTTAGCTCTTGAACATGTTCGATTACATTCTCCTGGTCATAAAGCTCGAGATTCGCCAGTGCCACCGAACATCCTAGTTGGTTTCCTGTATAAGAATGACCGTGAAAAAATGTTTTCCCTTCCGCATGATCCCCATAAAAGGCATCATAGATTTCATCGGAAGTAAGGGTTGCCGCGACAGGAAGATAGCCACCAGTCAGCTTCTTTCCTACCATCATGATGTCAGGCTGAATTCCTTCATGTTCACAAGCAAACATCTTCCCTGTACGACCAAATCCAGTAGCCACTTCATCCACTAAAAGGAGAACATCGTACCTACGGCATAGCCTTTCTACTTCTAAAAGAAATCCATCTGGCATCACGATAATTCCACTTGCCCCTTGCACCATTGGCTCTACAATGAGCCCTGCAATCTGTCCCGATTTCTCTTCTAACGCCTGCTTCAACTCATCTAGACAACTTTTTTTACATTCCTCCACCGTTCCCGGAAAACGATACGGATATGGGTACGAAACTTTTTCAGTTGGGAACAGCAATCGATCGAAAGCTCGATGAAATGTGCTAATCCCCCCTACACTGACTGCCCCCACGGTATCACCATGATACGCATTTTTCATGCTGAGAAACGTCTGCTTCTCGGGTCTTCCTAGATGCTTCCAATAAAGAAACGCCATCTTTAACCCAATCTCGACTGCCTCTGCTCCACTATCAGAGTAAAAAACTTTTTGTAAGCTCTCGGGGGAAAGCTGGACCAATCGTTCTGCTAATAAAATAGACGGGACATTTGCCATTCCTAATAAAGTAGAGTGAGCAATTTGTTCTAGTTGTTGTTGAATCGCTTCATTTAGCTCTTTTCGATTATGACCAAACACATTTAGCCACACGGAAGCATTTCCATCGTAGTATTCGTTTCCTCGTACGTCGATTAGCTTGACTCCTTGGCCACGTTCAATAATGACGGGATTATCGTTTAAATATTCCTTCATTTGAGTGAATGGATTCCAAAGATATTTCTGGTTCTTCTCTAGTAGTTCTTGATAATTGTGTGACATGCTCCTACCCCCAACCTAATGTAAACTATTTATTTATATTAAGTTTACGTTTATTCCAGTTGAGTATATCAGAATGGGAAGGACACTACAATTGTAATTGTCTCTTGAGTAAGGACTGTTGGTTGAGCTTTTTCTATGTGCCACGCTCCGGCGCATGTATCTCACCACAGCTCAAAGAGTGAGCCTACGAGGATGTGAAAACCGCTCCATCCTTCTTCACTTCGGGCAAGTGGCAAAACTCGCAAAGAACGCGGGGACATTGCCACAAAATGCCCTTGCTACAAAGGACTACGCTAAGCAGTTCTACTCACTCGCAGTGGTGAGATACATTGCCCCTAGACCATTATCATTTTCTAAACAATTACCAGTTCTGTGGAGTATAATTGTGTTCGGTCAGCACATCGAGTATTTCGGCGAAAAAAGAATGAAAATTAAAAATATTATTCAGAAATTAACATGATGAAGCTGTATATCACTCCTTGGTACTATCACAATGAAAGATTATCAAGTTCTTCGGCAGATAATTGTTTCCTATATTTTCGATAGCGTAGGATCGTATAGATCCCAGCAACAAACCATATCAAGCCAAATAATAAGTAAAGGTAGTTTTGGATACTAGGGGAGCTAATGTGAAAAACGCTACATAACGTTTTTAGATTGGTCATGATGATGAGTCCACCTACTAGAACTCCTAATATGGGCGCTGGAATTAGGCGTACTAGCCAAGCGGCGATTGGGGCTGCTATGACGCCGCCGATCATCAGTGCCAACACCCACTCCCAATGGAACTGTTGCCATCCGAGCGAGATCAGAAAGCCTAATGTAGAGGAGAGAGCTATGGCAAATTCGCTAGTATCTACGGACCCTACTACTTTTCGTGGCTCTAATTCGGTTCTCGCCATCAACACAGGCGTAGCGAGCGGTCCCCAACCACCGCCACCCGTAGAATCGGCAAAGCCTGCTACAAAGCCTAGAGGGATGAGCAACTTCTTACTGGGTGTACGGTTTGAAAGATTCATATTCTGCTTAAAACGAACAAATGAAAACCGAATTAAAACATAAGCCCCTAGTGAAAACAAGAATATCGCAACATACGGCTTCACCAATTCCCCAGGCAGATTACTTAAAAAACAAGCACCCACAAACGCCCCGATCGAACCCGGCAAGATCAAACGAAGAACCGTTTTCTTATCCACATTTCCAAAGCGAATATGCGAAACCCCTGAAGCTGCCGTTGTCACCACTTCCGACATGTGCACAGAAGCAGATGCAATCGCTGGCGCAATCCCAAACAGTAATAATAATGAGCTAGATGTCACCCCATACGCCATCCCCAACGCACCATCCACAAGCTGTGCAAAGAACCCCACGATTATAAAGGTAATCAAACGATTCATAACATCCCTCCATTAGATGCAAAAATACTCATAATACATATATGATTACTTTGTATTAGGATATGACATGAGAAGATATTTCGAAATCATATATTAACTAAAAAATCATATAGAGTTTAATCATGCACAGACATAATTTAAAAAACTCCCACTGCATAAACTCGGGGAGCAAATGGGATGATTTTTATGGCAATCTGAATATATAAGTTTGAATATCAACTTCACTGCTAGCTTAAATGCCAATTCCCTCGATTCACGAGGGTCAATACTTCAAAAAGGTAATCGTAAATCTAGTAAACTCAAACCGACGACTCTCCACTCGAATAAATCCATCATGAGCTTCGATGACCGACTTAGCAAGGGCTAATCCGATTCCAATCGAATCACGCTTCTTGAAGTGCTTTACTTTATAAAACCTTTCAAATATATGGGGCAGATCTTCACGCTCAATTCCTTCTCCAAAATCTTGAATCATAATCTCTGTGTGAATAGGAGTATCTCTCACCTGAACACAAATTTGGCTACCTAGATTAGAATGTTCGATGGAGTTTTTTAAGATATTGATAAGTGCTTCTTGAATCCAAATTCGATCATGGGAAACAACGATCTCGTCCGCCGCATCTAAATCGATCGTGATGTTTTTCTCACGACATTTACTTTGTAAGATATCAATTGCTTCATAAATCGTCTCAACAAGATTGATTTTCTCTTTATCAAAAGCAATCGCTCTAGCATCTACTTTCGCTACCTTTAGTACATTGTGGATCAGGTCATTCATTCTAGAAAGCTGAACTTGATTACTCTGAATAAACGTTTGACATTGTTCAAGAGAGCATTTTCCATTTAGCAAGATATCATTATTCACCATTAGTGTGGAGAGGGGTGTTTTTAGTTGATGTGAGAGATCGTGGAGAGTCTGAACGAGAAATGTTTTCTCAGCAAATAAATCATGCATATTCTTTCGTATTACTTCTTTCATCGATTGAAACGACACCGCTAATCTAGCCAAGTCCCCTTCTCTATTTTCATTCATCGCTACTTCATAATCTCCTTCCACGATCTTATCAGCAGCCGTAATAAATTGCTTGATCTTACCGAAAAAGGATTTGTATTGTATCAAGTTCACCAACAGAAGTGTGATACAAAGGAGTCCCAGACCCCAAGAAATAAGTTGGTTATAGTCTGAAATATGTTGATTTAAGTAGGGAAATAGATCTAACGGTACATCTTCCGATATACCATACTGATTTAATAAGTCTTTACCAATAGTAATATAAGGGTTAAATTCCTTTTCTTTCCCTGATAGAATATGCATGATTTCACTTTCATTTTCTGGGTTTTGCTCTACAAGCTTCCCCGTAATCCCACTCCAAGTATTGATGTAATCGCGCTTTAAATCGCTATAAAATGATTGCAACATAATCGTTTGATACACTACAAATAAGAGCAAGATCACGGTTAGAAAACCAAGACTCGTCTTTATCTCCGAATTTTTCATTTCTATCCTCTTTCTAGCTACGAATGCTTCGTACAGACTCTATGACATCTTGATCCCAACGATAGCCAAGACCTCTTTGGGTAACAATACAAGCTGGATTTTTAGGATCATCCTCGATTTTGCTCCTTAATCGTCTGATGTATACAGAAAGCGTATTTTCATCGAAAAAAACCTCGTCACCAGTCGTAATTTTCTCTAGTATTTCATCTCTTTGCATCGTTCTATGAGCATTTGACATCAATGTAAGAAGAAGTTTGTACTCTAAATTAGTTAAGGACACAGGGGTCGCATCTTTAAAAACCTTTGTTGACTCCACCTCCACCTTGATACTGCTAGATATTAACTCCGTTATGGATGTAGTTGTTAATTTCTTTCGCAATTGTACTCTTACCCGAGATAGCAATTCTTGTAATCGAAATGGCTTCGTAACGTAGTCATCACCACCCATTTCTAGGCCCATCACTACATTTGCCTCTTCGTCTAGAGCAGTCAAAAAAATAATAGGGATGTTACTTCGAGATTTCAGATAGGTACACAAATCATAACCGTTGCCATCTGGCAATCCTATATCTAAAATCGCCACATCAAAGGACTCTTTTTGAAAATGAAGTTTAGATTCGGCTACAGTTGTTACTCTTGTCACATCAAATCCTTCACTTTTTAACGAGAATTCAATCGCCGTTCCCAGAGATTCATCATCTTCAACAAATAGAATTTTATCCATCTTTTACCCTCACTATTTCAACACTTGAGTAAAGCCACTATACCCAATGAAAAAGGAAAAAACAAATGTGAAAGAAAAAAAGACATGACTCACTCTTCATAAGCCATGTCTCCAATATTATTCCTCTCGAATCACATCAATAAGATTATCTTTTGAAATTTTTCTCAGTGGTGCCAAGATGGATAAATAACTAATGACAAGCGCTGCGACAAATACGATAATGCAATCCCGATAAGGAATGGTCCAGCCCATCTCGACCTTATTTGCTAAAGCGATATAGATAATGTAGCTAAGTAGACAACCGAAAAAGATTCCTTGAAGTCCCCCAAAGAAGCCATACACAAGTCCTTCATAGGTCACCATCTTTTTCATATCTCGTTGCGACATACCTATTGATTTTAGAGCAGCTAACTCTTTTCTCCTCATCATGATACTGATGGTAACCGTATTTAGGATATTCACACTACCAATTAAGGTAATCACTGCGATAAAACCATATACCAATACTTTTATCGTTAATATATAAGCTTCCTGCTTCTGATTTTGATCAATATTGTCAACCACTTTAACTGATTGTAATCCTTCACCTGATAGAGCTTCTTTCATTTTCGTAACGGTTACTAGATTTTTCGATTGATCTTTTAGCTCGACTCCCAAACCAATTGGTTTGACAGGCGTTTTTGCTAATGAAGTCATTCCTTGCTCACTGCTAATCAAGGTGAACGATTCAGATCGTTCTTTATCCAATATATCGGCTTTGACGATTGCCACAATCTTTACTGTTTCCATCTTTTTTTCATCGTAGGTTAATTCATCACGATCCTCTTCCTGCTGTGATGGTTTTTGTACACGGATGGAATCCCCTACTTTATATTTGCTGAGAGGTCCGAGATAAGGCTTCTGTGTTTTCGTATTGCGAATAGCTGCCTGTTCCACTAAAATGACTGCTTTTTCCCGCTTTAATTGGTTCACATCAATATGACCCGATATCACAGATTTTTTCAATTCTTGTAATGACAAATCATCGTATGCCTTGACTGATGAATGAATCATGTCCATGCGTTTTCCTTTATGATTCACTTCTGTATATAAGGAACCACCTTGTAATGATTCAATTTGCTTATCACTCGGCATTTCTGTATAAAAAGCTTGTTTCTTATACTGCTTATAAATCTTTGTTATGTTACTGACTTGGTTTAATTTCTGTAATATGGGTTCCATGTCCATAGGTGAATAAGTCTTTGATTCTACTGCTACATCCATTCTTAAAGCGGACATTTCCGTTTGTTTAGACTGAAAAGCAATTCCCATCAGTGAGGAAAAGGTAATAAATAGAATGCTACTAATAATGATAGATAAGATCGTAACCGAATACCTACCTGGGCTTCTCTTACTATTTTTTAACGCCATGCTTAAAGGAACCGAGAAAAAATTCCTTACTGTGGTTTTTTTATTTCGTTTGATGGTCTCTTTTTTGATCGCTTGCCTACTACTAATGGCGAGAAGCGGTGAAATTCTTCCTGCCAGAAAGGCGGGCCAAAAGCTAGCAAGATAAACCGTCAACAGTGAGATGAATGAACAAAGTCCGATAATCCATCCTTCAATCGGAATGACGATTTTCATATTTTGCCCTAGGCTAGTCAATATCCATCTGATCACAACGACAGAACAGATGCTGAGGAAGACCCCAATTGGGATCGCTATGATGGAAAAGAATGTTGCCTCTCGCAATACTAACTTCCGAATCTGTTTTTGAGTCGCTCCTATACTCCTAAGTAATCCAAACTGCTTCAGACGCTCCGTAATACTGATCTGAAAAGCATTATAGATCACGACAATCGTTGAAATCATAACAATTCCAATTGCAATTGCAGGTACGACCATTAAAGCTTTATCTGGTTGCAAGGCTTGAATGAGAGTCTCATTAACCTTCGTATTTTCCTCGCCTGCTAGATTTTGAAACTGGTTCGCGACTTGTCTGATATTCGATTTCGAGTGCAGTTCAATCAGTAGATTTCCTTCACCTACTTTAAACTGATCTTGCATCGTTAATAAAGTGCCCTTTCGCTCTTGTTGGGTAAATTCTTGGTTAGCTAGGATTCCCACTAATTTATATGTTTTCTTTTTAAAGGAAAAGGTATCCCCTAATTTCAAATCGGGTTGAATAGAGGAGAGAATCCAGCTTTCGATCGCCGCTTCCTGTGAATTAGCAGGCATCTTTCCTTGCATCAAACCCGGCTTCAGTAACTCTAACGCACGAGAATCTGCATAACGATACGAGACAAAATCCTTTCCTACTTGAAAAATCTCTCCTTGGGACATAGTTCCATAAGAAGCGACATTCGGGTTATGGCTGACTTTATCTAAGATCGCTTGATCATAGTGAGATATATCCACATGGTAGGAGACTCCCGCTTGATCCTTTGCACTTTCAATTTGTGTATAATATGCACCATTAAAAAATAATCCAATCGTCGTAATTAAAGCGACTGCTAGCACAATTCCTAACAACGTTAAGTTGGTTCGTTTCCAATAGCTTCTGATATATTTTTGGCTTAACTTCTTATAACTTCGAATCAAATCGTTTCTCCCTCCAAACCTAGGACGATGGATGAACCAGTAGTTGATCGGAAATAATCATCCCATCCTCCATCGTAATAATGCGATCTGAATTTGCCGCAATAGCAGGATCATGGGTAATTAAAATCACGGTTTGGTTATATTTTTTTGCCGTTATCTTCAGTAAATCAAGCACTTCCTTGGTATTTTGGGTGTCCAAATTTCCGGTTGGCTCATCGGCTAAAATGATACTTGGTTTATTCATTAGTGCTCTGCCAATGGATGCACGCTGTTGTTGTCCACCCGATAATTCAGAGGGAAGGTGATTTCGACGTTCCTCTAATCCTAAGAGCCGAATTAGTTCATCTAGATATGAGTCATTTACATGTTGCTCATCCAGTAAAGCAGGCAAAGCGATATTTTCCTGCACGTCTAATACGGGAACAAGATTAAAGAATTGGAAGATAAAGCCGACTTTTCTTCTACGAAAGATGGAAAGTTCTTGATCGCTATAATCATAGATGTTTTGTTCTCCGATAAACACCTTACCCGAGGTAGGACGATCGAGACCGCCCAATATATGAAGCAACGTACTCTTACCAGATCCTGATGCCCCGACTATCGTGACAAATTCACCTTTATGAATGGAAAGATTAATCTCTTTTAATGCCGTAACCTCAGCATCCCCATCCCCATCCCCGTATTTTTTCATCACTTGCTCCAACCGAACGATTTCCATCTTCTCATCCTCTCCCCATTGAAATGAATCACCTATTTAGGCACATCTACAAAATCAATCATATTCAGACCATCTTTATCCGGACTATCTTTAAAACTGTCAACACCATAGACATAACCATTTTTATAAACCTTTGCTATGTCTTTTAATAGATTCTTAACATCTTCCTTATTTTTGTAGTCAAACTTCTCCTTTGAAAACTGAACGAGTGACATGTCCATTTCTTTTGCTTGTACTTTATTATAAAGATCATCCCCTAAAATAATGACATTCTCTGGGCTATATCCAATCCAAGCCTGATGTTTTATATGTTTGACGGATACCATTTGATCATTTAGCTTGATATTTTGATCTGTTGCCACCCTCTTGAATAATAAGTTGTCCTCACTGGATAATTCTTTAAGCTCGCGTAATGGATCTGATACAATCATGCCGCTATCTGGATCTTGTCGCTTCCTCATAATTCCTTTTTCTACGAACTTTTTCGCAGTCGATTTACTAATGACTACATAAAAAGGTTGTCCCTTGTTAGGATCCACTTGTTTCTCTTCAACCTTCACTACTTTATATTGATAATCAGCTGTTTGCTTCGTTTCAGACTTGTACAATTTCTTAACTGCATCGATATTTTCTTTCGAACCCGATACCAAAATTCCATTTACCGATTGTGGAGGTCCCTCTATATACCGTTTCACTCCAAATCCAACACCTACAAAAGCAATCGTAACTACTAAGAACCAGATCATCTTTTTCTTCATTTTCATACTCCTTTTCTGCTGTTCATGATTCCCTTGTTGTCTCAAGTATAAGTGGAGTTTCACCATATCTGAATGACTGATACCTTACATATGCTCGCAGAAATCTTACTCGTTAGTAAGATTATTCGTTGATAAACAATCTTTCATCCAACCTGTATTTCTCTTACAAAAGAGTAATACAAGTGAAAGGAAAACAAATGGGAGGAAATAGGAGAATGGATTAAAGTATCAATATAAACAAAAACAAAACGGAGGTGAGCTGGATGAACTGGATGACAGTGCTAAAAACGGTCTTCGAAGTCGTATTTAATGTATGGATTGGAAAAGAAAGAGGTGGGATCTAACTTGAATATGATTGTGAATATAGAAGGAAAAACTTAGGAGTCATTCTACGTAAAATACGAGAATGACTCCTTTTCATTTTATGTTATAATAAATGTAAGGAAGTAAAGAAATAAAGAAGTAAAAAATACAACCAATCCTGAAGGTGATCTTATGCATGTGTATCGCATTAGCTCGAAGGGTCAAGTCACTGTACCCAAAGAAGTTCGAGAGTGCTTAGAATTAAAAGAAGGTGACTATATCACTTTTGGGATTGAAGATGGAAGAGTTTTCATCGATAAAGTTCAGCTTGTGCATGGTGATCTCTCCCACAAATCCGATTAGAAAGGGGTAGATAGATGGAAGCTGTATTAAAACAACCACAACCAACTCCGGAGGTAACACCAAAAGATCACAAAAAGCTATCGGCTTTGGCTTTATTTAAACGAGGTATCTTAGTTTTCTTAGGTGCTGTTTTGGTAGCTGTTGGTTTGGAAATCTTTTTAGTACCCAACCAAGTTATTGATGGTGGCGTTGTCGGAATCTCAATCATGTTATCGCACTTATCCGGACTAAATTTAGGTATTTTTCTGTTTGTATTAAATATTCCATTCTTTTTCCTTGGCTATAAACAAATAGGGAAAACGTTTACCATCTCCTCCATTTTTGGAGTCATCGTGATGTCGATTGGCACGACTTTGTTGCATCCTGTAAGACCTTTAACCGAAGATCCTCTGCTCGCTGCTGTATTTGGTGGAATGATCTTAGGAATCGGTGTGGGATTAGTCATCCGACATGGTGGTTCGCTAGATGGAACCGAGATTTTAGCCATTGTATTTAACAAACGTATTCCGTTATCCGTTGGCCAAACCGTCATGTTTATCAATCTATTTATTCTAGGAAGTGCTGGGTTCGTCTTCACATGGGATCGAGCTATGTACTCATTAATGGCTTATTTTATCGCCTTTAAAGCAATTGATGTGACGATAGAAGGTTTTAATGAAACCAAGTCCATTTGGATCATTAGTGATAATCCCGAAATACTAGGAGAAGCAATCTTAAATCGCTTAGGTAGAGGCGTTACCTATCTAAGTGGCCAAGGCGCATTTTCAGGAGAAGATAAAAAAGTGATCTTCTGCATCATCACTCGTTTAGAAGAAGCAAAGCTTAAGTCAATCGTGGAAGATATCGATCCACAAGCATTCCTCGCCGTTGGAAATATTCATGATATCCAAGGCGGCAACTTTAAGAAGCGAAGTATCCATTAGCACTCATACGTTTATTATTAAAAAAGAAGTAGACTCTTCACGGAGAGCCTACTTCTTTGACTGTAGAGACAAGGTCTCATATAAAATCGCCTCTAGTCCAAAGACGATAAGATTCTTTTCATTTTCACTTGATCAATTAGGCTGGTTCAGCTTCAACTTTAAATATCTACTGCATCATCACGAACTTTTTCTCTAGCTGTCCGAAGTAGCTCATTGTACTTCGAATTCAATGGTTCAGCTAGTTTAGACTCTAACATCGATTCAATGTCCCACAGCATACGCTGCTCTGCTTGATCTTCAAACTTAGTAAGCTCGTCTTCATTGAAACGGCATACCCAATCATAGAGCACAATCAGAAAATCATACTCTATCAATCACGAACAAACCCTTGTGATAACCATCTCGTCGAAGATCGCTATTCACAAGGGCGTTACATTCGTGATGATTTCCAATGAATAATTAATTTTGTTTTTTGTATTTGTCAATATGTTTGAATAACTCAGCAGGAACAACAAATAGGAGAGCGATTACAAACGGAAATAGATACGGTATGATAGATGGAAATGAAAAGCTAGTTTTGTAGCTTACAAAGATAGTATAAAAACAAATGGATACTATCGATATTACATAAACATTTCGAACATATTTCCTATCGTTGCGATATTTTCGTAAAAGCTTGATATTCCACAGACCAAAAACAATAATCCAAATCCCTTTAAGAATCATATACAAATTGAGAAAATTCTTATCCACAGCAAGTTCAACAAAGAGGGCGCTCATAATCGCACTCCATAGAAAAAACACTGGTACAAAACGAGATAACTCACTCCAGCTTGGATACATAAGTTCCTCCTGTTTTCATGTGATCATTCCATCATTATCCTACATACCCGTAAGTATACTACAAAAACCATAGGAGATATTTAATGATATATCTCCTATGGTTGAAACTCTAGAATGACTAAGTACTACACTGTCTTTATTTAAATGATCCACCTGATCCATAAGCCCTTTCCTAATGAATAATATATCCTGAATAAAAAAACAGAGCCTTTCGTTCACCTGTACACTTAGGATTCAAGGTGAATGAAAGGCTCTTTGACTCACTACAAAAGAACATCACGATTAAATCCAGCCAATGACTTCACATATTCCAGCGGATTGGTCATCACTTGATGAAACATTTGGCGATTATTCTTGATATACAAAGGCATATGAAGATCGTGATACTTGTTAATCTCTAGTGGTTGCTCTCTACTATCTTGAACTCTATCCTGTTATCTCTCTATATGAACGGGTAAGATTTTCAGAGATTGACCTGTGACCGAATCCGTTAGATGGTCGGCTAATTTCATCCCGTCTACTGGACTGATATTTGAAAAACGCTCTACAAACGAAGTAAGTAACAGTGTAGCTTCTAAACGTGCGAGAGGTGCACCTAGGCAAAAATGAGCGCCCGCTCCAAAGGCAAGGTGATGTTGATTCCCAGCACGATGAATATCTAAATCGCCAGCATGAGCAAATTGAGATTCGTCACGATTTGCGGAGGCGATCCAAGCAACCACCATCTGTCCTTGTTTCATCTGATGCCCAAAAACGTCGGTATCTTGAGCTACTCTGCGATCCATGGTGACCAAGAATCGAAAACGGAGTACTTCTTCGACTAGCTTGGGGACCAGTGACACGTCTTTACGTAGCTCTTGGTAAATCCCTGGTTTGTCAAATAACATGGAGTAAAATATGTTTGAAATGAGCGTGGTCGTGGTTTCATTTCCGGCACCTAGTAATCCAATCCCTGATTTCACCACTTCTTCATCTGTTAATTTTTCACCCTCTAACTCCGCTTGAACTAGGTCAGAGAGAATATCGTTTGCAGGGTTGCGCCGCTTTTCTAACACAATCGGATATAAGTATTCTTCAAACTCCTTCATCGCTTGTACTTTTTTGGCCGCGATATCATCAAATAACTCCTTGGCGTAAGGGAGAAAGAGGATGTTAGACCACGCTTTAAATAGCTCTCGATCTTTTGAAGGAACTCCGAGCAAATCTGCAATCACAATGATTGGCAGTGGTATCGCAAGTTTTTCTACAATATCGACTGTCGTTTGACCTTCTAACCCGGCAACTAGTTCATTTGCCAGGGATTGAATTCGCGGCTTCCATTCGTTAATGCTTCGTGGTGTAAATGCTTTTGAGAGCAATGCACGGCGACTGCGGTGTTGCGGAGGATCACAGCTGTTTACATTATTTCGTTCATCATTTCGATTACGGGGTATCGGAATTAAGCTTCGTTCTCTTTTATTCGAAAATAACGCATGATCAAATAGCACACGCTTCACATGGTCATATAAAAAAACATTCCATACTTCTTGTTCTGGGTCATAAAAAACGGGACTCTTTTCGCGCATTTCTTTGTACCATGCGTAAGGTTCCCATTGTTCTTCCTTCGATTTTAATTTGGTTATCTCTTGCAAAAGGATGGCTTTACGTATTGATGCTTCCATAAGAAAAACCCCCTCACATTTATTTTACTTACTTAACTAATTATAGCATAACGAATGTAGAAATATTATACTATCTAATTAATATTCAATTATTTTTTGCAGAAAAAAAGCACTATCCAATAGATAGCACTTTCTTACGCATGATTACTGTTCAAATCGCTTATGTAGCTCTGGAACCAAGCCATGAGACACGCGCCAAATGTCACCTGCGCCCATGGTGATTACCAATGTTTCCGGCTGAACTGATTCCGCAAGGTAGGCGATAATCTCATCAATAGATGCCATAAACCGGGTATTTGGATTACTATTTTCGACAATCAGCTTTGCTAAACGCTCTGCCGATACGCCCGGAATCGGCTTTTCCCCTACTGGAGCATACAGTGTATGAATAATCACTTCATCCGCTTCTCCGAAGGCTTCGCTAAATTCCTGCATCAGATGGTAGGTACGGGAATATCGTTGGGGCTGAAACACACAAACGATCTTTTTACCAGAAGCTTTCGCACCTTTGAGCGTCGTGATAATCTCTGTTGGGTGATGAGCATAGTCATCTACAACTAAGACATCATTTACTTCATCAATCATCTGGAAACGTCGTTTTGCTCCCTGACACTCCGAGAGGGCCGCGGCTGCTTGTTCAAAAGCTACTCCCAGTTCGAGGGATGTAATCATAACCGCAAGTGCATTGGCGATATTATGCCGTCCTGGAACGCGAATCGTCACGTCGCCCAGCTCATGACCTTGATGAACAACAGTAAAGGTGATCGCACAGAACTTCTCACGAATATTTACTGCACGATACTCGGCATCCGGATGGTCAATTCCATACGTAATGTACTTTCCTTTTACGCGCTCCGCCATGCTTCTTACATGCTCATCATCCCAACATAAGATGGCTGCTCCCTCTGGACGTACCTGACTCAAAAACTCCCGATACGCTTGTTTCAAGTTTTCAAAGTCACCTTGGTAGTGTTCAAGATGGTCCGGCTCAATATTGGTCACGACAGCGATATGCGGGAAGTATTCGAGGAAGGAACCATCACTTTCATCCGCTTCTGCTACAACAAATTTACTTTCGCCAGCCTTAGCATTACTTTTTAATCCAACTACTTCTCCACCGATGATGTATGTTGGATCTTGGCCACAGATCTCAAGGGTTTGCGCAATCAAGGAAGACGTCGTTGTCTTGCCATGCGCTCCGGCCACAGCGACCCCGGTTTGATCATTTAACAAACGTGCCAACATCTGCGCACGATGGATCACTTCAATTCCTTGTCGCCTTGCTTCTTCAATCTCTGCGTTATCTTGAGCGATGCTGGTAGAGTATACGATTAGCTCCGCACCGTTTACATTTTCTGCTTGATGGCCCATCGTTACTTCCGCACCGCGCTCTATTAACCTCTCTACTAAAGAGTTCGCCGCAACATCAGAGCCAGACACAGGAAAGCCCATATCGAGTAGGACGCGTGCAATTGCACTCATACCGTACCCACCGATCCCAATAAAATGTACTCTTTTTTTCTCCACTTGGGTCACCAACCTTTTCTACATTTTATGATCTTACAAAATAAGGGCGTACTTCTGAAATGAGATATAAGGAACCTGTAATGACGATCACATCGTCCGGATTTGCTTGATTCATCGCTGATTGAACCGCATCCAATGACTTTTCGAATGCTTGAATCGAGCCAGTGAAATAAGGTGTTAACAAGGTAGCTAACTCATGTGCTTTACGTGAACGTGGAAAGTTTGGGATTTCCGTTACCATGATTTCATGTGCTATATCCACAATGGGTTGGTATATGTCCATTTCTTTATCTTGTAGGGAAGCCAACACAAAGCGGATTTTTTGATGTGGATATGCTTGCGTAAGAGATTTTACTAGCGACTGAATCCCATCTTGATTATGGGCACCGTCTAGTATTACCAACGGTTGGTCCTGTACTTTCTCCATACGCCCAGGCCAACGAACCGTTTCAAGTCCTGCTCTAATGTGGGCTTCTTCCACTACTGTTATGTACCTGCGCCGAAGAATGTCAATCGTCATAAGTGCCGTTGCCGCATTTTGAAACTGATGAATCCCTTGTAAATCAAGAGAAAGGTTCGTCAGTCTCTCATAGGGACTCGTAAAAGAAAACATTTGCTTATGAGCTGTGCATTCTTCTATTTCATAGGAAAACTGTTTATGTAATTGGTAAATGGTAGCCGACTCACTTTGCGCAACCTGATGAATCACGAGTTTCGCATCTTCATCTTCCACGCTACATACAAGTGGAACTCCGCGCTTAATGATCCCTGCTTTTTCGCGAGCGATATCTGGTAACGTGGAGCCTAAAAACTCCTTATGATCATATCCGATGCTCGTAATGACCGATACCAGCGGGTGTACTACATTGGTTGAATCCCAGCGTCCACCCAGTCCAGTCTCCCAGACCACGAACCAAGGGCAAGCCTCTAACGCAAAGTAGCAGATCGCCACAAGTGTCCAAAATTCAAAAGGAGATGGAGCATTTCCTTGCGCGACTAATTCTTCTAGATGAGGAAGCAACGTATTGCTCCACTGGACAAAGGATACCTCGGAAATGCCCATGCCATCTACTTGAATTCGTTCGTTCCACTCTAAAATATGTGGAGATAAAAATACTCCGACCGAGTAGTCACCCTCCCGCAAGATAGAAGTGATCATAGCACCCGTGGAGCCTTTTCCGTTCGTACCTGCAATGTGAATCCATTTGCACCGACGCTCTGGATGTCCGAGTTTCTCCAGTACCCACTCCATACGCTCCAAGCCCGGTTGAATCCCCATTACACAATGCTGATCCATCCAGTCATGAACTTCTTTGGCTACTTTAAACAACTCTTTCGCTTCCTTCCTCTTAGATCTTTGCACGCTCAGCATTGATCTATACTCAGTCCATTTTGCAACGGAATATACGTTTCGTCAACAGAAGGAACAGGGTAGGAAACCGATCCTACCCTTCTTCCCTTATTGCCGATGAAGCTCTGTTTGTAAGTTGTTTATTGCTGTAATTCGTTTAAACGTACTTGCACCTTTTCACGTTTTTCGAGGTAGTCTTTCTCTTTTCTCTTTTCTTCTTCCACTACATGATCAGGAGCTTTGCTTACAAATCCTTGGTTAGAGAGTTTCTTCCGAACTCGATCCACCTCAGAATTTAGCGTAGTTAGCTCTTTTTTCAACCGATCGATTTCTTGATCGATGTCAATCAGACCAGCAAGTGGAATAAAGATTTCCGCTCCTGTTACAACAGCACTCATCGTCTTCTCTGATGTCTCGGCAGTCGTGGAAATCGTTAATTTTTCTGTTTTACAGAAATGGCGAATGAACGATTCTCCTTGTAAAAGGAGTTTTTCGGTTGATGCATCGCTTGGACGAATGATCAATTCAATCATCTTGCTCAGTGCCACATTTGCCTCAGCACGGATATTTCGAACGTTTCGGATTACCTCAATCAACAAAGCGATTTCCTCTTTCGCTTCAGGGAATCGTAGCTCAGCTTGTTCTTCTGGCCACTTCGCCGTAACGATGCTTTGTCCCTCATGAGGGATTTGTTGCCAGATTTCCTCCGTAACGAACGGAATCATCGGATGCATGAGACGAAGAATCTGATCTAGAACGTGGCAGAGAACGGATTGAGCTGTTTTCTTTGCCGCTTCGTCATCGCCATATAAATGCAATTTTGCTAGTTCGATATACCAATCACAGAAGTCGTCCCAAACGAATTCGTATAAAGCACGACCTGCTTCGTTTAATTGGTACGATTCTAGATATCCGGTAACCAGGCCGATGGTTTCCTGTAGACGAGTCAGAATCCATTTATCTGCTGTACCTAGATTACCTGATAGATCAATATCTTGAACTTGGAAATCTCCTAGGTTCATAAGCACAAAACGGCTTGCATTCCAAATCTTATTGATGAAGTTTCTCGCTTGCTCTACACGCTCGATACGGAAACGCAAATCTTGCCCAGGAGTGGAGCCTGTGGATACCATAAAGCGCATCGCATCCGCGCCATACTGCTCGATTACTTCAAGCGGATCCACACCATTTCCTAAGGACTTAGACATTTTCACGCCGTTTGCATCCCGAACTAATCCGTGAATCAATACATCTTGGAATGGTTTCTGATCTGTAAATTCAAGGGCAGTGAAAATCATACGTGCTACCCAAGGGTAGAGAATATCATGCCCGGTAACTAAAACACTGTTAGGGAAATAACGCTCTACATCAGCCGTTTTTTCAGGCCAACCCATCGTGGAAAATGGCCAGAGTGCCGAGCTAAACCAAGTATCCAGCACATCATCATCCTGACGGATATCGGTGCCCTTACATGACTGACACTGAGTCGGGTCTTCATACGTTACCGTCATCTCTCCGCAGCTATCACAGTACCAAACTGGAATACGATGTCCCCACCATAATTGACGAGAGATACACCAATCGTGAATGTTTTCAATCCAGCGAACGTATTGATGTTCAAAGCGCTCCGGAACAAACGTTACCTTATCCTCACTCTGCTGAAGCTGAATCGCCCGTTCAGCAAGAGGTTTCATCTTCACGAACCACTGGGTAGATAGATACGGCTCGACAACCGCATCGGAGCGCTCACTATGCCCTACTGAGTGAATATGCTCTTCAATCTCTACCATTACGCCTGATTCTTGTAGATCTTTCGTGAGCTGTTTTCGACATGCAAAACGATCCATGCCTTGGTATTTTTCTGCATTTTCATTCATGGTTCCCGATTCATCCATCACCACAATTTGTGGTAAGTCATGACGGAGACCCATTTCAAAGTCATTTAGATCGTGGGCAGGTGTAATTTTCACAGCTCCTGTTCCAAACTCTCGATCTACATACTCATCCGCGATAACGGGGATTTCACGCCTTGTGATCGGTAAGATCAGCATTTTCCCGATCATATTTTGGTAACGCTCATCCTCAGGATGAACAGCAACTGCTGTATCGCCGAGCATCGTCTCAGGTCTTGTGGTAGCTACTTGAATGTAACCAGAACCATCTTTCAACTGATAACGCATGTGGTGTAGTGCACCTTTGATCTCTTTATGAATTACTTCTACATCAGAGAGCGCTGTACGTTGTGCTGGGTCCCAGTTAATGATTCGTTTACCGCGATAGATTAACCCTTTGTTAAACATATCCACGAACACTTTGCGAACCGCTTGAGATAAACCTTCATCTAAGGTAAAGCGTTCTCTTGAATAATCCATCGAGAAGCCCATTTTGCTCCATTGTTCACGAATCGTTTTCGAGTAGTGATCCTTCCATTCCCATGACTTTTCTAAAAATGCTTCCCGACCGAGATCGTGGCGGCTAATCCCTTCTTCGCGCAGTTTAGCTTCCACTTTCGCTTGAGTCGCAATTCCTGCGTGGTCCATGCCTGGTAGCCATAGGGTATCGTATCCCTGCATCCGCTTCATCCGAATCAACACATCTTGTAGTGTAAAGTCTAGGGCGTGACCCATGTGTAGCATCCCCGTAACGTTAGGGGGTGGCAAAATGATACTGTAGGCCGGACTATTTTGATCGCCTGAAGGTCGAAACAACTCATGTTCTAACCAAAATTGGTATCTTTTTTGTTCTACGGATTTCGGGTCATACTTCGTAGACATTTGCATTTCTTTTTCCATAAACTCAGCTCCTTTAAAAAATAAAAAACCCTTCATCCATCAAAGGACGAAAGGGTTGTTTTTCGCGGTACCACCTTTGTTCATAAGCATAGTATCCAAGCTTATGCACTTAGGGCCTGTTAACGGATTGGCTTCCGGTCTACCTTACTTGTGGCATGTACAAATAACCATCTGTTCAGGCAAACAGCTTTCGGGCGACGTTCGATCTAGGTTCCTTAGGAAATCTCTCAGCCGGTGGATTTCCTTCTCTGATAGGTAGTGCTAGATCTACTCTTCCCGGTCATAGCTTGTCGATATGAATCTTTTGTACAATATTCTAACGTGAAGTCAAAGGTGAGTCAAATGATATATCTATAAATTCATCATTATATTATCCATGTATTCCAAAGGTATGCTTCACGTGATCGATCATGCCTTCTGGGTTCGCTAGAAAGGTAAACAACAACATTACACTTAGTAGCATAAACGCTAAAAATCCGATAAATAAGGCTCCACGATAAAATTTGGAAGCAAACGTCTTAACAAAACTCAAAATGGAATCTCCTCCCACAAAAAACTGGTACGTACATTTTAACATATTTCTTATTCTCTACGTTTTCCTTGTCCATGTCTAGACAAACCACAAAATCTACACAATATTGGTTCATATGGTATTCAACCAGTACATTTTATGACAAACTGCATATCTTATCGGATATACAAGCAAAGTTTCCCTAAGGAAACATTGTAAGCAGAGACCACAATTAGTACAACAAAAAGTTTTTTCACCACAAATATAGAACAGGAGGAGACATGATGTGGGAAGCACTTTTTCTAGCTCTCTCCCTCTCTCTACCCGCCAAATTTATTCGTCGCGCAGTGGATCGCAGGTCAAAAGAGAAATAGAGAATGAAGGAAAAGAAAAACCCCGGGGATTCCCAAGGTTTAGTCTCTATCAATGTCTTCTGGATCTATAGCCGGCTCAGTTTCACCTTGTGAAGACGGCTTCGTTTCCATTGTCGCCTTTGTTTCTTTTATTGGTTTTGTTTCCTTTATTGGCTTTGTAGCCTTCGTTGGCTTTGTTCCCCTTGTTGCCTTTGGCGATGTTTTCGCCGCTGACTTCGTTGACTTTTTAGCTGATTTCGTACGTTCTGTTTGGGGTTCGGTCTTCCATAATCGTTTCACCACATCAAATAGCGCATGCATCTGCTGTATTTTGTTTTCTAATTGAACCACAGCATCACTTTCACTCATGATTCTCGGCTTATCATAATACTTATGCGCGAGGCGCAATACGTTCTCCGGATAGGAGAGGAAAATGGATAGTAGTTTCTTTTCTTTCGGACTGAGTGGATTTTCAGACTCATACACTTCTATTAAATGCTGAATTTCTTCAGGGTCCATGTTTCTATGTTGGAAACGACGTAAAAATACTGCTAGATCGCGGACAGGAGAATCGATTTCCGCATCATCAAAGTCAATCCAATAAAATTGCTCATCATCGCGAACCACATTGGACGGGTGTAGGTGCCCATGACATAAAGTATATCTAGGAGGCACACCCGATTCAGCCTCTACGAAGCGTTCCAATCCCTTAATCGCAAATGTAAACAATCGGTCTACCAAATCAATTTGTCCTACGTATACTTTATCAAAAGGAGACTTATATTCTCGATTTTGCACGATTTCCTGATATTCGCTTAATTTAGCTTGATAGCCTTTCCATCTGTCAATCTGCTCTTGCTCTACCTGCTTCGTTCGATCTACATGTTCGCTTACAAGTGGTTCTGCTTGTTTGTGGAAAATCGCCAATGAACGCACAAGTACTTCCGGATTATAGTCGAATTCTTGCGGTTCCTGAGGTTGTGTCCAAGGGGTTAGATACCAACATTTCCCCTCATGCTCGACAAATGTTTCGTTCTGCTCCGTCTTCTGGCACGAAAGTAGATTGGGATAACCTGAATCATGAATCTGATCCGTAATATCATGAATCAAAGCCAGTGTATCCGCTGATTGAGAAGTCGATTTAAGAGCAAACCATCTCTCCCCATCAAATACCTGCCACACGTTTCGTGGCCCTTTTTGAACATGTTGGGGCTTAAAGCGAAACTGTTTACATACCTGTTTAATGACGGAACGTTCGTCCCGATTATTTTTTTCTTGATTCACATCTTCCCTCTCCTTCTTAGGAGGTTACAATCAGATTTCCTTAATCTGTACTTGGGATACAAACAATCTGCCCTTCTTCTAGTTGCTCGGAGTTCAAGTGGTTACAGTGTTTGATTCGAGAAGAAGATACTTGATATCGATCCGCCAAAGAATCAACCGATTCTTCTTTTTGGATAATGACGAGGCGCATCGCTGTAAAGGTTTCTGGTTTTTTCCCTACTAACCAATAGGACCATTCATTTACATTCTTTTCAGACTCATCTAGCTCAAACTCATCTGGTCCCAGATCTGGGTCCCCTCTTCCATCCATCATTTCAAGATCGTTTGCCGCAAAACGCCGCTCTAATTCTGGCTGTCTCGCTTCGTCTGGAAAAGGATAGATGTACTCTTCTTCTGGTTCGTATTCGGGCTGCATCGTCGGACGTCTTTCATTCCGATATCTCGATCTGGATGCTTCTCTTTCTAACTCATATGGATTCTGACGATCTTCTATGTCTGGATGATAGTGAGTAAATAACTCTTGTTCAGAGAAATTGTCTTCTTCTGACACTTCACGCTCTGATTGTCCGGATTGTGCTTGGAAGAACGGTTGATTCTCCTCTAGCATCTCATCTTCTTGATGCGTTTGCGGTGAATGTTTTCCGGATGAAACTCCATCAATGAATAAAATCGCTTCAATCTGCAATTCAAACGGAGACATAATTTGATAATCAAATGATTCTACTTCTGCTGATACATTGCCAATATCAGCCCGATCTGCGGGTAGCGTAATTTCCACAGGGATTACATACGAAATGCCCTCTGGTTCCTCTGCTATGGATACTTCCGAATCATCTGACTCACCTACATAGCTTCCGTTTAAGCGCAGGTAGCCTTGAATCCTCACATGGTGACCTTCATCTAATATCTGTACATCTGGAAATAAGTCCAATTCAAGTACACGAACAATGCCGAGTTGTTGTGGATGCAGGCTCACTTTTTCTGAGATATCAAAACGAAGTTGGTTATATTGATTTTCCACTTTTCTAAATTCCCTCCCCAAACAATCTGTCCATACCAAGAATGGAATGTTACTGTATCTATATGCGACACTCTTTGCTATATACCGATTTTCGGGTGGGGAGTTATTTTCATAGAAAATAGACTAGGATTGGATCTCCTAGTCTATTACAGCTTGCTTTTCTATTTCACTAGAGTTGTTTTAACGCATTTCGATTTGCCTCAATCGTACGGGCAATTTCTTCTTCCGAGTGAGCTGTGGAGACAAACATCCCTTCAAACTGGGAAGGAGGTAAAAATACGCCTTCCTCTAACATCAAGCGGAAGTACTTCGCAAATCGCTCTGTATCTGCTGTTTTCGCTTGATCATACGAGGTTACTTTTTCGCCTGTAAAGAACAGACCCACCATGGAACCCACACGGTTGATATGGTACGGGATACCGATCTCTTCTGCATTTTTACGGATTCCTTCCGCTAGACGAGCTCCTTTTTTATCTAGCTCATCGTATGCTTCTGGCGTCATCTGCTCAAGCGTGGCAATCCCTGCTGCCATCGCTAGAGGATTCCCAGACAGAGTTCCTGCTTGATAGACAGGACCTACTGGGGCTACCATCTCCATGATCTCGCGCTTCCCACCGTATGCACCAACTGGCAAACCACCGCCGATCACTTTCCCCATCGTGGTTAGATCAGGAGTAATATGGTAGAGTCCTTGTGCAGAGTGGTATCCTACACGGAACCCTGTCATCACTTCATCAAAAATCAGTACGATGCCGTATTGATCACTCAAGGAACGTAACCCCTCTAAAAACCCTGGAGCAGGTGGCACTACACCCATATTCCCTGCAATCGGCTCTAAAATAATGGCGGCAATATCATCGCCAAATTTTTCACAAGCCAATGCTACGCTCTCTAAGTCATTATAAGGCACCGTAAGAGTGTGTTCAGCCGTTTGTTCCAACACGCCCGGGCTATCTGGAAGACCTAGTGTGGCGACACCCGATCCTGCTTTAATCAGCAAACTATCTGAGTGTCCATGATAACTACCTTCAAACTTCAAGATCTTGCTACGTTTCGTGTAAGCACGAGCAAGACGCAAAGCACTCATGGTTGCTTCTGTACCCGAATTCACCATGCGAACCACTTCTACCGAAGGCATCCGTTCGACGACCATCTGAGCCATCTGAGTCTCCAGTTCCGTTGGAGCACCAAAACTAGTCCCTTTTTCTGCTGTATCCTTAATAGCTTGTACAACCGTGGGATTCGCATGTCCTAAGATGAGTGGACCCCAAGAGCAGATGTAATCGATGTATTCGTTTCCGTCTACATCAGTCACCCTTGACCCTTTTCCTTGTCCAATGTATACAGGATTCATCTTCACTGATTTAAAGGCACGAACAGGGCTATTTACACCACCTGGGATGATCTTAACTGCTTCTTGAAAGTGACGGATGGAGCGTTCAAATTTCTTCTTGATCTTCTTCACTCCCTCTCTTGTTGTCTTATGTAGAACCATACTTCTTAGTATTGTAACGCAAATAGGATAAAAACACACCTATTCACTATGATTTCGTCATTTCACGCACGTTTTTTGTAATAATTTGGGATTAAATAAGAGGTTATTTCATTTTTAGGTCGAATTTTGTACTCTACAGCAGATTGGAAGGAGTCCACAACGATGGATGAGTACAAATCCATATTAAATAAAATCTTAGAAGCTGTGCAGATTCACCATGCAAAGTTCGATAGTTTGGAGCTTCGCATGGCTAGGATAGAAGGCAAGATTGACGGACTTGAGATGCGCTTAACGAATGTGGAGGAGCGCTTAACGAATGTGGAAGAGCGCCTGACGAACGTGGAAATTCGCCTTACTGACGTAGAGGAGCGCCTCACTGACGTAGAAGAAAGCGTAAAAATCCTTAAGGGAGAGTTCAGCGAGCATCAAGTACGACTAGAGCGCTTTGAAGTAAGCCAACAAATTCTCGCCCAGAAAATATTTGCCCATGATACTGATATCCTGCACATGAAAAAAAGATTTTTCTCATAAAACGAAGCCCCTAGGTCAAATGCCTGGGGCTTCGTCTCGTTAAGAGAATACCTACACTGTATAGCTTCCTTCTTTTATCCAACGCGCTACATCCTTAGCATGGTATGTTAGGATCAGCTCAGCCCCAGCACGTTTAAAGCCGACTAACATTTCCATGACCACTTTTTGCTCGTCAATCCAGCCATTTAGTGAGGCTGCTTTGATCATGGAGTATTCCCCACTTACATTGTAAGCTACTACAGGTAAATCAAAATTTTCCTTTACCCGATAGATCACATCTAAGTAGGCAAGTCCTGGTTTCACCATTAATAGATCCGCGCCTTCCATCACATCAGAAGTTGCTTCTCGCATCGCTTCTCGCGTATTGGCTGGATCCATCTGATAGGTACGACGATCTCCGAAAGAAGGAGTCGAATGGGCCGCATCTCGGAACGGACCGTAGAAACTAGAAGCATATTTTACCGCATAGGACAGAATCGGAATATGCGGAAAGCCTGTTTCATCTAATCCTTGACGAATAGCCGCTACAAATCCATCCATCATGTTAGACGGTGCAATCATATCAGCTCCTGCCTCTGCTTGAGAAACGGCTGTTTGTACTAATAGTTCCAATGCTTTATCATTCAAGATTTCGCCATCTTCAACCGGTCCACAATGACCATGGTCTGTATATTGGCATAAACATGTATCGGCAATTACATACAATTCTGGAGCTTCTTGCTTAATGAAGCGGATCGCTTTTTGTACGATTCCATGTTCATGATATGCCTCACTTCCGCAGGAATCTTTGGTGCTAGGCACTCCAAAGACAATCACAGAAGGTAAACCCAATTCGACGATTTCATTTAATTCATTTTTCAATTGATCGAGCGAAAAGTGAAATACTCCGGGCATGGAAGGGATTTCTTGTTTGATGTTTTCGCCTTCTACGATGAAGATAGGGTAAATTAGGTCGCTTGTATGTACATGATTTTCGCGGATCATGCGGCGAATTTGTTGGTTAGCACGAAGACGGCGATGGCGTGAAAAGGTGTTCATGTGTGGATCCTCCTGTGGCTTTTTATTCTAAATGTTAAACTCTATGATTTAAAAAGATCAAAACCTAGGCTTGTTGAGTGGCGCAGTCCCGGGGCATGTATCGATCCACAGCTCAAATAATGAGCCTGCGAGGATCTGTGCGAGTTTTGCACCTGCCCGAGCGAAGGATGGCGAAGCGGACTTCCCTACATCTTCCCAGGATTGGTATTGAGCCGTGATCGAACAGATTCTCCTGCCCTCGATCACGAATAGATGAATGAGATAAATAATCGATATAACTGGATTTAATAGCGCTAATAAACAAAAGTCATCAGCTTATTGCTAGATTACTTTGCTATTTTTAATACTGCCTGTACCAGTCCCTCTATCGTATATGGCTCAGCGATGGCAGCAACGTTTAACCCTAGCTTCCTGGCTGCGTCGGCTGTAACAGGACCGATGCAGGCGAGCTGAGTAGTGGATAGTAAGGCTTGTACATCTGGACGTATGGACTGCATGACT
The DNA here is from genome assembly GCF_030814315.1 of Croceifilum oryzae. Lineage (GTDB taxonomy): Bacteria > Bacillota > Bacilli > Thermoactinomycetales > Thermoactinomycetaceae > Baia > Baia oryzae. The sequence goes on along the minus strand of NZ_JAUSUV010000005.1, from coordinate 217,302 downwards.
TTGACGAAGTTTTGTACGGTGGAAGAGCTAGTAAATGTGATGATATCAAGTAGCCCTTGTTCAAGATAACGGGCAACTCCTTCAGCATCCCCAGTATCTAACTGAGTCTCATACAAATCGACTTCCACGACCGTACATCCTACTTGTCTAAGCGCAATCGGTAGTATTTCCCGGGCAAGGTTGCCACGTGGTAATAACACCTTTTGACCAGGCTTTACCATTCGTAACAGTTGCTCAATCAAATCTTCTGCTCGAAACGTAAGGGGAACTAAATCTACTTGTACCCCCTTAGCTTCAATGACTTGAACGGTTTTAGGTCCAACTGCGGCAATTCTACACCTGCCGATCTCACGAATATCCAGTTGCAACTCACGAAGTCTTTGGAAGAAAAACTCGGCTCCATTCACACTGGTTAGCACGATCCAATCAAAATCAGCGACTTCCTGCAAAGCAGCATCAATCTGACTTAAATCAGAAGGCATCACCATACGAATCATCGGCATCTCGATAGGTTCGCCGCCTAAGTCTGCTATTTTTTTCACCAGCCCACTGCTCTGACTACGAGCACGTGTCACTAAGACTCGTCGTCCGGAGAGTGGTTTCTGCTCCAACATAGGTAGATGTTCTTGAATCGAATCATTCATCTAGAACTACCCCTCTCACACCGAAACGGAAGCCAATAGCTCATCTGCCCCTAATTCAATTAATCGATTCGCAAGCTCTCGGCCCATCTTCATTTCGTTTTTACCAATAATGGTATCGGCAATCATTTTCTTACCGGTCGGATCGCCTACTAATCCTTTTAGGTGTACTTGTCCTTCGCAAATCTGAGCATATGCCGCTATAGGTAGATGGCAACCGCCATTGAAAGCTTGAAGAAATGCCCGCTCTGCACGTACTGCCCTAGCTGTCTCTTCATGATTGATTTTCGCTAATAAAGCACGAATTTCACGGTCATCTTCTCGACATTGAATCGCAAGCGCACCTTGCCCAACTGCTGGTAACATCGTCTTAACGGAAATCAATTCTGCGATATCCTCTTGCCAAGAAATCCGATTCAAACCAGCCGTCGCTAGGATGATGGCATCAAATTGGCCATCGTTCATCTTCTGTACACGAGTATCAATATTGCCGCGAATCGACTCCACTCGTAAATCAGGACGAATCGCTAAAACCTGTGCTTGTCTACGCAAACTGCTCGTCCCAACGATAGCACCGGAAGGCAATTCCTCGAGTGTGGACCCGTCTCGCGATAAGAAGCAATCCCTCACATCTTCCCGAACTGGAACTGCACCAATCGTCAGTCCTTCCGGCATTTCAGCAGGTAGATCTTTCATACTATGAACCGCTAAGTCAATTTCTCCGTTTAAAAGGGCACTTTCGATCTCTTTGACAAATAGACCCTTCCCGCCTACTTTGGATAAGGTCACGTCGAGGATTTTATCCCCTTTGGTTACGATTTTTTCTAATTCAACTGTAAGGTTCGGTTCCATCTCTTTTAAACGATCTATCACCCAATTGGTCTGGGTCATCGCAAGTTTACTTTTTCGTGTGCCGACTACGATGGTTCTCATAGCGCGTAAGCCTCCTGTTCCAAACCCTCTAGACCCAATGGTGAAAGCTCCATCTAGAGAGTAGTACGTTCCCGATCATAACCAGTATGGCAACTAAATTCCACCAAGCTAATCGCTTTCCCTGCCACCCCACCCGACGCCACTGCCATAAAATCAGGCTGTACACTATCAATGTGAGAAGGGAAGCGATCATTTTCGGATCTATCCAGACAGATGGCTGGACGACCTGAATCGCCCAAATCCCACCGAGTAGAAGCGAAACAGCCAGACAGGGAAGCCCTACAATGAGAGAACCTGTTGAAAAACGCTGTAAGCTGCCTAGACTCGGGAGTTGCGTAAGGAAACGATTCCATTGTTTCTTTTTCAATAAAAAACTTGCTATATAGTATAAAAAAGCACTAATGCTTGATAACGAAAAGGCAACATAGCCGATGATAGCGAGAGAAATGTGGACAAAAATCAGCTCTGAAACCATAATCACTTCTTTTTGAAATGGCACACCTCGTACAAAAAACAACTGCACCGCTAACACAATCAGACCAACAGAGCTAATCGTCATGAAAAATATATCGAGCTTTACGATATGTTGATAATATAATGCAAACGAAATAAGAGCCCATGTATAAAGGAGGATCGGATCAATCTCCGAAATCTGTGGCCACGTTCGCCATATTTCCATCCCGATCAAAGACAGCTCAATTCCCCAAACCATAAATAAAAGCGCAGATGAAGCGATCGTTGCCCTTGGATTTGGCTTAATTAAACCAGCAAATCCAAATAGTAAACTGAGCATATAGGAATAGATTAGAAAGTCATATAACCAACGTTCAGCAAGCAAATCCCCTCATCCCCTTTCCTGTGTTATGAGGAGATCGAAATCGTTGTTCTGAGAGTCTCCGCTACATCCGCTTCTGTTGCTTTTTTTTCGCACGTATCCCCTGTTTTTTGGAGTTCATTTTCCAATGCAAAGAGATGGACAAACAAGTCCAATGCCTCTTCTTTTTGAGGCGTTACGGCCAGTTCTTTCATCCTCACAATGGGATCACGTAGCATCTGATTAATAATGCTTTTCGTGTGCTTATTTAGCACTCGACGCTGGTGCTCTGTCAACTCAGGAAGCTTCCGTTCGATCCGTAACAACGCCTCTTCTTGAATGGAAATCGCTTTTTCACGAAGGGCTGTAATCAGAGGAACAACGCCAAGTGTTTGCAACCATTCGTGAAATTTATCACACTCAAGCTGAATCCAAGCCAACACTTTATCTGCCTCTTGGTGACGCAATTTCATATTTGCCTCTACAATGCCATGTAAATCATCAATATCATAGAGGAATACTTGATCTAATTCATGAACACTTGGTTCAATATCCCGCGGTACTGCGATGTCGATGATAAATAAAGGAGTACGCCGATTCTCTACCACAGGTGCGATCATCTCTTTGGTAACGACAGCCTCTTTCGCTCCCGTTGAGGAGACAACTATATCCGCCTCCACTAGAGATGGTAGAAGCTGATCCCATGGACGTGCTTCACCATGAAAACGATTTGCTAACTCTTCCGCTTTGGCTAACGTGCGATTAATCACAATCACACGGGCGGCTCCATTGGAAGCAAAATGTTTGGCAGTCAGTTCCGTCATCTTCCCAGCACCTACTAGTAAAATCGTCTGGTTTTGGAAGGATGAAAATAGCTTTTTACCCAGTTCTACTGCTGCATAGCTCACCGAAACCGCATTTTGGCCGATTTCCGTTTCGGAGTGCACTTTCTTTCCAAATGTAACAGCTTGTTTAAAGAGCATATTAAATACCGTACCTGTCGTACCAATCTCTTGGGCCTGTAAAAAGGCCGTTTTCATTTGACCTAAGATTTGCGTTTCACCAATCACGAGTGAATCTAATCCACACACAACTCGAAATAAATGATGCACAGCCTCTTGATCCTGTTTTATATATAGATGTTCTTGAAATTCTTCTTTCGGTATGCGAAACCAACTCTCCAAAAATGCCTTGGAGTAGTACTCTCCAGTATGAAGTTGATCCACTACTACATATAACTCCATGCGGTTACATGTACTAATGATCACACATTCTAGAATACTTTTCATATCTCGCAAGCTTCTTAAAGCCATGGCAAGACGATCTTCTTGAAAAACGAGTCGCTCTCGTAACTCCACAGAAGCTGTCTTATGACTAAATCCAATTGTCAGTATATGCATGATCTATTTCACTCCAATCTCTACAACTTCCCATTTAACAGAAGAAGAGATCATAAAACCATTCAAAACGTTCATAAAAACCAAGACATATTATAACATACAGCGCTTCAAATCTCTCTTCATTTCCTGTGAACATTTTGAGCATCAACACAAGTAGACTACACAACCCGATCCGAAAAGACCCTTTTGCACCTATTCTTTATACATTATTTTTCCAATAAATACTAATTCTATGCAGTCTCTTTTCTGCTCGAAGCCTCCTCTTATACTCTAGCAAGTAAAAAATTGTGATAAGATAGGAAGATAAATTCTAATACGTCAGAGGAGAGTTTCCCATGCAAAAAAAAGCCATTGGATTCATCTTGGTTTTAGCTGGTGGGCTATCACTCGTCATCGAAACGAGAACAGCAGCTATTAACACCTTGATTACATGGCCTTTTCTATTATTCCTTTTAGGTTCCATTTTGGTATTTATTTCTTTTTTGCAAAAACAGTCCCAATTAACTGTAATTGGCGGAATTATTGCGGCAATCGGCTTATCCGTATGGGGATTCCGATATGTTCCCAGCTGGCCTAGACATTGGAGCATTTTGATGTTGATGGTCGGGGTTGTAGTTTTTTTACAATACATGCAGAATAAGAATAATATGACTCTCATGATTTCCATCGTCTTATGCCTAGCAGGTTTTTTTGCCAATCCGGTTGTTGCGGATATTTCTTTATTTGCCCCGATTGCGCATACACTAAATACATACTGGCCGATACTCATAGTTGGATTGGGACTCATGTTTATCATGAAGAGATAAGGATGTGATTGAGATTGAACCAACTCATCAAAATAAAAACCCCCGAACAAATTGAACGAATGCGGCGTGCGGGTATCATACTTGCTTCTTGCCATAGACAGATAGCGAAACTTATCAAGCCCGGAATTAGCACGTGGGAGATCGATGAATTTGTAGAGCAATATCTCACAGAACACGGGGCTACTCCCGAACAAAAGGGATATATGGGTTACAAATACGCTACCTGTGCATCCATAAACGATGAAGTGTGCCATGGGTTTCCACGAAAAACGAAGCTTCTGGAAGGAGACATCGTTACCATTGATATGGTAGTAAACCTCGATGGTTGGCTCGCAGACTCTGCTTGGTCCTATGCCGTGGGGAAGATTTCACCCGATGCAAAGCGACTTCTTAAACTGACAAAGGAATCCCTCTATCGCGGAATTGAAAAAGCACAGATTGGCAATCGCATCGGGGACATCTCCCATGCTATCCAAACGTTTGCAGAAGCGAATGGTTTATCCGTGGTACGCCCCTTTATCGGTCATGGAATCGGAAGTAAGATGCACGAAGTCCCCGAAGTCCCACACTTTGGTCCCGCTGGTAAAGGTCCTATCATCCAAGAAGGCATGACCTTTACCATTGAACCTATGCTGAATTTAGGCAAACATCATGTACAACTCATGAGCGACGGCTGGACAGCTAAAACAGTAGATGGTAGCTTATCAGCTCAGTATGAGCATACCCTTGCCATTACGGCTAAAGGGCCCATTATTTTAACGGATCAAGGCTAACAAAAGGCGAAGTCAAATAGAGACTTCGCCTTTTGTTTCTATACTAAGCCGTAACATCCCGCTTCTGAAACACCCAGAAACTAACAATGAGAAAGAGGATTAGATGCACCAATAAGACGCTACCCGAAGCAATGAATGGCTTATAGACCCCGAACATATGCAATTCACCACCGTGCATATACCCTTCTGTAACATTGGAATTGGCAAAAATCGTAAACTGAAACCATGTTGCCTGAATGGTATTCATAGAAGCCAAGAAAGAGCCCACATAATAAGCCACGATCGTTACACCAAAAGCTGCACTTTGAATCCGAAATAAAGTTGCAACCATAAATGCCATAGTTGAAAAAACCATAATTTCATAATAAGACACAACTAATAGTTCAGGAACAGAAAACCATTTTCCCGAATCTGTCTCGATTCCATAACTAGGGATATTACTGAGCATAGAAATGAGAAACCCTATAAGCCCGATTAATTCAATCAATATAATAGTAAACATCTGTACTGTAAGCCATTTGGCAAGCAAAATTTTCCAACGACTACGCGATCGAATTAATAATAACTTGATCGTCCCTTCTGAATACTCTGATGCTACAATGCCGCCTGCTACCGTAATGGCAAAAATGGCTATTAAAAATCGAAAGGAAACAATTAACTGAGGGTAATCACCCGAACTAAATTCACTCCATGGCTCGTATGAAAGTGTAAGTACAAGAAATAATAGAAGACCTGCACCCATCATAATCCATGTACTTAAACGACGGTATAACTTTATATTTTCATTCATAATGAGTCTCCAAACCTTATTCAACTGTTCTCCCTCCTGTCATCTGTAAAAATTGGTCTTCTAACGACTCCTCTACTATTTGAATTTCAAATACATCTATATCATTTTGGACTAATCGTTTATTTAATTTAGGTATCTCCACTACAGGAAGCGTAATTACAAATCCATTTTGATCAAACTCTACAGCATAGTCAGGATATGTGTGTGAGAGTAAATCACGAACTTCTTCCGCGGCAGAAGACAACTTAAACCTCACTTTACGAGTCGTGCCTTCAGTTTCCTCCTCTTCATGGCTGGAAATCTGCTTCGTCCCAATGATCTTTCCATTTTGAATAATGACGATCTGATCACACAACAGCTCCATCTCAGATAACAAGTGACTAGAGACAAGGATCGCTAAATCATGTTGATCCGCTAGCTCTTGTAAATGACTTCGGAGCTCTTTGATTCCAGCAGGATCTAAACCATTATTCAGTTCATCTAAAATCAGGACGCTCGGTTTATGTAACAATGCTTGCGCCAAACCCAATCGTTGTCTCATTCCGAGTGAGTAGGTTTTTACCTTCTCATGAATTTTTCCCTCTAGACGAACCATTTTCACTACTTCATCGATTCTTTCAAGAGGAATATCATCGCTCATTCGCCAAAACAATTCCAAATTTTGATATCCCGTTAGATGTTTGTATAATTCTGGATTTTCTACGATGGCACCTACATGACGAAGTGCCATCTCCAATTCTCGTTCTATATGATGGTTTTGAATCACAATGTCACCGCTAGTTGGCTTCATCAAACCAACTAACATCCGAATAGTAGTCGTCTTACCAGCACCATTTGGTCCTAAGAAACCTACAATCTCACCCGGATACAGTTCAAAGGAACATTGATCGATAATGGTTTTATCTTTGATGACTTTGGTCAGATTCTCAATCTTTACCACTGCCTGCTTCATTTCTATCCCTCTTTTACTCATCCAGACTGGTTATCAAGGATTGCTTCTCATCATAACGTTCAATAGCTAATTGAACCAAACGGTCAACTAACTCTGAGTATGGAAGGCCTGTCTCTTGCCACATGACAGGGTACATACTAAACGGTGTAAATCCTGGTAGCGTATTAATCTCGTTAATTAGAATTTCCCCGTTATCTTTGCGAAGGAAGAAGTCTACACGAGATAAGCCTGCACAATCCAAAGCTTGATATGATTTTATGGCCATTTCTCGGATTTGTTTCGTCTGTTCTTCGGTAAGTTTGGCTGGAATCTCCATCGCAGACTTACCATCGATGTATTTTGCTTGGTAGTCATAAAAATCACCGGATGAAATGATCTCACCGGGTAGAGAAGCTTGTGGGTCATCATTTCCAAGCACGGCTACCTCGATTTCACGGGCGGGAATAAACTCTTCGACCAACACCTTGCGATCATAAAGATAAGCCAACTCCATCGCTTTCTCTAACTCACTGCGATCATTTGCCTTCGAGATTCCTACGCTTGAGCCTAAGTTAGCAGGCTTCACAAAACAAGGATAGCCGAGCTTCTCTTCGATCTCATCGAGAACTGCTTCCTTCTGCTTAAAGAAGCGACTACGCAGATAATAAACATATCCACCCTGTGGTAAACCTGCTGAAGCAAATACCATCTTCGCCATAACCTTATCCATCGCTACAGCCGATGCGAGAACCCCTGCCCCCACATAAGGCACATTTGCCATCTCAAACATTCCTTGAATCGTTCCATCTTCCCCATATGTACCATGTAAAACCGGAAACACAACATCCACAAACTCATTCGTCAGTGCAGGTAATTGCTTTCCTTTAGCAATATTCGTAACAGCTGGCAATTGAGATTGTAGTTGATCCAGCTTCTCAGCACCTAGACTCTCTTCTAACGCTGGAAAAGAAGTCGTTCCAACCTGCCATTCTCCCTCTCTCGTAATCCCGATAGGAAGCACTTCATATTTCTCTAAGTCCATCGCCTTCATCACCGAAGCCGCGCTAATCAACGACACCTCATGCTCTCCCGACTTTCCACCATAAACGACAGCCACTCGCAACTTCTTCTGCATGTTTCATCCCCAGCCTTTCTTTATGTAGTTTTAATTTATTTATCCATCAAATTCATCTATCCGTTTTACAGAAGTTTATAAGTAAGTCCAAATCTTTTCATCTTAATCCCCTCAACAAAAGGCTTGTTCATTAACCAGTAAATGAGAATGTACTAGGGGCAATGTATCTGACCACTGCGATGTTAGTAAGCCTGCTTAGCGCAGTCCTTCGAAGCAAGGGCGTTTTGTGGCAATGTTTGAGCGTTCTTTGCGAGTTTTGGCCACTTGCCCGAAGCATCGATAGACGAAGCGGACTTGCTTTTCACATCTTCGCAGGCTTACTATTTGAGCTGTGGTCAGATACATGCCCCGGGACATCCATACCTAGCTTAATTAATCAACAGACCCAATCCCTACATCCTCACCATCACTCACACGCCTCATAATCTCTCCCCAAAGCTCATCTCTCCCCACCTTCGTCTCCGAAGAGAAAAGAATCACCGGATCACTCGGCAAAACATTCAACGTTTGCTTAACTACTTTCAAATGCTTCTGCCAATGACCCTTGGTAATCTTGTCCGCTTTCGTCGCAACAATGATAACAGGGATATTATGATGCTTTAAAAATCGATACATCGAGACATCATCCTGCGATGGAGCATGGCGTAAATCAACGATCTGGATAACCGATCGTAACGGCTCACGCTTAGTGAAATAAGACTCCAACATTCGTCCCCATGCAGCACGCTGTACCTTGGAAACTTTAGCATATCCATAGCCAGGTACATCTGCAAACATCACCTTATTATTCACCGAGAAAAAATTAATCGTTTGTGTCTTCCCTGGTTTCGAGCTGGTATGAGCCATTTTCTTTCGATTAATCATGGCATTGATCAAAGATGATTTACCAACGTTGGAACGCCCAGCCAGAGCAATTTCTGGCAGGGCGTCTTCTGGATATTGACTTAATTTAACTCCACTTGTTATAAAATTCACTTCAATTATCTTCATTAGGATCCCTCACAAGCGCGATTTTCAACACTTCATCCATGTGTGAAACCGCAGTAAACGTTAACCCTTTCTTAACGCTCTCTGGTATTTCGGCAATATCTTTTTCATTATCTTTTGGAATGATGATATGGGTCATGCCCGCTCGGTGTGCACCTAGGGCCTTCTCTTTCAATCCACCAATCGGTAGCACCCGCCCACGCAAAGTCACTTCACCCGTCATCGCCACAAATCGTGAAACCGGGATATTGGTCAAAGCAGAAACCAAAGCAGTCGCCATTGTAATACCTGCAGACGGACCATCTTTCGGAGTCGCTCCTTCCGGCACATGAATATGAATATCATTCTTCTCATGAAAATCAGCTTCCACACCTAGCTCGTTCGATCGTGAGCGGATGTAGCTAAAGGCAGCTTGAGCGGATTCCTTCATCACATCGCCTAATTGACCGGTCAGAGTGAGACGCCCTTTTCCTGGATATAACGAAACCTCTACTGCCAATGTATCGCCACCGACTTCTGTCCAGGCAAGACCCGTTGCGACGCCCACTTGGTCTGCATCTTCTGCTCGGCCAAAACGGAATCTCTCTGTTCCCAGATACTGTTCCAAATTTTTAGGTGTGATGACCACTTTCTTCTTCTCACCCGCTACAAGTTGCTTCGCAGCCTTACGACAAAGCGTACCCACCGTCCGCTCTAAATTGCGCACGCCAGCTTCTCTCGTATAGTTACGAATCAGCTTTATAATGGTATCACCATGAAGTTGTAACTTCTCTCGGGATAGTCCGTGGTCTTTCAATTGTTTCGGATATAAATATTTTTTCGCAATCTGCTCTTTTTCCACCTCTGTATAGCCGGAAATCGTAATAAGCTCCATCCGATCTAATAAAGGTCTTGGAATCGTACTGATTGAATTGGCTGTTGTGATAAACATCACTTTGGATAAGTCATAAGGAACTTCCAAATAATGATCACTAAAAGTAGAATTTTGATGTGGATCCAGTACTTCTAGTAAAGCGGCACCTGGATCTCCACGGAAGTCCATAGCCATCTTATCAATCTCATCCAGAAGAAACACAGGATTGCTAGAACCTGCTGTCTTCATCCCTTGAATGATCCGACCCGGCATGGCCCCTACGTAAGTACGACGATGTCCACGAATCTCCGCTTCATCACGAACTCCGCCTAAGGATATACGGACAAATTTGCGGTCTAGAGCTCTGGCTACAGAGCGAGCGAGCGACGTTTTCCCTACCCCAGGTGGTCCAACTAGACAAAGGATCGGCCCCTTCATCTCATTCACCATCTTTTGAACAGCTAGGTACTCTAAAACGCGTTCCTTCACTTTTTCTAAGCCATAATGATCTTCATCTAGCACTTTTTCTGCTTTTAACAAGTCCAAATCATCTTCTGTAAATGAATTCCATGGGACATCCAATAACCATTCGATATAAGTGCGAATCACTCCGCCTTCTGCCGAAGAAGTAGGAATTTTTTCGAGTCGATCTAATTCCTTCTCCACTTTTTCTAGAACGTCAGGAGGAAGATCGGCTTCTTCCATCTGGTCACGAAGCTCTTCAATTTCCCCAGCGCGGCCTTCTTTTTCACCTAGTTCTTTTTGAATCGCTTTCATCTGCTCACGGAGATAATATTCTTTTTGCGTTTTCTCCATTTGACGTTTTACACGACTACTTATTTTTTTCTCTAATTCAAGAACTTCTTTTTCATTATGGAGGAATCCAAGCAATTTCTCTAAACGAGCCTTCACATTGGCTTCTTGTAAGATTTCTTGTTTATCAGCCATCCGAATTGGAAGGTGTGAAGCAACCAAATCAGCCAAGCGGCCTGGTTCTTCGATATCTGATACAACCGAATGGGTCTCGGCCGATATTTTCTTTGTTAGACGTAAGTATTGTTCAAAATAATCGAGAACCGATCTCATAAGTGCTTGTAAATCAACACTTTCTTCTACCTCGTCCTCTATGGTGATGACCGATGCCTGTAAATACTCATCTTCATCTTCCAAACTCATCAGTCGAGCCCGTTCTAATCCTTCAACTAACACACGAATAGTACCATTCGGTAGCTTCAACATCTGTCTAACTTTGGCAACAGTACCAATATCATAAAGATCCTCGCGAGTAGGGTCCTCTAATTGAGCATCCTTTTGTGTAATCAGGAGGATTTGACTATCTTCCACCATAGCCTGCTCTAAAGCTTGGATCGATTTCTCCCTTCCCACGTCCAAATGAATTACCATACTTGGATATACCAGTAATCCTCGGAGTGGTAGAAGCGGCAGGTTACGTTCCTCTTCTTTTCCAGCCATAAATGCACCTCCACTTGCTGTCTGTACAAGGCACCAAACTTTGTACGATTTTATCCTATTCGATTTCTTTTGTCTATGACAAAGCAAAAGCCGGTACTCCCGAGTATTTCTTAGCACCGACTTTATACCCCATTCATCCAAAAAAGCGACCTATCTTCTTAAAAGGCAGACGTTGTCCAGATCCCTTGAGGATTGGGCAGAATCAAGGATTCCGTTTCTTCTTGGACAACTGGCTGAAGCGCATGCTGGAACACTTCTTCTAAGAGTTGGACAGGGATTACCTCAACCCCTTCCATTCTCTCTAAAATATCCTGCATATTCTCCAGAGGAATGATTACTTTCTTCGCCCCTGCATGCATCGCTGCTTCAACTTTCGCGATCACACCGCCAATTGGTTTTACCTTCCCATGAATCGAGATCTCTCCCGTCATGGCTACTTCGTTACTAATTGGAATTTCCTTAACGGCTGAGTAAATCGCCGTGGCGATAGTGATACCCGCCGATGGACCATCGATGGGCGTTCCACCTGGAAAGTTAATATGAAGATGGTATTCATCCGGATTAATATCGGTGCTTCGCAAAACCGTAATGACATTTTCTACCGAACCACGGGCCATACTTTTACGCCTTATGGTTCTTCCGCCACCGCCCATTTCTTCTTCGTCCACTACACCTGTAATTTGAAGCGAACCCTTTTCTCCCGGAGCCACAGGAGTAGAAGTAACTTCCACTTCTAAGATCAGTCCCATATTCGGTCCATGCACCGCAAGACCCGTTGCCAATCCCACTTTCGAGAATTCAGGCATCCTACCGTCTGGGCGCGGGCTTAACTGGCTACTATGAACCACCCACTCCACATCTGCCTTTGTAATCATACCACGACCCTCTGTCATCGCGACACTAACTGCCGTTTGCACCAGATTGACTGCATCCCGCCCATTCATAGCATAACGAGTAATCACTTGAACCGCATCTGGATGATATGCGAAGCAGACCCGCTCCAATGCTTGCGTTGCCACTCGTTCAATCTCGCCAGCAAGCAGAGGACGGAAAAATATTTCCACACAACGGGAACGAATTGCAGCCGGAATCTCTTGAGGTGTACGAGTCGTTGCTCCAATCAGTCGAAAATCAGCTGGTAACCCATTTTGAAAAATATCATGGATGTGGCTCGGTGTGTTTGAGTCTTCTGAGCTATAGTAAGCACTTTCTAAAAATACCTTGCGATCTTCTAATACCTTCAATAGCTTATTCATTTGAATCGGATGAAGCTCCCCAATTTCATCAATAAACAATAATCCGCCATGGGCTTTCGTCACCGCACCTGGTTTAGGCTGTGGAATCCCTGCCATCCCCATGGCTCCTGCACCTTGATAAATCGGATCATGCACACTACCGATTAGTGGATCAGCAATTCCTCGCTCGTCAAAACGAGCAGTAGTCGCATCCATCTCCACAAATTTAGATTGTTCTCCAAACGGAGAGCAGGCAAGTCCCTTCGCTGCTTCCAATATCACACGTGCAGCAGCCGTCTTTCCTATCCCTGGAGGTCCATAAATAATGACATGTTGAGGATTCGGTCCGCAAATAGCCGCCTTGAGCGCTTTTATTCCATCTGTTTGCCCCACTATCTCTTCCAAACTAGCCGGTCTTGTCTTCTCTGCAAGCGGAACCGTAAGCTTCAATCTACGTAGTTTTGCTAATTTCTCCAGTTCTTTTCGTGATTCACGATCAACCGCACTTTTGCTCGTTTGTTGATTCCGTAACAAGTTCCAAAAATAAACACCAATAATAATTGAAAACACAATTTGTAATACCATCAGCAAAGCAGTAAAACTCATACTCGTCCATTCCTTCCCTGTTTTACATACAGTTAGTATGACCGTGGAAGGAAAGGGATATTTACCTTTTTTTCATATACATATCAAAAGCCCAGTGAAGCATTGGTATTACTGGATAATCCCACTCACCCATCAGTTCACATGCATCACCTGCATACCCTAATCGGAAACGTAACATTTCAAATAGAGGATCTTTATCGTTGAGCTTCGTGCTAATTCCTCGGAAATCATACATTTGATCGCCTCGTTCATAGCTATCTGCAATCATCTTCCAACGCAACAAATAACTCGCAGGATGATCTGACTTCCCTAATTTGGCGCTATATATTTCTTCCGTATGTCCTCTTACATGAATCGCTAAACACGCAGCTAGTAATTGTTTATCTTGAACTGCCATATAGAGACGAATCCGTTCGGGACACTCCTGCCGAAGTGCTCGAAACATCTTTTCAAAATATGTACTTTGTCTTGCCTGCGTCTGTTCTTGTTGTGCCGTATGTGCTAGAAGATGGTAGAAATCTTCAAAATCTTGTTCCGTTCCAACTCGTACTTCTACCCCTTCCCACTCAGCTTGATTAATTTTCTTCTGCCAAAGCGGATCGAATTCGGAGAACAGGTCGTCCAATGACTTTCCGGACAACCGCAAACGAAACACATATTGTGGTTGAACCGAATCAAAACTATCAACAACTGTGTTTTGTTGCCATCCCATTTCATTTAACTCTTGTTGGATAAATTCAACACTGTTAAAAGTGGTGTCCGAAACCAAGTCTGTAAATCGTTTGTTTTTTATGCCATGGGTTTGGTACTCGAATATTCCTTCTTTAATGGAGTGACTTGACCAGGTTCGCTTAATTAAAGGTGGGTCCATCTTCACACTAAAAACATGTCGACTTTTTAAGTGTGTAAATAAGGGAGCAAACCAATCCTCTAACTTATAATCCTGTGAAAACCAATCAATCAGTGGTCCGCGAGGTATGTATGCTAAATATTTATTGATTCCAGGAACTTTCCGATATAAGACTACAGCAGCACCTACCAGATGCGCGTCTTTCGAATACCATCCCAACAATTCACTCGACCATCTCATCTCTGTCTTTAAATCAGCCCATGATGGATACTGTAAAAAGTTCCGATAAGGATGACTATCTGCAAACTTCACAAATCGCTTCCGATCGACTAACGAAATCTTCAACAACACGAGGTACCGTCCTTTCAAAGAGGATAACTTTTATAGATTCATTTGCTAATTAGTGAACTATCTATATTTATGTAAACTATTTTAACATAAAAAAAAAGAAAGATGTCAGAAAGAAAGCACCCACCTAAAGGCAGATGCTTCTATCACATACGTTATGCACTTTCTTCTTTTTTCTTGCTAGACTTCCCATCTTTAACGGTGTATAAGGTAGGCTTCGTCTTATCGATAACCGTCTCTTTTGTGATCGTACACTTCTCAACATCTTCGCGAGAAGGTAATTCGAACATCACATCAAGCATGATCGATTCGATGATAGCCCGAAGACCTCGCGCACCTGTTTTCCGCTTAATCGCTTCTTCTGCGATGGCCTGAAGTGCGTCTTGATCAAACTCTAATTTCACCTGATCTAGCTCTAGTAGCTTCGCGTACTGCTTCACTAAAGCATTTTTAGGCTCTGTTAAAATTTGAACCAAAGCACCTTCGTCTAGCGGCTCTAAGGTAGAGATCATCGGCAAGCGACCGACAAACTCAGGGATGAGTCCGAACTTTAATAGATCCTCCGGAAGGGATAAACGCAAGTATTCACCTGGCTTCAAATCTTCTACTTTCTCTTGATCTGTTCCAAAGCCGATTACTTTTTTCCCGATCCGACGCTTAATGATTTGCTCTAAGCCATCGAAAGCACCACCACAAATAAATAACACATTGCTTGTGTCAATCTGGATGAACTCCTGATGAGGATGCTTCCGACCACCTTGTGGAGGTACGCTAGCAACTGTACCTTCTAAAATCTTCAAAAGTGCCTGCTGAACACCTTCACCCGACACATCACGTGTAATGGAAGGATTTTCAGACTTACGAGCAACTTTATCAATCTCATCTATGTAGATAATCCCTCGTTCTGCCTTCTCCACATCATAGTCAGCAGCTTGAATTAACTTGAGTAAGATATTTTCCACATCTTCCCCAACATACCCTGCTTCCGTAAGTGAAGTTGCATCCGCAATCGCAAAAGGCACATTGAGAATACGAGCCAATGTTTGAGCTAGCAAAGTTTTTCCGCTACCTGTAGGCCCGATCATCAGAATGTTACTCTTTGATAGCTCTACATCATCTGACTTTTGAGAACTATTTACTCGCTTGTAATGGTTATAAACCGCTACAGAGAGCGCCTTCTTCGCTTGATCTTGCCCAATTACGTATTGATCTAGAATCTCACGAATTTCGAGGGGCTTCGGAAGATTCTTGAGGTCAACTTCTTCTTCACTTCCAAGCTCTTCCTCTACAATCTCATTACAAAGCTCGATACACTCATCGCAGATATAAACACCTGGACCTGCTACCAGCTTACGAACTTGATCCTGAGATTTCCCACAAAAGGAGCACTTTAGCTGTCCTTTTTCTTCGTTAAACTTAAACATCCAGATCACCCCTTTCTGATGATTACCGGGTGATTACCTCGTCTACCAAGCCATACTCTTTGGCTTCTTGAGCATCCATGAAGTAATCGCGGTCGGTATCCCGTGCGATTCGTTCGATTGGTTGTCCGGTTTGAACCGACAAGATCTGGTTAATTTGTCTCCGTGAACGCAAAATCCAGTCTGCATGAATCTTTATGTCTGAAGCTTGACCACGCGCTCCACCAAGAGGCTGATGAATCATCACTTCACTATTCGGGAGAGCAAAACGTTTTCCTTTTGCTCCAGCTGTGAGAAGAAATGCACCCATACTTGCCGCTAGTCCAATGCACATCGTAGATACATCGGGCTTGATGAAGTTCATCGTGTCAAAAATTGCCATTCCAGCGGTTATCGAACCACCAGGAGAGTTTATGTACAAATGAATATCTTTTTCTGGATCTTCTGCTGCTAAAAATAGGAGTTGAGCTACTACCAGATTTGATACATCGTCGTCAATCTCCGTACCCAAAAAGACAATGCGATCTTTGAGGAGACGAGAGTATATGTCATACGAACGTTCACCACGGTTCGATTGTTCTACAACCATCGGTACGACAGGCACAGTGTCCACCTCTCTTATATGTATTCTTATTTAGAAAACAAGGCACGTATGCACTGCGCCTTGTTTTCCTCTCCCTAATTCCATTATGCCGTAACTTTGCTGTTCAATACAAGTAGGTCCACAGCTTTCTTCAAACGCAACTGCGAGCGAACTTGTTCGATGCTACCTTGAGCTTCTAAAAGTGTACGGATTTCTGCTGCATCACGCTTCATTTCTTCAGCCATGATTGCAATTTCTTGATCGATATCTTCTTCACTTACTTCGATATTTTCAGCTTTTGCTACTGCTTCTACAACAAGATCAGCACGTACTTTCTTCTCAGCATCCGCTTTAAATTGCTCTTTCAATGTCTCTACGGATTGTCCAGTGAACTGAGTGTAGAGCTCCAAATTCAATCCTTGGTAGGAAAGATTTTGTTCGAAGTTACGAAGCATTTGATCCACTTCACCGTCAACCATAACAGATGGAACTTCTACTTCTGCGTTTTCAGAAGCTAAGTCTACTACCGAAGTACGGATATAGTTTTCTTTATCCTTCTCAGCACGATCAGCCATGTTTTTCTCTACATCTGCTTGTAATTCAGCAAGTGTTTCGAAGTCGCTTACATCTTGTGCAAAGTCATCGTTCAACTCTGGTAAGTTTTGGCGTTTCATTTCATGTAGTTTCACGCGGAAAGTAGCTGCTTTTCCAGCTAGATCAACTGCATGATACTCTTCTGGGAATGTAACTTCAACATCCTTTTCTTCACCAAGACCCATGCCCACAACTTGATCTTCGAAGCCTGGGATGAAAGAGTTTGAACCGATATCAAGAGAGTATTGCTCCCCTTTACCACCTTCGAAAGCCACACCATCCACAAAGCCTTCAAAGTCAATAACTGTACGGTCGCCTTGTGCTACAGTGCCTTCTTCAACTGGCTCCCAAACCGCTTGTTGTTTTTGCATACGAGTCAATTCTTCTGTTACCGCTTCAGCTTTTACAGAGAAGTCTTTTTCTGCTACTTCAAGACCTTTGTAGTCGCCTAGTTTTACTTCTGGTTTCACAACAACTGTTGCTTTGAAGATAAGGGCTTGGCCTTGCTCCAATTGTTCGATATCCACCTCTGGACGATCTACTGGTTCAATTCCTGTTTCTGCTACTGCTGCTTCATACGCTTCTGGCAATAAAATATCAAGTGCATCTTGATAGAGAGATTCTACACCAAAACGTTGTTCGAACAGAGCACGAGGCACCTTCCCTTTACGGAATCCAGGTACATTCGCTTTCTTTACTACTTTTTTAAAAGCTTGGTCCAGACCTTCTGCAACCTTTGTAGAATCTACTTCTACCGTAAGTACTACCTTATTTGCTTCTACTTTTTCAAAACTTGCTTTCATCATTAGCAACCTCCTGCAATCTATTAAGTAAGGAATCACTTTTCCTTGGCATGCCGCTTCTGTATGCAACGCAACCACTATATTATATGGCACAAAACCCCTTTTTTGCAACAGAATCTGATGGCGAACTCCCTACTCTCTCATAGTGAATCTATTCTACTACAGAAACCAAGCCCTGAGAAGGCAGAGCTACTCTAATGACCCTTGATCGAATTTCGAAAAATTTTCACTCCGAAAACCTCTCACTTAATAGTATAATGAATGCATATGAATTAAGTAGATAATCTGGTTAAAAAGGAGTGATTCCCATTAAACGCCCATCCAGCAAACCAACTTCTAACTTCGAAACAGTAGATTTAGAGCTCACTCTTCTACAAGATGAGCCTGAGGAGGAAATCATGATACAACCCACTCAATCCGTACAACAAACTCTATCCAAGGGTGATTCAAAAGAGAAAATCCATGAAAAGATTAAGCATGCTTTAGCTCTCATCGATCAAAGCTTTGGAACAAGCGTACAATTATATGTAAAAGATGAAACAGGAAACAAAGATCTAATGAAGCAATTACTTCACATTGAACAAGAACTACGTGACATTCAAAAATTAGTAGATGAAACAAAATAGAACGATACATACATAAAAAACCTTCGATCGGTACATCCGAAATCGAAGGTTTTTTATGTATATAAATAAAATTTACCATTTTAACAAATGATAAAGGCATCATCTAATGAGGAGATGTCGTGCATGGATCGCCAAAATTCCATTTCTATCGTT
The DNA here is from genome assembly GCF_030814315.1 of Croceifilum oryzae. Taxonomy (GTDB): domain Bacteria; phylum Bacillota; class Bacilli; order Thermoactinomycetales; family Thermoactinomycetaceae; genus Baia; species Baia oryzae. The sequence continues at coordinate 198,547 of NZ_JAUSUV010000005.1, read as the reverse complement.
CATATGTCCATGATAGGTCTCGTCGCAATTGGATTCAAAAGTCATGTCCTTGTAATCCCACCACTCATTCAAACAGCAGGCAGAGACTCTTGGATGACTCCTATCATCATCCTTGCTGTAGCTTTGCTATGGGCACCTCTATTACTGTATATACATAAAAAAACACAAGATCAAAACCAATCATTGTTCCTTTGGCTGAGAAGTCATATCGGAAAAATCCCTACCTATATCATTTCAACCCTTATTCTGCTCGAATGTATGTCCATTGTCTCTTTTGCCTTGAACGATACCATTGTTTGGACTAGTATATCCTACCTCCCATCCACACCTAATTATTTCCTTACAGTGATATTGGCAACTACCTCTTTTTACTTAGCTCTCAAAGGACTACGAACTCTCGCCGTCGTCAATTTTGTGCTGATCTTTGCCATTGTTGCATTCGGTTTTTTCGTCAGCATTAGTAACCTACAAGTAAAAAACTACTCATTACTCATGCCTTTTTTAGAAAATGGAATAAGACCCGTTTTAAAAGGAACGGTCTATCCAGCTTCTGGCATAGTCGAAATGGTTATCTTTATTTTGCTTCAACATAAGGTCAAAAAACCATTAAAATACAAACACCTTGCGTGGAATATCGTCCTCCTATCTTCCTTAGCAATCGGACCTCTTATGGGAGCGATCATTGAGTTTGGCCCGAAGGAAGCAGCACGCCTACGATACCCAGCATTTGAAGAGTGGGGACTTGTTCAGCTTTCGGAATTCATTGGGCACCTTGACTTTTTATCTATTTATCAGTGGCTATCAGGGGCCTTTATCCGGATCTCCTTATACCTGATTATCATTTCAGAGCTTTTCCCACTGCAAAAGAAAACCACACGAAAATATATCATGCTTGGCGTCATCACACTTTCCACGATTCTCGTTTGCATAGGAGCAAGCGATACTATATTTTACAAATGGGAAAAAATACTATTTCTTCCCTTAACAGCTTATATCTTTTTTTCAATCTCTCTTATATTAGGGGTAAGTGTATGGCTGGGTAGTAAAAAGTCTAAGAAGAAAGCTCAGGGGTGATTTCATATGAAATTTAGTTTTAGAAAAAAGCAAACCAAAAATAAAGCCCTTAGCGATCTATTAACGGACTCCCATCCAAAACAAGAGCCCCTTAATGAAAGCACCTTACGTAAACTATTTCAGAAATGTCCCGATGTTCACTTTCAAGAGTATCAATTTAGAGAACCTGCTCAACGGATTCTACTCATCTTTTGCTCCGGCATGGTGGATCAAGATAAAGTAAATCAGCTGTTACTAGATCGCATCAATCAATTTTTACATACACTAGAACCTCACGACGAAATTACGGATTCTCTTATACAAGAAGCGTTACATGTACCCAATGTTCAAGAAGTCCACCTTGCTAGTGAAGTCATATCTGAGGTATTTTCTGGGAAATCACTACTCTACTTTGAAAATACAGATTACCTTTTTTCGACTAATCTATCGAAACAACCGCAACGTAACCCTGAAGAAAGCAAAATGGAAGTAACGATTAAGGGGCCACGTGATAACTTTATTGAAGATCTCACGACCAATATCGCACTCGTTCGCAAACGCCTCAAAACCAATTCCATGTGTGTCGAATTTTTCGAAGTGGGAAGGCGTAGTAAAACAACGATCTCTCTTCTATACATGGATGATATCGCTAATCCAGATTTACTCGAAAACATCCGAAAAAAAATTGATGCAATCGATATTGATGCCATTTATGGTGGAAATCAGCTTATGGAGTTAATCGAAGATAACGGGAATCTCTTCCCACTCCATAACTATACGGGTAGACCAGATTTTGTCGTTCAATCCCTTTTGAGCGGGAGAGTTGTGATCCTGCTCGATGGTGTTGCGTATGCCATCATTATTCCATCTAATATCTTATTACAGTTAAAAACAGCAGAGGATAGCGAATACACAGCTATATACAGTTCCTTAGCAAGATTTCTTCGATTTATAGGAGTTTTCATAGCCACACTTCTCCCATCATTTTGGGTAGCTGTAACCGGATTCCATCAAAACCAAATTCCTTTTGCCTTATTGACCACTATTATTGAGTCACGAATGGGAGTCCCCTTACCTATCCCACTAGAAGCTCTCTTGATGTTGATTTTGTTTGAATTATTTCGTGAAGCTGGCTTACGACTTCCGATTGCGATCGGTCAAACATTAAGTGTAGTAGGTGGACTTATCATCGGCGATGCCGCCATTCAAGCAGGTCTAACGAGCCCCGTAACCGTAGTCGTCATCGCCGTTTCGACCATAGCTACCTTTACTCTTGTGAACCAGTCTATCATCGGTGCAATCAGCATCTTACGCGTTCTTTCTCTCATCTTGGCATCCATTTTTGGTTTATTTGGCTTCTGCCTTTCGTTCTTCTTCATTTTGATTTACTTGGCCAGTCTACAAACGTTTGGCTATCCTTATTTAGACATCGCGACTCGGGCGAGCTTTTCTCATTTCATGAAATCGTTATTCCGTCTCCCCACCAATAAATACATTAGTCGTCCACAGGAGTTTAGCCCCAAAGACCCGACAAGAAAAGGAAGCGACAAAGGATGAAAAAGAAATTATGTCTCATGATGGTTCTCCTCTTGTTATTCCCACTAACACTTACGGGTTGTTGGGATCTAAATGAGCCTGAGCAAATGGTATATGCCAACGGGCTGGGTGTTGATTTTAAAGATGGCGTTTATACCGTCTACTCCCAACTGTTTGATCTCGGAACGTCTGGAAAATCAGATCAAGCCCGTCCCTCCAGCCCCCACGGGGAGATCATCTGGGGAGAAGGACGAGACGTGGATGAGGCCGTTTTTAATGTCTATAAATCAAGTGATCGAAAAATATTTTGGGGTCATCTCTCTTTTGTCATTATGACAGAATCGGCTATCAAGCATGGAGGGCAACAGGAGCTTGTAGACATGCTGGACCGTTTCGTGGAAATTCGTTACCATCTATGGTTTTATGTTAGCCATGCACCTATTAGGGATCTTCTCGTAGCATCCAATTATCCATCTAGTTTAGATAATCCCAAAACGATCTTTGAGCAGGGCTCATTTGTGAAGCCCGTTACCATGCGAGAAGTGATTATTAAACTAGATGAACCGGGACATGAGGCAATTATCCCGACGGTTAGCATTACGCCGAATCGGATTGAAGAGAAAGAAGAAGTTACATCTGGTATTCGCCTTCACGGGGTTACCATTATCACAAATCATGGGTATAAAGGATTTTTAACCGAGGACGAAGGAGTTGGGCTTAGATGGCTAACCAATAAAACCAAACGTGGACAGATTTCCATACACAAAGATGGAAAGCCAGCCGCATCCATTATCGTCCAAAAGCTAGACACAGATATCGTTCCATCTGTCAAAGGAAACCAAGTACAATTTGATATTAAAATCAAGGGAACGGCCGTTGTAAGTGCACTCTATCAAAAAGTAGATCTTGATTTTTTAAATAAAGAGATCGCCAACAAAGTAGAAGAAGAAGTCATGCTAACCTACAAGGAATCGATGAAGTTTGATACAGATATTTATCGACTTTCTGAAAAGCTGTACCGATCAGACGTAAAGTCATGGAAAAAAATTGCACAGAATGGAAAGCTCCCACTAACCAAAGACTCCATTCATTCTATGGAAGCAAAAATCGATCTCCATTACACCAATCAGTTGCATCTGATCCCTTCATTAGAATAGGGCACGTATCTGCCCGATGGATTCCACTCTATCAGATATAAAAGACGGACTCCTTTAGGGAATCCGTCTTTTTATATTGGTTACATCCCGCCTCTTATAATTCTACATTCCCACCACTGAGAATGACTCCAATACAACTTCCTTTCTCTATCTGAAATTTGCGGAACATAACAGCAGCCAAAGCAACTGCGCTTGATGGCTCGATAACGATCTTTAAACGAATCATCGCAAATCGCATCGCAACTTCGATCTCCTCTTCCGATACCGTCACCACTTCGTGAACCATCTGCTGGATAATCGGGAAATTCCTCTCCCCTACCTGCTGGGTTCTAAGTCCATCTGCGATCGTATTGGGTGGATCGATTCGAACCCTTTCCCCTTGAAGCATCGACATCCTTACATCATCGGCCCCTTCAGGCTCCACACCATGAATCTTCACACGTGGGTTCATGCCTTTTCCTGCAAGAGCTGTCCCCGATATCAGCCCTCCACCACCTACAGGGGTAACCAAATGCTCTAGAAACGGATGCTCCTGCATTAACTCATAGGCTGCTGTTCCAGCTCCTGCAATAACATCAGGATGATCAAACGGCGGGATAATCGCCATCCCGTGTTCCTCCGAATACTGAGATGCAATCACTTCTCGGCTTTCCTTATGACGATCAAAAAAGAGCACATTCCCTCCGTAATTTTGCACAGCCTCTATTTTTATATCAGGGGTATCATTTGGCATCACAATGGTCGCTTGTACATCAAGGATTTTACACGCAAGAGCTACTCCCTGTGCATGATTCCCTGAAGAAAACGCAATCACACCTCGCTTTTTTTCCTCCTCTGATAATTTACTTAACGCATTATAAGCACCTCGAAATTTAAAGGCTCCACCTCGTTGGAAATTTTCACATTTTAAATAGACTTGTTGCCGAGATAATTCATTTAACACTCTAGAAGTTAGTACAGGGGTACGATTGGCTACTCCACGGAGTCGTTCGACTGCATCAATAATGTCGTGGAAAATGATCGATTTATTCATTCGACCCGCTCCTTTGGTAGATTTATTTATTATTTTATCTGAACCGAATCGAAAGGGGAATGAATTTATATTCATCTTATCTTGTTGACAAACTAAGATAAGATGTCTCTTACACATATACATGTTAGAGAAATTACTTTGACAGACATATATATGTGTGTTACATTGTATATCGCGAGGTGAATAACTATGGGTAAAACAATATCAACGGATCTGATTCGAGGCCATACAAGTACCATCATTTTAAATGTGCTTCAGCAAGGGGATAGTTACGGATATGAGATTTATCAAAAGATCATCCAGCTTAGCGATCATAGATACGAACTAAAGGAAGCAACGCTATACTCCGCCTTTCGAAGATTAGAGCAGGACGGATATATAAGCTCCTATTGGGGTGATGAAACACAAGGCGGCAGGCGGAAATATTACCGAATTACAGATTCCGGTAGAGATTTTCATAAACAAAGCAAAGATGAGTGGAACATAGCCAAGGAAATTTTAAATCAATTAATCGAAGGAGTGATTGATCTTGAAGATTCGAAATAAAACACTCGATCATAAGATACAGGAATACCTAGATCGCCAATTTGAAGAGATCAAAGAGACACAACACCTCTTTGAGACTAAAGAAGAGTTATTTATGAATCTAAAAGAGCGGTCAATGGATTTAATCAAAAATGGTAAAGAAGAAGAGGAAGCTTTTCAGGAGGCTATCGTTTCAATGGGGAATTTAAGTAGTTTAGCTGAAGAAATGCGCCAATATGGAGAAGATCCAGTCAAACAATCTATTTATTCCCGATCGCAAGAGCGAGTTTCCACCATGGGAATTGTGATAGGAGTACTATTAACGATTTTTGGTTTTTGTAACTCTGCAATGGTGTTTTTTATGAGCCGTCCACTTAATGTCGTAGTAGGTTCTGGCTTCCTATTCATTATGCTTGGGATATCGCTCATCACCTATAGCGTGCTCACAAGAGAAACCCAATCCCGATTTGCTATGAACAAAATCCGTGCATTGCTTTATACAGTTGCCATCAGTACCATTATATTCGGTTTTTTTACATCCGCTTTTAGCTACAGTAGTACCAGAAAAGTATATGTCGCCATTGCTGCTTGTATGGTCTTTGTACTAATTGGAGTAGGTATGTACTTGTACCTAATGCTTACCGAAAAAAGTCGCCTGAAAGAAAATAAATAAGGTACAAATTACATGCTTTTGCCTTCCTTCGCACATTCTAATCCTAACAAGTGTGAGGGAAGGTTTTTTGATATGATAAACAACCAACAGAAAAAACAACTTCAAGGGCTTCTAGAACAAGAACAGTTAGAATTACAAAAGCGATTCGAAGAGCATGAGCACTACGGATTAGAAAATTCAATGAATGAATCAATCGGTGAATTATCCGGTTATGACAATCATCCAGCCGATCTGGGATCAGAGCTATTTGAGCGATCCAAAGACTTAAGCTTACATGATATGGACGAGCACCATTTGCAAGATATCCAAAATGCCTTATCACGCCTAGAATCCGGAGATTACGGTCAGTGCGCCGTATGCCATCAAGAGATTCCGTTTGAACGTTTAGAAGCCGTTCCATGGACCAAATATTGTGTCGAACACCAGCCTGAGCAACATTCCTCCATCCGTCGACCTATCGAAGAACAAGTACTTCACTCACCCGAGCATACATTTTTAGATCAGACTGACTATAACGCCTTTGACGGAGAAGACGCATGGCAAGCAGTCGAACAATACGGTACATCCAACCCACCCGATTTCTTTCGAAATGGAGAAGATTACAACAGTCTATATGTAAACAACGATGAACAACGCGGATATGTCGATTTAGTCGAAGCAGTCGCAATTACCGATATCACGGGACACGTAACCGGATTTGCCGAGATCACTCACAACGATGCCTATCGTAAGCTGGAACAAGAAGAAGCTGGATATGATGATGAATGGATGTAGGAAAGCTCCTACTCCATGAATTAAAGCCCACATTCCCCCTGACCATTTTTGGAGCCAAACCAAACATGGTCAGGGGGAATAGACCTAGCTAATGAAAACATTTGCAAGTAACTGTAGTATGAACCTACACTCAACCATGTTATCATCAATCCTGTTTGTTAACTTATACAGGAGTGGATGATACATGAAAGCAAAACGTTTTATAGCAGGATTAATCGCTTGTAGCGGAATGTTCACTGGAATGGGGCTGACTCTTCCTTCGTCAACCTATGCTGCTACCAACACGGCGACAGCTTCTCTCTCCCAAGATCCTAAAGCAGATGAATATACCGTGATATCGAATGCGGTAACTGAAAACTATTTTTTGGATTCAACTAATAGTAAACCATTGGCTTTCTTTACACCAAAGAATCCAAATGGCTCTGAGGATCCGTTCCCAGTTCGTCTTAGAATTACAACAAGCCATTTAGACGTAGGCACACGGAAGGCTTCTCGTTGGCAAATGTTCAGAGAAGTAACAAAAGAACCAAAATCCGTTATTAATCTTTCTCCGAATTATATGGTAGGAAATGGAGAAACGAAAGAATATATCGTGGTGGTAAGACCAGGTAAATTAACCTACCTAAATGCTAATAAGCTGACGGGGATCGAAGGTAAAATTACGGGTACGATCACGATTGACTATATAAAGTTTAAAGACGAAGAGCCTGCAGCAAAAAAATAAGGTTAGTGGACAACGACTCACCATTTTGAAGTGGTGAGTCGTTGTTTAGTTAAGAAGCCAATAAACTACATTTATCCCATTTTGTTTCCTTATTCCCCTTCCTTGACTTAACCACATAATAAACGAACGCCAAAACACTCGATATTACATATCAACTCTAGTGATTTACCATCTAAAATGACAACTGCTGCGACAAGTGTATCTTTATGATCACAATAAGCAACATCAACACCAGCGATGTACTGAATATTGTTAAGTTGATCATTTGTAGTTACTAGTTTTGATAAACTTTCTTGAATTTCCAAAGCTGATTTTTCATCTAACAATAAGGGGGAATCCTTTACTTCCCTATTTATATCTGATAAGATGCTGTTACAATTTGATACTGTTAAATCAAAGACTGAGAGAGTAAATAGAAGGGCTTTTTCCAGCGAGCTAGGGACGTTGCGAGCCTAGTAAACACCTTCATTGAACCGCACTCATGAGTTGTTACGTTGAACTACAGTAGGCGTATCCGGGAATCATCCCGTTATCGATAGAGTGGCAATTTATTTATGTTGCAACTGGAGTGGTACCACGGGAAAAACTCGTCTCCTTTATGGAGATGGGTTTTTTATTTATTTAGGGAGGAATGACGATGGATATTAAAAAGATGGTACTTCAAGCACTTGAGCAAACATTAAAAGATCATTGGACTGACACCGAATTCACAGTAGAAAAGCCCAAAAACCCTGACTTTGGCGATTACGCAATCCCATGCTTTCATTGGGCCAAATCATTCAAGCGATCCCCACAGGATATTGCACAACAATTAACTCCAGCTATTCACCATCCTCTCTTTTCAAAGGTGACAGCCGTAGGTCCTTACATCAACGTTTTTCTAGATAAGACCTATGTCAGCAAAGAAATCATCCATCAAATCATCACATTAAAGGAAGCATTCGGCTCTAATTCAGATGGTCAAGGAAGCAATGTAACCATCGATCTATCTGCCCCGAATATCGCAAAACCATTCTCCATGGGACACCTTCGATCGACCGTCATTGGTAATGCCATTGCGAATCTAGCAGAAAAGAACGGGTATACCCCTATCCGTATCAACCATTTAGGCGATTGGGGTACTCAATTCGGAAAATTGATCGTTGCCTATCTGAAATGGGGTAGCGAAGAACGTGTAAAAGAACAACCCATTTCAGAACTCCTAAGCCTGTACATAAAATTCCATGATGAAGCTGAGAAACATCCTGAGTTAGTCGACGAAGGTCGTCGTTACTTCAAAATGCTCGAAGATGGAGATCCGCAAACTCGTTACCTTTGGAACTGGTTTCGGGAAGAATCCTTACAAGAATTCTTTCGCATCTACGATTTACTAGGTGTCTCATTTGACCACATACAAGGGGAAGCATTTTATAACGATAAAATGGATGAAGTTGTCGAAATCCTCAATAGGAAAGGACTACTTGAATTAAGCGAGGGTGCACTTGTGGTAAAACTAGATGAATACGATTTCCCACCTTGCCTCATTCAAAAATCAGATGGAGCCACCATCTACGCCACTCGTGATCTTGCCACTGCCTTATTTCGGAAACGGAACTTTGACTTTGCTCGATCTTTGTACGTAGTCGGAAGTGAACAATCCTTGCATTTTAAGCAAGTAAAACTAGCCCTTCGTAAAGCTGATTTCAAATGGGAACATGAAATGGTTCATATTCCTTTTGGGATGATGCTACAAGATGGTAAGAAAATGTCTACAAGAAAAGGTAGAATTGTATTGTTAGAAGAGGTTCTAAACGAAGCAATCGATCTCGCACATCAAATTATTAGCGAGAAGAATCCTACCCTCGAAAACAAAGACGAAGTGGCCAAACAAATCGGGATTGGAGCCGTTATCTTCCAAGACTTGAAAAACTTCCGAACCAACGATGTTGATTTCTCTTTTGAACAGATGCTTAATTTTGATGGAGAAACAGGGCCATATTTGCAATATACCCATGCCCGTTGTCACTCACTGTTGCGTAAAGCCGGAAGCTTCATTCCTGAAACAAGTTACCCTATCACTGAACAGGAGGCATGGATCATCATCTCCCACTTAACTCGTTTTGATGAAGTAGTGAAACAAGCTTGGGAGGATTATGATCCATCGAAAATAGCTCGGTATGCATTAGATCTAGCACGTCATTTTAATAGCTACTATGCAAAAGTACGAATTCTAGATTCAGAAGATCGAGATGCGCGTTTGAGCCTAGTGTATGCTGTGGCGACTGTGATTGAAGAATGTTTAAGAGTCTTAGGCATTAAGTCTCCACCATCAATGTAAAAAGTAGAGGATCTCTTCATCCAGTTTCACTTCGCTCGTCTATCAAGTTTACTCTCAATTCCTCCAATCCTCAGCCCCTTCTCTTCTTGTGAATCGTAAATCCACAAAATGAGAAGGGATCACACCAAGACATTCCTATTCTTTTTTGAGACATGGATTTTAAAATATTCTCGTTTTTTCCTTTTCATAACTTACGATCATAGTATTTCACTAGAGTACATAGGCATATTACTAGGATAATTCCTTTAAGACAAAAAAGTCCTCCAGAAAGGAGGAATAGTATGATCACTTTGATGATCCTAACTATTATAGCCAAACTCGCTGTTAAGTTATTGAATAAAAACCGGGTCATATTAATTATTATCATGAAAAAAAATTGGATCCCAGCGCGAAAGTAGTTATTGTATTACTCTCGTGTTTTTATTTACGTGTATAACAAAATAAAGAATTGACTCCTAAACACTATATGACCAGAGTTTGTGCTATATGTAGACACAAACTTACTAAATATCGTTATCTCCTTCAACAACAAAACTCCGTTTAACCAAATACTGCTAAATCACTACCTACTTAGTCGTTCTTTTCACAACAAAAAAACCTACACCATTTTTGGAATAGGTTTTTTCTATGTAAGGGTCTAACCCCAATTTCATTGGCATCCCAGGAGCGATTCGAACGCCCGACCGACGGCTTAGAAGGCCGTTGCTCTATCCAGCTGAGCTACTGGGACACAGTTATGATTCCATTCGCAAGTAAGTATGATTATACAGGGTTAACGGCTACCGTGTCAACGAAAAAGTGAAGAAAATAGGCTATTTCTTCACTTTTTCAATTGATAAGTTCCACCGCGTTCATTAATCTGAGTACCATCTACTTGGTGGTAGGTGACCTGGATCTGCTGATCTGTACCGATCGACAACACCGAATAAGTAGGGTACGCAAAGCCTCTCGCCTGCTTGATGCTTCCCGGATTAATGTACAGCCGTTCGTCCACTTGATCGCATACTGGATAATGAGAATGCCCGAAGCAAACGATCTGCGCATCTTTTTCCTCAGCCCGATATTTGAGCGGTAAACCAGATTGGCTCACTCGAAACAGATGCCCATGTGTGACATAGAAACGTAATCCATCTACTTCATACGTATCCTCTTCAGGAACCCGCTCCCAATCACAATTGCCTCGCACCACCGTTAAAGGCACATCAGGTAGCTCGATCAAATCCGTACAAAAGTCACCACAATGGATCGTATGATCCGGCTTCTCTCGTTCAATAATTTGTTGAAGTAAATCTTTCTTTCCATGAGAGTCACTTGTGATTAAGATCTTCATTCCAACTATCCCATCTCTCGTAAAAAATATCAGGGCTGTTAAATGGAATAAGGGTAATGTATCTAACCACTGCGATGTTAGTAAGCCTACTTAGCGTAGTCCTTCGAAGCAAGGGCGTTTTGTGCCAATGCCCCGCGCTCTTTGCTAGTTTTGCCACTTGCCCAAAGCATCGATAGACGGAGCCGGACTTACTTTTCCACATCCTCGCAGGCTTACTATTTGAGCTTTGGTCAGATACATGCCCCGATGCCATCTAGTACCGTACCTACCTAATTAATCAACACCTCTACGAAAACGAATACGTCTCCTTCAAAAGCTCAACCAACTTCTTCGTCGCAATCGAACGATGACTAATCGCTCTCTTTTCCTCACTACGTAACTCCGCCATCGTTTGCTCACGCTCCGGCATATAGAAAACAGGATCATAACCAAATCCATTTTCCCCTCTAGGCTCATGAGCAACGACGCCATGACATTCTCCCCGCACAAACTTAGACTCTTCTCCCGGTACAGAGAGTGCCATCACACATACATAGTAAGCCCCACGATCCGAACCAGAAATCGACTCCATCTCGTGAAGCATTTTTTGAACATTTTGCTGGTCGGTGCTTCCCACTCCTGCATACCTGGCTGAGTACACACCCGGCGCTCCGTCCAAAGCAGGAACCACGATTCCCGAGTCATCGGAAAGAACTGGTTGCCCTAGCCAACGAGAGATCGTTTCCGACTTTTTTATTGCATTTCCTTCAAACGTATCTTGATCCTCTATTATTTCAGGCGCATCAAGGAACTCATCTAATCCTTTAACCCCAATCCCCAGCTCTTGCTCAAACAAATCACGAAACTCTTTTAGTTTATGCTGATTTTGGGATGCAATCAGTACGTAAGGATATTGCCATGCTTTTTTCATCTTATACTCCAACTCCAACGTAAGAAGCATGTTCACCGAGCGCATCCTTCTGTAGTTGAATGAGTTCTGCGATCCCTGCTTTGCCTACCTCTAATAGTTCCATAAGCTGTTCACTACTAAACGGATTTGATTCGCCTGTACCTTGAATCTCTACGAACTTACCTTGCCCTGTCATAATAAGGTTCATATCAACGACAGCGCTCGAATCTTCTTCATAACACAGATCGAGGCGAACGTCTTTTCCGACCACTCCAACACTGGTAGCAGCTAGGAAATCCTTAATAGGAAACTTGGAAATCGTGCCCGCTTGTTTCAGTTTCGCTAATGCATCTACTAACGCCACAAAAGCTCCTGTAATCGCAGCGGTACGTGTCCCACCATCTGCTTGAATCACATCGCAGTCGATCCAGATCGTACGCTCACCAAGCGCCTTTAGATCAATAACCGAGCGCAATGTACGTCCAATTAGACGCTGGATCTCCATCGTTCTGCCACCCAGTTTCCCCTTGCTCGCTTCACGGATCGTACGTTGTTGAGTAGCTCGAGGTAACATCGAATATTCGGCTGTAATCCATCCCTTGCCCGAATTTCGTAGAAACGGCGGAACCTTCTCTTCTATAGATGCCGTACAGATCACGCGAGTATCCCCCACGCTAATCAATACGGAACCTTCAGCCGATTTTATGTATGGACGAATGATTTCCACTGGTCTTAGTTGATTATTTTCTCGTCTGTCTAATCTCAACAGCATATCCCTCCAAATCCTAGATTTCTCTAGTATAGCATAATCAAATGGTACGCTCACAAAAAAGAGGATGCTCCGGCTTACAAAGAAACCAAGCATCCCCCCTGATTTTATGTTACTCACATCGAAACTGCATTAATCTTCTCCGGGCGACTAACAGGCTCCGAAAGTTTCTCTCCCTTAGTCATCGTACTCGTACTATCCTTCCCGTTCACTAGAAACTTCACTGTTTTCGCAGCTGTATTTTCCGTTAGAGAAAGGACAATCATATCAATCGCATTTTGAGAGCCCTTGTTTTGCGCACTAAACTGTAAGAGTTGTTCTCCGAGGTCGGCCGTGACGGTGTCTCCTTTTAGGGCGACATTATTTACCGTTAACGTACTATCAATAGCGCTAAGTAGCTTCGATTCTAATTCCGGTCCTCTAACTAGTTCTTGAAGAGCCGATTTCGCACGGTTGTCCGCACGGTTAATCATCCGGGTAACCGGAACATAATAGATCGTACGATCCTCTGACTGAGCCATGAAATACAGGGTAACAGGCATGCTTTGGGACATATCGACTCCCTTAGCCACTTCTAAGTTGATCCCATCTTGACGGGAAAGCCCTTGTGTTTTCATCTTACTTTTTGCTGCGTACGGCTTACCTTCCACGTTTAGATTAACCGTTTTTGCATTTCCAAATTGAGTAACCGTCCACGTAATCGCACTAAAGATGTGCTCCTCTTTCTTGGCATCATACTTGGTAAATTCTTTACTAAAATCAACGGTTGCGACTCCATCTTTTAGTTGTACGCCCTTGATCTTGGTTCCTTTCGGGAGTGCACCTTGGAAACCTTTAGGGACCATTGATTTTGCTTGATCTTCTACTAGATAAGATAATGCTTCACTGCTATCTTTTAGCTCTTTTGAAAGTGTATAGGGCACCACATAACCCGAGTCGGTTAAGAAATACAGTTCAGAACCTTTCACGGCTTTTTTATCCTCTTTTTTCTGGCTGGTTTTATTCTCTTTATCCTCCGATTTCGGATCCGCTGGCGGTGTTGTGGTTACGACACTAGACGCTTGTTCCATTTTCTTAGCCGCATCGGCTGGCGGTGGATCGACGGGTGCTATTGCATCTTTATCTTTACCCATACATCCAACCAATAAAAACGGTACGATTAGGGCTGCACATAATTTTTTATTCATCTTTCGTTCCTCCTACAGGACAAGTATTGATATATGTATACGAGGAGGAACTGTTTTTAGGACAACTATTTTCAAAAAGAAAAAAGCCCATGATATGACCTATATCATGAACTCTTTACGGCATTCGAACTTCTTTTGATGGAAAATGAATCAGATCAGATGATAACTTTACATGTTCCACTCGAACAATCTGACCTAACCAATCTTGCGCAATGGCTTGGAACGATCGTGGATCTCCTGTAGTAAAAAAACGATGAAATGATTTTCGCTCCGATAGAAGCTCTTGATATTGCAAAATGGTACTTAACTCCACAGCTGTCTCCTCTGCCGAGCTAATTAATTCAACGTGCTCAGGAAGTACCTTCTTAAAAGAAGATGTCAACAATGGATAGTGCGTACAACCTAAAATCAATGAATCATATTCTTTCTGCTCAAATGGACGAAGAGCTTGTTCCACAACCTGATCGGCAAGTGAAGTATTTCGCCCACCACTTTCGACTAAAGGAACTAATGTAGGACACGCCAAGCTGTGCACGGTGAGGTCTGGATTGAGTCGCTTGAGTGCATGCTCATAAGCTTTACTCTGAATGGTACCAACTGTACCGATCACTCCAATTTCTCCCAGCTGAGATGCTTTAATCGCAGCCCTTGAACCCGGCTCAATCACTCCGAGCACAGGGAGCTTGATATGCTTCTGCACCTCAACTAACGCAGCAGCCGTCGCAGTATTACAAGCAATGACAATGGCTTTAAGTGGGTATTGGAGAAGATAGTCTATGATCTCAAAAGTGAATTGGCGTACTTCTTCTGTTGATCGAGGTCCGTATGGACAACGAAGAGTATCACCAAAGTAGTAAACCGTCTCTTTGGGTAGTTGCCTCATGATTTCTTTGGCAACGGTAAGCCCCCCTACTCCAGAATCCAAAACTCCAATCACATTACGATCCATAGTCCCACCTCCTTTTTACAGTTCCCTTAAAGTATCATGATATGATCGATAATGCTAGTCTGCTCAAATATATGCAATAAAAAGGACCCCTTTTCGCAAGGGGTTAGACTTTCATTTTATCAAATAAAACCTGTAGGTAGTCTCTCATAATTATAGCGCTTTCATTCGTTTCATTTTCTAATACTTGTGCCAAATAGGCTCTACGTGCTGCTAAAACCTCATTAATTACCTCTTTACCGTATTCCAAGAGACGAATGCGAACCACACGGCGATCCTTCTCATCACGGATTCGTGCAACCAACTTGTTCTTCTCCATCCGGTCAATCAAATCGGTCATCGTACTACAAGCGAGATACATCTTGTTACTAAGATCCCCAATCGTTAGATCTCCCTCTTCATTTAACCAAAGCAAGGCATTTAATTGGGGTGGAGTAATGGGGAAATTGTGTAAAATTTCACGCCCATGGCGCTTTACAATCACACTAATTTCGCGTAATAGACGTTCAATCTCGTTGACAGTCTCGGGTGTAATAGAATGTTCTTTCATAAGGCTCCCCTTAATATTATATTCCGGCTCTAACTGCAAGTCATTGCTTGCAAGAGCTACGACTATTTTAACAAAAGATCATCCTACTTACGAGAGATTTAAGTTTCCAAAGCAAAAGCTCCCCTACAAATGAGGGAAGCTCTTGCTTTAGAGACTGAGATTTTTTACATTCAAGCAAGTCATTATTAGCACTTTGGCTCAGGCATAACAACACAAACCGTTTGCAGACGAATGTAGCATACACATTGACCTTCACAAATCACAAGATGATCGCGTTTTACTTTTAGTAATTCGCCTCTGTATTTTCCGCAAGTTGTGGTGATACATACTTTTCGTCCACACAGACATCTTAAAGCCTCGTATAGGTATGGTTCTACTATCTCCATCCGGCTATAACCGTGTACCTGTTCCATCGGCTTCTTCGGCATTGGCATTGGTCTGTATGGTTCCCGCTTTACATCATAATTGTTTTCCATGGACATATCCTCCCCTATGTTTAATCACATTCATGTTATGTGACTAGGGTACATCTGGACTGGGATAATGCCCATTTTTCGCAAAATTTTTTTAAAAAGCTTCCTATAGTATCTCTTGCTTCTTCCGTATACAAAAGCCACTCAAAAAAGTCATCATCGTATGGACCGCTGCTCTTACCGTCATCTCAGCAACATCTTTTCTTGGATCCACACATACGATGTCCATTGCTTTTACCAATGGATGTTGTGCTGCTTCATAGATAGCAGAGAATAGCTCATCTGTCCGCATCCCACCTACTGTCGCAGCGGCAACACCTGGTGCATAGGCTATATCGAGAACGTCCATATCCACCGTCAAATAAATCGTATCCACTTCTTGTTCGAGTTGCTTTAAGGCACGCTGAATAGTTTCCACCATCCCAGCCATACGCGCTTCTCGTAGCGGAATATAGTGTACACCTTTTAACTGAGCATAATCTCGCAACGATTTCGTATTATAAAATCCATGTAAGCCGATATTCCAGACATCTGAGCCCTTTATCGCTTGGTTCTCAATTAAATTACGGATCACAGTACCATTACTAGGTCCGCTGGTAAGAGGACGAAGATCAAAATGCGTATCTAATTGCAAAATCCCAATTCGCTCGCCAGGATGCGCCCGTTTCCATCCCTTCACGAGTGGAGCGGTAATCGAATGATCTCCGCCAACTGTAATCGGGAACGTCTGCGGAAATTGCTTACGTAGCAAGGTCATAGCCTCTTCAATTCGCTGATGATTGATTCCAATATCAGTCGTATGCTGAATCACATCCCCCACATCTACTATACGAAGAGGGGATAAATCAAGATCATAATCTACATGATACGGAACAAAATATTTCCACATTCTACGAAAAGCTTCTGGATGCTCACTCGCAGCTGAAGCACTGATGGAAGATCTTGATAGCGGAACGCCTAGCAATGTGACATCCCAATTTTGCGCTTGGGATAAGTCCATCCAATCTTCGTTCTTGCGAGAAAAAATCCAATCACTGACACGCTCCACCGTATCCGTTTCTCTCCAATGAAAAGGTGGTATCTCGACTACTTCCGAAAGTTGATGTTTCAATTATGTCTCTCCTCATTTGGTCCCATTGTAGTTGGATTTAAAGGGTCTGAGCCCTGTCCCCATGCGGGAGGATATGGATCTGCGCGATTTTTTCGCTTCTTTATAAACCAGATAATTCCCACTATCAAAACAATCCCTATTATACCAAGTGTCACGATAACCCATAGATTGATCACCGAAACTTGTACTTGGATCGGCTTTTTATTTTTCAAGTCCCATACTAACGTGCCATCATCTTCAACTCGATCCGCATTATGAGAGTCTGGTTTTACAGGCAACGTTAACTTGAACTTGGAGTTTATCATCCCAGCAAGCTCTCCAGCATTACTGAATGCCGTCCCCATTTCCTGCTTATTTAACTGGTATGTAGTAAACAGAAGGCCGTTCTCTTTTACAAACTTTACACCTTCAGAGTTAGAATCTCCCTCTCCCATTAAGGCCCACTCTTTTGGATTCGCTACATCTTGAATATTCTTGGTAAAAGCAAAGCCATATTGACCAGCTTGATCCGTTATTTTTTTCTGAAAGCCTTTCTTCTCAAGCTCTTTAAACGGACCCTCTTCCTCGGACCCTACTGCTTCTTTCAATTTACCCCATACTTGTTTATCCGTTGTCATGACCTTAAGTTGAAATGTGCCTGTCCCATCACGGTTGACGGTGGCATGAAGATCTGCATCCACACAGCCGACTAACGCGAACATCATCAAGACTAATATAAAAAGAAGCCGAAATTGTCTCCCGATCCGCATGAAAATACCTTCCCTTTCTTACTACTTATTAACGAACTCCTACTTAGCAAACGACTGAATCATCTCGGTCACTTCGCGAGCCGTACAGGTCAACTTTTTTGCTTTCATGTTTTCAATAAGCTGATCCCGCTTCGCCCAAGTGCTCATGACCGCGTCTAAAAAGGTATCGTTGGCTAAATCTTCTTCCATTAACACTTCAGCAATCCCCTGTTTCGCGAATAAACTCGCATTTAAAATCTGATCCCCACGACTTGCCGCACGTGATAACGGAATCAAAAGCATGGGTTTATGTAAAGACGCAAATTCAAAAATAGAGTTAGACCCTGCACGTGAAACAACTAGATCAGACATCGCCAGCAGGTCAGGCAATTCCCAGCTCACATATTCAAATTGTCTGTAACCAGGTTTCCGTAGTAACGATTTATCCATAGCGCCTTTTCCTGTGATATGTACGATCTGGTAGGTTTGTAATAATGCATCGAGATTCTCTCTGACCACTTGATTGATCTTCTGGGAGCCCATACTTCCACCCATCACTAACAAGACAGGTTTACTCGACACAAAATCGCACAGGATAAGCCCTCTTTTGCGATCCCCACTAAATAATTCCTCACGGACAACTGCCCCTAGATATTCACCCTTACTTCCTTTAATATGTTTCTTTGTCTCTTCAAACGTGGTACAAACCTTACTCGCAAATGGCATCGCAATCTTATTTGCTAAGCCTGGTGTTAGATCGGACTCATGAATAATAATCGGCACCCGATTCATCCAACCACCCAATACAACTGGCACAGAAACAAATCCGCCTTTTGAGAAAATTACATTGGGTTTGAGTTTTCGTATCTTTCGGTACGCCTCCCAAATCCCTTGCAACACTTTAAACGGATCTTTTATGTTTTTCAAATCAAAATAACGACGAAGCTTCCCCGTTGTCACAGGTTCATATGGAACATTCTCCAACTTTCCAATTAGCTCCCGCTCAATCCCATCATGAGAACCAATGTAAGAAACCTCCCACTCATCTTCCTGAAACTTCGGAATCAGTGCCAAGTTAACCGTCACATGCCCCGCCGTTCCACCGCCCGTAAACAGCACCTTTTTTTTCTTCATAATTCTCTTAGATTCCTCTCGTAAATATAAGACGTAGAATAATTGGACACACAGAACAAAGGCGTCCATTGAATGCATCTACTGTAGCACAAAAAAAATTCCAATGTAAGATCTCATAGGAAGAAGCAATGAAATGTATACAAATCAGATCAAACGTACACTATTAATAACTCTTATTCAAACACAATTGTTATATGGAGTAATCCCGGGGGCAGATACATTGCCCCTAATTCACTTCTAAATTTACTGGCTTAATTAACAGGTTTGGTTTGAGTAGGTGTGTTTGATGGTGACTGTGGGCAGATACATGCCCCGGGATTACTCCAAACATCTGCCCCAACTAACACCTATACCAAACAAATCAACGCCCATTTTGTGATATACTCATCCCTAATAAATCTATTCTCACTCTCATCCTAAACCAATGTAAGGTGTGACTCATCCTGACACATTCATCCCCACAACTTTTATTTGAGTTTCCCGATTTGCACGGAAAAAGCAAGCCCCTAACCTTTTTAAATCCTACTCACATCGTAACCGCCTATTCATTAGAAGAAATCAATCCTGCCCTTCATCAGCTTCAGAATTATCTGCAAGCAGGATTCTATGTAGCAGGCTGGCTTTCCTATGAAGCTGGAGCCGTCTTCGTATCAAGCGATATCAACCATACGAGTGAAGTTCCTTATCTGTGGTTTGGCGTGTATGACAAGCCCTTAGAAGGAGACTTCTTACATCGACCGCTCCATCCCGTTCGTCATCTTCCCTGGCAATCTACCATTTCCAAAGAGCAGTATCATCAAGGGATTCAGACGATTAAAGAGGAGATTGCGAAGGGCAATACCTACCAAGTGAACTATACCCTTCGAGTAGAAAGTCCATGGAACCATCCAGATCCACTCGCTTTTTATCGACAGTTAACAGATGTACAGCAAGCATCTTATACATCCTATATCGATACGGGACGCTTTCAAGTTCTCTCTGCGTCTCCAGAGTTGTTCTTCCGAATTGACCAATCAACGATCACAACTAGACCGATGAAAGGAACGATGGCTAGAGGGAGAAATCCAGAGGAAGACCATCAAAACAAAGAATGGCTCGCAAAGTCTGAAAAAAATCGAGCAGAAAACGTCATGATTGTGGATTTACTTCGTAACGATCTTGGAAAAATCGCCCTGCAAGGTACGGTTGAGGTCCCAGCGTTATTTTCAATTGAAACCTACCCAACTCTATTTCAAATGACATCTACGATTACGGCTAAACTAGATAAAGGGGCTACACCTCTAGAGATTTTCCAAGCCTTATTTCCATGTGGCTCTATCACAGGTGCTCCGAAAAGAAGTACGATGCAGATTATCGATACAATCGAAGAAACCCCGCGCAATGTATACTGTGGAGCCATCGGATTCTGGACTCCTAAAGGGGATGCAATCTTTAATGTTCCCATTCGTACCGTTCTGATCGATCAAGAAAAACAGCTTGCTACCTACGGGGTCGGTGGGGGGATTACGTGGGACTCTACTGCTGAAGAAGAGTATGAGGAAGTCCTCATGAAAACGGCCATTCTCCAAAAAGCAACTCCACCCTTCCAATTAATAGAAAGCATCTTATTAAAAGAAGGGCACTATTGGCTAGCTGATTTACACGAAAAACGAATCTCTTATTCTGCTAAAACCTTAGGCTTCCCGTGTGATCTATCGATCTATCAAACCCATTTAACACAGTTTGCTCTTCAGCATCCTCATGAGCATTGGAAAGTTAGAATTACCTTAGATCATCTCGGTCATTGGGAGATAACAGGGGAATCAATCCAGCCCATATTAGAATCACAATCAATTGGACTAGCTACTACTCCCATCTCTCGAAACCATCCCTATCTCTATCACAAGACAACCGAGCGAGCGATCTATCAGTTTCATAAACAAACAAAACCAGACTTATATGATGTACTACTATGGAATGAGCAGGGTGAGCTAACCGAATTCACGACTGGTAATCTCGTTCTTGAAATGGATGGTATTCACTACACTCCCCCCATTTCTTCCGGTCTCTTAAACGGCACTTTCAGGCAACAACTTGTCCAAACGGAACAAGTGATAGAGAAAGTGTTGTATAAAGACGATTTGGTTAACGCTACCCAAGTCTGGCTCATTAATAGTGTCCGTGGCTGGGTGCCTATTCATTTGGAGTAGAAAAATCACCCTAGTGTAGTGTAGCTGAACAAAGCCAACTGCTCATGATCACATGAAAGTTGGCTTTGCTCATATTTATCGTAACTTGGAAAACCTTCTCACCATGTACAAACATTTCATACTCCGTGATAAAAACTCAGAATAAAATGAAAAATGTATAGCGGGTTTCCCAAAGGTATTTTCAGTTCTTCAGTTTCTGCTTTCTTTTTGTGATAAATCATGACTTAAGCAAAAATATCGTAGAATCTTCCTGAGTAAATGTGAATTCCATCATCAAGGTCAACTTGCATAAAATCAAGGAACGTAAACTCTACTTCTTGACCATTGCCCAAATGCATCTTCAGTCTTCTCGCTCTTGTATTGACAGGATTATCGACAGAACACGTGAGTGTCATTTCATCCTCGTCCTTGTGGATCGATGGGTAGACATATTCGGCTTTCAGTACCTCCACTTGAGCCCAACGTTTCAAACCATACAAAATCGGTTCTACTTCACTCGCTTTTCCTTTAATCTTCACTTCTACCACAATTCGATCTCCTTTCACAATTTGTTATATTTCGTAGCGACAAGTCCATCATGCCATAGTATAATTATTTTGACCAATAATGAAAATTCTGTAAGAAATATAGATTAGGAACATTTCCTCACTCTTACACTATCTAAAAAAGTCTTTCAGAGTGAAAATGAAGCAAATAGATGAAACTTAACCTTTTGAACATTAAAATCATAAAATACGACAAGAAATTTTTTTCGGGAGGAACTGACATGAAAGAGTATATCTATATTCATGCAGAGCTAGGAAAACAGATCCGTTTAGCACGTAAAAAAAAGAGTTTGCGACAAGAAGATCTAGCAGACGACTTAATTTCCACTGGAACCATCAGTAAAATTGAGTGCGGCTCTCATCATATCGGTAAAGAAAAACTTCAATATCTGTGCGATAAACTAGAGATCGGCTTTGATACTCTCTTACATACAGAAGAACGCCAGGAACAGCAACAGCAGCACTTAAACGATCAAATCGTGATGATGGGCATCGAAATGAAGGGAACCATCGATCCGGAACTTAGCTGGGAAGAGATTCGTACGCTGAAGTACACCAAAGATGACCATCGAATCTGCAACGTTACCTATCTACGTGGAAGATATTATGAGTATAAGAAAAAATGGGATTATGCTCGGCTAAACTACCAGCAGTGCATCGCTCTTCTCGATCAACACAAAGAACTGCATCCTACCAATCTAGCGTCCATTTGCTATTATGCATTGGGTAGAACGTATTATCTTGATAATCAAGTAGAAGAAGCGTTGCAACATACCATAGCCGCTGAACAATGCTTCCATCCGAATGGTGACAAAGCACATATGATCCATTTCTTCAAAATTGCAAAAGCCATCTACTTAGAGCGGCTCAATGTAACAGAGGAAGCCTATGTTATTATCAACGAATTATGGGAGCAGAAAGAGCAAATTGATAGTAGCGAGGTATTGTTAAATTTGTACGAGGTACGAGCCCGTCTCTTTAACAGAATGGAGCATTACGACAAGGCTATTGAGTGTGCGTTAGTTGGCATTGAAAAGGCAAAATACAACTATGCCTACGATCGCCTTTGTGAGCTATGGACCGTACTCGGCGATGGTTTGACGAAAAAAGGAGTGTGGTCAGATGCAGAATATGCATATGGTTGCTCTCTTCAATTGGAAAGCAAGTTAAAGAAAAAACAGCCCATTGTGGTAGCCAATACCAAACTGGGCCTTCTCCATTTAAATCGTGGGAATATCGCTGAAGCTGAGGAAGTCCTAAAAAGAGCGGTAACTCTTGCTTCTTCGACAACAGATGCGATGGATTATGTCGAGGCCCTCATCATATATGGAGAATGTCAGTACGTTCAAAAAAAATATCCAAAGGCAATTGAATGGTGGGAAAAAGCCCTAAAAATAGCGGAAGATAAAGGGTTATCTAAGCATAAGCGAAGAATCCTGATGAAACTCGCAAATGTATGCGCAAATTATGACAAAAAAAAATATCAATTTTATATTGACAAATTCTTACGAATCTCCGTACAATTAGAGACAAGTAAACAGTAAGTATAAAATTTTCCAGTTGTACAAAATGCTGTTTATGTCAAAGAAGGAATTTGTTTGACAAATCATGCCAATTACGCACTGATTTTTCGTCAAATTCTGTTATTTCTATCATCTATTTTACCAATAGGAGTTGATGGACATGTTGTTCACTTTCGGTGACCCACCATTAGAGTAGAATATTCAGATCTATTTAAATAGGTCTTTTAAAAAAAGGATTTGCTCATCCTCCCCATTTGTAGGACAAGCAAATCCTTATTTCTCTTATCCAAAACGACCTGCAATATAATCCTCTGTCCTTTGATCAGAAGGTGTATGAAATATTTTTTCCGTCGTATCAAATTCGATTATTTCTCCTTGTAAAAAAAAGGCCGTATCATCTGAAATTCTAGCCGCTTGTTGCATATTATGCGTTACAATGACAATCGTATACTGTTTACGTAACTCTCCGATTAGCTCTTCAATCTTAGCCGTTGAAATCGGATCAAGCGCTGAAGTCGGTTCGTCCATCAGCAAAATTTGAGGATTTACGGCCAAAGCCCGCGCGATACAAAGGCGCTGTTGTTGTCCACCCGATAATCCATAAGCTGGCTTTTTTAAAATATCCTTTACCTCTTCCCAAAGGGCTGCTGCTTTCAGACTCTGTTCAACGACCTCATCTAGCTCTTTTCGATCCCGCATCCCGTGAATCCTCCTACCAAACGCGACATTATCATAAATACTTTTGGGAAATGGGTTTGGCTGTTGAAAAACCATCCCGATGTTTTTACGCAGATTTTCCACATTTACATCTGCATGGTAGATGTTTTGCTCCGCTACTAAAATTTCTCCCTCAATGTGTACACCTTGAATCATGTCATTCATTCGATTTAAGGTTCGTAAAAAGGTAGACTTTCCGCAACCCGATGGACCGATTAACGCTGTAATCGACCTCTCGTTAATCTCACCCGTAATATTTTTCAAAGCGTGATGTTTATCATAATATAGGTCAACATTTTTCATTTGGATGATAGACATAGATAGACCTCCTAGTATCGCTTTTGATATTTATTTCGTAAGTAAACTGCCAATAGATTCATTGTAAGAAGGACAACTAAAAGAACAATAATTCCAGCCGCCGCAATCGCTCTAAAATCATCTTGCGGGCGAGAAGTCCAGTTGAAAATTTGGATAGGTAACACGGTAAATGGATCCATTGGAGATGCTGGAACAAAAGCGACAAACGTAAGAGCTCCTACTACGACAAGGGGGGCTGTTTCACCAATCGCACGAGATAAAGCTAAAATGACACCTGTTAAGATATTGGGAAGCGCAGTTGGGATTACTACACGGCTAATAGTCTGCCATTTGGAAGCACCTAGTGCATAAGAAGCATTTCTCATATGTTGCGGAACGCTGCGAATGGCTTCTTGTGAAGATACGACAATAATGGGTAAAACGAGTAACGACATGGTAAAAACTCCTGCCAGTACAGCCTGTCCTAGCATGAGCCCCTGGACAAATACGGCTAATCCTAAGATCCCGTAGACAATCGATGGGACCCCAGCGAGATTATGAATATTCACTTGAATTAAACGTGTAAACCAACTCTTCTTCGTATACTCCTCTAAATAAAGCGCTGTCCCCACTCCTAGGAAGAAAGCAATCGGACCCGTTAGTAGGACAATCCAGATGCTCCCGACCAAAGCCGCCGCCACTCCTGCTTTTGCTGGGAAACGCGAAGAAAAGTTAGTAAAGAAATCCCAATTTAGCCACCCTGCACCATCCGCCACGATCCGATAGAGGAGTACACCTAAGAACGCAATTCCAAATAAGGTAGCGCAGAGGAAAGCTATTTTTGCAAAACGATCCGTTATTTTTCGAATTCTCCAATTCCCTTGCCCCATCAATACTCCTCCTTAAATCGTCTCTTCAACCACTGGGCAATCAAATTAATGAGGAAAGTTAAAATAAATAAAGTCATTCCAACCGCAAATATGGTTTTATATTCAATCGAGCCATGTTGGATATCACCTAAGCTCACTTGGACGATATATGCCGTCATCGTTTGCACGCTCTCCAACGGATTCAGCGTCAATTTCGGAGTTGCACCAGCCGCAATCGTCACAATCATCGTCTCCCCAATCGCGCGTGAGATCGCAAGTACAAAAGAAGAGATAATCCCAGAGAATGCCGCCGGAACCACGACTTTCCTCGCTACCTCTAATCTTGTTGCACCTAGAGAATAAGCTCCGTTTCGCAATGATTTCGGAACGGATACCATCGCATCTTCACTAAGTGATGCCACCATCGGCAAAATCATGATTCCTACCACGATACTGGCACTCAAGGCATTGAAAACTCCCATGTCTGGAGAGATCACGCGAAGAAGCGGAGTAACAAAGGTTAACGCAAAATATCCATAGACGATCGTGGGAATTCCCGCCAATACTTCTAAGATAGGCTTTATCACTCTTCTAACCCGATCGTCTGCATATTCACTCAAATAGATGGCTGTCATTAATCCTAACGGTAACGCGACAAGCGACGCACCTAACGTAATCAGAACAGATCCACTTAAGAGCGCTAAGATTCCAAAATGCTCTGGTTTAAATAGCGGGGTCCATTTCGTATCTGTCAAAAAAGCGAGCAGTGAAACGTCTTTAAAAAAGGAGAGTGTCTCTACTAACAAAACCGCCACGATCCCAATCGTCGTCAAGATCGAAACCATGGCACAAAGGAATAAAATGGACTTAACGACAAAATCCTCTCGATTCATCCGTTTCTTTTGGACAATCCCTGAGGTTTTTTTCTGCGACTGATTTTGGGTTGAACGATTCCTTGCATTTTTTAATACCGCTTCATTCATCTTCGTACCCACCTCCTTAGGAATAGAAATGTGACGCCTTGGATTGACGCCACATTCTTCCTTGCTATTCGATTAATTTACTTTACTCAATCCAGCTTGGTATTCTTCTTTCTTCAGCGGTACATAATGGACAGCTTTTGTAAGCTCTTCGGCATTCTCGACGTAGTACTTCACAAAGGATTTTACTTCTGGTTTTTGGAGTGAAGTTTTACTTACATAGATGAATAAAGGCCTAGAAAGAGGCTTGTAAGAACCATCTTTAATCGTTTCCATAGTAGGCGATACAGTCTTTCCATTACCTGTCTCAATCGGTACTAGTTTTAATTCCTTCGCGTTCTCCTCATAGTAAGAGAATCCGAAGTAACCTAGACTGTTTTTATCTCCTTTTACTCCCGTTACTAAGACATTATCGTCTTCGCTCTGGTTATAATCAGGGCGACTCTTCTTCGCTTCACCTACAATGGCTTCCGTGAAATACTCAAATGTACCCGAATCCGTTCCAGGACCATATAATTTAATGGGTTCCGCTGGCCAGTTAGGTCGAATATCCTTCCATGTCTTCACTTTGCTGTTTGGTTCCCAGATTTTCTTTAACTCAGCTACTGTTAATTTATCCACCCATGTGTTTGCTTTGTTTACCACAATCGAGATGCCATCATATGCGATCGGAATCTCTACGTAATCCACCTTATTGCTAGTCGCCTGTGTTTTTTCTGCATCTTTAATCGTGCGTGATGCATTGCTAATATCAAGATCCCCTGCTACAAACTTCTTAAAGCCACCACCTGTACCGGATACTCCAACAGTTACCTTTACATTTGGATTCGCTTTTTGAAATTCTTCAGCCACCGCTTCAGTGATCGGAAACACCGTACTCGATCCATCTATCTTGATACTACCTGACGCTTTCGTTGCACCTGCGTCTTTAGCTCCCTGACCACAACCTGTTAATGTGGAAACCGTTAATGCCACCGCAACAAAAGCCAAGCCTAGTTTCTTCAAACTCATGGATGAGCCTCCTAAAAGAGATTAATTATTCACAAGCACATCCTAACAAGTCACTTTTGATATATTATTATGGAATTGTAAATGTTTATTAAGAACTACAAAGGAGCTTGTCCCCGTGACGAAATCAGTATCACCTTAAAAAAAATTGCATAACGTAACAGTGTTATGTTACATTGTTTTTAGGAGGGGAATCGTATGGAACAAGAACTGATTTCGAAGAAAGATTTACTTCATGAAGCTGATATCTCGTACGGACAACTTTATCGATGGAAACGAAAGCAACTCATACCGGAAGAGTGGTTTATACGTAAATCTACATTTACTGGGCAAGAAACGTTTTTCCCTAGAGAGAAAATTCTGGAGCGGATCGAAAAGATCAAACAACATAAAGACGACCTCTCTCTAGACAACTTGGCACAGCTTTTTACAAAAAAAGTAGATGAAGAGCCTCATTTCCAAAACATCTCCTTATCTCACTTACTTTCGAGTGAAATGATCTCACAGGCAACCCAAGATCTCTGTCAGCTTGAATTAACCAATGTAGACATTCTCCCGTATCCACAAGCTTTTACGCTATTTGTGATCGAGGAAATATTATCGTCTGGTTCTTGTTCATTAGAAGAAGCAAAATTGATTCTAACTTTGCTTCGTGATCAGGAAGAAGGTTTCATTCATAAGCCGTTTGCCCTGTTTGTAACGCGTAAGTTGGGCGTGGCTACCGCTATCTTGCTCCATCAACACGATGAGGTTTATTTTGACTCCGCTAGTAAGATCATCACGAATTTATCTCTAGATGAGTTACAAGAACGATTTAAACAAAAATTACTTACACACGGAGGGATCTCATGAATACAGAACGAAAACCACGATTATCCATTAGTGGAGCGGCAACGGTTGACGGAGGAAAATATCAAGAAGTAAAAATTGCGGGACAAGGCACGATCAACGAAGATCTAGATACGATCCAATTAACAGTGAATGGTCACTTGGAAGGTCTCCGAGATATAGTCGCCGAATCGATGACTGTAAATGGGAGATTGGTAACACAAAGAGATTTATCCGCCAAAAAAGCTCGGGTAAACGGACTCGTCAAAGTATGGGGTGATTTACACACACCTCAACTGCGAATCCACGGAGAAGTGGTCGGTAAGAAAAATCTAACTAGCGAATCCATTCATATCTATGGCTCCCTAAAACTAGACGGCGACTGTAATACAGATTCGTTTACAGGAAAAGCGCAGTTTCAAATAGATGGATTATTAAATGCAGACCAAATTGACATTGGTTTATATGGAAGCAGCTCTGCCAAGGAGATCGGCGGGGAGAAAATCATTATTAAAAAAGGGAGAAAATGGGATAAACTCCTTCCTTGGCTACAATCTGAGCTAAAAGTGGAATGTATTGAAGGAGATTATATTGAACTAGAAAATACACAGGCCAAGATTGTCCGTGGAAAGCAGATTATCATTGGTAAAGATTGCACCATTGATCGGATCGAATATCAAGACTCCTATACTGCTCACACCGATTCCAAAGTAGGAGAAGCTGTAAAAATATAGTCCATATGGAAGAAGAGTCTCATGTATGATCGAGACTCTTTTTTTGCTTTTTACATAAACAAATTCTCATTATGGAAAAATACTACTTGACCAAATGGAGTTACGCTTATAATATATTTAAATGCAGTTAATCATTAGTGATACTGAATAGTTATATATATATAATTAAATGGAGGTCGTAATATTGAGCCACACGGAACTTCAATTGGATCGGATTTTGAAGTCCCTATCTGTCTTTATGGATAAGATTCGATCAGAGATGACCCATTTCAAAGATTTAAACCTAACGACCCCCCAATTTCACGTTCTGAAATACCTCTTAACAAAAGGTCCTACGAAAGTGAAAGAGTTAGCAGAAAAAATGGATGTCAAACCGAGCGCGATAACAGTTATGATCGATCGCTTAATTCAAAATAATTACGTAGTACGTCATCATGACTCTGATGATCGGAGAGTGATCTATATTAGTGTAACGGATGATGGCAAGAGGGTTCTTCAAACCATTAAAAAAAGGCACAAAGCCACCCTACAACGGTATTTAGTTCATCTAGATAAACAAGAACTAGAAGCCTTTGCCGACACATTTGAAAAGCTCTCCGAACTACCAACCCAATAAAAAATGATCAGAAGTAGCTAAAAACGGCATACTTTGATCAAATGACTCATATGAAACGAGGTTATCCAATGGAAACTGAACTGGAACAAAAAAACTCACATGAACAAGGAAAGAATGGCTTATTAATCGCCGGGTTAATTATTGCTATGCTATTTGCTGCATTAGACGGAACGATCGTCGGGACAGCTATGCCCCGCATCGTAGGAGAGCTAGGTGGGCTTAGTTTAATGACCTGGCTAACCACCGCCTACATGTTAACATCAACCGCCGTTGTCCCGATCGCAGGTAAGCTTGCTGACTTACTGGGTCGTCGTGCTATTTATGTTACCGGGTTAATCATCTTCATGGTTGGTTCTGCCCTATCTGGTTTATCACAGACAATGGAGCAATTAATCATTTTCCGTGCGATCCAAGGGATTGGCGGAGGCGTCATGATGCCGATGGCTATGATTATCATCGGGGATTTATTTTCTGGTAGAGAACGTGCGAAATGGCAAGGGATTTTTGGTGGATTGTATGGTCTATCCTCCATACTCGGTCCCCAAGTCGGTGGATGGATTGTCGACTACATGTCGTGGGAATGGGTTTTCTACATTAACCTCCCAGTCGGCATTCTAGCTACTATCTTCATCGCTCTCGGTTTGAAAAAGCATAAAGTCTCAGGACCGATTTACTTTGATATCCCTGGGATGCTGACGATGATCATCGGGGTTGTCAGTTTACTATTAGCCCTAACATTTGGTGGAAAAGATTATGCATGGGGATCATGGCAGACGTTAAGCTTATTTGCACTCGCTCTGGTCTCTCTTATTGCCTTTGTCTTGATTGAATTACGTTCAAAAGACCCTATTTTACCGGTCCGCTATTTCCGAAATCGTGCATTTGTCACACTGAACGGAATCGGTTTCTTCATGGCAGTAGGTATGTTTGGGGCTGTTATGTTCGTCCCTCTCTTCATGCAAGGGGTAGTGGGTGTAAGCGCCACGGATTCCGGAACCATCATGACTCCGATGATGATCACGATGATCATTACGAGTATTCTCGGAGGACAATTGGTCCAGAAAATCGGGATGAAGCCTCAAATTTACGCAGGCATGCTCATTATGGCCATCGGCTTTGGACTATTGATGACCATGAATCTAGAGACGACGAAATGGATCGCTACCGGTTACATGATGATCATTGGCCTCGGAATTGGTCTGGTCATGCCTTTATTAACACTTGGATTACAAGAAAGCTTCTCCAAAGATGAGCTAGGGGTAGTTACTTCTTCCAGCCAGTTCTTCCGTCAAATCGGGGGGACATTTGGGATGACCATCTTGGGTGCTGTAATGAATGCGAGAACCTCTGATTTACTCAAATCAAACCTGGTTCCCACTTTAGAAAAGCTACCTGCTGGAGCTCATGATTTTGTAACAAACATGGAAGCAATGATCTCTAAGGATGCTCAGAGCATTTACTCCATGCTATTTAGCCCGGAAGCACTTAACAAGATTCCAAAACCGATCTTGGATTCGATTGTTCCCATCATGAAGAGTTCCATGGTCGAATCACTGCATTCCGTCTTCTTGTGGGGGCTCGTATTCATCGTACTTGGTGGTCTTATCACCTTCTTCCTGCCAAAAATTAAGCTTTCTAATGAAGCACGAAGCAAAAAACAAGAAGAGAACTCCATTAAAGTAGATCCCGAGCCTGTGAAGTAATCGATCATCCGAAAAAAGTCAGCTTTCCATTAGGAGAGTTGGCTTTTTTCATATACTCAAACTACATAAAAAAACAACCAACTCCTCTATCAAGGAATTGGTTGTCTCTATTAAACAAAGACTATCTCGATTTCACTTTGCCACGATCAGATCCCCCGCGTTTGCCACCGCCAGAGAACTTACCGCCACCTTTGCTACTACCTTTAAAGCCGCCTTTGCTGCTTCCACCCTTACTGCTACCGCCTCTGTAGCCACCTTTGTCGCCGCCTTCACTTCGAGAGCGGTTCGATGAAGAGGAACGTCGATCCCCAGAAGAAGAACCTTCTGAGAAACTACCTTCATTATAGCTAAAGCGATTGCGATCGTTTCTTGGCTTACCACCGAATGAACGATCTCCGCCACCACGGCGATCTCCACCACCGCCACGACGACCACCGCCACCACCACGACGCATTGAGTAATGATCATCGCTGATTTGGACTGGTGTTTTATCTGGTTCTCTGGTCAACAGTTTTAGAGCCGCTGATAGTAAGGTCACCGAATCGTTGGACTCTAATAGCGCTTCTGCTGATTCGATATAAGAAGTAATCTCTTCCTCTTTCTCAGCAATCTCAAGGAGACGTTGTACCGCTAATCTTTGTTGGCCTTCCACCACTTCATGAATCGTCGGAACCGACAAGCGGTTCATCTTACGCTTCGTTTGTTGTTCAATCATACGAAGATGATCCATTTCACGGAAGCTAGCAAACGTAATCGCCATTCCTTCTTTCCCAGCACGGCCTGTACGCCCGATTCGGTGAACATAGCTTTCTGAGTCTTGAGGGATATCAAAGTTATAGACATGGGTAACGCCCGAGATATCCAAACCACGTGCTGCTACGTCGGTGGCAACCATGATATCAATCGTTCCTTCTTTGAAACGACGAATCACTGTATCACGACGTGCTTGAGAGAGATCCCCATGGATGCCTTCGGCGGAGTAGCCACGTTTGGTTAATCCCTCTGTAATTTCGTCTACACGCTTCTTAGTGCGTCCAAAGATAATCGCTAACTCTGGAGATTGAATATCAAGCAGATTACATAATGAATCAAACTTTTGTTTGGGTGCTAGTTCGATATAGTACTGTTCGATACTAGGCATGGTTACTTCTTTTGCTTTGATCTTGATCTCTACAGGATCAATCATAAATTTAGATGCCAAGTTACGGATACGTGGAGGCATCGTTGCAGAGAATAAAAGAGTTTGACGCTCAGACGGACATTCTGATAAAATCGCTTCAATCTCTTCCACAAAGCCCATTTGCAACATCTCATCAGCTTCATCCAACACAACCATAGATAGGTTTTGCAGACGAATCGTACGGCGACGCATATGGTCTTGCATACGACCTGGCGTAGCTACGATAATTTGTGGATGCTTCTTAAGAGAACGAATTTGACGATCGATCTCTTGACCACCATAAATCGGGAGTGCGCGCACTTTTTTTGATTGACCTACTCTATTTAACTCTTCCGCTACTTGAATCGCCAATTCACGAGTAGGAGTCAGGATCAAGGCCTGTACGTTTCCGGAATCAAGGTCCATTTTTTCTACGATTGGAATACCAAATGCCGCAGTCTTCCCCGTCCCAGTTTGTGCTTGGCCTAACACATCTCGACCCGCGAGTGAGACTGGAATCGTTTCTGTTTGGATAGGAGTTGCCTCTTCAAACCCCATCTGATGTACTGCTTGCAATAGCTCGGCACTTAGACCGAGTTCACTAAACTTTGCCAAGGATTAATAATCCCCTTTCAATTTACCATATATTCATACGAGCTTATTAGTTTCTAGTTTTAGATATCGTCCGCTCTTATACTTCCTAGAAGCTAAGAAGTTGTATACAATGTATCATAATAACACAGTTATAGTACTGAATGGAAAAGAAAGATGTAGAACCACTTATTTTTCCCTCAAATGAGAGCCCTACTCATTTACACTTTCTTCCCAATATACTGCATCGGGTCCTTTGGAGTTCCATTTATATGAATCTCAAAATGCAAATGCGGCCCCGTCGAATTCCCATCGCTCCCCATACTTGCTATGCGCTGGCCTTTTTTCACCTGATCTCCTACTTTCACCAGAATATCGCCAGCATACATATGCGCATACAGAGAAGAAAGCCCATTCCCATGATCAATGACCAAATAATGTCCATACCCACCAGGATCTGATTTTACGGATGTAACTTTTCCGTCTAGCACACTATAAACAGGAGTTCCTTTTCGGTTCGCAATATCAATCCCTTTATGCGATCTCCCCCAACGTGGGCCAAATCGGGATGTTACCGTTCCTTCACACGGCCAGATCATCCCCACCGATGTATGAGTCTCACTCATCTCCGTCGAAGGACTTGTTGAACCCGCCTCTTTGGTTGGTTTGGCTTCATTTGAAGTAATCTTCCAAACTTCTTGTTCATAAGCCTTCGCTTGATTCTCTACTCTTTCGATAAAAGCCCAATTGGATTGAATGGAGTAGGCCGCACAGGTCAGCGAACCTCGATTCGGAGTATGCATTGCTAGCTCTTTCATACACTTATTGGAGTCACCCGCTTGATCCATCTTAACGCGTGCTTCTTTTAAACGGTTAGCTAACTCTTCAATCTCCTTTTTTTGAGCCTCTTCCTTAGATAAGGTTCCCTTTCCTCCATACTCCTTATACAATCCAGGAACTTTTTTTACATAGTTTTGTGTTTCTTTGAAGGGAGGAACTCCTTTATGCTTTTCCACATTTCCCTCTCCTGCATTATAAGCGGCTAACGCTAACTCCAGATTCCCATTGTACTTTGTTAATAGCCGGGAGATCATCTCCGTTCCCGCCATCACATTGGAAAGGGGATCTAGACAAGTCGTATCAGGATCAAGGCTAAATGCTTTACAGTTTACCGGCATTAGCTGCATAAGACCACGCGCTCCAGCGGATGATTTTGCTTTCGGATTCCAATTACTCTCCTGCTGGATAATAGCACGAATGAGCGCTGGATCTACTGAAAACTTTTGAGCTGCTGATCCGATCTCCATCTCAAATTTACTTACTCGTGGAAGCATCACTTCTTTCGTCTTAGGAAGATTTTGATCTAAGGCAGCTAAATATGCCCAAGGAAGCTGATGTCGATCGGCGATTTCTTTATATAAAAGCATTAAAGCAGGATCGATTCCAAATGATCGGGCCGTTTCTGTTTCTTTTAATCGAGCGATAACCGAATAAATAGTAACGCTTGTAATCGTTATGAAAGTGATGAAAGGAATTACGATGAGTGAGCAAATGATGATCCATTTCCATGATGGTTTCTTGATCAAGGCGATTCGTCGATGGATACTACTTTCCATATTCCTTCCACCTTTCTCACCTGAATCTGAACGATGCCTTCTACTTTCTCACCCCGAAGCACACCTGCAACCAAAAAGCTCCAATGATCTGTATCCAACGGACGAATCGATACCACCTTGATTTTCTTCCAAGACACAGGCTCGAGTGGCAAGTCTAAATTTCCATGCATCGATTGGTAAACAGGCGTTGTGACCCATTGTGAGAGCTTCTGTAGGCGTTCTTCATTTGACTTCATCGGTTGATGAAGAATCGAAAAAACCTGGCCTGCTACTTTCCCAGCTTCTTTCTGCACGTTGTGATCTTGACTCAGATCAATCACAACATCTAGCTCAAATGGAGAATCGATCAGAAGCTTGGATGCTTCCTTGGATTGTTCTTTTAAAGGAGCGGAGCTAGGGGTTTGTTGGTTTAACCACCAACCTCTCACCATGGCCACGAGACTGATTAAAACGATCAGAGCAGTTAGTATCAAGACAAAAGGAGCCCTGTTTGAAGCTCCTTTTTGTCGCTTACTCTTTGTCCCGTGCTCATTCATCTATATGCCTCTGTGGAGGTGCCTCAGATAAAGAATCTTGCTTGCGAATGGCCTGTTTCTTTTTCCACTGCTTAATTCGAGCTCCCATGCTGGAGCTTTTTCGAGCACTCCTTAAAGCGATAACAGAAGTCCCTTCACTAGTCATGACAGGAAGATTAATCTTCTCTTCCCTCGTACCACGATTCCAATGGGCTCGTACATTTTTCCAAAGAGTGATCCAATTCGGCTGTGAAATCTCAATTCCAACTAAGCTTTGAAGTTGTACTTGGATTTCTTTCATGATCTTCCAAACAGCTAAAAAGCTAGCTAAAACCAAAACATTGCGCATCAAAAAGGTGACTAGGTAAGAAAATTCACCATCATCCGTTATGGGAATTCCTTGGATGACAATAAACAAGGTAATCGCGATTCCCAAAAGGGCGGCAAATAAAACTCTCATAAAGAGTGCATATAAGATCTGCCACAACCATCTAGTCACATCGCGTAAGCTTCTTCCCGGGATAGTAGAAAACACAACAGGCACCAACAACAACAGCACCCTACCAATCGCCAAGAAAAACCAGTGGAGAAGCTTCCAACTAAATAAGAATAATAAAATGGCAAAACTGATACCCACTAACAAGATAAAAAAGCTATACCCGAAGCGCTTCATAACCCCTGCGCTCGTCACCATTTTAAATTCCTCAGACTGGGCAATTCCCTTTTCAACATCTACATATTTCGTACCTGTTTGTTGATTGGTATCTTCGTTATAGCCTGTAAACCATTCTTTCCGTTTTGAATCAACATCTCCGCCATAACTAAACAGTTGACCAATATTCTTCTGACCAGCTTCTACTGATCCAAACTGAAGGACAAGATATGGTTTATAGTAAAACTCAGCCCATAGGGCAGAGGAGACTTTTTGAATCGCCTCTTTTTTTGTTTTTTCTACTTGCTCCTTTGTGGGCTTTGAAGCGCTTTTGTCTTTCTCTGGAGTGAGAGACAAGAAGCCAGCTAATGTATAATCACTCGCTTTGCCTGTAATATTACTTACCTGCGATACAACTGCTGGAATCTGAGTAAAAAAGTAAGAAGCACACGTCAAAATAAGTAGGTTCCGAAAGAGTAATGACACTCCTTCTTGATTACGACGACGAAGAAACTTCCATAACGCTACTAAGACCACGAGACCCACTAACCACGGGAAGAGCCCTCCCCATAAGAAAGAGTCAGATTTGCCCAATACATCCTTCATCGAACCCGTCATATTCGTCATAAGCTCTAAACGATAGCTAAACGTTAGTATGTAGATAACGGCATAGATGAAGATTGTATATCCGTACCAGACTAAATTAAGAAAAAAAGTGAATCCCTGTTGGAACCCTTCTTGAAACAAGCTACTTGTATCATTAGCACTTACTTTTTTCCCTATGTAGTCAAATTTGAAATACGTGGACGGACATTCTGCAAATTCACCCGTAGGTTCTTTACAAGCATTGGGAACATTCGTCGAAGGGGTTGGTGTCGATATTGATGAATCTGGAGTCGTTTGGGTTGCTGGGCTTGTTGGAGTTGCCGGGGTCGCGGGACTTGTTGGAGTCGTTGAACTCGCTGGAGTTGCTGGACTGGCCCCCCCTGAAGAAGGACTTGGAGGATTCTTAGACTCCGTAGCCGGCTTGTCCGTCTGTGCAAAACCATAACCTACATCCAAAAAAGAAACTGCAAATAACATCAAAATCGGGAGAAGTAAGAGGATTCCCAAACCTACGAACTTTCTTTTTTGCTTCACTGGATCACCTCTCAGATACTTCTAACTATCTTATTCATCTTAAATACTATGATTAAAATAGGAAACATAAACATTGTACAAATTGGAGATATTTTTACAATATCACTAAAGAAATGGAAACAAAAGAGTCAAAAATGAGAAAATAAAAAAACACTGCCCGAAAACAGTGTTTTATCGCCACTCTTCCCTATTCATTACAATGTGATCTTTTATATAAATCCTTATTCACTCCAGCCAAAAACCGACTTACTTCGCCTAGGCTACATAGGTACAGCTCATGCATAGCCCTAGTACAAGCTGTATAAAAAAGCTTCCTCTCCTCGTCCCGATGATAGCATCGATCGGAAGCATCATACAGAATCACAGCATCAAACTCAATCCCTTTTGATAAATAAGTGGGAATGATAATGATCCCTTGTGCAAAGGATAGCGTAGCTTTCTTAATCAAGGAGACTGGAATTTCATCTTGAAGCTTCTCAAATACTTGTTCACATTCTTGGTGATCTTTACAAATAATCGCAATGGACTTATGTCCTCGTTCCTGAAGTTCCGTAATCCATTGGTAAATCTGTTGATGATGCTCTTGTTCATCCGAAACCTGCGTTAAAGTAGGCAGTCTACCAGGTCGATCAAATGGCTCGATCTTCTCCCCACCGTTTAACAATTGCTGGGTAAACTCCCCAATCTGCTTCGTCGAACGATAACTCTTCGTTAAAACGAATTTCTCAATATGTTCCCCTTCAAATAAGGCACTGATCGGCTCAAAGCCTACTCCATCCTCTGTATGTGCGTAGATGGATTGATTCAGGTCTCCTAGAATCGTCATCTTGCTCCGCGGAAATAGTCGGCGTAGAAAGGCATATTGGAACAGAGAATAGTCTTGCGATTCATCAATAAAGACATGACGAATCTTCGTGTTGATTTGGAAGCCTTGGAGAAGCGCTTTAAAATAAACATATGGAGTCGCATCTTCATAAGGCAAGGTTTTACTATCTAATCGTTCCACTGTCTGTTCCGCAATATCCTGGAACTTCGAACTGAGCTCTCGCTTGGTAAATAGTTGTCGATATGTCCCTAATGCATCAACAAAAGTAAAGTTCTCAATTCCTTTTCGGAGTGGCTTGGTCAAATCCCGTAGCAACAACTGGGCAAGTAATGTACGCTCCCGATCAAAGTCATCAAACGTAGAGTCAGTAAAGCCTTTTTCCTTCTGCAAGCGTTGGTGCACCCGATAGTACGCCTCGTTATCGAGTAATTCAATCTCTTCATCCACCCAATCTGCTTTACGCTCACTCACTTCAAACTGGCGCAACTGCTTTTGAAGCCACTCCGCAGTCAATTTCAATCGATTGGGAATCGGCAACTTCCGCTCATAAGCATAAAAATGCTTTTCTATATCCGACTTCGATACTATGATTTGATCTCGGAACGCTAGGTCCTGGAACTGCAAATCTTTTTGACCCAGTTGCTCCATATATTGCTCCATAAGCTCTAAAAATGACATACTCGCTTTCCAGCGAATCCCCGCCATCCGGGTTTGGTAGCCAGCTTGATTCGTTTGCGATAATGTGTACTCCATTAAGCTAAACGGATCCTCCACCTCCAAGTCCCCTCCAACTTGGTGCTCTAAATACTCTTGGAATGTGGTTTGTTGCATGTTTTCTTCTCCCAAATCAGGTAACACCGTTGCAATGTAACTATTAAACATCGCATTGGGAGAGAAGAGTAGAATTTGGTCCGCACTCAAAGTATCTCGATGCCGATACAGTAAATAGGCGACTCGTTGTAGGGCCGCAGACGTTTTCCCACTGCCCGCCGCACCTTGGACAATGAGAAGCTTACTTTTTTCATCTCGAATAATCTGGTTTTGCTCACGTTGGATCGTTCCCACAATGCTTTTCATTTGCGAATCCGAATTTCGACCTAACACTTCTTGAAGCAATTCGTCCCCAATCGTAACCCCTGTATCAAACATACTTTGGATTTGTCCACGACGAATCAAAAATTGCCTTTTCAGCTCCATATCGCCTGAAATCCGTCCATCTAAAGTCTGATAACCAGCCGGACCCGGCGTATAATCATAGTACATGCTGGAAATCGGAGCTCGCCAATCGTAGATGAGGAATTCATCGATTTCATCATCATAGAAAGAAGCGATCCCGATATAGATTGCCTCTGTCTCTTGCGTCACGCCACCTTCTGTTTCGCGAAAATCAATTCGTCCAAAATAGGGATTATCCTGAAGGCGACGAAGAATTTTCCCCTGTTTATGCATGAGACGATGAGATCTCTCCCGCTCAGACAAAACCTCTGCTTGCTGTTTCATACTAGCCGCCGTTTCAATCGCATCGTCCGGTCCCTCAAAGTTAACGGAAACATCTTCCCAAAATCGATTTCGAATATCCACAATCTCTGAGCGCACTCCGCCAGCCTCTTCACTTAGAGATTGATCCTTCTTTCTCACTTTCTCTGTCACTCGTTCTACTCTATCTTGCTCTTGATTCCATTCAGGATGATTCTTCTTCATAACATCCCTCCAAAAAAAGTTTGTGATAAACAGTTGACAACTCCATTTTTAACTGATAAGATATAATAGAGTAAAACCATAGTAAAATGATTAATCCAATTTATTGGCATTTCTCATTTTACTATGGTTTTAGTTGTGAATCAAGATTTATATTTAGCACAAAGAGTCCTGCCCTTCATCATCAGGCAGGACTCTTTGCGTATGGATTGTCGGGTCTTTAGCTAATCGAAGGTGCTACTTAGGAATTAAGCAGAGTACGCACGTGCATTTCGTTTGACATTATGAAACGCGAACGGACGAAAGTTCAGATGCAGATCCCCCTAACAACGACAACATGTCAATCATTTCTTGGAAAAATGTGTGTCGATTCTTTCCCTGAACAATCTGATTTACTAACTCCCCATCCTTAATAAAGACAACACGATGACAATAACTCGCAGCTAGTGCATCATGGGTAAC
This sequence comes from Croceifilum oryzae, assembly GCF_030814315.1. Lineage (GTDB taxonomy): Bacteria > Bacillota > Bacilli > Thermoactinomycetales > Thermoactinomycetaceae > Baia > Baia oryzae. The sequence goes on along the minus strand of NZ_JAUSUV010000005.1, from coordinate 158,970 downwards.
GAGCATCGTAGTCGTTTGATCCGTTCGATTGATTTCCGCCATCATTTCCATCACGTTACGCGCTGATTTCGAATCTAAGTTTCCTGTTGGTTCATCCGCAAGTAGTAATGAAGGTGAATGGATAATGGCACGAGCGATGGCTACGCGTTGACGTTGGCCTCCCGATACCTCATATATTCTCTTCTTCAATATATCGGTAATAGAGAGCTTCTCCGCTACCTCTTCTAACTTCCGATTCATCTCCCGAAACCCATTGGTATCTAAGGTAAGCGGCAGAACAATATTCTCACCGATCGTTAACGTATCGAGCAAATTATAGTCTTGGAAGACAAAACCTAACTCCCGACGACGAAAAACAGCCAGATCATTTTTCTTTAAACGAAAGGGTTGTTTTCCATTAATATATACCTCTCCTGATGTTGGAGCATCAATGGTGGAGACCATATTAAGCAAAGTTGTCTTCCCGCTTCCCGACGGTCCCATAATCCCAACAAACTCGCCTTTTTCCACCGTGAGATTCATATTTGATAACGCTTCATATATGACTTTTCCAGTATAAACTTTGGTTAGGCCGTCCACTTTTAGCATATCCATTGCTACGCCTCTCTTCCTACTACATAATGGATTACTTTAGCAAATGGATTCAGGTGAATCTAACGTTTTAGCTTACTCTATCTTACAATTTTGTAATATTTCTTTTAAAAACAAAAAAATGGGATCCATCTAGTTGCGGATATCGCAATTTGTATGGGAAATGGCTGAGAGTCAGTTGACTAATACGAAGTATTAAGCACTTATTGTTATTGTAAATTTCGATCCTGGCACGCCGGCAAATACGATCGTCCCACTCTTAGGCAGAGCCACTTTGTTATTGCCGCTGACGATGGAATAATGGAGGGGATACTCTCCCTTTTCATCATATACTGCAAAAGAGCCTTGCTGTGGAAGCTTGACCGTCATTAATTTGCCTTCAGTCCCTGACGGGATGGTGAACCATTGGGCATGTCCATTCGCCGGAACTGTCACCCTGAACTGAGTCTCCACACCGATCCGTTTTACATACATTTCGCTTACAAGTATCTGCTCGTTTAGCCTCAAATATTCGATACCGTTTTCCATGTAGAATTGGGCTTCGATCGTATCCCTACCTGATAACCCTGGGATCTGGATCTGACTCACCGCCGTATTCGGACCCGTAATCTTTTTATCCTGCCAATAGCCTCGAAGACCATCTGTTAGGCTAATCTGGATGGACAGGTTCCCAAAAAAATAAGATTCGGACGTGTATTTTTCATTCACGATATAGTACTTAGCGTGTTCTCGCTTTGCCCAATATTGGATCGTCTCCTCAGGGAGCACGTTCTCTTCCAATTTCTCCGCTTCATATCCTGAAAAAGCTAACTGTCCAAACCCTGGCAATGATTCATAACTTCTTTTCCACAAATACGTGCGTCCGTTCCTCTCGGTAACGAAGCTAATCTTGGAGGTTCCTCCCTCATTGATAAAGCTTCCATCCGAAGTATACCAATACTTCGTCTCCACATCCGCTGGAATAGACAGCCCTCCATCTTTATTGATCTCTATCCGGAATTGCCGATCATTGCTGGCGTAATATCCTGCTTGCTTCAATACGTCTTGAGGTATCTGGGTCTTTATGGGCTTGCCGAATGATTTGTTTGACTTGATACTCTCGATTTCTCCCTTCTCCTTAAGTGTTTGTAGCAGCAATTCACTTGCCAGCAGTTGATTCGTTACACTATTACCGCCGGATGATAACACAGCAGTTGCCACCTTTTTCTCAGGCAACACGATCAAAGAAGCAGCATATAATGACAAGTCCCCACCCTTGCTCAAGCCCTTTATTCCATAATCATGGAATGGGTACATCTTCACACTGTCCCAACCCAGACCGTAATTACTACAATCATCAACGTCTTCCGGCCAAATGCCTCTCTTGTATTCCTCCTGCTCCATCGCCTGAATCGATTTTTTAGAAAGAATATAGTTGGCTTGTCCCATAAATATTTGCGAGAATCGCACCATATCTTCTGCCGTGGAAAAAATCCCTCCTGAGGCGATCGCATTCACAAAACTATTGGGAAGCTGTCTTGGATATTCCGGAACATGTAAATCAGGAAACTTTTTTCCTTTCAAATCGTCCTGTGGCGTCTTTGTATCACTCATCTGCAAATATTCTGTAAAATAAAGATGTATAAACGAAGTAAAGCTCATGCAGCTGACTCTCTCAACAAGAATCTCAGCCAGTGTAAAGCTACTATTGCTGTACACCGAGAATGCTCCGGGGTCCGCCTTCAGGGTCTGCTCAGATAATATCTGCAGAAATGTATCATGGGCATACGTATCATTGTCTCCGAACAAAGTTTCATTCGTAGATCCAGTACCTCGTAGACCGGAGGAGTGATTCAATAGCATGCGCGGAGTAATGTACTTATATCGTCCGTCCTTCATCTTGAAATCGGTTACATACTGGACGACGGGGGTATTGAGATCGATTTTCCCTTCATCTACCAATCTCATGACGGCAGCGGAACCAAATACTTTGCTGACTGAGGCGATACCGTACAATGTATCATGGGTCACTGGCTGATCGAGCTTACCAATCTGTCCAGACAATGTGATGTTTCCATTGTCAATCAGCGCATACTGTACACTAGATGTTTCAGTGGAATCGAGTAGCAATCGAGCCTTCTCAGCAGCCATTTTTCCTAATATATGTTTGTTCACTATTTTTCCCCCTTCTCGTTCTGGTTGATCAATAGAACTTACTTTGGATGTACAGAAAATCGCTCCCTGTACCTCTATACTATTCAAGCAGATCATTTTCAACTATCGAGGTCGATTACATGAACATTACTTATTTGTAAGGTTGATTACATAGTAGTAAGCCTATGAGTAGTAATGGAACCAAAATTGGGAATAAGCATTACTGACAATAAAGTACTCAAGGATAGAGGAAAAGCGAAAAAAGAAGTTCCTTTCAAAAGCTTACTATACCTTTTTTGGGGGGTTGGGCAAAAACACCTGATATGTTTATAATACTTACAGGAAGGTAGGTGCAATTGCTTTTGAAAATCCTTGATACAGAACGTCTCATCCTTCGCTTTCAAACCACCGAGGATGCCGAATTTATCCTAGAACTTGTGAATGATCCCTCTTGGTTGAAATTTATAGGTGACCGAGGAGTTCGAACCATCGAAGACGCAAAGAATGATATATTAAACGGACCGATTCAAATGTATAAGAAGAAACTTGGTTTAGGATTTCTGTTAGTAGAGCGTAAAGAGGATCAAGCCCCTATCGGGATTTGTGGTCTCATTAAAAGAGAGTCCCTAGAAGATATCGATATCGGATTTGCCTTTCTCCCCCAGTATCGAGGAAAAGGATATGCCTATGAAGCTGCCGCAAGCGTAATGGCATATGGAAAAGATACATTAGGGCTAAGTCGCATCGTAGCAATCACTAGACAAGAAAATCATCATTCTATTAAACTCCTAGAAAAGTTGGGGTTGCAGTTTGAACAATTGATTCAACTGCCCAATAATCCGGAAGAAATCGTTCTATTAGCATGGAACAGACAATAAATATAACAAGCTCCCTCTATAGTTAAAAAATAAATAAATGAATGTAAGTTTACACAGCATGACGATCACTCGTTCACTTTAGAACGGGTGTTTTTTAATTGGTCCAACCCTTTCTTAAGAGATATTTTTATATAAAACCCCAACTATCTGTACGTACAGATAGTTGGGGTTGAGAAAGAATCCATTATTTTTGGATACCATCTGTTCAATCAATCGTTAATGGGATTGACTGTTGATAGGATCGCTTATTAAATTGCGTCTGGAGAATTAATTCATATGTTCCCTTTGGAATCTTTTTGTTATGGATATCGACTCCATTCCATCGAAACTGTTGATAGCCTCTTGGCGCATGATTTTTTTCCATTAAAATAGCCGAAATGGGCTGATTATCAGCCGTTTGACCTTTAATCGAAATCGTTAACTTTTCAGCAGAAAAGGGAGTATAGTACTCTACTACATACGGAAGATTCTTCGTGGACATTTCATACTCTCCGTATATCGTCCCAAAAGAATAATCTTTCGGATCTACTACTGCTAGATAAGGAATACTTATTTGCTTTTTCCCTTGCACGAGAGAAATCGTCCCGACATGCTTGCTAATCGGTAGAGAAGTGTCCACTTTAAATTTCACTGGAACGGTCACTGTGTCATGGGCAGGAATCGTAATAGAGTCAGGTATTTGAATTTCGGCTTTTCCTTCCAACAACTGATTTTTGGCAACGAAGGTTTGGCTATGATTCGATACATTTTTGATTTTCAATGATTGTGTAATAGTCTGAATACCCGTATTAGAATTCAAAAATCCAAAGCTCAAATTATTCGTTAAGGGTAGTATCTCTGCTTTCAAAGCTTCTGTGATATCAATTTGCCCTGACCCTTGAACGAATGGACTTGCAAACTGATTATTTCGATCCTTAACCAGCTTTGCGGTACTAGCGAGGGCTCCTCGTATCTCAGATGGGGACCAGTCAGGATGTGCTTGCTTCAATAATGCGGCTGCACCGGCTACATAGGGAGAAGCCATACTTGTTCCCGATATCGTTTCATACCCTTTGTCCGGACCATCGGCCATATCCATTGGGAATGTACTTTTAATTTTTGTTCCTGGGGCAGCGAAATCCGGTTTAATCTGCCAAGACCCTACGGTAGGACCACTCGAACTATTCGAGGCGATTCGTTCTTCCTTATCCTCCAAGACCGTAATTACTTTCTGCTCCTTACCCGCTTTCTCTAATAATTGGACTTCTTTTTCCCTAGTAAAAAAATCTTCAGGCACTTTATTGTCTGTAGTGGCTCTTTTACTACTTAGGCCCGCGTCTTGTTTCTTTTGTTCCTGGCTTCCACTTGTCGTTAAAAGGATTGCCGCGACACTCTTCTTTCTAAGATCTGGTAATAATTGGGATTGGTGCTTGTCATCTATGTTAGCTACTACCATCTTATCTGCTAGATCTTGCTTTTGGATGGTATCTAACGTAAGAGTGGATAAATGGATCGTAGGGTACTTACCTGGTTTTGGATTTGAAGAATCACTATCCAGCCCGAACTCGATATCTTGTGATCCACCGGGAACACTCATCATCGTCCGACTTATTCCCTTTTGTTTCACATTTCCTACGGTAATCGCCTCAGGTGTACTAGCCAAGCTGGTGATCATCCACGGATCCGATCCAGCATTTCCAGCTGCTGTTACAACGGTGATATTCTTATCGATCGCTTTTTGAATGGCTTTATTGATGGGTGTATCGGTTCCATAGTAAGGAATCCCCAACGATATGTTGATCACTTCTGCACCATCCGTGATGGCTCGATCAATCGCTCTGACTATTTCGTTGGTACCACCTTTCGATCCATCCCATGCACGATACACGAGTAGCGAAGCTTCTGGAGCGACTCCTTTTATTTTCCCATTTGCGGCAATGATACCCGCTACATGGGTCCCGTGTCCCGCCGTATCCTCTGGATTATCATCGTTGTCAACGAAATCATATCCTCCTAGATAATTCTTCCTTAAATCTGGATGATCCTTATCGATTCCAGAGTCAATTACCGCTACTTTTACTCCCTTTCCCGTAAACTCTTGGGGCGTATCTTGGATTTTGGCATGACTATAAGAGCTTATACAAGTTATAGCCATCGTTAAGCTAAGAGATGCAACGATGCTTTTTTTCATCTTTCTACAATCCTCTCCACTATGATTTTAAATCCATCTTAGCAGTCAGGATCTTCTAAACAATTGAATTAGCTTACAGAAACCTTACAATTATTTAAGCTTTCTCATACAGGGGTCATAGTATAAAAAAGAGCCTTATCCTCATCTAGATAAGACTCTCTTGGTTTCACTATTTCACTTTTTCATAGATATAGAAAGTACAATCATATGCGTTTTTATCATCTTTCGCATGATGCTTTCGAGAGACTTCTTCCCACTCCCCGGGCAGATCAGGTAAATAGGTATCCCCTTCAAACTCATGCTCAATCACCGTAATATAAGCTCTTGAAAGATACGGGGCAAATAGTCGATAGATTTGCTCTCCACCAAACACAAATGCAGGCTTATCGAATGAGATGTTCATCGCCTCTTCAAATGTCATCACTTCACAGTCAGGAATGACAAGGTCTTTCTCCCTTGACAGGATGATGTTTCGACGATTAGGCAGAGCTCGTCCGATGGAGTCGTATGTTTTTCTTCCCATGAGGACGGGATGCCCAGTGGTTAATTCTTTGACATTGCGTAAGTCAATCGGCATCGTTCTGCCCCAAGGCATTCCTCCGTCATTTCCAATGACTCCGTTTAAACTTCTAGCAGCAATTAGATAAAACATTATTCAGCCACCTCCAACCTCAATGTTGGACCATGCTGGTAATCGATTAATTGGAAGTCATCGATGGTAAAGTCATAGAAATTCTTGATTTCTGGGTTTAACCATAGCGTAGGTGCCGGATACTCCGGAAGGGAAAGCTGTTCCTCTGCTGATTCGATATGGCGGTCGTACAAATGAGCATCGTCGATATGGAAATGTATATTTCCGATCTCGATTCCGGTCACTTGAGCCACCATCCGTTGGAGGACATAATATTGGAAGTAGTTAAAGGGTCCGCCTACTAAAATATCATTGCTCCGAATCTTAACAGAGAGATGTAATTTACTGCCTTTTACCATCCAATGCGTAGACCACACACACGGTTGCAACGCCATATCATCTAGGTCTTGGATATCCCATAACGTGGTCATAATCCGCCGAGAACTAGGGTTATGGCGCAGCGTATGTAACAAGTAATCCACTTGGTCCACGAGAGTGCCGTTCACCTCACGACATTTTTTTCCCAATTGATAGCCATACGCCTTCCCAATCGTTCCATCTTCCCGCTTCCACTTCGACCAGATCCCTACCCCTTGTTTTTCGAGATTGTCAACGTTGTTGTCCTTATCTCTCCAAATCCAGAGGAGTTCACGAATCGCCGTTTTCCACGCTACCTTTTTCGTTGTAAGAATCGGGACTTCCTGATTCTCAAAGAGGAGACTCGGATTCATGACACTTTTGCTGTAGGCTGATTCTCCATCATCCCACTTAGTCCTTACGTCTTGATCCGTATCCCATAGGCCGTTATCGAGAATATCTTGAACGAGTTGATTGTAAATTTGATCTGCTTGACTCAATGTAAAACGTCCTTTCACTCTAGGTCGGGGTTGTTGATTGGCTGTTTATTAAGTTATTAGGTATCGAGGGCAGAAGAGTCTGTTCGATTACGGCGATGTTAGCGATCCTACTTAGCGTAGCAATCCATAGTGTAGGGCGCTTTTGGTGCAATATGTTTGAGCGTTCTTTGCGAGTTTTGCACCTGCCCTAGCGAAGGTTGGCGAAGCGGGCATCCCTACTTCCTCGCAGGATCGGTATTGAGCAGTGATCGAACCGACTCGCCCGCCCCCCCCCGATTATCGTTAATCAACAAACTCGCCCCTTTTCTACCACTATCATACTCCCTGACAGGTATAGAAAAAAGGGCGAGCTTATCTGTTAACTATTTCCTCTTATTCATTCGTAAGAGCCAAGAACTCTTCCACATCAGCCGCTACTAAATCAAGAGCATCTTGCCAGAAGTCCGGCTTCGTGAGGTCAACTCCGAGATGGCGAGAAGCTAATTCTTCTACGCTCATGCTAGCGGTATCTTTCAATAGGGAGTCGTATTTATCAGCAAAAGATGGACCTTCTGCTAGTGCACGGGCATAGATTCCGGTAGAGAATAGGTAACCGAATGTATATGGGAAGTTATAGAAAGGTACATCAGTTCCGTAGAAATGAAGTTTAGAAGCCCAGAAAGTTGGATTATACTCACCGAGTAGATTGATAAAAGCATCTTTCTGTGCTTGCTCCATTAATTCGTTTAGGGAATCTTTGCTTACGGGACCGTTTTTACGAGCCGCGTAGAACTTCGTTTCAAACAAGAAGCGTGCATGGATATTCATACAAAACGCGATAGCCGATTGGATTTTCTCCGCTAAGAGGGCTACTTTTTCCTCTTTATCGGTCGCTTTGGTGATCGCTGCATCGATGACGATCATTTCGGCAAAGGTCGAAGCCGTCTCCGCTACATTCATCGCGTATCGTTGCGCTAACATAGGCAAGTCTTTCATCACATATGTATGATATCCGTGACCTAATTCATGAGCCAATGTGGACACACATCCAGGCGTCCCAGCAAATGTCATAAAAATACGAGATTCACCTTTATTATTTTCTGGGAAGTCGGTCATGAAGCCACCTGGGCGTTTTCCAGGACGATCTTCTGCCTCGATCCAGCGATCCTCAAAGTTCATCTTTGCAAACTCAGCCATTTGAGGGTTAAATTGCTGGAACTGCTCGGTAATAAACGTAGCCGCTTCATCAAAGCTTACTTTGCTACTACCAGCTGGTAGAGGTGCGTCTACATCGTACCAACTTAACTTGTCCACGCCAATTATCTTCGCCTTGCGTTCAAAGAACGGGGTCAAACGATGCTTGTTTTGACTAATGGTTTCCCACATGGTAGTAAGGGTTTCTTCTGACATACGATTCATCTCGAGTGGTTCTTTTAAGATACTATCCCATTTACGGTGTTTGTATAGAGCAAGACGATATCCAGCTAGATTGTTTAAAGCGAGAGCGATCAATTCGGATTCATTCGTCCATGCCGCTTCCCATCTCTCGAAAACGTCTTTGCGAACTTCACGATCTGGACTTTGGAAGCGTGTAAACATCTGCCCGACAGATAGCTTCTTCTCTTCTCCATCTTCTTCAAATGGAATTTCCATACGGCCTACAACCGAGCTATACACATCGCTCCATGCATGATAGCCACTTACACTCAAGTCGCCTACCAATTCTTCCATCGCCGGATTCAATTTATCTAGAGAAGCTTTGCGCTTTTCTGCCAAGTTAAATGCGATTCTTTCGATCTTGGCATCGCTGATCAAAGCGGTAAAGCTTTCATCAGACAGCTTGGCTAGCCCTGCTTCTAAAACAGTGGAAGCGGCCAATAAATCAGCATGAATCGCTTGAACGTGACCTCCCAAGTTTTTAGCTTTATCATCTTTTACATTGGCAGAAGTTAAACAGTCAACGAATGAATATGCTTGTAAGGTTGAACTCATCAGCTTTTGATAACGAGCTAATAGATCGTGCCAAACCTCTACTCCTGCGTCTTCTTTCATCGATTCCAATTCTTTTTTTAATGCTGGAATTTCGCTTTTTAATTGTTCCAATAGTTCCGCAAATGCAGACGAAGAACTACCACCTTCAAAAAACACATCCAAATCCCAATTCATTTCATATTTTTGAGTCATGAATAAAATAACCCCCACCCGAATATTTTTGATATAGAAACATCTTAAACCCATTGTAAACCTTTCATAGGGAAAGTGCACTATCTATGCCTAATATGTTGACATCTATTTAAAAACTACATATACTAAAAAGGCAAAGTTTTCCCAAAATTAAAAACCGAATATTCTTATCCAGAGCGGCGGAGGGACTGGCCCGATGATGCCCGGCAACCAATTGAATGCTTACGATTTGATCCAACTTGTTGATAAGCCTTATTTATCGACAACTCGATCAGAGCAGTAAGCTTTGATAAGGTGCTAATTCCTGCAGAGAAATTCTCTGAGAGATGAGATCCCAGGATGTTGCTTACTCAACGCCTTTCATCGATCAGAGATGAGAGGCGTTTTATGATGCGATCGATTCCAGAGAGGAGCTAACGATGGTGAAAAGTGAACGACCTACTTTATCCGAACAGTTACAGCACAAAATTTTGATTCTAGATGGTGCGATGGGCACGGTACTACAACAAGCTAATTTGACCGCAGAAGATTTTGGAGGAGAGAGTTACGACGGGTGTAACGAAATGTTAAACCTGACCCGTCCTGATCTGATTCATTGGGTACATGATTCCTATTTTGAAGCGGGAGCAGACATAGTCGAGACCAATACATTTGGTGCTACCTCAGTCGTTCTAGCTGAATATGATTTACAAGATAAAACAGACGAGATTAATCGAGAAGCCGTACGGGTTGCTGTGGAGGCACGAGATAAATGGTCCACGCCAGAGTGGCCTCGCTATGTAGCTGGCGCGATTGGACCCACGACGAAAACATTATCTGTTACAGGAGGCATTACCTTTCAAGAGCTGGCTGACTCCTATTATGAACAAGCAAAAGTATTGATCGAAGCAGGGGTCGACACCCTTTTGATCGAGACCTCACAAGATACTTGCAACGTAAAAGCGGCCGGAATCGGTGTACGACGTGCCTTTGCGGAATTAGGAAAAGAGATCCCGATCATGATTTCAGGCACCATTGAACCAATGGGAACCACACTAGCAGGGCAAAACATCGAAGCGTTTACCCTTTCACTAGAGCATCTGAAACCTCTTTCGATTGGGTTAAACTGTGCGACGGGACCGGAGTTTATGAAAGATCATTTGCGCACATTATCTGCTTTGACTACCAGTTCTGTAAGCTGTTACCCTAATGCCGGCTTGCCCGATGAAGAAGGACGCTATCTCGAAACGCCCCTCTCCCTTGCTCAGAAGTTAGAAGATTTTGCAGATGCGGGTTGGTTAAATATTGTTGGCGGATGCTGTGGAACGACACCTGATCACATTAGAGCGATCGCCGAGAAGATGAAAGGAAAGAAACCAAGGGTCCTCTCTCCACCACACGGACCTGCTATTTCCGGCATTGATCCAGTATTTCTGGAAGCGGATAATCGCCCCTTACTCGTAGGCGAGCGAACCAATTCCATCGGCTCTCGAAAATTTAAACGGTTAATCACCGAGGAGAAATTTGATGAGGCATCCGACATCGCACGCCGTCAAGTAAAAGCAGGCGCCCACGTCATCGATATCTGCCTCGCTGACCCTGATCGCGACGAAACATCCGATATGGAACAATTTTTGCCCTTTGTAACCAAGAAGGTGAAAACGCCCCTCATGGTTGACTCTACCAGTTTTGAAGTAATGAGTCGGGCACTTACGTTTATCCAAGGAAAGTCGATTTTAAATTCGATCAACCTAGAAGACGGCGAAACCCGTTTCCGAGAAACGATACCGTTGATCAAAAACTTTGGAGCGGCTGTTGTCGTCGGAACGATTGATGAAAAAGGAATGGGCGTAACGAGAGAGCGCAAATTGGAAGTAGCAAAGCGGTCCTATCAGATTTTAGTGGATCAAGAAGGGATACTGGGTCAAGATATCATTTTTGATCCGCTCGTCTTCCCTGTCGGAACGGGAGATGAACAATATATCGGCTCTGCACTTGAAACAATCGAAGGGATCCGCTTGATTAAAAAGGAACTCCCCGAATGCGCCACGATCTTAGGGGTCTCCAACGTTTCCTTTGGTCTTCCGCCTGCAGGCCGCGAGGTGCTAAATGCTGTGTTCCTCTATGAATGTACCAAAGCGGGCTTAGACTATGCCATCGTAAACACGGAAAAATTAGAGCGATATGCCTCCATCCCTGATCATGAGAAAAAACTAGCAGAAGAGCTTTTACTCCGTACAAATCACGATAATTACGAGGCTGTACTCGCCGAGTTTACTGCTTATTATCGTGGGAAAGTGCTTACGGATAAAAAGCCGAGTATGGAACAGCTACCTCTAGAAGAACGACTAGCTCGCTACGTCATTGAAGGAAGTAAAGATGGACTCCTTCCCGATCTAGAACTCGCTTTAGCCCAATGGGAGCCATTAGAAATTATCAACGGACCTCTTATGGCTGGTATGGATGAAGTAGGGAGATTATTTAACGACAATCAATTAATCGTCGCAGAAGTATTGCAAAGCGCAGAAGTGATGAAGGCATCTGTCGCCTTTCTAGAGCCTTTTATGGATCGAACGGATTCTGTTAGGAAAGGAAAGATCATCCTCGCTACGGTAAAAGGCGATGTTCATGACATTGGGAAAAACCTCGTGGAGATCATCCTAGCCAATAATGGCTTTGAAATCATTAATTTAGGAATCAAAGTCCCGCCTGATCAAATCATCGAAGCTGCCCGTCGCGAAAAACCAGATGCGATTGGACTATCTGGCTTACTGGTCAAATCAGCTCAACAGATGGTGACAACCGCGCAGGATCTCAAAGATGCGGGTATCGATATCCCGATTCTAGTAGGCGGAGCGGCTCTCACTCGTAAATTTACCGAAACGCGAATTGCTCCTCAGTATCAAGGTTTGGTTCTCTACTCAAAAGATGCGATGAACGGATTGGATCTCTGTAATCAACTCGTTAATCCCACTGGGCGAGATCAGCTAGAGCAACAGAAGCAAAAACAAGAAAGCGAACAAAAAACAGAGCAAAAACCTACTTCCGCACCCATTGTTTCGACACCTGTAAGAAGTACAGTTGATCCGCGTCCAGAATTGTTTTCCCCTCCCGATTGGGAACGCCATATCTATCGCGAGCTTCCGCTTTCCGAATTACGACTTTATCTGAACGAACAAATGCTATTTGGACATCACTTGGGTCTAAAAGGAAATGTAGAAAAGCTACTGGCAGAAGGCAACGAAAAAGCGGTGGAATTGAAAACCATTTGGGAAGAATTGTGGACGGAAATCGTGAAGAACAACTGGCTCCAGCCAAAAGGCGTGTACCAATTCTTCCCTGTCCAGAGTAAAGAGAACCAAGTCTTCCTATATGAAACCAATCAGTTAAACTCGCAGGTTAAAGAACAGTTTCTCTTCCCTAGACAGACAAAAGACCCTCATCTATGCCTATCCGATTTCGTCCGTGATGTCTCTACGGGTGAAATGGACTCTATGGCCGCATTTGCAGTCACGGCTGGCTTAGGCGTAAGACAGCTCGCTCAGGAGTGGAAAGAGCAAGGCGAATACCTTCGCTCCCACCTGTTGCAAGCAACCGCTTTAGAGATCGCGGAAGCATGTGCCGAACGAATCCATGAGATGATTCGCGCCAGATGGGGATTCCCAGATCCAGTCGATTTTACGATGAAACAACGCTTTGGAGCACGTTATCGTGGTATTCGTGTTTCGTTTGGCTACCCTGCGTGTCCAGATTTAGAAGATCAACAAAAATTATTTACTTTACTGCAACCGGAGGAACTCGGACTACAGCTAACGGAGGGATTTATGATGGAACCCGAAGCATCCGTCACAGCTATCGTCTTCTCCCATCCACAAGCTCGTTACTTTAATGCAATCTAGACAGGAGGAAATCAGATGAAGAGAATGGGAATACTTGAATATCTGAAAAATCATCTTGTAGTAGGGGACGGAGCAATGGCAACGTACCTCTATCAACAAGGAGCACCTGTTGGAACCTGCTATGAGCTCTACAACCTCACCCATCCCAAAATGATCGCCGATGTCCATCAAGCTTATGAACAGGCTGGTTCTAAGCTCATCACAACCAATACGTACGGCGCAAACCGGGAGCGTCTCGAGCGCTACGGATACGGGCATAAGGTAACCCGAATCAATCGAGAGGCTATTAAAATCGCACGTGAATCCATCCAATCGGATACGTATATCGCCGGATCTATTGGCTCGATTGTCGCAGGACGCGTGACCCAATATGACTCAGATGAATATCACGATCTATACGAGGAACAAGCGACCGCCCTGCTCCATGCAGGGGTGGATATCATCTTACTGGAAACGTTTATGGATCTACAGGAGCTACTGATCGCTATTAACGCGATTCGGCCGCTCACAGATACCCCCATCGTGGCCCAGCTCTCGCTTCTGGAAGTCTCTCGTACCCGAGATGGGCATTCTCTTACGGATGCTTTTGCGCAACTACAAAAGCATGGCGTGACGGGGGTAGGGTTAAATTGTCGGATGGGTCCACTTGAGATCATCCGTGCCCTAGAAAAAACGATCGTCCCACAAGATCTCCTCATCAGTGCCTTCCCCAATGCTGGACGGCTCGGTGAGAGTGACGGTGAACTTCGTTATAAATCGGCTCCATCCTATTTTGGTGAAACTGCTCATCTCCTGATTAATCAAGGGGTTTCCATTATTGGCGGTTGCTGTGGAACGACACCTGAACACATTCGAGAAATTGCCCAAATCGCACAAAACCAAAATCCCGTCACTCGAATCAATCCACCTGTAGTGCCGGAAGCTTGCGAAGTCCTTTCACAACCGCCTAAGCGAACAGAATCAACGGTTTTAGAAAAAGTCGCCCAAGAAAGAACGATCATCTGTGAATTTGATCCGCCAAAAGACTTAGATGTCCAAAGTTTCTTACTCGGTTCCCAAGAACTTTATAAATCCGGTGTCGATGCCATCACACTCGCCGATAACTCCCTCGCCTCCGCACGTATGAGCAACCTTGCCTTAGGTGCACTTCTCAAATCTCAACTAGGAATTGAACCACTCATCCATGTATCCTGTCGGGATCGAAACTTACTCGGCCAACAATCGCACCTGATGGGCTTACATGCCTTAGGGATCGATCAAATTCTCGTCATCACAGGAGACCCTACTCGAATCGGAGATCTACCGGGAGCTAGCTCCGTCTACGATGTCACCTCATTTGAGCTCATCAGCATGATCAAACAGATGAATCAAGGTCTTGCCTTCACAGGGCGCTCACTCAAACAACAAGCCCAATTCATTGTAGGAAGTGCTTTTAACCCTCACGTGAGGCAAATTGAATCTGCCGTCACTCGTCTAGAGAAAAAAATTCAAGCAGGTGCGGACTATGCTATGACTCAACCCATCTACGATAAACAGACCCTCATCAAAGTGTACGAAGCGACTCGCCATCTAGATATTCCGATCTTCGTCGGCATCATGCCGATTACTGGATATCGAAATGCCCTCTTCCTACACAACGAAGTCCCTGGTATTAAAATCGCCGATGATGTAATCCGCCGCTTTGAATCCATCACAGATCCTGCTGTAGCTAGGCAAGTTGGGGTGGAAATAGCCAAAGATTTGCTCGATACTGCCATGACCTACTTCCCTGGAATCTATCTCATCACCCCCTTCTCCTATTGGCCTATGACAGTCGAATTAACGAGATACATTCGTGAAAAAGACGCACGTGCCGCTCAAGATAGTGCATAATGGGTTACAGAACCACGAAGAAGGCTGATCCCTGCCCACAGAGATCAGCCTTCTTTGTTTTGCCTATATCCCTATTTGTCAACATAAAGAGGCTATTTCAGAGACTGAAACACCCGAACCAACACAGATACTTTCTCTACAAATGGATCAAGTAGGGAGGTGGCATCTGTTCGAATCCGCATAGGACCTACTCTCTGAGGAATCAGGCGTACCCGAACAAAGCGAGATTCTCCGACAGGGATGGTTCCAAGATTGACTGTTTTTATATCAGCTGTTTCGATCGAGGCCGCTTTGGTCACATGGGCTGAGAGGATTCGTACATGCGGTGGAACCTGAATGTGGAACTTCACATCTGATGCATCGAGGGGCCCCTCATTCGTAACCCTGAAGGCACCAGATATAATTTGACCTACTCTAGCTCGCTTTGGAAACGGTTTCGTTTCTTGTTCTCCAATAGTGATATTAGCGGGTATAGCATGCACTGTAGTGGAGGCGGAGGCACTTTCGGCTAAGAATACCAGATTCCCTCCACTTGGATTCAGCTTTGTCACAAATACATCTTGGTCTCCTGCAAGCTTAGGTTGGAAGCCCCCTGCTGTAACAGGAAAATTAGGTGAATTCGTGCCACCCGTCACATACGCATTGCCTGCTCCATCCACCACAATCGCACTTCCTACATCAACCCCACTCCCACCTAGATACGTGGAGTAAACAAGCCCGCTTCCACTCGTATTTAATTTGGTCACAAATGCATCCTGTCCCCCTGCATTGACAGGTTGAAAAGCTCCACGCGTAGGGAAGTCCGTCGATGTTGTAGAACCTGTCACATACGCATTGCCTCCCGTATCCAAATGAATACCTTTACCTACATCATCTCCACTTCCTCCTAGATACGTAGAGTATATCAAGCTATTTCCCAGTGTATTTATTTTAGTGACAAAGGCATCAGACGCCCCACCTCCATAAGCCGTTTGAAAGGCTCCTGCCGTAATGGGAAAGTCTGTCGATGTAGTAATACCTGTCACATATGCATTGCCCGCAGCATCGATGGCAATCGCATTCCCATTGAGATTAAAAGCCTCATCTCCACTTCCACCCAAATAGGTAGAGTAGATTAGGCTACTTCCATTTCGGTTTCGTTTCGTGATAACGAGATCTTTGCCCCCTGCATTGGCAGGTTGAAAAACGCCCGGAGTAGTAGGGAAATTCGTAGAATTGGTAAAACCAACTACATATGCATTTCCTCCAGCATCAACGGCAATCCCTTGTGCTTGATCGTCTCCACTTCCTCCTAGATACGTAGAGTATATCAACACAGAATCTATGACGAGTAGAACATGCGGATTATATTTGTCTATGTGAAAACCGATGACTCTCTGCCCTATATCGTTAGTCGAAAGAATAAAACGGCTCTCTACTTCCTTTCGCTTGCCGCCTATCTCCTGATAACAATAAGGCTTTTTCTCTACCATTGTTCCATGACAAGTATGAATATGCAGATTCCCTTCCTCATCTATCGTAAGTTCATCTGCTCCTTCATATATCCACTGAATCTGCGATACATCACCGCCCGGATGGACAAGGAAGTCATACTTAAATTGACCTGAATCCCCGTAGAATACAGAATCAATCTGAGTCCATACATTTTCGTACACGACTTCCCGGTACGTAGGTAAATCCTTGATCCATTGACTCGGATCATTGCCAATAAAATAGTTTACTCTTCCTTCTTCTAATCCTCTTACGTATCTTTTAACCTTGCGATGGATATCTAAAAAGCGAAGAGCCAGTGTATAACCCCGTCTCTCTTCTATAGAGTCACGTTTTCCAGCCTCTATCCAAGATAAGCAGACTCCTTCTGAAGTAAACGAATAATGAAATCCCCTATTGGTCCCATAAAACAACGCATTCGAGTCCACTTGACCTTGATTCGGGATAAAGTAGAGTGGCAGTTTCCCGTATGTTTCGACCATTCTCGGATTCGCTACAGTTACCATCGTCTTCCGTTACGAAAAACTTATAAAACTCTACAAAGAGTTAATGTTTTCTTCCTGATTCATCGTGTCCTGTCTCGCCACATGCACGCTACTACAGTTTGCTGTAACACTCCACAGGCGTAAATTCCCGTGTAACTCACGGTACATATTAGCATCGTCTTGTAGGTGACTAAGATGCTAATTTAGCTAAGTTGATGGACGCGTTGAGATCGCGATCCATCTGCAACCCACATTCACAGCTCATCATCCGATCTGATAGCTTCAAATCCCGATGGATTTGACCACACTTGGAACAGGTTTTACTGGATGGATACCAGCGATCAGCCACCATAAGATTTACGTTATACCAGTTACATTTGTATTCCAATTGCCGTCTAATCTCATGGAAATTGCATTGTTGAATGTGACGAGCGAGATGTCGATTCTTCATCATTCCTTTGACATGTAAGTCCTCGATCACAATATGAGATGGCTTGGTTTTCACGATCTCGCTTGTCATCTGATGGATGTAGTCTTTTCGGATATGATGAATACGACTTCTCAACTTAGCGACTCTTTGTTCGAGCTTGATAAGGTTGCGTGTTTTCCGATAACGGTCTCCCTCCTTATTTAGGTGGTATTTACGAGAAGCTTTTCTCTGCAACCGTTTGAAACGCTTCTCTAATCGTTTGATTTTGCTTCCTTTATGGATGTTTTGATAATGCTTTCCGCTACTGACAGTAGCGAGTATTTTAATGCCTAAGTCAATCCCAATCGGTTCACCGATTGATACAGAATGATCAATATGGTCTGGAACCTCAGCGGTAATGGACACGTACCAGTCGATCCCTTCTCTGCTAACTCGGTAGGAGAGAGGCTTAAATTCTTCAGGTAAGTAATCTCTTTCTGCCAACCGTACCCAACCGATTTTCTCTAAACGAATTCGCTTTGGTTCAACTTTCACCTTATGAGGGTCTTGATAGAAACTCCACTTTGATCGCCTACGGCTTTTGAATCGTGGAAATTGAGCTTGTTTTTTGAAGAATCGCCTAAATGAATCATCACAGTCCTTAATCGCTTGCTTGGTAATGTTGTTGCTAAATCCATATAGCCAAGCGTGTTCTCCTGATTGCTTGAGCATCGTTAGATGTTTCCTTAAGTCATATTGACTGTAGCTTTTTCCTGTTTCTTCATAATGGGCTTTCTTCTGGTTGAGTGCCCAGTTGTACGCCCATCGTGCCACATGTGCCGATTGCTCCATCTGGGTTCGTTGTTGGTTATTCGGCTTTAGACGAATTCGATAAGCTCTAATCACGGCTAGTCAACTCCTTTACTAGCTTCTTAGCCCGATTTGCTCTCTTTCCTTGTAATCTACAACTAAAAGCGGTAACGATTTGTACCAAGTCTTCAACAAGTTCCTGCTCCTCTGTGTTATCTGTATGGTCGATAATTTCAATCTCGCATCCGTACAGAGAAGCCATATACTCCACTAGTTCAAAGCCAAATCGTAGCAGTCGATCTTTATACAAAACGACAACCTTATCAACATCCCCCATCGTGATACGATGGATGATCTGTTGCAAACCTTTCTTTGTGTAGTTAATCCCACTACCAATATCAGAAATGATTTCAAAAGGTTTACCCTGAGCAATTAAATATTGTTGCATGTTCTCAATTTGGCGATCTAAATCATCTTTTTGCTTCTGACTAGATACCCGACAATAACCGATAGTTTTCTTATCATGAGTCTGTTCTTGTTTTCCAAGATACTCACGCAACTGGATCTCACTATAGTAACGATAACCACTCTCTGTTACGTTAGCAGGTATAAAAATCCCTTGCTTATGCCAATTTCGGAGTGTTTGTTGGGTAACTCCTATTTGCTTGGCAAACTTTCCAATTGAGTACATCATTGAAGCCTCCTTACTACAGAACATCTTCAGGATAACTGAAAGAATATAATGTGTAAAGAGATTTTTATAAACTTTTATAAACTTTGTCTAACTGTTCTTTAGCCTCCTTTATCAACCGTATCGTATAAGCAAACCATGTCCTTGTAGAAGATTATGTTGGGTACATCGTTTTGGTGAGTTCGTCTATCGTCTATCGCCTATATAAAACACCCTTATCTAGGAAAATGGGCTTTCCCTGTCAACATAAAAAAATCTCCTCGAATCTGTATATCGTTTCATACACAGATTGAGGAGATTCGTTTTATGTTGACAGTGCCCAAACAGGTCTTACTTCGAAGAAACAATGGCGCTTTCCACTAGCTCCACTACCGCTTCTCTCGTTAGCTTCTGATTTCCGAGCTCCATAGCCCGTAGTGTACCTAAAGCAAGCACATACGGAATCCGGCAAAACTCCCAAATCTCGCGAGTTTTGATACTTTGGATATAATAGTCGGCAAGCTCTAACTGCTTTCGCGCATAGTCATATAAATCATCCATCTTCCAGCCTTCAGGTAAATAATCTACTTCCCGCGCTAAATCTTCTTCGCGATTCCGAATAATATTGACCGTTTGGAGTCCGCGACCGAAAGCGACAGCCAGATTCGTATCACATTGCGTACCATCGTGCCATTTCCAAATCTCATTTAATAGCAGACCTACTAATCCGGCTACGTAAAAGGTATACTCATTCAAATCAGCCACATCGCGAATATCCCAGTGACGATCACACCATTTCGCCATTCCATCTGCCATCACAGCAGTAGCGCGGTACACTTCTATATGTAACTCTTCCGGACATAGTTCAAGCCACTCCGGCAGAAGAAGTGTTACTTCAGGTAAAATAGAACTCCATGGCTCAAATAAGCGCCTTATATCATCCGCATGAAAAGGTTCACGTAGAATCAGACTAACACCACGTAGTAATTGAATCTTAATCTCTTTGTTTAAATCAGGATGGTCTTCGATCTCATCAATCGCACGCATAGCGAGATAGGCTGATGTAACCGCTTCTTTCAAACCATCTGGTAATCTAGTAATTGGAATAAAAAACGTTCGACTTGTTAACTGTAATACCTCTAATGCCTTGTCCATTTCTAGGCCCATACCTTGACACCTCCGATTAATCATATTTATATTTTACCAAAACGATCGATTTCTTGCGTATTTAGTATAATAAAATATTAGATTCACTACAAAACGAAGTTAGAACGATTCGCGACAACTATTCTGTGCCAGTAAACGGGGGATATCGATGTATAAGATTATGATCGTAGAAGACGACATCAAGATCACGGAATTGCTACAGTCCTATATCGAGAAATATGGTTATGAAGCTGTTATCACGACCGAATTTGATCATGTCTTAACCCAGTTTAAAGAAATGAATCCTGATCTAGTTCTGCTAGATGTCAATTTACCTAAATACGATGGATACTACTGGTGTCGTCAGATTCGCGCCCTATCTACATGTCCGATCCTCTTTATCTCTGCCCGCTCTGGAAAGATGGAGCAAGTAATGGCACTGGAAAATGGAGCCGATGATTATATCACCAAACCCTTTCACTTTGAAGTAGTGATGGCTAAAATCGGGAGCCATCTCAGACGAAACTATGGCACCTATGCTCATAAACAAGGGGAGCGAGTCATCGAACTCTCTGGACTTATACTCCAGCCAGAGAGACTGGAAGTAAGCTTTCATGATAAAAAAATAGAACTAAGCCATAAAGAAACCATTTTACTCCAAACCCTAATGGAACGCCCTACCCGAATCGTAAGCAGGGACCGTCTACTTGAGAAACTGTGGGATGGAGAAACATTTATCGATGCAAATACGTTAAACGTGTATATGACACGTACGCGTAAAAAGCTCCAAGAACTAGGGATTCCCGATGCGATCGAGACCGTAAGGGGAGCTGGCTATATGTTAAAGGTAACGTGGGGGCAAGTAGAATGAGGCTCTTTCTACGGGATCACCTCCCTCTCAGTATCCTGGCCATCATTCAGATGCTGCTTACCTTTTTTATCTTTTGGCTTGAAGATGTAGAGAAGCTATCTCTCTTGCTCTATCCCATTATCTTAAACAGCGCCATTTTACTTACATATCTAATTTACCGTTTTATCAGTCTACGCTCCTTCTATCATCGCCTATCCAAACCAATCGAGACATTAAATGAATCGGTACAAGCAGTCGGCTATGCCCCGATGGCAGAGAAACTAGATCAATTATTAAACATCCAATTTCATCATTACCAAGATGGCTATATCCACTACAAGCAAAAATTGAGTGACCACATCACCTTTATCAATCAATGGGTTCACCAGATGAAAACACCCATCTCTGTGATCGAGCTTACCATTCAAGATGAAGATGCCCCGATCTTCACAAGCATCCATGAGGAGTTAGACCGCTTGCGAGAAGGGCTAGAGATGGTTTTATATGCTTCTCGTCTAGACGAATTTGAGCATGACCTCCATGTTGAGTCCATCTCGCTACAACCTCTTGTGAGGGAAGCAATTTCAAGTCACAAACGCCTATTTATCCGCAATCAAGTTTATCCCGTTGTCCAAATCGCTCCAGAGGTAAAGATATACTCTGATGAAAAATGGCTGGAGTTTATCCTGAGTCAGTTGCTTACGAATGCTGTTCGCTATTCGGCTGGTTCCGGGGAAGAAGTAGTGGTATCGGCTTACATGAAAGGGGAGCGAGTTGTACTTGAGATAACCGATCACGGGATCGGGATTCCCTCGAAGGACATCCGTCGTGTGTTTGATCCTTTTTTCACAGGGCAACATGGGAGAGAATATCGAGAGTCGACTGGCATGGGGCTTTATCTGGTGAAGGAAATCTGTAAGCGGTTAGACCATCAAGTAGAGTTGGAATCCCAAGTGGGTGCGGGGACAACGGTACGATTATTTTTACAGACGGTTGAGATGTGAAAATGGAGAGACGGCAACCTATCACGGGAGCCGTCTTTCGTTCGTCTATCACAGAACCTTACAAAAAAGTAAGATTGGTTAAGCTAATTCGTTAGAAACAAATCTCCTTCTCCGATAAAGTATGAATCATCCAATCACAACCCATGGAGGGGGAATGTACATGTTACAAGTAAAACAATTAAACAAAATCTACAGCGGAAAAGTAGCAACGAAAGCGCTCGTCGACATCAACCTTACGATCGAGCAAGGGGAATTTGTCGGGATTATGGGACCATCGGGAAGTGGGAAAACGACATTACTAAACATGGTTTCAACAATCGATACCCCTAGTTCTGGCGAAATCTATATCAACGGCAAAAGCCCGCAGATCCTGAAAGCAAATGATCTAGCTCGGTTTAGACGAAGACATCTCGGTTTCGTGTTCCAAGATTTTAATTTACTCGATACACTCACCATCGCAGAAAATATCGTATTGCCCCTGACACTCGACAAAAGAGGTCTACGGGAAATGGACCAAAAATTGAAAACAGTCGCGAAGAAACTTGGCATCGAAGAGATCTTAAAAAAGCGTACCTACGAAGTTTCAGGTGGTCAGAAACAACGTGCTGCGATTGCAAGAGCGATGATTCACTCCCCGTCCCTCCTATTAGCCGATGAACCAACAGGGTCCCTTGACTCCAAATCATCTCGTACGGTTATGGAGATGCTAGAGATGATTAATCAAACCGAAGGAACAACCACGATGCTCGTTACGCATGATCCTTTAGCAGCAAGCTTCTGTCATCGTGTCGTCTTTATCAAAGATGGTCAGCTCTATAACGAAATCCATCGTGGTGATAACAGACAACCGTTTTTTCAAGAAATCATCGATATGCTTTCCTTCCTAGGAGGGAACAATAATGAACTTTCGTCAGTTCGCGTTTAATAATGTCCGTCGAAACACTAGGGCTTACTCGGCTTACTTCTTAAGTAGCTCCTTTGCCGTTATGATTTTCTTTATGTATGCGGTATTTATTTTCCACCCTGATATTGCAAAATCTGTGGGAGGACAAGAAATTCTATATGGGATGAAAACCGGAGAATATGTAGTCCTGGTATTTTCATTCTTTTTTATTCTCTATTCAACTAGCTCCTTTCTAAAAGTGAGAAGTAAAGAGCTTGGTATCTTAACGATTCTAGGAATGCAAAAGAAGCAATTGCATCGTCTCATCTTCACCGAAAATATGATCATTGGTTCTGCGTCGATCCTTACAGGCATGATAAGTGGGATATTTCTATCGAAACTTTTCCTTCTAATGGGGGCAAAAGTCGTAGACATCAAGGAACTCCCACTTTATCTTCCTATGAAAGCGATTGGACTTACGATTGTTTCCTTTTTGCCTTTATTCATCATCATTTCGTTGGTGTCATTATTTTTGATTCGTAAAAAACGTGCCCTTGAATTGTTAGAAGGCACAAGCAAGCCTAAGACAGAACCGAAAGTCTCCATTTTACTTACTTTTCTCTCTCTGGCTTGCTTTACCTGTTCTACGCTCTACATTGTCATGAAATCAAAGTCATTTATCGAGTCTGACATTCTTCAAGTAGCTGGCTTAGTATGCATTGGAACCTATTTCTTCTTTCACCAGCTCTCTGGAATCGGTATTCGCTTATTAAAACGGAGTCGTGTGTTCACTTGGAAGGGAACTCGCCTCCTATGGACTTCAGAGATGGCTTATAAAATCAAGGATAACTCGCGAATGTTTTTTATGATCACCGTGATGATGACAGGGGCCTGTATATTTGTTAGCGGATTTATCGCACAAGATCAAGAGTTAAAAGAAGAATTTATGAAGAGTAATCCGGATGTTATCTATCAAACTCCATTTGGAACTCCTCCCGAATCTGAACACTATGAAAAAAGAAAATGGTATACAGACGTAGTGAGAATAGAGAAAGAATTTAAAAATTCAGGAGTTACATTTGATAAGGTGGTTACTTCCAGTTTCCCTATGGTCGATTTTATTGAGCAATCTGTGGCGCTGGATGTAAAAAGCCAATCTAGCTATAACCTTGGAGCAGTAAACAAGGTGAGTCTAAAGCAAAATGAAGCGATTATGATCCATGTACCAGGAAAAAACACACAAGAAGATTCGGGTAAAATCATCCAGAAACTCAGCCTTCCTCAGAAAGATATCTATCTAAACGTAGTGGAACATCTAGGGAAAGGGTATCCGAATGAAGTGATTGTTTCAGACTCCCTATACAATGAATTAAGGAAAAATGGCATTTCCCAATACGGCAAAACCGTAGGTGAAACCATAACAGTCAAATACTCAATACCTGATTGGAAAGCAAAATCCAATTTATCTTTCGGGGAACCCGTTGAAATTCAACTAGCCAAAGAATTTCATAGTTGGGAAACTAGCGAGGGGCAAAAAACAGAAAGTTTCGAGGGGTATATTACCTCACGTGCACAATCGTATCTATTCAATAAATCTTCGAATAGCGCAAAGATGTTCATTATGGTATTCATCGCAGCGATCTTCTCCATCGCCTCTGCTAGTTTCATCTACTTCAAACTCTATACTGAATTAAGGCAAGATCAACGGATGTATCACAGCCTATCGAAAATCGGAGTCAATAGTAAGGAAATGAAGCATTCCGCTACAATTCAAATCGCTACCTTGTTTTTTCTTCCATTCTTTATAGCAGCACTGGAGACGATCATCGGCCTGCTACTCATGAAAGAGCAAATGGAGCTACAAAATGTCTTTATCCCTTCACTTATGGGGACTGGAGCCTTTTTCATCGCTCAACTAATCTTCTTCATCATCGTTCGTTATCGTTATGTGCAACAATTAAAACGTGTAATGGTATAGTCCAGATCATCTTTTAGGAGGGAATCGCTATGAACTTTCGTCAGTTCGCACTTCATAACACTAGACGAAACGCAAGAGCTTACTTGGCCTACTTTTTATGTAGTTCGTTTTCCGTCATGATTTTTTTTACCTATGCGATGTTTATATTCCATCCTGACATAGCTAGAAATGATTTAGGTAAAAATACGAAAATCCTACTACAAGCCGCTGAATTTGTAGTATTTGGCTTCGCTTTCTTATTTGTACTCTATTCGATTAGTTCCTTTTTGAAAGTGAGAAGCAAAGAGTTCGGTATCTTAACCATACTAGGAGCACAGAAGAAACAGTTAAATCATCTGATCTTCTTCGAAAATATGATCATCGGTTCCATTTCCATCCTAGTTGGAATCGTAAGTGGTATTCTCCTCTCCAAACTTTTTCTCTTATTAGGGGCAAAAGTCATAGATATAAAAGAACTACCTCTCTATTTTCCGATCGAAGCGTTTGGATTAACGATTATCGCCTTTCTAGCGTTATTTATCATCGTTTCATTTATTGCTCTTTGGTTGATTCGTTCCAACCGCACCCTTGAGTTATTAATGGGATCGAGCAAACCAAAGAAAGAGCCTAAAATCTCAGTCCCCTTAGCCCTCCTGTCAGTATCTTGTATGATCGGTGGTCTACTGGTTATGTACCTACCTCAATTTTTTACAAGTACCATGATGCTGTCATTCCTAGGCTTAGGAATCATCGGAACCTATTTCTTTTTTACGCAGTTCACAGGTGTCATCATTCGCCTACTTAAGAAAAATCGTTCCTTTTTTTGGCGTAATACCCATCTCCTTTGGATTTCTGAGATGGCGTATAAAGTGAAAGATAATGCGCGCATGTTTTTCATGATCACGATTATGACGGCGATGGCCTGTTCAGCTATTGGATTCTTTGTAGCTCGTAATCAAGAGGCAGTAGAACGGTTTATGAACTCGCCCCAATACTTTGACTATTTACCAGATACGGTATATGGAGTATCTCCTCCGTATCAAGAACGCGATTGGTACCGTGATGTAGAAAAAATGGACCAAGAGTTTAAGAAAGCCAATGTGAAATTTGATAAAGCCATTACCTCACAAATAGATATTTCATTTAAGGAGCTAGCCCCTGAACGTAGCTCCGTTATAAGCCAGTCTGAGTATAACCAAGAGGTACGCTTGATGGATAAGCAGGAGGAGATAAAACAACCTCTTAAGCCGAATGAAGCAATAATTAATAAATACTATTTAAAAGAAAAGAAAGACTTAAAGAAACTTAGCCTAGATAAAGGAAATATCGAGCTAAATATCATAGGTGCAAGGGGCCGATTTGATATCGTTGTTTCCGATACGACCTCCCAGCAGTTAAAAAAATATAGTAAATCGGAAAATACAACCGTTCGCTACCATGTGCCGGAATGGGATTACAAGAAAAATGGTTCTAAGTCACTCGATCTCCTCTTAAAGAATTCGTCGGAAATTGAAATCGCTAAAAATCTAAGAGATTTAGAACTAAAAGGCGATCGCTCCCTCAATACACGTGGACTTGCATATCTGAGGGATAAAGCAGAGTCAAACACCTCTTTATTTATCTTAGTATTCATCGCAGCGATCTTTGCAGTCTCTTCAGCCAGCTTTATCTACTTTAAGCTCTATACTGAATTAAAACAGGATCAACGTATCTATAACGGCTTATCGAAAATCGGGGTCAGCGCCAAAGAGATGAACAAATCAGCTACCATCCAAATTGCGATCTTGTTCTTCCTTCCGATGTTCGTAGCCACTTTAGAAACCGTAATCGGTCTTATAGTCCTAAACAAACACTTTGGATATAAGCATATGTTTGTCCCTTCTCTCATCGGGGTCAGCGCCTTTTTCATCGCTCAGCTTATTTTCTTCCTCCTCGTGCGTTATCGTTACATCTTGCAATTAAAACGCGCGATGGTGTAAATGTAAAAACAAAAAAGAAGCACGATTTTTCCCTACATGATAAGGGGATCGTGCTTCTTTTTTGATTCGAACCAACTATACTAATTTTCTACGGATACGCCCCGAGATAAAGTCGATTAATGTTACCATAATAATGATCCCTAACAAGATAATTCCGACTCGATCCCAATCACGGCTATGCATGGCAAAGATCATCGGTGCACCGATTCCACCTGCGCCTGCGATACCAAGAATCGTAGCCGAACGAACATTAATCTCGAAACGGTACAGAGCGAGGGAAAGGAATTGTGGAACAACCTGCGGAACCACAGCAAACCAGAAAGACTTCATCCCGTTAGAACCCGCCGCCGACATCGCTTCCACAGGTCCCATGTCAATCTTCTCAATCTCTTCCGAGTTTAGCTTCCCTAACATCCCAATCGAGTGTAGCCCTAGTGCAAGTACTCCACAAAATGCACCCGGTCCAACCACTTTTACAAATAAGAGTGCCATTACTAACTCTGGGATGGTACGAACAAGGCTAAGTACAATCTTCCCAGCGCCTGAAAAAATCTTCCAGCGAATAATATTTTTCGCTGCCCATATGGAAAAAGGAATACAGAAAACGACGGAGATAAACGTACCCAAGAAAGCAATGGCTAAGGTTTCAATCATCAAAAACGTGAGATCCTCTCCATCACCTTTATACACATACGACCAGTCGGGATGAATAACCCCATCTATAATCGCTCGTGAGGTCTCTGACGCAGTGTCTTTAATCTCTATATTCGGCATACTAGCAAACGCCCATATACAGATCAATACGAAGATGGAAACAGATCCCCATCTAATAAGGCGCTGCTTTACTGGCGTTTTCGGTTTTTTAACGTCTACTATCTTCATACCAGTCTCTCCCTTAACTTCGTACTAATCCAATCGATGATCACTACCACGACAAACATAGCTAAGACAATAGTAGATAGCTTTTGATACTCTAAAAAACCCATTACTCTTTCATAATTAATCCCAATTCCACCTGCACCCACATAACCTAGAATAGCCGCCGCGCGAACATTAATCTCAAAGGTGTATAGCACATAGGATGTAAAAGAAGCAAGAACTTGCGGGATTACGGCAAAGCGTATCCAAACCAGCTTTTTAGATCCTACTGCTGTCATTGCTTCAAGAGGACCTGAATCAATCGTCTCAATGGACTCATATAGTAATTTTGAAATGATTCCCATAGAGAAAAATGCAATGGCAAGAATCCCCGGAATCATTCCCATTCCAAAGATGGCCACGAATAAGGCAGCAATCAACAACTCTGGAATGGCACGAATAATATTTAGGATAAAACGGGCTGGAATCGTAACCCATTTACTAAATAGATTGTTTGCCGCTAGAAAAGCGACCGGAATCGATAAAATCGCACCTAACAAAGTCCCGATGAATGCCATTCGAATCGTATCCAGTACCGGAGTAATAATGGGTTCAAAGTAGCTCCAATCCGGACTAGCCATCTTCACTAAAATCGATTGCATATTAGGTAAGCCTGAAATCAGATCTTCTATATATGCCTTTGTATTAACTGAACTCGCATAAAACAGGATGAATAACAAAACCGCCGTGAGCAGGTGTTTCGTTTTTCTTGGCTTTTTTAGTGATGCCATCTGTTGCTCCATCGAAAGTCCCTCCCCTCTTAGTTCATCTTCTCTAATTGACGACCGTAAATCTCTGAGAA
Source organism: Croceifilum oryzae (assembly GCF_030814315.1). Lineage (GTDB taxonomy): Bacteria > Bacillota > Bacilli > Thermoactinomycetales > Thermoactinomycetaceae > Baia > Baia oryzae. Next base: position 130,393 of record NZ_JAUSUV010000005.1, on the reverse strand, counting down.
GCACTCATCTGTCGCTTCTTCGACTGGTCCGTCAAATACGACTTCGCCATCACGTAATCCGATGATACGAGTCGCATATTTACGAGCAAGATCGACATAGTGAAGGTTTACAATCGTGGTAATTCCATCTTGTTCATTAATGTGCTTTAAGTCATTCATCACTTGCTCGGTTGTCAGCGGATCAAGGGATGCAACCGGTTCATCTGCTAAAATTAACTTCGCCTTCTGTGCAAGTACACGTGCAATCGAAACCCGTTGTTGTTGACCGCCAGATAACTCATCCGCACGAGAGTAAGCCTTTTCGAGCATATTCACTCGGTTTAAGGCTTGAAATGCTAATTCCTTATCTTCCTTTGGAAACATTCCTAGCAACATACGAAGAGTTCCATGATATGCGACACGACCGGATAATACATTGCGCAGTACACTGGATCGCTTTACTAAGTTAAAATTCTGGAAAATCATTCCGATGTCACGGCGCATTTTCAGCAATTCTCCCCCACGAGTCGCTGTAATCGATTTCCCATCGATTAGGATTTCTCCTTCTGTAATCTCATGCAGACGGTTTATCGAACGCAAAAAGGTAGATTTTCCTGCACCGGATAGACCCACAATAACAATAAATTCCCCTTTTTCTATCTTAAGATTGATATTTTTCAGGCCTTTGGTCCCATTTGGATATGTCTTCGATACATTTTTAAATTCGATCATACTGCTCTCTCCCCTATTCGCATAAAAAACGACAACCAAACAGCTTGGTCGTCGTTTTTCTCTGGCTGCTTCACTTGAAACAAATTTTAAATTAATCTTTCTTTGCTTTTGTTTCATACTCACGAACGGATTCAAATTTGCTGTCGTCCGTCTTCACATAGCCTTCATGTGTATAGATACTACGGAATACTTCTACTGCCTTTGGATCATTTGATAGATCGAGGAAAGCTTGTGTTACTTTATTTTTCAACTCTGGGTCAATATCAGGGCGTACCGCTACCGTATCATTCGGAATCGGTTTCGTTACATAGATAACTTTTGTTTTTGCAAAAATATCTGGATGCTCTTTCTTAAGAGTATTACGAGCATCTTGGAACGTAGCCGCTGCATCCACATCACCGTTTAACACAGATAGAAGTGCTTGGTCGTGACCTTTAAGTGTAATTGGTTTCACGTCTTTTAGTGGATCAACGCCTGCTTCTTTTAACTCAACTGCAGGCCATACATAACCAGCAGAAGAGGTTACATTTTGGAATGCGATCTTTTTCCCTTTTAAATCAGCAAGCGATTTAATCGGTGAATCCGCTTTCACAACATACTGCGCTTTATAGTATTCTACTTTGTCTTTCGTAGGTGATCCATCTTTCTCGTTTACACCATAACGAAGAGATTGTAGGATGACATCGGCTGCTTTTTTTTCCTTCGCTAGAACATAAGCAGAAGGTGGTAGGAATCCAACATCTACCTTCTTCGAAGCCATCGCCTCAATAATTGTTGGATAATCTGTAGATACTGAAACTTTCACCTTCATACCAAGCTTGTCCCCAAGCATTTTTTCAAGAGGTTTTGCTTTCGCTTCTAGAGTCTCAGCACTTTGAGATGGTACAAACTGGACATTCAATACCTTCTCTTCATCTTTCGGCTTTGTACAACCTGCCATCACACTGGCTGCGACTACGAGGGAAAGGCCGCTCGCCAGAACTTTCTTCATCATGAATGGATACCCCTTTTCAAATGTGAATGAATAATGTCCTCTGATATAGTATCATGTTTTCATACAATCATCAAAAGGATTTGTATGTTAATTGATAATAAAATGTTGAATATATGTAAAAAACATCTTATTACTAAGAAACAACGGAGGATACTATGGAAAACAATCAAAGTAAAACATGTCAAATTCTTGTGACGAGTGATGTTCATGGAACAGTTCTACCTTTTCACTATGGCAATAAAGCCCCTGCTGAATTCGGCTTGGCTAAAATCGCAACCAAAATTCAGGAGTTGAAGGATAAAGAGCCTAATACTTTTATCCTAGATAATGGGGATAGCATCCAAGGAACTCCACTCACCTACCATTATGTCAAAATGAACAAAGAACAATCGATTCACCCGATTCCCCTACTTTTTAATCATATGGGTACGCATGCTGCGATTATCGGGAATCATGAATTTAACTATGGGACAGATGTCTTAAAGCAAGTCGTGCTAGAATCTCAGTTTCCATGGCTCAGTTGTAATATCTTAGACGAAAAGACAGGGGAACCAGCCTTCGGAACTCCTTATCTCATCCACACATTCCCAAACGGCATCCGCATGGGCATCATCGGCGCTACCACCAGCTATATCCCAAACTGGGAAGAGCCTCAGCATATTCAAGGGCTTCATTTCGCTGATCCGATTGCCGAATTGACGAAATGGGTTGAGGTAGTTCTTGAAAAAGAGACCGTTGACTTTATCGCTGTTTCCTACCACGGTGGATTTGAACGAGATGTAGTGAGCGGTGAACCAACTGAGCCTCTCTCTGGTGAAAATGTCGGCTATGAAATCTGCTGTCAAGTAGAGGGAATCGATCTTCTCATCACCGGACACCAACATCGTCACATTCCAAGCGGCAACATCAACGGTGTGCATATCATTCAACCAGGAAGCCACGGAAACCTAGTAGGACAAGTCGAGCTAGAGTTTGTGGAGGTACAAGGGGATTGGCGACTCTTCCAAATCAAGAGTAGGCTCCACGATTTAGTAGGAGTAGAACCTGATGCGGCGATCGTCCAGATGACGCAGCCCTACGAACAAGAAACACAACTATGGCTCGACCAGCCGCTCGGCAGTATCGAAGGTGACATGATCGTACACGATCCAATGCTAGTGAGAACAGGGGATCATCCGCTCATCGAATGGATGAACCATGTGCAGATGGAGTTGACTGGTGCAGAAATCTCCAACACAGCTCTATTTGACAATATAAGCCCTGGGATGCCTAATAACGTCACGATGAGAGATGTTGTAGCCAACTATATTTATCCCAACACCCTAAAAGTATTACGTCTCAAAGGAAAAGACATCCTAGCAGCCCTTGAGCAAACAGCCACCTATTTCGCCCCTTATAACGGCGAGCAAATCGAGGTGAATCCGGCTTTCCTAGAGCCTAAACCACAGCATTACAACTTTGATATGTGGGAAGGGATCGAATACGAGATCAATATCAGCAAGCCTTTCGGCGAGCGCATCACCAAGTTAACTCGTAACGGGAAGCCATTCGATCTAGAGCAAGAGTACGAAGTCGTGATGAATAACTATCGTGCCGCGGGTGGGGGCAATTACTTTATGTTCCAAGATAAACCTGTCGTTCGTGAGATTCCGACTGAAGTATCAGAGCTTCTAGCAGACTATTTCCAACAAAAAGGAACGATTCGTGCCACGTTGAACCATAACTGGAAGGTAGTCGTAGAATAAGAGAGTGAGAAAGTGATAGAAAACGGTTTAGGAGGTTTGTTCCTAGACCGTTTTTGTTGATGATGTTGGTATTAGTGTGTCCCGGGGCATGTATTTGACCACAGCTCAAATAGTGAGCCTGCGAAGATGTGGAAAAGCAAGCCCACTAACATCGCAATGGTCAGATACATTGCCCCTATTCCACCTAATCAGTTCTAGTTATTTTTGTGCTATTGCCTCTTTAACCTCCCGAATCTGGGCTAAGTGGCGTTGTTCATGGAGAGCGATGAACTCGATGTATTGCTTCAGATTCATATCACCTAGCGCTGGATGAGGCATAGATCGCTTGCTCAATTCTTCTTCATCATGCTCCTCTATAAAAGCATGAGTTCGTTTCCGAGTTTGCTCTAACTTCTGTATGAGCTCTTCCTTTGCGTAGTAATCCTTGGTTGGCTTCATTGAATCGGGTGCTGGGGCTTTTCTGGATCGATCTGCTATGAAGTGAATCGGCTTATCTGGAATATTCGTTACTTCGTGCCCCTTCGCCAATTTGGAGATCATAGATACAATAAAACCCTCAGCTAGAATGAGGTGCTCTAATACTTGCGCGATACTCCATGCAGAAGGATCCGGCTTCATGTTATATTGCTCATCGGAAAGGGGCTGTAACTCTTCTAACAAAGCGGTACGAACCTGTTCTAAATGAGTCATCCAACAACACTCCATTTCATTTTTTAAGTTGTTTTTGCAAGGAGATACTCTTTCATTTTCGCTATATTCTCGTCATGACTTTTTTGAATAAAGTCATTTGGTGGGATACAGATTCGATCACGAAGTTCGTTTAGCCGATCTTCATCCGCATCGAGGGCTACTTTTTCTAGCTCGTCCAAATAGTAATGACTCTCCTGCAAACGCCTCTTCATTTCCACACGGTCAGAAGTCGCCAAGCCGTGACCCGGAATCATCCAGTTTATCTCACCTTGAATCTTCTCCCACCAATGTATCACTTTGGATACAGTTTGTTTATAGTCAGCTACTGAATCGATCAAAGGAAGTTCTACATCAGAGAAATGATCGCCCATGATCCACACACCATACGTATGTAGATAAAGCATAGCCCCGTCAAATGTATGCCCTGGAGTAAGATAACAAGTTGCCTTGGTCTCACCTAGTTGAATCTCTTGTCCATCTTCTGTAATGACAACCTCAATCTCCGGAAATATCAAAGGGTACTCTCTCTTTACATAATGATTTCGATCAAACTGCCGAGTTCGTTCTAGTTCTAGCTCTCGCTCTTTCTCCGGGTACATTTTCATCGAAACACTACCGATCTGAATCGCATCCGCAAATAGCCCCGCGGCAATGATATGATCGTAATCGGCATGCGTATAAAAAATGTATAACGTTCGATCTCCCTTTACTTGATCTACATAATCACGAATCGCTTGAACTTCCTCAGGAAACCAAGTCGGATCTACCACTAATATGAAATGCTCCCCGACCAATACAGTCGAATTCGTTTGATAAATCATACTCGGAAATATTTTTAACCGTTCAATCGTATTCTCATCTGCCATTCTTCAGCCCCTCTCTACCTTTTAATCTGTCCACTAATACCCATTTCATATTAGTTTGAAACATTGCCTCTAAATATCTAAAACAAAAAAATTAAAAAATGAATAATCAACCATTTACATCTCATTCATCTTCATGTAATATTCTAAATAGAAACACAATTAAATCTACATGAACTGCGAACATGGTTTAGAAACAGCGAGGTCTTCAAATGAGAACCATCTAGCCTATCCAGTGACCGAAATTACTTTAACCTATTAACGCATTAATTTTTCACAAAATTAATAAAGTTTAATCTCGTCATGTCCTCACTCATGCGAATCGCTGGTTCCCCGCCTTGCTCCTGTTTAGTAGATGCTTTATGCCGCATGTTGCTAAGTCACAAACCAACAAACAAAACCCACTATGGGAAAGGGGAATGTAAGATGAAGAAGGGGTACAAACGCGTAGGCTCGATGGTAGCCGCGGTAGGATTAGCGCTCTCTTTACTCGCTCCCACTACCGTAAGCGTACAAGCAGCTCCTGTTAGCAAAGCGGCGGAAGTAGCCAAGAATTCGATCATCGTGAAGTTTAAGTCAAATATCAGCACCTCCAAAAAAGCAAGTCTCCTAAAGACAAAAAATGCAAACGTACTCTCTGAGAATAAAAAACTTGGCTTCCAAGTCATTAAGATTCAAGATCAAACGGTGAAAGAAGCAGTTGAGCAATACTCGAAGATGCCAGAGGTCGAATATGCAGAACCGAACCAACTGGCACATGCATTCTGGACACCAAACGATCCACAATATAGCTCCGCTCAATACGGACCACAAAAAATGCAAGCCCCTCAAGCTTGGGATGTAACCAAAGGTAGCAGCAGCACTCTTGTAGCTGTTGTGGATACTGGAGTCCAAGCGAACCATGAAGATTTAGCTGGCAAGGTAGCCGCCGGCGGACACGACTTTGTCGACAATGATGACAATGCCGATGATGGTCAAGGACATGGTACCCACGTAGCAGGAACCATTGCCGCCACTACAAACAACGGCATCGGTGTAGCGGGTGTAGCTCCTGATGTAAAGATCTTGCCAGTACGTGTATTAGACAGCAACGGTTCCGGTACTTATGAGTGGGTGGCAAATGGTATCACTTACGCCGCTGACCACGGTGCTAAAGTTATCAACATGAGCTTAGGTGGCTCTGGTAGCTCACAAGCATTGGAAGATGCCGTAAACTACGCATGGGGTAAAGGTGTAGTGATCATGGCTGCTGCTGGTAATACCCCCAGCACTGCCCCAAACTATCCAGCTTACTATGCTAACTGTATCGCTGTAGCAGCTACAGATAGCAATGATGCAAAAGCATCCTTCTCCACTTATGGTGACTGGGTAGATGTAGCCGCTCCTGGTGTAGATATCATTTCTACCAAAATGGGTGGCGGTTATATCAAATACAGTGGTACTTCAATGGCAACTCCTCATGCCGCTGGGGTAGCAGCCTTAGTCGCTTCTCAAGGGAAGAGCCACACAGAAGTGCGTGAGATCCTTGAAGGCACAGCTGACCAAATCGCAGGAACAGGTCCTAACTGGAAATACGGTCGTCTAAATGCTTACCGCGCTGTAATCAATGATCGTAATGATGGCGGTGGCGGCGGAGACAAAGAAGATACCTTCGAGCCAAACGATACCTTAGCTAATGCTTACGGCCCAATCAACTCTGGCAAAGCATACGATAGCTACATCTTCACCAACACCGATGTAGACTACTACAAATTCAACGTAGGTACACCTGGTGCAGTCAACATCAGCTTAGCTAACCTACCTGGTGACTATGATCTCTATCTCTACAACGCTTCTGGAACAGAACTAGCAAAGAGCATGAAAGGCGGAAACAACCCAGAAGCAATCGCGTATAATGCCACTGCAGCAGGAGTCTATTATGTCAAAGTAGTTGGATTTAGCGGTGCCTCCAGCAAAACACAAGCTTACAAACTAACCGCTAACTTCCCAGCAGGAGCTTCCTGGCATGAAGAAGACAAACGTTTCGATACCAAACACCCTTATGGAAACAGTGTCAGCGAAAACCAAACTTACACCAAAGCTGGCGCTCAAAAAGTAGCTCTTCACTTCAGCAAACTTGAAACAGAAGCAAACTACGATTTCGTTCATATCAAAGACAAAGCTGGCGCTACCAAAGCAACTTTCACTGGTACCAAAAATGATTTCTGGGTAGAAGTAGATGGCGACACCATCACAGCCAACCTCGTTTCTGACTGGATCATCACGAAGTATGGTTACACCATCGACAAAGTGAAGTACTATCAGTAATTCAGTAAGAAAAACGAAAACCAAGGGGATTAAATCCTCTTGGTTTTTTCGTGTACCCAATCAAGGCATATCCCCCATCATCCGCGATCTTTTTGTTTAAATTCTCTTTCCTTCAATTCATAGATAGCTGCTTTATAACTTATGATTTCTAGATATTTTAGATCCTCCTGAATTTTATCCTGAACCTTTGTTTTATGTTGTAGGATCATCTCTTTCCTCTGCGATATCGTCTCATCCCCTAGCTCATTTAGCTCCAGATACTTCTTTATGTCGGAAATAGGCATCCCTGTTAATCTAAGAGAACGAATAAAATGTAATACCTCCATATTTTCATCGATATATACTCGTCGTCCTCTGGAGTCACGAGATATATTTTTTAACAACCCTTCCTTCTCATAATATCTGAGTGTGTTGGCTGTTATGTTTACATTCTCCACTACATAATTCATAGAGTATGACATTAGAATTGCCTCCTTTTGATTATAGTTACTATAACTTAAGGAGCGCATCAAAAAGAAGGATAAACTTCAATAACCTTGTTGATATAATGATTTTTTGCACAGAAACTTATGTGTTGACTTATAGTTAGAATAACCTATTACACTACAGGAGTAGCTCGATGGAATGATTTTAAAGGAGGATGTTTTATGTCAGATATACATATAAAAGACAAGGTCGTTGTGATTACCGGTGGAAGTAGTGGGATGGGAAAAGCAACTGCCATCTTGTTAGCACAACGAGGCGCTCATGTTGTGGTTGGTGCACGAAGAAAGCAAAGCCTTGAAGAATTGGTCTCTTCTATTAACTCTAATGGCGGTTCCGCAAATTATCAGGTAACAGACGTGACAAACCGTGGTGATGTGGAAAATTTAGTACAACACGCTGTTCATTCCTATGGAAAAGTGGATGTCATCATAAACAATGCTGGAATTGGACCGATTTCCCTCCTCGACGATCTACGGGTAGAGGACTGGGAACAGATGATTGACGTAAACATCAAAGGGGTGCTGTACGGGATCGCTGCAACGTTGCCTATTTTCCGTAAGCAGGGCTTTGGACATTTCATCAATATCGCTTCCGTTTCAGGACTTAAAGTTGTACCCAAACAGTCCGTGTATGCAGGCACAAAGTTCGCTGTGCGTGCTATTTCTGAAGGATTGCGCCAAGAGGCCGGTGATAAGCTTCGCGTAACGATCATTTCACCCGGCTTTGTCGACACGAACTTTGCCGACTCTATGACAGATGAGGAGACGAAGGCCCAGATCATCAGCGCAAGGGATCAAATAGCGATCTCTCCAGAATCGATTGCCCGTGCGATCGCATTTGCAATGGAGCAGCCGTCCGATGTGGATGTGAATGAGATTGTTGTCCGCCCTACTGCACAGAGTTAGATTGCTTTCTGTTTGATTGGGTAAGTATTGGGGCTGTTCTGAGGTAAGCGTGTCCCGGGGCATGTATCTGCCCACAGCTCAAAAAGTGAGCCTGCGAGGATGTGAAAAAACAAGTCCGCTTCGTCTATCGATGCTTCGGGCAAGTGGCAAAACTCGCAAAGAACGCTCAAACAAGTTGCCACAAAACGCCCTTGCTTCGAAAGACTACGCTAAGCAAGCTCACTAACATCACTGTGATCAGATACATTACCCCTATTCCACTGGTATTTTCTGGTTAATCAACAGGCATAAAAAATCAATCAATTAACGCTTTTCTCATACAAAAAGAGCCTTTCCCTGATGGTTGGCTCTCTGTCGGTCAAATATAACTACCATTTAAACTATGATTCGGGTGGATCATGATGAAACATACCATCACCTCCAAGTCTTTAGTGACCAAATTAATCCTCTGGCGGATCATGATGAAACATGCTAGCACCTCCTAAAACAGTCTTAGAAGCCATAAGTTGCAAAAATTGATCAATATATTTCTTCTGTTCCATATCTTTAGAACGAAGGGATAGTTTCGACAATAACATTAATAGATGCGCTGCTTCAATGTCAATAGATAGTGTATTAGCAATAGCCAAAGCTTGCTCTAGGTTTTTTGTTGCTTTTTTATCCTTTTTAATATGATAATACAGCTCCCCAAGAGCTCGCAAAGCTTGACACAATCGATAATCATCTTTTTGCTCTTCTCCTAGACAAACTGCTGTGCGTAAGGACTGTTCGGCGTCTGCATATTGCTCCTGTTTCATCTGTAAGATGCCAAGATTAGTATAGGTAGAGATAGCTACATACCCCTTTGAAATTTTGCTTTCCAAACATCTCGCAAGTTGATAATAACGCGTGGCCATATCGAGATTACCTAATTTGGCATGAGATTCTCCCAAAGAGGAAAGAAATTCGAATTTCCGATCACTGTTATTATCAACCCGCGCTAGTTCTAGACCTGTTTGAGCGATAGGAATCGAATCCATATGTCGATTCAACTTATTCAGTAATTCGACTCGTAACTGATACAAGTTCAACTTTGCATCGGATGAAATGGAATATTTTTGGTGTTCACATGTTTTCTCTACTAAAGACAGCGCCTGGGAATAATATTTCATCTTGTCCCATACAGAAGCTTTGTTAATACATAACAAATAGAATAAATTGGTTCGCTCTCCTTCTTCATAGAAGCTTGCAAATCCCTTCTCGATGTATCCTAGTGCCTTTTGTAGTTTGTTGTCATAGTTGCACAACCGACTAATCTGGTAACAACAAGCCGTTACTAAATTCGTATACCGCAAGTCTGGCTCGACTTCTGCCATCTGGATTCCCTGTTCGAAGTAATGGAGGGCTTTTTCTCGTTCATCTTTCCTTAAAGCACATCTTCCGCGTAGGTAGGGTCCGTAAGCGTATAGGATGGGTTCGTCTTGATTGATGTGTTTGTAGATTTCTTCTGTTTGACGAAGTGTTTCTAAGGCAGTGTCGGGATTATCCATGATTTCGACTTCGATGGTTTTAAGTAGTTCTTCTAATGAATAGTTGATCGTTTCAACGGAAGGTTCTTCGTTTATGTCGTCGATATCGATTTCTAGGATGGTACAGATTGTTTCGAGCTTGGCTCTGTTGAATTGCTTGTATCCGGCTTCTAAGGCACTTAGCGTCGAGGAACTGAAGCCTGCTTGAAAGGAAAGTTCCTCTTGATTCATACCTTTTTCTCTTCTCTTCTCTCTGATACTATTTGCTAGTTTTCCAGAGACAAAGATTTTCTCCTTCATCTTACACCCCTAATCAAAAAAAATTTCGCAAAAAACTCTCATCTTTTCGACCTCTTTTGAAATCTTGGGTGATATTGTAGAAATCCACATCGGTGTTCATTCGGTCGACAGGTTCCGTCAGGAAAGTTTCTACTATATTGAAATGGGTAGAAAATATTGCCACCATTTGTCACTATTATTGTAGCCTAGTACAATCAACTTGTGTAGTATATATTCACAAAATTTCGATAAGGGATGGGAGAATATGTTACGTTTTCACATACGGGCAACGTCTTTAGATAAGTTGAAGTCCTCTGCTTTAACTTTAAAGCAACTGTTTGAACTACAAGAACAACGCATTACCGAATTATCCGATTCCACGGAGGCAATCTACTTGGCCGAGCGTCGAAATACAGAACGAACTCTTGTCATGACAACTGATCAGCCAAAACCGATTTTGCTACCAAAACAAACTTGGAGAAAATTTAAAATGGACGACTCTACCACCATCTTTGTCGGGAGAGGCTTTGATATATTCACTGACTAGCTCACTCTTCCTCCCTCTCGGACAAACTTCGATGATATCTACATACTACACACCACTCTATCTCATGCGTTAAAAGATCTTTCAAAGGAACATGATGCGCAGATTGTTCCCCAGTAACCCGTCGCTAGAATCACGAATCTAGTTGTTCTCGGATTTGACCTATCATTTCTTGCAAGTAACCCATTATTGGTACTAAACACAGGTGAGGCAGATAACAGATGCTCCTCCCCTGTGTTTCTCTTCAAAATGACTCTTAAATTAGAGGTGAATTGGGAATGTACAAATGGTTATCCAGTTTGTTCGTGCTTATTTTATTTCTCTCTGTGCCAACGTCAACCCCAGCATATGAAACGTGGGATCAATTTCACCTTGAAAAAGGAGTAGGTAACAGCGGTAAAAACAAACAGTACTACTTTATCCATAGTTCAGCTAAACCCTATAATTCATTTTATCCAAGATGCGTGGTCAGATTGGATCTATACAACAAAGCGTCTGGGAATCTCCACTCCTATTTCCTTTCGACAGACGACGAATCAAAGCAACAGTGTGATTGACATCATTACCTTTTTGGCGAGAAAGATGATGGGTACGCGGAGACACAGCATTTTGATTTTGGAAATACATCTGAGGGGCCTGAGCATGTAGAGCCATGGAATGAAAATTGGGATTACGCACAAATCAAAATAAATGTACCCGAGTACAAGCAACTCAGCTCCTATAACAAAAAAGGAACCATGGCACACGAAATTGGACATGCTATGGGCTTGGCTCATACGATGACCAAAACGTCTGTTATGACCCAATTAGGTCACGGTCGTACGGTAAACTCTGCGCAAACCGATGACGTAGCAGGTATCAATTATCTTTACTAGAGAAGGGAGTTGAAATTTATGTACAAAGTATCTGCTTGGTTCGCAGTAATCTTTTTGCTTTTCGGAATAACTGGGTGTGATTCAGAAACAAAACCTCTCTCAATAGGGGATCATAAAACGACTCAAGATATACCTAAGTCTGTTACCCATGTTAAAGTTCAAGCCACGATGGATGTAGGGGAAATCTATGACTCAGTCGAAAAGTTAACTCAAGAAGCCAATATTGTGGTTCAAGGAGTTGTACAAAACCACGAATTCTTTCAACGAGAAGAAGTAGCTCGTACAAAATCTACTGTGAAGGTAACAAAAGTGATTAGCGGAACGGTTGCTGTGGGAGACATCGTTACCTTTGTAGAGCTTGGCGGGATGCGTACCAAAGGGGACATTGCAAAAAGCAAGCCTGATAAAATCCGTATTACATCTGGGCACGAAAATGATCCGGTTCCTGTGATTTACAATGGTGTTCCATCCATGAGGACAGGAGAAGAGTATTTGCTATTTGGTAGGTTAAGTTCTAGCAAGATTCTTCTCCCACAATCCTACTATACTTGCGTAGGTGCATTTCAAGGAAAATTCCAACTAGATGGCAAGAAAGCAAAGCGCCTTACAGACCGTATGCACGGAGTAGATCGGGAGGCTTTTCCAACTTTAGAAATGCCGCTATCGCACTTAACCACAAAGGTACAAGCTGTAAAGCATTAACTTTCAATCAGGCTATCGATTGATCAAGACAGACCCAACACTTGGCTAATGGATAGTTCTACTTTTCTATAGGAGGATCAAGATGCGAAAATTGCCTTCCTTACTAGTAGTTAGCTGTTTGTTTCTCGGAATAACTGGTTGTAGTTCTGAAAAAGAAGCGGAACCACTCCAGAAGCCTAACTCTGTGACGGAAACATCATTTCCAACTGATCGCCAAATTTCGGCTACACCTGAATTTGTAGAACACTATAAGTCCGTGGAACAGTTGAGTAAGAAATCGGACATTGTCGTACAAGGCGTTGTACAGGATCGAGACTTTTTCCAATCTGAAGGTAGAGAGCACGTGTCCTCAAAGGTAAAGGTAACAAAGGTGCTTAGCGGAGATGGGAAAGTAACCGCGGGAGATGTAGTACCCTTTGTAGCCACTTATGCATTAGATACGTTCCGGGAAGATGATGAGGTTGTGGTATTTGGTATATTTCAAAAGAAAAATGAACACTATTCCCAAGACCACTACAACTGCATAGACTCATTTCAAGGGCAGTTTTTAGTTCGAGATAAGAAAGTAAAACGGCTTACGGACACCCTGCGTAATGAAGTAGACCGAGAAACGTTTCCTACTTTGGAGATGGATTTAACACAGCTAACCATGAAAATACAATCAGTCAAGAAATAGATCCCCTCACTAAAAGGAACCTAGGCCCTCCTGATCATCAGAGGTCTAGGTTTTTCGATCTTTCTCTATTTTGGACTGATAATCGCCATCGTACAACGCGAAATACAGAGCAGATTCTTTTCTTCATCTACAATCTCAATGTTCCACACCATGGTAGTACGCCCCTCATGAAGTACCGTCGCAATCGCGGTCACGATCCCATCTTTTTTCGAGCGAATATGATTGGCGTTAATCTCTAAACCAACCGTTCCTTTTCCCAAAGGTGCCACTTTGAAATACGCCCCGATGCTAGCCGCAGTTTCAGCTAAAGCCACAGATGCCCCACCGTGCAAAAGCCCCATTGGCTGCCTCGTTTTAGGACCTACAGGCATAGTGAGAACCACCTTACTCTCACCTAATTCGATTAACTGGATATCAAGTGCTTCTATTAAAGTTCCTTTTACAAACTCTTCCCACTCCGCTCGGTTTGTCATAGACTTCACTCCTCATGTTATGTAAAAATCTCTCGCCAAAAAGATACTTACTATACAGTATAAAATAAATTTACTGAAATGAATACTGAATCAGCATCCATTCACTAGGCTTGTTGTTAACCAATAATGGAAAAAGACTAGGGGCAATGTATCTGACCACTGCGATGTTTGGGAACCTACTTAGCTTCGAAGGACGAAGCGGACATTCTCCACATCTTCGCAGGTTCACTATTTGAGCTGTGGGCAGATACATGCCCCGGTCTATATCCAATAGGCTAATCAACAGTCTCCACTCCCTCTCACACTTTTCATCAACAAAAAGAACTGCCTCCATTTATTCTGAAGGCAGTCCAGCTCTTACACGACATTCCAACCTTACTCAATCGAATCCTTTATCTCCCAACGAAACTGCTGCTCCACCAAACGCTGATACAGCGAATGACTCTGCAGCAATTCCTCATGCGTTCCGATTCCAGTCAACGTCCCTTTTTCCAGCACCAGAATCCGATCCGAGTCCACCACCGTCGATAATCGATGAGCGATAATCAACGTCGTTCTACCCTGCATCAAGTTTTGCAACGCATCCTGGACCACCTTTTCCGAAGTGGAATCCAGTGCCGAAGTCGCCTCATCTAGCATGAGAATCTTCGGATCATGCAAGATAGCTCGCGCGATAGCGATCCGTTGACGTTGGCCACCCGATAGCATAATCCCACGCTCGCCTACTTGAGTATCAAACCCATTTGGCAGATCTCGAATAAATTCAGCCGCGTATGCCAGTTCCGCCGCACGGATGATTTCCTCTTCCGTCACTTCCCGTTGCATCGCATAGCAGATGTTTTCCCGTATCGTTCCTGCGAGTAGAGGACTCTCTTGCGATACATAGCTAATACAACTTCTCCACTCTCTAAGATCGAACTCCTCTAAAGAAGCATCCCCAATCCGAATTTTTCCCGAGCTCGGGTGATAGAAACGCTCTAAAAGCGAAAAGATCGTCGTTTTCCCACTTCCACTCGGTCCCACAATAGCCGTTACTTCTCCAGGCTCAATGGTAAAATTAACATCGTGTAGTACCGCCTCATGATCAAGGTAAGAGAAGCTAACATGTTCAAAACGAATCGGTAAGGTAGGATTTACATTAGGCAAATCGCTTTCCTCCGCAGGCATCTCTGGTTCACGGTCATGTTCTAGGATTTCAATGATCCGCTCCGTTGCTCCCATTGCTTTCTGCAAGCTTGTAAAGAAACGCGTTAACATCGTAATCGGCATCAAGATTTGGAACAAATATAAGATAAAAGCTACCAAATCCCCTGCCGTTAAGTCTCCCGTCGAAACACGATACCCTCCGTATCCGATGATCACTACTAACATAAACATCATCACGAAGCCCATTAGAGGTTGTAAGATGGCGAATATGCGAGCTTCTTTCAGCCCTATCTCAAACAGATGATCGATGCCTTGATCTCCATTTTTCCGTTCTACGGGTTCACCCACGTAGGCTTTCACCAAACGGATTTCTGAGATCACTTGGGTAATGGTGCTGGTAAACTCAGCTGTTTCCGTTTGGAGACGCTTCGAAACCTGTCTCATCTGCTTGCCCAGTGGTCGCATGATGAGAAATATGACGGGTACGGCACTTAGCATCACGAGTGTCATCGACCAATCTAGGTACAGCAAGATAGATAGAGAGCCAATAAGTGAGATCATCCCCGTAAAAATAGACACAAGCTGATTACTGATCAATTCCTTAATCACAGCCGTATCATTATTAATGCGGCTAATCGTCTCACCCGAACGATTTTGATCAAAAAAGGAAACGGGCAAATGAAGCGTTTGTTTCCAAATTTGCTTTCGAATATTGGCTACTACTTTCTCTCCTAGGTACGCCAGATAATAGGTAGAGACTCCGCCCGCAATCCCTTGTACTAAGAAAGCGGCTAGTAAAAACCAGATAAATTGGTATTGAAAGTGATCTAGTGAGATGACATCCACCAGATTTTTTGTAAAAAGTGGAACGATGAGGCTCGCGACAGTCGAAAGCAGACTGAGAGCTAACACTAAAACGATCATCGCTTTGGGCAACGATTGTAGGTTAATCAGCCCCATAAACTTCTTCATATCAATTTTTCTTTTTTGTGATTCCATATGACTAGGTTCACTCCTTTCAAGAAGAGGATCATGTTCAAGTGAAGAACTCCTTGCTCAATCAATCATTCTTTATTTTTAAATCGAAATCGCTCATTTATATGGATATCTTTCGGTAAGGTCATCATTTTCTTCAATACCGTCGTGGCAATAGGCGTACGAGTAAATAATGCGAGTAAATAGGGACGTAATGCATTTAGAATGGGATGTCGATTAAATAACATCCGCCCCATCCGCATCTGGATTTGATGAATCATACGGATCTCTGAATCACGTATTTGCTGAACACGCCTTAGCGAGCTGGCAGATACATCGTTTTTCTTTAGCGAATCATAGATCGCCTCAGCGGCAATGGCTGAAGTGGTAACAGCTAACGATACGCCGATAGCTCCTGCTGGTGAGGAACAGTGTGCCGCATCTCCAATCAATAAACAACCATCCTGTGCCCACTCTTTCACATACTGAGTCTTCGCTTGTAAGGGAAAAAAGGAACGAAAGCTGGTAACCGTTTGTAAAAAGGGATGAAACGCTGAAGACATTTCCGCCAAATCTGCTTTAAATGATTCGATCCCTTCTCGTTGGACCTGCTTCCATCTCCCACTTCCCAGAACGATCCCGACTTGTAGGAGATTTGGGTATTTGGGTAAGGTTAGGTAAGGATATTTATCTGTCATATGAAATTGCAATACATCTTGTGGATTCTCAGGTTGATCAATATTAAACCAGATGATATCGCCAGGATAATCCTCATATTCGAGCTGGAATCCACCTAATCGGCGAATCGTAGAAAATCGTCCGTCAGCTCCAACGGTTATTTTTGCTCGAATTTCCGTTCGTTCCTTGTGCTCTGTTTCGATCACAACACCTGTTACGCGCCCATTTTCACGTAGCAACTCTTTTACAGATGCATGAAACTTCATGTGAAAATAAGACGAGTCTTTCATGTAGTCATAATAAGCTTGTAATAATATTGGTTGTGGTGTCCAGATAGCGTAAGGGATCTCAGGGATAAATCGATGAAAGGCAAACTCCCCTAACTTTCGCCCCTTTTTGAAAAACGTACCCGCTCTCACTTGGGCATGTGGAAGGCTCTCGATATAGGAACGCATTCCAAGTTTCTCCATTAACTGCAAGAATCGGGGTTGTAACACCTCACCCCGATATTCGCGATCAAAATTCGCTTGGCTTTCTACGACCGTTACATTGACTTCAGCTTGAGCAAGCATCATTCCGAGTACCATACCTGCTGGCCCACCGCCCACAATCACTACATCTGTTTCGATGATTTCCGATTTCTCACGCTCGTCCATCCTAGATCGCTCCTCACAAGAGATTACCGATTGCCTAGCGATACCCATTATATACATATGTTCGACTATAAGAACCTAGATTACCAAAATAAACTTCCATTAAATGGACGGGATCTGTTGCCATTTCGCCTGCCTCAACAGGACCATCGTTGGAATCATTCCATTTCCATGCTGTGTTCGCAGCATTATCTTTACCGTTATCCCCCTTAAATGTCCCCCAACTAGCAAACGTATCTGGATCAAAACGATGATCCCATAGACCACCCGGAGCAAATGTATTGACCAATGTGTACTTCACAGAGCGATCATTTCCACTGGATGGCGCTTCTGATGTCTGGCGATCTGGGTAATAGACAACTCCATCTCCGCCAGGAAAGTTCTTTCCATTCCAATTATAAATTCCGTGTCCCTTCGCATCTTGGTAAGTAGTCGGACGACTCACTCCGCCGTAATCCACCATGCGAATGCTACCATCAATGTTTTCCTTCCCATCTGTCAACTGGCTTCCAGCTGGTGTATACGAATAAAAGTCATTGTGATAAACCGTTACCATTCCTTCTAACTTACCGTGAGGGGTACCATCTTTCCTTACAATCATCATCGCGCCTTCTGCATCATTTTCATGTGTGTCCAGCCCAAAATCAGGATAATCCACCCAATCACGAGGATGATAAAAGGTATAGATCAAGAAGTAATGGGACTGTGTCTCGGTAACCGAATAGGTAACGGATCCCTTGAGACGACTCGCATCATCGTCCTGATGCTCCCAGTTATTATTCATCACCCAATCACCATCATAATTCATAGCCGTGATGTAATCTGCATCCGCATCCGTATCATCCGTATCCTGATAATGAACCGGTGCCCAACGATACGCCAAATCCGTATAATCCGGTGCAGCGAGGACAGAAACGGAAGAAATCGGACTTGCAACGATCATCACTGTCAGTAGCATCATGACGAAATACTTCATGTAACCCACAGAACCATTTTTCATAAACTCATTTCATCTCCTTTTCTCATTACAAGCTCACTTCGGTTATCTAATTTTCCGATCAACCTTACAATCTTTTAAGATTCATATAAGGTTGATCGATACTTTCTGCCATATATACATGATACATTATTAGCCACATGCACATAGTAAAAGAGGTGTAATTTTAGGAGGAAATCGACATGAACTTTGGTCAATTTGCATTTAATAACGTTAAGCGAAATAGACGTGCCTACTCAGCCTACTTTTTGAGTAGCTCGTTTGCAGTTATGATTTTCTTTGCCTATGCTCTATTCATCTTTCACCCGGAGTTGGCAAAGTCAGACCTAGGGGATCAGGCTAAAATGGGAATGACCGCAGCAGCCTATGTGACCTTTGTCTTCTCATTTTTATTTGTTCTCTATTCGATCAGTGCTTTTTTGAAGATCAGAAACAAAGAGTTTGGGCTCTTGACGATCTTAGGGGCACAACGAACACAGATTAATAAGCTGATTTTCCTAGAAAATATACTAATTGGATTTGCTTCCATTGTGACCGGAATTCTCGGTGGGCTCCTTTTTGCAAAGCTATTTCTCTTATATGGATCTAGTATTGTAGAGACAGAGCTTTCCATTTACCTACCGTTAAAAGCGATGGGCCTCACGATAATGGCTTTCTCCGCTCTCTATATTGTAATCTCCTTTTTGACCCTTTTCTTCATCCGTCAAAAAAAGGTGTTGGAATTATTAATGGGGACAAGCAAGCCGAAGAAAGAGCCGAAAGCACATATTCTGCTCGTTCTTTTATCCATCGTTTTAATCGTTACTGCATACTATTTATTGAGCAAAAGCTTTAATACGGTCCTTTTGGCCCTCACAATAGGGATTATCGGAACGTATCTCTTCTTTACTCAATTTAGTGTGTATGTGATGCGTCTATTGAAAAAAAATCGCTCTTTCTTCTGGAAAGGTACCAGAATGTTATGGATTTCCGAGATGGCTTATAAGATAAAGGATAATGCACGAATGTTTTTCATGATTACGATTGTGACAGCGATGGCTTCTGTGGCAATTGGTCTTGTCCAGTCATTCGATTATGTAGCGAAAAGTTCTTATAAAGAAAATGCCTTTGCTATTACGTTCGATGTTTCAAAAGAGGACAAGAACTGGAAAACAGATATGCAGAAAATTGATCAAAAATTAGAGAGCTCGGGGATTAAGTATGATAAGGTGATTGCTACATTAGATACGATCTCAGTGACTGACCGTAATTTCATGAATGTGACGAATGAATCGAGTTATCGTCAGATAGCTAAGGTGCTTGGACTAAATGCTTCTCATAACTTAAAACCGGAAGAGGCTATCTATATCGCTTCTAAGTCAGATAGACTCGGAATACAGGCAGGACAAAAACTAGAGAAGTATCAGATCGTGGAGCGAGTCGATAAAAGGATTACCGCTTATCTTCCTCTTTTAGTTGTAAATGATGAAGCCTATAAACAGATTCAAGCTAGTCCAGTAAAAGAAAAAGGTCAATCAACAGAGAAGATATCTGTATACTATTCGGTTCCAGCTTGGTCCGGAGCAGAGCCTCCCCGTACAGATTCTGATCAAGTGAAGATTAGTAAAGAGATCCAAAAGTTACAGAAGAATGTTACGGGTCAGGAAGACTCTATTTCCACTCGAGCGGGTGGTTATATCGAATTCAAACATTCAACTAGTTTGCTTAGTTTTATCTGTGTCTTTATCGCAGCTGTATTCTCTCTTGCCACTGCCAGCTTCCTGTATTTCAAGCTATATACCGATCTAAATCAAGATCAGCAGATCTATCATATGCTTTCCAAAGTTGGTCTAAGCACGAAGGCAATGAGACGGACCTGTACGATCCAAATTGCGATGCTGTTTTTCATCCCACTCATCGTTGCAGGATTAGAAGCTTTGATAGCTCTACAAATTTTAAATAAAGAGATACTTGGGCATCTTTCTTTATGGGAAATGCTTACACCTTCCTTAATCAGTATATCTGGATTCTTCGTTGTCCAGTTCATCTATTTCCTTATCGTTCGAATACTATATCTGAAGCAACTAGATAAGGTTATGGTAAAATCCGGAAAGTAAGCGTAATAGGGTTGTCTGAAATACATTCAGCACAACCCTATTTATTTTGTTTATATAACAATTAAAAAAGGCAACTCCTATGAGATCACCTTATGAAACTTGTATTCCATATCGCCATCCAAAGTTGCTGGTGTATCGCCCGTCTGCCTAAAGTCATGAGTATAAATTTCTACAAATGGGCCAAAGTCCGTCTGCTTATAAAATTCATAGCAAGGGAATCCATCATGCTCTCCTGTCATTTCAACTGTGCCATCCTTTTTAACATATACCGTTAATAAATAGTCAACGGGAGGTACATCGTGCAATGGGTTTCCAGCGCTTGCCGTCATCTGGAAATGAACACCCTCTTCTTCACATATCGGATTGATATACTTAATCTTTTCAGTGCTTGCTCTCCCTTTTCTATAATGAAAAGAGCCATCTGGATGAATTAATCTTTCTGCGGTGATACCTGTACTCTCATGTGAGAAAATCTCTCTCTTTTCAAAATCCACGACTACTTCTTGTTCGATTCTAGAACGAAACATTCCCCCAGCGTAAGGTGTAAACTCTCGGGAATCGCCTTCAAATTGAACCATATTTTCTGTCTCACCATCTGGTCTCGGTTCCGTCCAAGACATAGGAATAAATACACTTGCTCTTATTTTAACAATGTTAGCCATATAAAAAGCCTCCATTTATTCTCAGTTTTCAGTTCATATGTAGTCAACTTGATTGACTACATATGACATAGTACACTTATTAACACATTTAGTCAACCTAATAGACTAACTGGATAAGGAGGCTTCTACATGAGCGATTCGGATCTTGTATCCCTATTGTCCACATCTTTTCAGACCCTAATCGATAAATTACACGAGAGACTATCGGAGCTAGGATTTCATGATATCCGGCCTGTACATGGATACATGATTAAATATATCGCATTGCACGATGGGGCTACAGGAATCGAACTAGCGGACCATCTAGGGATTACCAAGCAAGCGGTGAGCAAAATAGTCGATTATCTAGAGGAAAATGATTATATACAGCGAAAACCTCATCCAACCGACAAACGAGGAAAAATCGTTGTTTTAACCGAACGTGGTCGAATCGTCATGGAAGCAAAAGAAAACATCCTGAACGAGATCGAACAACATTTGATCGATAACATAGGCGCTAAGCGACTGCAAATGATAAAAGATGATCTAGCAAGTGTCATTCGTAAAACATAGTCAAAGAACTTCTCCCTAAAAAGGAAGAAGTTCTTTGCTCTATTTTCTCTGACGGTCTGCATAAACTCCCATTGCCTCGCGCATAAACATAGCTAATCCTTCACCAAATCGATCAATGTTTTTCGTAAATCGCTTATCCGATACATACATCTCTCCTAAGGATCGAAATGCTTCTGGTGTATAGTTGCCAAAGCTCTGTAGCAGATCATACCACTTCGCAATAGCCGATTGTGCCTCTTCCGAATCTGGGGACATATGCCGTATACTTGCTAGAGAGAAATAGAGATCATTCATCTCTTTTTGTATCTTTGGACCCATCTGAGCCACTTTTTCATTGGACCGATTCACCGCTTCATCTCCCCAACGTTCCCTTGCTTCTCGTTCATATGGATTCGAACGAAAATCAAATCCCTCAAACTTTTCTTCTGTTGTCATTTGAATCTCCCCTTTATCGTGTTGAATCGTCTTCTCCACAGTTTGGATCATTTTATCTAGACGGTTCCGTTTTTCTAATAATGTTTGGTGATGCATTTGCAGTGCTTCCTGTCGATCAAATGTGGGACTATGAACGATTTCTTTGATCGTTTGCAAGGAGAAACCTAACTCTTTAAAAAATAAAATTTGCTGGAGCAACTCTAAGTTTTCATTAGAGTATAGGCGGTAACCTGATTCCGTGGTCTCATCTGGAACAAGCAATCCAATTTCATCATAATGATGGAGAGTGCGCACACTCACTCCCACTAAGTCAGCTACTTCTTTCACTTTCATGAATGATGCTCCTTTCTGTTTCCAACTATAAAGTATTACGTAGCGAGAGAGTCAACACGCATTCGATTGGAAATAATACTTGATAATTAAGAAGAAAAGGGGGAAAAAGATGAATCGGAAGTGGGTATTGGGGATTATGTTATGTATTTTATCTGGAGTACTCATCTGGTCTGGGATTCAACCCGTTCAAAAATCACTCTGGTTTTATGAATCAGGACCATCCGTACTCCTAGTTCTCGCCTTACTTATTACATACCGTCGTTTTCCGCTTACTACTTTGACCTACACGATTACATTTATCTCGTGCATCATTATGATGATCGGCGCTCACTATACGTATGCAGAAGTACCGTTTTTTGAAAAAATAACGGAAACATTTCATTTTTCAAGGAATCATTTTGATCGCTTTGGACACTTTTTCTTTGGGGTGAATGTTGCCGCTTTTTTGAGAGAGATTTCCATACGGACCAGCAAGATTAAGGGGAAGAAGCTGTTCCCCATCTGGGTACTCAGTATCACATTAGCTCTCAGTGCGGCATATGAACTATTGGAACTACTCTTTGGGTCTCTGTTTACCGAAAATGTGCAAGAATTTATGGGGTATCAAGGGGATATATTTGACTCTCATTGGGATATGGTGATGGCTCTTTTGGGAGGAATAGCATTGTTATTGTTAAGTAAATGGCATGACCGACAAATTGAGTCGGTCACGGGTAAAATGGCTGGAAGAGATGATTAGGCATTTCGGGTACTAATCCTTCTTTTGCCGCTCTTCCTAGCAATGCTTCAATTGCCTGATATCCCTCTATACCTAGATTCGCACTAAACTCATTTACATATAGATTGATATGAGCCTTCGCAACCTCTAGATCCATCTCTTGAGCCAACTGAAGGATGTACTCTCGCGAAGCTTCCGGGTGCTCCCATGCATACTGAACCGATTGCTGAATGGTAGAAGCAATCCCTTTTATGTCTAAATCACGACGTGCAATAATGGCTCCCAGCGGAATCGAAAGCCCTGTATCCTCTTCCCACCATTCACCAAGATCCTTTACTAATTGTAGACCAAATGTCGGGTACGTAAAGCGTGCCTCATGAATCACCAAGCCAGCATCAACTGCCCCATCCCGCACAGCAGGCATGATCTCATGAAAAGGCATAACTACAATCTCGCCTACTCCACCTGGAACATGTTCAGCAACCCATAATCGAAACAGTAAATAAGCCGTCGATCTCTCACTCGGAACTGCTACTCGTTTGCCTGATAATGAGCTACTTCCTTCTTCCTTTTGCCCATTTACCAGTACCAAAGGACCACAACCTCTACCTAACGCTCCACCACATGGCAACAAGGCATATTCATGTCGGACCCATGGCAGAGCCGCACAGGAGATTTTTAACACATCATACATAGTAGACTCAGACGCCCAAGTATTCGTTTTATCAATATCAGCATACGTAACATCCAGTTTTGGGGCTCCTGCAATTAAGCCATGCACCCAAGCATGAAAGATAAATGTATCATTTGGACAAGAAGAAAATACCATTTTCATCGACTATAGCACCTCTTTACATTTTGCAAACGCTTCTTCTAACATCCATAAAGCATCCTTTAATTTCCACGCATTACGATCACGAGGACCCACTAAGTTGGAAATCGTACGAATCTCACACACAGGGATATTCATCTTTCGCGCCGCTGTAGCGATCCCAAAACCCTCCATCGCTTCCGCTCGCGCCTCCGGAAATTCTCCTGCTAACCGTTTGGCAGTCTCTGCTGTACCCGTTGTCGTATTCAGGGTAATGATCGGACCCATCGAAACTGGAGCTTCAGCCTGCATGAGCGTTTGGTAGATCCGTTTCGTCATCTTCTCTTCTACTTCTATCGATCCCGAGCCAAATCCTAATTCATCGATGGAGATAAATCCGTTTGGTGACTCTGCTCCCAAATCGCCTGATCGTATTTGATCAGCGACAACGATATGACCCACCTCAGCTCGTCCAACAAATCCACCCGCCACTCCTGCGATGATCACGAGATCAAATGGATTCTCACTCTTTACCAATTCAAGTGTCGTTTGAACGGCTGATGTGACAGGTCCCACTCCCGCAGCGATCACTTTCACTCTCTCATTTTCTCGTCCGATCCCGCGAAGAACAGCTTCTCTCTCTACTTCTACAGCGGTTACGATCAAAATTCGTGGTGTGTGCATCCCTGACAATCTCCTTCATTTTTTATTCTCTCTACCATACCATAAATAGGATTTCATTTTTTCAAGAATACACGACTAAAGCCCCCTGCTATCACATAGTAGGGGGGCTAGTTGTAATGAAACGACTCATTTATCAGAACCTGTATATACGATTGTGACCTTGAGCTAGTTCCGTTGGCCGGTTTACTTCTATCTCTGTTGGGCGAGCCACTTCTATCTCTTTGGTTTTCTTCCAAAACGCACTACATCCATCAATGCCTATAAGTGATTCAGTGATGTTAAATTTATTTCGGAAATCATGCACTGCTTGTTGGCACATAGGTACGGTGTAATCGTCAATGATAACATATCCACCCACAGACACCTTATGATATAAATTCACAAGAGCATCTGTTGTAGAAGAGTACATATCGCCGTCTAATCTTGCTATCGCGATTTTTTCAATTGGCGCTACAGGTAATGTATCTTTAAACCAACCCTTTAAAAAGGTGACTTGACTATCTAGTAAATCGTACTTTTTAAAATTCTCCATTACTTCTTCCACGGAAACTCTTAAAAAGTCTACTTCATGAAGTGTTAGACCCGCATCACCCGGATACTGTGGATCAGGGGCAGGTAATCCTTCAAACGAATCAGCAACCCAGATTTTCCTATCTGTAATTCCATGAGATTTCAAAAAACCTCTCATAAAAATACAGGATCCACCCCGCCAAACTCCTGTTTCTACAAAATCGCCCTCAATATTTTCATTCATTACAGCATTCATACATTGATGTAGAAAATTCATACGCTCCCTGCCAGTCATACTATGAGCAATAGGAGGCCAGTCTAAACCTCTTTGTCTATTTTCCTTTGTAGGAGAGATAGGAGCATTTTTTGCTATATCAAGAAATTGTACATATCTATGTTCATGCTCAAGATAGATCTCAAAAAGAATTGCCTTTTTTAACAGTTCTAGATATAATTCTCTGCTCGCTTGCTCTGTACTAACAGACATACTTAAAAAACCCCTCTCACTCATGATAGATAATAAATATGCGGGAAAATATACCGATAGTACTGGCAACGGCTATAGCTATAGAATCATAGAGCTAGCTAAGCCATTCCCGTTAACGAAAGACGAGGGAACCAATCCTCCCAACATGCTTGGTAATCAGGATGTAAATTTGTGAAGTGTTGATAATGACGAATATAAGCCGCTAAGTATGAAAATGAAGAAGAATGTGGTCCTATAAACAAAGGAGCTTTGGTACATACCAACCAGTTTACCAACGCCTGTTGCTCTAAGTGCAACTCATCAAACTCTTTCTGTAATTCTGGGTTTTCTTTAAAAATAACGTCTTTATTTACAGACGCTAAACTAGGATTTATTTCTCTCAACTTATCTATTAGAAAATCATACTCGTTAGTCTGTATTCCAGAAGAAACATAGATAGCAGATATGTTTTTAGTACAAGAGAAAAAGTTCATAACATGATCAAATTGACCTTGTCGAATTACTTCTAATTCAGGTTCTCCTATATCTTCAAATGACAATAAATCTCTTTCGATGCGCAAATGGGTAGCAGTCCATAGAGGATAACAAGACATTGAATCAATGATAAAATTGGACAACCTCATTACTTGCTTGGTCCAAGGAATCATATTTGCAAATAATAGACCTAATTCTTTTGATTCCTCTTGAGTCATTGTGCGTCTAAGAATTCGATTACAGGTAATGAGTGAATCCGAATCGAGTATACGGACTTCTTCTGCCCGTTTCACGTTAATCTTTTTATCCTTAAGTATTTCTGATAAACATTCTACATCTATGAATGAGTCCACTTGAATCGGTTTAAAGGAAGGTTGGACTGTTAAATCAGGAGAATTTCTTGTTTGAACATCACTTAAAATAAGACAAACTTCTACTCCTTGATTCTGATAAAATAACGCTTCCCCTATTGCTCTAAAAATAGCCATCAGTTGATTGCAAAGCCCTTCGTTTCCCTGAATTGAATATTGGACATACAGCATCAATAAATCTCCCCTCTTAAGTAAAAAACTTGTTAGTAATCTTATTCCATTTTAAGTAAGCTTATTCCATACGCATACTTAAACCCCCTACTATGTACAATGTAGGGGGTTTGGCCAAGCTTGATCCGTTTCTCCATTGGAAAATCAGATCTCTAACTCACCCAATCTCACTAGATCAACGACAGCCTGAGAGCGACCTTTTACATTGAGCTTTTGCATGACGTTACTGATGCGTAACCTTTGCAAACTATTGCTCACAGAAAACTGGATTGATCACATTTGAGAAACTGGAGTATATCCACTTCTTACTGATTTGGTCCCCAACCATCATGCTCACCTTTGATGGTCATATGACCTCTACAACCGCGCTCCGACTCACAGCTAAGACCAAATTGATAGTTACCATTTAGCTCTCTTGTGATCACTTTCGTATCTCTACCCACTTCGCCTTCCTCGATTTTCTTACCATCCTTATCGGCGATGAAGTACTTGAGCTTGTTTCTGAAACCGAATCCATCACTGTCCACTTTCACCGTATAGTTATCTTTTCTGAGGAAAACATTTTCCGTATGCTCTTTTTGCCCTTGCCCAATCTCAATCCATTTATCCCATTGGTCGGTCGGAGTTAACGTCATAGCACCTTTACATCCACGATCCTCTCCACAACGAAGACCTAATGTATATCGTCCACGATCCTTGAACGTCTTAGATACAGTAGTGGAACTTCCTCTCTGAATCTTCCCTTCTGCAACCTTCACACCATTACTTTCAATGAAATATTCAACCTCCGAGCGGAAGGAGTCATTTTTCACTTTTAAATCATACTCCCCGCCTCTCATAAAGACCTGTTCCGTATGCTCTTTCTCATTCATACCAAGCTCTGTACCGATCGGATCAGCAGCCAATACCATGCTACCCATAGAAGATACTGCTAATGCAAATGCAAACGTTACTGAAAGCTTTTTCAACATATCATGTTCACTCTCCATATATAAATTTACACTAGTTAAGATTCTATAAAAATTCAGAATATCCTTCTTTTGTGGTGAAAATATGTTTTTAATGTTGTTTTAAGTTTATATTAAGGACATTCAAAGCGATATACTATATCAACCTCTAGATTTGGATGGAGAATAACGACTTCCACTAATGTCTTAAACACATGTAATAAGCTCTGACCCTGTTCCTCCATTGTATCAAATGCTTCTTGGACTCTTCTAACCTCCCTAATTCGATGGTTTTCTTGTTGAAATAAGTTGATCTGTTTTTGTAAATAGTGGGCGTTTCGATCCAACTCGATCCGCTTCGCTTCAAACTCATCTTTCGTGATGAATTGATCCAAATATAGATCAAGTAATTGCTGGCTTTTGGTCTGTACAGATTGGAAAGATTTTTCGAATTCCCTTCTCTTTTTTTCATAGTCACTAGATGGATAGTGTACAAAATGTAACTCCAGTAATCTCCCCTTTTCGATCAATCGATTCCTTATAAAACTCTTCATTTCTTCGTATGTGATGGGCTTATGATTCACACAACCAGTAGATCCAATCCTTCTATATCTCGAGCATTTTAAGTATCGATAATAATTTTTTTCACCTGTACTAAGAACCTTATGTGATTGAAGAATAACCATACTAGAACCACACATACCACACTTTAAAATACTACGTAGATCGTTCCATGGAGTAAACTTCCTCTTGTCCTTGTTCGTAAGATTGGGATTTGCTTGTTCCCATTCCTCCCGCGTAATAATCGCTGGATGTTGTTCGCGAAACCATATCCATTGTTCAGGAGTGTTTCGAATCTGCTTTTTACGCCCACTTACTTTTATACTTGTATACTGATTTAAAATAAAATCCCCGCAATAGATGGGGTTCCCAATTAATCTCTGTATAGACGTCATCTGCCATTGATTCCCCTGCTTAGATGGAATCCCCAGGAAGTTGAGCTCCTTGGTAATTCTCTTAAATCCCCAGCCTTGGTTGTACCAACGAAATATCATCTGGGCGACTTTTGCCTCTTCCTCTAGAATCTGCAACTTCCCATCTATTCGAACAAATCCATATGGAATTCTCCCAATATGCTCGCCTCTACGAACTTTTGCTGCTAAAGCGGCGGATACCCCAGCCGATAACGTTCGACTATATTGAGCCGAAAAAAGAGACCATAATTCAAATGCCATATCATTTTTACCAGCTTTGTGTGAGTCATATCCTTCTTCAACTGAGATAATCCGGACATGATGGGCGATAAATACCTCCCGAATTTCAAGGGAATCCTTAAGATCCCTCGCCAAACGACTAATGGATTTAAAGATCACCATATCAATCTCTTTCTTCTTAGCTTGCTGTAAGATTTGCTGGATTGCAGGACGTTCTAAGAAAAAGGTTCCACTAATCCCATGGTCTTTATAAATACAATTCTCATCCCATTCAAATCCTTGCCTTTCTAACCAGTTACGACATATATCAATCTGGTTTTCAACCGATGAAATTTGCTCATCTTTCTCTGTGGACACCCGAACATACACAGCAATCTTCTTACTCACTGTCTCTAGTCACCTTCTTTTGGTCGGTGTACTCCCTCATCACAGAGTCATATTTGGAGCCTACCCGTTGATTCGATTCATCTGGTGAGAAGAATGGCGAGAAGGCTTCTTGAAATGCTTGAAAAATATCTTTCGTTCCATATGTTTCGTTGCCCCATTTCGGCCTGTACTTCTTCAAGTTCATCACCCCTGTATTTCAAGCTATGCAGAAAGTACAGGGATACAAGCCTATTTTTAAGCAAACAATGATTACATTTGTCAGATGACGGGTACTCTTTCCATATGATAAATTATAAGTAAATACAGGCGATAACAAGTATAGGAGCGGTAAGAATGGATAAGAATACAGGTTGGGGGATGCTTCTCCCTGGTTTTATATTATTAGGTTTGGGTATCGGAATGGCACTGGGGAATACAGGAGCGGGAGTTCTTATCGGGGTAGGCGTGGGTTTCATCTCTACAGCCATTATCCAAGGCATGAGATCTAAATAGAGCGGTAAATCTTTGCAAGATAAAAGCCAAGCTTGAGTGTCGTTCAAGCTTGGCTTTTCATAATGCCTATAAAAAGAAGAAGTAAATAATCGCTGCCAGTACAATTCGATAGATAGCAAAGGGCACCAGCTTAATCTTATTAATCAACTTTAAGAAAAAGCGAATCGAAATTAACGCGAAGATAAACGCACTAATAAAACCGACAATGAAAAATGGGAGAGCATCCATGGTAAAGGAATCCCAATGTTTCACAAGAGAAAGCGCACTTGCTCCAAACATCACAGGAACCGCCATAATAAAAGTAAAGTCTGCTGCTGCACGGTGGCCAAGTCCCAGCAATACTCCACCTGACATCGTCGATCCTGAACGAGAGAAGCCAGGCCATAGAGCAATACATTGAAATAATCCAATCCCAATCGCATGCTTGTATGTAATTTGATCCACTGTTTTCACTTTCGGTCTACTTGGACGAAACCAATCCGCGGCTAGCATCAGAATCGCTCCTGCTATTAAGCCAATGACAACAGTTTTAGCAGTAAATAGATGCTCATCAATATAACCATTAAATAAGAAGCCTAGTATTGCCGCTGGCATCATTCCCACAATCACATGTTTTAAACTGAGCTTATATCCCTGCTCGGCATCTTCTGAGCGATCTTTTTTCAAACCAAGCAAATTGAAAAATCTCTCCTTAAATACGATGACTACCGCTAAAATAGAACCTAACTGAATCACCACTTTAAACGTGTTTGCCACTTCAGGAGAAAATAGTTTTTTTGATTGAAAAATCATATCATCAACAAGAATCATGTGTCCTGTGGATGATACAGGTGCAAACTCCGTTAATCCTTCTACGATTCCTAGTACAAACGCTACAAAAATATCCCACAAATTCAAGCTCACCTTTCTAATCAAGAAATGATAGAATCATATACTCTATATGTAAGACAACCAATAAGACTATATTGATACATATTTCATGCTATGTCACCTAAAAATTGTGAAAGATAGGTGTCATGACATGGTAATATGAAAGAATGTGGAAATGGAGGCCCGCATGAAATTGATTGATTTATCACTTGATTTAGCTAAAACTACACCACCCATTCTATCTTCCCTCGACCCCATGTACCATTTCTTCACTCTATCTTCTGAAGAGAATACGGAAGAAGTTCGGCAAAAGCTCTATCATTTAGTACGTGAGGGAGTGTTAGATGACCCTGGACACAAGTCGGGTGACTTTGAAACGTATGAGGATTTTATAAAGAACATCTATCTCCATCATTACTGGAAACATAGAGAAACAACCTTTCTCGCATCCCATAACGGCAAATGGATTGGATTAACCACACTCTCCATCCATGGGCATAAGGGTCATAATGGTTTAACTGTTGTCACGAAAGAGTATCGAGGCACTGGAATCGCGACTGTGTTAAAACAAAAAATGATCCTCATTTGCTTAGAGAAAGGCATTCAATCTATCACCACTCATGTTGCTAGTACAAATAATCCTATGCTTGCTATCAACTGTAAATTAGGTTTTACTGAACCTTCTTAGTCACAAGGCATACATGATTGTTTGTTATGATGCTTTTTAGTATTTGTTGCATGATCGTCTATTCTCTCACCTGTGCAAATGCTTTGCGAACATCTGCTTCTGCTCGTTTCACAATTTGAATCCGTTCTTCTAGAAATTCATCAAAAGGAAACCCACCTGTTCCAAATTTCACATTGGTATCTTGCTTACGAATATATCTCGTGACAAGTCCTTGGTGTACATAGCGGTAAATTCTCATATACTTGTATATTTCCATGAGAAGATCCAATTCCTCTCGATTCGTGCCATTCGTCTTTTTATACTGTTGGATGAATTTTTCTTTTAAGGATGGGAGTCGCTTTGTTTGTATGATTTTGAGTCTTTCAATTGGCTCTAGATAATCCATCAATTCATTCGTAGTATCTAGATAGCGGTCATCGGCACTACCAATCCCAATATCCAAAAGAATGATATTAGCCAGATGAACACCACTCGGGGCATTTAACATCTTCCCCTGTATCTCAATAGGGAAGAAATACTCTCGAAAATACTTGATAAAAAAGACTGGGTCGACAGATTGATGAACGTGTTTATTCTCATCAATTAGTTTTTTAATACATTCCAGAATAATTGATAAACTTTCACCCTCATTCATCTGTTCATTCGTTGTTTGTAACCGAATCAGATGATCGACAGCTGGCATGAGTGCTTCATCCGAACGTTGGTGTTGGCGAATAAATCCAATCTCACTCTCATGACCTGTAAAGGTCCGCAAAGCTTTCTCTGAATTATGGGTTGCATACGAACAGTAAGTATCCCTTGGCACCACGCCTGTTGTGGGTGATAAAAAGCAAAGTGAATCATAGATAGAGCCTAGTTTTTCCACCGGGATCCCCGCACGTAAACAACTAACTAAATATATTCCTAAATCCCCCATACTACGGATCCTAGCCTCAAATGGGGCGTAAAAGGCAATGGTATGAATGGTATGAAAATCTGGAAATAAGGTAAGCCCTTTCGCAACCAGCTCGAATTCGTCATTCATATTATGCTTTGGTAACATTTCTACTACATAATGACTAAACTCCCCTAAAGGGAACAGAGGATCTACTGCTATCGATAAATTCGCTCCACTCATTGGGGTAACCTCCCTTTACATACTGTATTATTAGTACATGTTTATGTAAGAGAATCTTATTTTATGGCAACTATCAGTGACGCTCAAGAAGTTATGGGCAATTCCGCTTTTTCTCAAAAGGTACGGAAGGAAACCACTGAACCATATAGAGAATAATGGAGATATCATTCATGAACCAGTTGTAACCGACATCGTCGAAGTCAAAGGCATAGCTCTGGTTTCATAGTGTACTTACCTCCATAGAAATATGATCCAAGATACATAAATTTAAAAATACTTTGTCATAAAGATTATTTGTCTTATTTTGCAGAGGGTACACATGACGTTGGAGATGTGGTTGCGTACGGTTTTCTCACTGATGAAGAGCTGCCCAGCTATTTCTTTGGTAGTTTTATCTTGTACGAGCAGTTCGAAAACTTCCCTCTCCCGATTCGTCAACAAGGGTTTGCCTTTTTGATTAGTCAATTGGTTGCCACCCTTCCTTGTTCGAGCACTAACAACACGAGGGTCAGGGATTCAGTCAAAGTATAGTATGAACGAGCTTACGATTGAGTGAAGCACGGATGAAAAAATAGGCGGGTCTTTCTGACTTACCCTCAAATGCAAGCCATTTCATCTATGCACTGCCATCGTATGCAGAAGACTTGGGTGAAGTGAAAGGAGAATGTAAAAAAACAAACTCATGGAAGAGTTTGCTTGTTCTAATTAGAAATAATCAATCATATAACTATGTGTTTCAGGAACTAAGCTCTCAAGCACTGCAACCGCCTCTGGGGGACCTTGAATCAATCCTAACTCAAACATCTCATGCGGACGTTTATATCCAAACAAGACCGCTGACAGTGTGTTAATGGATAGTTGAACACAGCCTTCTTCCTCGTCACATGAATCCTTTGCTTGTACTTCCTTATTTCCAATCACAAATGTACGTTCATTCCACGGTGCGAAAGGATCCGTTATCTGCAATTTTACTTCTTTTCCTTGCGCCACATCCCATCGAAACGGACAGTAAGCAAGAAATTTCTCCACATCCACAATCCGCACCATACCATACGGTTTTATCTCCGTACGAACACAAGGATCTTTTAGTAAGTATAGGAGTGGATCTCTCGAATGAGTATGAATCTCGATCTCCTTCACCATTGAATCATGTTGGCAAACGAAATTCCATAACCCTCTCCTAGCCTCCTCCGTTAATACTACTAGCTCCTCCACAACGAACTTTCCGTTTTCGATACCGTAAAGTATGTATCCCTGTGGTACCTTTTGTTCGTCGTAATAAAGCGCAATTGTACCTTCATCGTACTCCTGAAGCCATCGATCTGTATGGCGGACAAGCTTCCCTGAAAACTGTAAGGCATACTGATGATAGACTTGTTCAATTTCCGCATGATGCTCTTCTTTGGTGAAGCGTCGAATCGTTCCTTCTGCTGGGACAAGTGGCTGAAGATCATGCTTCGTCAATTTAATCGACAACAGATTGCAGAGAAGCTCCCATCCATATCGACGATAGAAATCTACTTGAAAAGGATGAAGAACCGAGACAGTCATCCCTCTTTCTTTCATTTCTTTCAGACAATGAATCAGCATATCGCGCACATAACCTTTGCGACGATATTCGGGATACGTCGCTATCCCTGCAATGCCACCCATCTCAATGATTTGCTGATGATACGTAATCTGAAAGGAGATGAGATGTGCTTTCGCAACGATTTCTTGTGTATATTCATCCTCAATGGCATAGATAGAATGGTATTTTCGATACTGCTCCATTCTCTCTTCTATCTCATCATCTGCAACTTTATATTGAAATGCGTATTCTGATAGTTTCAAAGCATCTCGATATCGATCTTCGGTAACTTCAAACACGTTATTTGACATAGGATCCTCCATTGATATGTATTACTTTCATTTTATTGTAAATTATTTATTAAAATGAAAGAGATGATTATTGGTATATATAAAAAAATATAACATTCTGTCTCTATACCCTTTTTCTACTAGAGTGAATCCTATATACTAGATATATTCTTTTTTAAAACATAAGAAACCAGTACTTTTAAGTCGCTAGAGTTAGATAACTATCATAGAAAGCCCGGAACACGTATCGGACCACAGCTCAAATAGTAAGCCTGCGAGGGATGTGAAAAGCAAGTCCGCTTCAAAGATAGTTTTACTAGAAAGGGGCTTATCTATATGAAAACCATTAATCGTGAAACTTGGAAACGCGCGAAGCATTTTGATTATTTTCGTAAGCTGGACATGCCACATTTCTGTACGACGGCAAATGTGGACATTACCCGTTTTCGTGTGTGGTGTAAGGAAAATGGTTTCCCATTCTTTTTAACCATTACCTATCTAGCTAGTCGAGTAGCGAATGAGATTCCGGAATTCCGTTATCGAATTCGTGGGGAAGAAGTAATTGAACACGAAGTGGCGCATCCATCTTATACCATCATGACAGATGAAGGTGTATACGATTATTTAACCGCCCCACATCACCCGGATCTAGCTACCTTTATTAAAGTAGCTCATGAATTGACAGAGAGAGCAAAGAAACAAGTGCGTCTAACAGACGGAGTCGGTCGGGATGATGTACTCTACTTCACCAGCATGCCTTGGGTCTCATTCACCAGTTTCATGAACCCGATCTCCCTATCTCCCGTTGACAGCATCCCTCGAATCGCTTGGGGCAAATACTTTGAAGAAAACGGACTCGTCAAAATGCCCCTATCCGTCCAAGCACACCACGCCCTCATGGACGGTGCACATATCGGGCAATACTTCTTACTATTTCAAGAGTACCTAGATAATATGAACTCCTGCGTTACGAAAAACACCTATCTATTCAACAGATAATGTCAACCTCTCTCGCAGGCTCATTATTTGAACAGGACTGTTAATTAAGCAACGTCTGAGCCGACTAAAGGCACTGCGAAGGAATTTGAGTCCACTTTTTAGCATAGTCTTCGTAGCAAAGGTGTTTCGTGGCAATGTCTGAGCGTTCTTTGCAGGGTTTTGCCACTGAGAGGGTGAATGCGGCATTCCTCATCCCTTGCAACTCACTCTTGGTGCAGGACTGTTATTAATCGATAGCGGAACAGACTAGGGGCTATGTATCGGACCACCGCGATGTTAGTAAGCCTACCTAGCATAGTTATTCGAAGCAAGGTTGTTTTGTGGCAATGTCTGAGCGTTCTTTGCGAGTTTTGCCACTTAACCGAAGCGAAGAATAACGAAGCGGCCTTGCTTTTCCACATCCTCGCAGGCTTACTATTTTGAGCTGTGGTCCGATACATAGCCCCGGTCTCTCT
This sequence comes from Croceifilum oryzae, assembly GCF_030814315.1. Taxonomy (GTDB): domain Bacteria; phylum Bacillota; class Bacilli; order Thermoactinomycetales; family Thermoactinomycetaceae; genus Baia; species Baia oryzae. Next base: position 94,853 of record NZ_JAUSUV010000005.1, on the reverse strand, counting down.
CCAATATCTAGCTAACAACATCCAAACCCTTCCCACATCTACAACTCTATCTTCATAATCTCCTCCGACGTAACCGACAACGACACTAACCCATCCGCAGTCACCACATACGTATTCTCAATCCCAATTACACCTTGTTCCGGGAACGTAAATTTCGGCTCAATCGCAATCACCATCCCCTCTTCCAACGGCTGACTAAAGCCTTTCGCTAAAATAGGCAACTCATCTAACTCAATTCCAACCCCATGTCCTAAGAACTTAGCCTGATCTGCACCATAACCCATAAAATAGTCAGATAATCCAGCATCCTTAGCCATCTCTAACGAAGTTGCATATAAATCTTGCCAGCGGGCACCCGGCTTACCCTGCTCCTCCACCTTCCGTAAAATCGAGCGTGCCACCTCGTATGCCTCCAGGATCGGATCTGATAATTCCCCTATGACCGCTATACGGGTTTGATCCACCATATAACCCTCTACAATCATGCTCACATCAATCAAAATCGGCTCGTTTGCCTTTATTTCACGAAAACTAGCTCCCTGTGGAGACGCTGTGCTCACACCAAGTCCCCCTGCTGGTCCATCAAAATAAGTAGGTGTAGAAGCAGAAGCACCTGAAGCAACCATTCCCAAAGCTAGCTCCTGATTAAATCCACGCATACGCCATAAATTGATATTTCCTTGTAAACGAAACTCGTACTCAATCCTCGCCACTAACTCTAACTCCGTCATACCTATCTGTAGCCATGAAGAAACTTTCTTCAATGTATCGTCTAAGATTTGTGCTGCCTGCTTAATTTGAGTTAACTCATACGCAGATTTCACACTACGAATATGGCGAATCGCAAACGAGACATCCACCATTTCTGCTTCGCTAAACAATTTTTGATAAAAATGAGCTGTTGCATAAGGCAAAACATCCAACTCGAATCCAATTTTATGTATCGAACCATACCGCTCTGTTAACACAGCCCCTAGCTCTCTCAATCTCCCCAACGGCTGAACCTCAACATGTGCTTCAAACTCAGCCCGATCAACACTCTTCTTCACATATAGAACAGGTTCCCCAGACTTAGGTATATAACAAAGAGCATTTTGCATCGTTCCCGTAAAATAATACAAATCCACATTTTGCGCTAACAACACGCCATCAATCTCGTGCTCCTGAAGATAACTTTGTAAACGATGAATACGTTGTTCAATCTCAGACTTAGGTACAAGCGGAAGTGTATGCATAATCTAATTCTCCTTTATAAATAAAATCATCAATGAAAACAAAATATAAACTAGTGGTTCTCTTGCCCTCGATCATCCAATATCCCTAATCAACAGCGCTCACAATCAAATCCATTCTCTCCCCCTTGCATATTTCTCCCTCATTCATCAAACCCTACTTACTAACCATGTTAAAAGAGCGGAGTGTATCACAAATGCTAACCATCATCTTCATCATCATTGGACTCATTCTCATTTTAACAACCCTAATACGCATAGCACAGAAAAAACGAGCAACTTTATCAGCTATTTCTAAGCCTGAAATTCCGGAAGGAACAAAACCCGTCATTATGATCATCATCGATTCTTTAATGGACGCACCCCTGCAGGATACCATTCATGTAGATAAAGCTCCCGCGCTCCAGTTTTTAATTCAAAACGGCACCTACTATCCGCGCATTGTCTCATCTTTCCCTACGATGTCTGTCGTCATTGACAGTACGTTACTGACGGGTTCCATGCCGAGTCAACACGGAATCTATGGACTCTGCTATTACGATGAAAACACGAAGCAATTCTGGAACTTTGGAACTGGGGCAAAAGAATCGATTGCGTTTGGCGTAAAACGGGTTTTGACAGCAAGTATGATGATGTTTAATCAACGACTGCTGAGCAAAGAAGTACGAACCATTCATGAAGAAATCCCATATGATACCGCTTCCATAAACGCCGTTGTCTATCGAGGAAACACGGAACATCAGATTCACTCCCCATTGTTTGCTTGGATACTTGGGCTTCTTCCGAGGAAAGTACGGACTATGGCTCCTACAATCTTTTCATTTGGTTCCATGCATCCCATCTCGTCTCGTAGTGAACCGGGTGGAGCAATCGCTCGATTTGGTATGAATGATCGATTTACAGCCATGGAAATGCAATCCTTAATCCAAACAGGACGTGTTCCCATCTATTCCGTTCTTTATTTTCCGGGAAATGACGACCAAGTTCATCAACATGGAATTGCTACGATTAAAGGAATTGAAAAAGCAGACTCAGAAATCCAGACTATCTTAAATACATTTCCTACATGGGAGGAAGCAATCTCTCGTTATACCTGGATCGTCCTTGGGGATAGCGGTCAAACGAATACTCTGCCTAGTTCCCAGAGTGCCTATATTCATATAGACACAACGCTTTCCCATTATCCAATCAAGCCTCCCAATCTAGATAAACCTCGTGAGAGTGATCAGATCGTCCTAGCCGTCAATGAACGTATGGCTTATGTACATATCATTGATCCGTCACTTTCTAAGGTAGACATCGCAACAACCTTGCAATCCAATCCAGACCTTGATTTGGTCGTTTGGAAAGAAGAAAATACGTACCAAGTTATAAGCGGCACTCTCCCAGGGAAGCTCCAGTTCGAAAAAGAAGGACCTTATCTAGATGAATACGGACAATCTTGGCAAATAAGCGGGGATCTTTCTCTTCTTGATATCACCTTATCAGAAGATCAGACCACCATTCAATACAACGCTTATCCCGATCCCTTCTATCGATTAGTAAGCGCTCTACACATCTCCGAAAATGCGATCATCGTAACGGCTACAACGGGCTGTGAAATCGTCTATGGAAGCTCCCCCACACATAAAGGTGCCTCCCACGGCTCCCTTCACCATCTGGACTCCCTCGTACCTATGATCGTAGCCGGTACAACCGAATCACCACGCCACAATCGAATCGTTGACCTAAAAGAATGGATGATTCGCCTTACGAAAGCAAATTGACTATTTTATCATCCCTTTCATCACAATTCACAGCGCTTGTATCCACGAAATGATTGCTCAATCTCGTAACCTGCTTGGAATAGTGCTGATTCTTGGCCATTCGCGGTAATAAATTGGATGGAAATAGGCATTCCGTCCTGATCTTCTCCGACTGGGATGACAAGGGAAGGGAGAGCAAAAGTATTCGCATATGCTACGTATGGCATATATTGAAGAAATGTCTTTCTGATCGAAAAAATCTCCCGATATACTTCACCATGGTTTGGAGCTGCTGAATGATAAACAGGGAGAACTAAGATTTTCTTCTGTAGGAATTGATGTACTTCTTGTCTAGCTTTTTGCAAATCCTTTTTTAGTTGGTTCCATTCTGCAGGATTTGGTTTAAATAACTGCATACCCATTAACGCCCATGTTAGATATGGATGCAACGGGGTTTCTACTCCGAACACACTGCTGGCATATTGCTTATAGATCGTGAGCCATTTCCCATTCGCGATCAGCTCGACTACCGTCTTTCCACCATCATACGACATGATCTTCTGCCACCACAAAGCCGCTTTCCCTAGATGGAGGACTGGTTCGAGATGAACTGTGTTATGTAGCTTTAGATGTGCTCGGAGCTCGTCAATCAAAGAGATAGTAGTTTGTGACATCGGAAAAGTGGTTGAGAGTTGCGGGGCAATGTATTCGAATTTATCTAGCTCCATTTGAGTTATTGGGTGATCTGCAATGATACTATGAATCAACTCTGTGTCTTTTACTGATTTAGCTAGTGCTCCCAAGCCTATCATGGAAGATTGAGTCGTTTCTTCAAAAAGTGGATAGTGCCCTAACGGATTTACTTGATTTTGACCCGATTTAAATCCAACGACACCGTTAAAATGAGCTGGAAATCGAATAGACCCTCCTATATCCGCCCCAATTCCAACTGCGGCCCCACCAACCGCAATTAGAGCAGCTTCTCCTCCCGTAGAACCACCTACTGTCCTCGTTAGATTCCAAGGATTATTCGTACGTCCATATAAAGCGTTATCCGTTTCTTGACATAGGCAGAGCGAGGGTGTATTTGTCTTTGCCAAAATGATAGCCCCTTCTTGGCGTAACTTTTTCACCATTTCTGCATCTTCCCCATCGATCTCATTTTTTCGAAAAGGGAGGCCTCCAGTTGTCCTCATTCCTGTGACGGAGAAACACTCTTTCATACTAATTGGAACTCCAAATAATTTCCCCTGTGCCGTCCCATCTGCAATCGCTTGATCACATGCCTTCGCTTCTTTCCTAGCCTCATCAAAACGATCCTCAACCACAGCATTTATTTTAGAATTAACCTGTTGAATGCGTTGAATATAGATATTCGTTGCGCCTTGTGAGGAGATCTCACGATGTCTTATTTTTTTTGCTAATGTAGATGCGTCGAGTGAAAGAATATCTAACAAATAAAACAACCTCCTATAGAATAAAAAAGAATATATTTATCAACTGTCATTCTATAGTACCAAAACATTCTGCCTACTTTATATAATTCACTACCAAGAATAAGACAAGCAAATCGAAACATAGAAATGATACAGATTCTCTACGAATTGGAAGGAGAAATAAAATGAAAAACCAAACCCTCCATCAACGAACCTTTTTCCATCTCTCCTCTATTAATCTGGAGAACACATACCCCTTACTAGATAACAAAATCATTGCTTGGATGGACTTAAAACAAGACCCTTATTATTCATTCATCCCACCAGATCAGATAGAATTGTACGTCGAAACATCCATCGCTTGTGGACGAAACGCCGCACAGCCGTACCTACACATCCGATCGTATGCCGATTGGATCAACCTCTTACTCAAACATAAAATCAAAGTTAGTTTCCTCTCAGAACCAGAACATGACCGCTGGATAAGAGCCCAATACACCCCCAAATCAAAAACCATCCAAATATATCGTTCTTCTATCGAACAACTCCACTCCTTTTTCCTTGCTATGGATTATTCGATCTATAAAGAAGATCTGATAATTTTACATCTCGCCCATGAATTTTACCATTATCTGGAGGAAAACTACAAAATGAGAGCCGACCTCCAAGTACCTAAGGTGATCGTCAAGAGATGGGGCCCTTTTGTATGGAAGAAAACGATTTCCAGAACAAGAGAGATTGCTGCACATACCTTTACACAAACGATATTCGGAATTCCTTGGTCCCCTTACCATCTAGATATCTTTTTACAAGAACATCACAAAGGTACCAGTAAACCGGATTTACGCCTTCTTTTCCATAGATGGAGACAAGAGCATAGTGAACATCAACCATAGTGTAAAACCATATATTTCTTTTTGGTCTTTTTTAGTCAATTTTGGTATACTGACATGTAAGTAACTAAGTAATTAACTTATAAAAAAGAAGTGTACGGATCTATGATTCCATTTGTACAAACAAAATTATTGAAACCATTATATAAATGGGGGAGGTGAGCTTTTATGAATCGTTGTATTTGTCCTAAATTTGAAGCAGCCATTGAAGTCCTAGCTAAAAAATGGACAGGCCTCATTATCCGTGTCCTAATGGACAAAACATGTCGTTTCCGAGATATTCGTGAGCAAATCCCCCAAATGAGTGAAAGAATGCTTGCAGAAAGACTAAAAGAACTGGAAGCACAAGGAATTTTGGTTCGGAATGTGTATCCAGAAACACCTGTGCGTGTAGAATATGAGCTATCCGATAAAGGACGCTCCATAGAACCCATTCTCGATGAGATTCAACACTGGGCCGAGCGCCACCTGTGAATAATATCTTGATCTACGGGAAACCTAACTTTGGGCAATCTCTATGTGGAGGCGGAAATTATGTCAGCTCCTTATCTATGTCCGAAGTGTGGTACCAACCGAAGTCGTTTTAATGTAATTGAACAGATTCCTCAATCCGTTCGACTCGATATGCATACAGGTGAGATCATTGAATATATCTCACAGTCTGATCCCATACAAGTTCAATATCATGGGGATCGATATCGAGTTCAATGTGGAGTATGTGGTCTCATCGAAACGGAAGAAATGTTCCTCCGATTCGCAGAAAGCCACCCATTGTCCACATAAAAACACCCCTATCGATACACTTTTTCTTGTTGAAATTGTGTCGGTGGGGGTGTTTTGTTTTGGTAAAATCAAGATTAGCCTAAAAATCAGCACTACTTTTCTATATAATAGAACTGTAAAGCAACGGACAGACATATGATGGAAATAAAAGAGGGATATATGATGAAAGCTTTTAAAGACTCAATCTTACATTTAATCACGGAAACATCCACAAACTTACCACCGGACGTTCGCCGTGCAATCCAATCCGCAACCAATCGCGAAGATGCAGGCACTCGTTCTGCACTTGCTCTAGGCACAATCACCGATAACATTCGCACAGCAGAAGAAAATGTTTCTCCTATTTGCCAAGATACAGGAATGCCAACCTTTATCTTGCACGTACCCGTAGGAGCAAATCAAATCGAGATGACTCAAGCGATTCATGAAGCAATCACCATCGCCACCAAACAAGGGAAACTACGCCCTAATTCTGTAGATTCCTTAACAGGTGAAAACACAGGCGATAATCTGGGTCATGGGACACCTGTTATCCATTTTCATCAATGGGAAAAAGATGAAATCGATGCTCGTCTCATTTTGAAAGGGGGCGGCTGTGAAAATAAAAACATTCAATACAGCCTACCTTGCGAACTAGAAGGACTCGGTCGTGCCGGACGAGACCTCGACGGCATCCGAAAATGCATTCTTCATGCTGTTTATCAAGCTCAAGGCCAAGGATGTAGTGCTGGTTTTATCGGCGTTGGTGTCGGCGGAGATCGTACGACTGGTTATGAATTAGCAAAGGATCAACTTTTCCGCTCGGTTGACGATCAAAATCCAAATGCTTCTTTAGCAGAACTAGAAACTTATATCGTAGAAAAAGCAAACACATTGGGTATTGGGACGATGGGCTTTGGAGGCAATACAACTCTTCTCGGTTGCAAAATTGGGTCCATGAATCGTCTTCCCGCTAGTTTCTTTGTTTCGGTTGCCTATAACTGCTGGGCGTTTCGGCGTCAAGGTGCCCTAATCCATCCAGAAACAGGGGAAATCATCGATTGGATCTATCGCGACACTGCCACAAAAGAAGCAGAAGAAGCTCCAGTCAAACCAGAGAAAAAAGAAGCCTCTCCAACAAATAATCGTGAAGTCGTTCTCACTACGCCGATTTCAGAGGAGCAAATCCGGGATCTAAAGGTGGGCGATGTCGTCATCATAAATGGCCTCATTCATACTGGTCGTGATGCGCTACATAAACATCTAATGGATCACGACTCACCAGCCGACCTTACTGATGGAGTAATCTATCACTGCGGACCTGTCATGCTAAAAGATGAAAGCGGAACGTGGCACGTAAAAGCTGCAGGCCCGACAACCAGTATCCGTGAAGAGCCGTATCAAGCAGATATCATCAAGAAATTTGGGATTCGTGCGGTGATTGGGAAAGGCGGCATGGGACCTAGAACGTTGGCTGGTCTAAAGGAACATGGAGCTGTATATCTCAATGCCATTGGTGGAGCCGCCCAGTACTATGCACATAGTGTAAAACAAGTGGAAGGCGTAGACTTTATGGAATTCGGCATTCCAGAAGCAATGTGGCATTTACAGGTAGAAGGATTTGCCGCGATTGTAACGATGGATTCACACGGCAACAGCCTGCATGCGGATGTGGATAAAACTTCCTTGGAAAAATTATCCTTATTTAAGGATCCGGTGTTTAAGTAAGAAAGGTTTGTGGAAAAGACAGGAGAAGTCGAACGCTCCCCTTTTTTCACATCATAGCGTTCGAAAGATAATATCGTATGTTAGCACTTTTTTGTATTTCATCTAAAATCTTTTATAGGAGGTACTTCATTATGAAGTTCTTAAAAAAGTTGTCGATCATGCTGGTAACAGGGTTAACAGCCTTTACCTTAACTGCGCAAAACTTTTCATTTGCTGATGCGGTAGCGGGGGAAACGGTGGTCACATTTGGTCAAGACCTATCTGCGGCTGATAAGCAAACGCTTATGACAGAGATGAAAGTGGATGATAAAGTTAAGCAAGTATCCGTTACGAATCAAGAGGAACACACCTATCTTGGCAAATATCTTAGTAAGGCTGTGATTGGGAATCGTGCCCTTTCGTCCGCTAAAATTACATTGACCGATTCGGGTAAGGGAATCGCGGTTAAAACCAATAATATTACCAGTATCTCCCCTGCTATGTATGCAAATGCTGCTATTACAGCTGGGGTAAAAGACGCTGATATCTATGTAACAGCTCCTTTTAAAGTATCAGGCACGGCTGCACTCACAGGGATCATTAAAGCCTTTGAAAAAGCAACCGGACAAAAAATCGATGAAAACAAAAAACAAGTAGCGAACGAAGAGATGGTTCGCACACAAGATATAGCCGAAAAAACAGGAATCACAGGTGACAAAGCAGCTCAGTTTATCAACCAGGTTAAAAAAGAGATTGCAACCGAAAAGCCAAAGACAGTCGATGATTACAAGAACATCATTGTCAACGTGTCCAATCAATTTAACATCAATCTCGATCAAGCGACCATCAATAACCTAGTTCAATTCTCGCAAAACTTCAGTAGCTTAAACATTGACTGGGGTGCGATTAGCGGTCAGTTGGACAAATTACGTGGAGACATCTCGAAGGTGTTAACTTCAGATGAAGCCAAAGGATTCCTTGATTCAATCCTAGAAGGAATTGCCAGTATCTTCCGAGCCATTGCAGACTTCTTTAGTTCTTTATTTAAATAAGAGCGCCCATCCGACTAGCCTTACACGATAAGGCTAGTTTTTTTCACAAAAAACACTTACCACAAAGGTGCCGATTTGATTTACAATGAATGTAATAAATAGCCCCGTGGCAGATGAAGGTAATGGAGGGCATAACCTATGCAGAAAATCGTAAAACAATCTTTTTCTTGGGTCTTTTCGATCTTGCTCGGAATCGTAGTCGCGCTCATCCTAAGTATTTATGTAGTGCAACCAACGAAAGTTCTAGGAAAGTCAATGGAACCAACACTTCACGAACAAGAACAAATTATTATCTCGAAACTACCTAACACATTCAACTATCATCCAAATTATGGTGAAATTGTGATTATTGATAGCCGTGTATCCCAAAAACGCTCTTTTAAAGATGATCTGTCTGATAATGGATTGGTACGTTTACTTACTGGGAATCACAGCGATAATATTTGGATTAAGCGAGTAATCGGAAAACCTGGGGATGTCATAGACATAAAAGACAACCAGCTATACCGCAATGGTGAAAAACTGAACGAAACGTATATCAAGGAAGCAATGAATTCCACTAACCCTGTAGAGGTACAGTTGCCTTATACTGTACCAAAAGACTCTGTCTTTGTATTAGGTGATAATCGAAACCATAGTCGAGATAGCCGAAGCATAGGGGCTGTTCCGATCGATCATGTGTTGGGTGTAGCATTGTTTACCAAATAGCCACCTAAAACCAAAACAGCAATCTTTTCTCTCATGAAAAGATTGCTGTTTTGGTTCTTAAAAAATCAATACCACACCAGAATTGAACTCAAATCTAATGATATAAATAAAAGACTATTAGCTTATATGAGAATAACCTACCTTTACTAGATTAGATCTGCTACAGCCAAAACAAAAAAGCTAGGAATAAGCACCGCCCCTAGCTTGAAAATAGTCACTTGTTATGCAGTTGTCTATTCATCATTAGCACTCTGTTGGTGGATCTGCAAACAAATACATCGCGAATTCCCCTTTCGTCTATCTTCAAGTACCAAAGTTCGACATTTATAGACAATATTCCTTCTATTATAGATAGAAAATATTTATTAAACGATTATTTCGTATAACCGAAGTCTGGTGGCTCTGCAATTCGATACACGTCTTTCCCTCCTCCTATCAAGGCTGGCTAGCACCTATCATTCTTTGTTACGAACTATTATTCGACATTAACTGACAATGTTCCTTCAGTATGTATAGAAATATTTATTAAACTTACATAAAAAAACAGACCTTGCGTTACAAAAGGTCTGCTTCTCTTATTATTCGCCTGCATCCACGTTATGGTACACTTGTTGAACATCCTCTAAATCTTCCAGTGCATCTATCAACTTATCAAATTTAACTTGAGCTTCTTCTGATAAAGTGATCTCATTTTGCGCCAGCATCGTTAGTTCCGCCACAGTAAAGTCGGTAATACCTACATTTTTACATGCTTCTTGTACTAAATGGAATTGATCCGGCTCCGCATAAACAATCACAGATCCTTCTTCCTCTAATATATCACGGACTTCTATATCTGCTTCCATTAATAGCTCTAGTACTTCGTCTGCTGTCTTTCCTTCTATTCCAAAGACTGCGGTTGCATCAAATAGATAGGATACGGAACCATTTACGCCTAAATTCCCGTCAGACTTGTTAAATTTCGCGCGAACATCAGCGGCTGTCCGGTTTACATTATTGGTAAGTGTATCGACGATCACCATGGATCCATTTGGCCCGAAGCCTTCATAGCGAAGCTCTACATAGTTCTCCTCGGCTCCACCTTTTGCCTTTTCTAGCGCGCGGTCAATGATTGCCTTTGGCACATTATACGTCTTTGCTCGCTCGAGCACGACTTTTAACGCACGATTCGCTTGTGGATCAGGTTCACCCTGCCTAGCAGCTACATATATCTCACGACCAAATTTGGCATATACACGACTTGTATTCGCATCTTTGGATGCTTTTTTCTCTTTGATGTTATTCCATTTACGACCCATTTTGTACCTCTCTCCTACATTGAATCTAGTAACTTTCCCTATTATACAACATTTTCCCTCGATTTGATTAAATGGCTATTGATACGGGGATACAAGTTAAGGGAGGTCAGGTGAATAAATTAAATACCTTTTCTTTGCTTCATATAGTAAAATAGCACCATACAAATCTAGATTCGTTCTGCCATTTGAAGGAGGCAATACATTTGAGCAAGAAAACACGCAGTCTATTCGCAATCGGAATGATGATACTCGTATTAACGGGTTGTAGTACAAACAAGACACTAGACCCAACACATAGCTGGTGGGATCGCTATTTCGTTGTCCCGCTATCTGATTTACTCGATCTATTACATAGCCTAATTGGATCGTACGGGCTTGCCATCTTAGCCCTTACCCTGATCATCCGTTTTGCGATCCTGCCTATCGCATGGAAACAGCAAAAGAGCATGATGGGCATGCAAAAAATCCAACCCGAACTAACACAGTTACGAGAAAAACATAAAAAAGATCCTCAGAAGATGCAACAAGAAATGATGCGTCTTTATCGCGAAAATAATGTAAATCCAGCAATGGGTTGTCTTCCTTTGCTTTTACAAATGCCTGTCTTTTTCGCGTTGTACCAGTCCATTATTAAAAATCCTCACCTATCTGGTGCAGATTTCTTATATTTGAAGCTAGGAGCGGCAGACCCCTATCATATTCTTCCTATTCTTGCGGCAGCAGCTACATTTCTACAAATGCACATCTCTACCCAACAAGCTAGCCCTTCTGCAGTAGAAAACCCGCAAGCACAGATGATGCAATCGCAGATGAAAATGATGAAGTGGATCTTCCCCGTTTTCACTCTCATCGCAACAATGAACTTCCCATCCGCGGCAGGTCTGTACTGGTTCTTCTCCAGTAGCTTCTCCGTTGCACAAACCATCTGGTTTAATAACTATAAAAAGAAATTAGAGTTGGCTGATCAGAAGTAAGCAGGAAAAGAAAAAGACACGATCCGACGATCGTGTCTTTTTTATTGCCACTCATTTCAGTTAGAAGTTCAACCACTTTTTAAACATATGTTTCGTTGCAGCACGGTTCATGGTTCCAATCGCTTTGGTAAGCGGGATCCCTTTTGGACAAGCACGTACACAGTTTTGCGAGTTACCGCACTCTTGCAGTCCTCCATCGGAGATAAGTGCCTCCATCCGTTCTTGTGCACGCATCACACCAGTTGGATGAGAATTCATCAAAGCAACTTGTCCCACAGCAAAAGGTCCGACAAACGATGACTTACCACTTACGTTTGGACATGCTTCCATACATACTCCGCATGTCATACATTTCGATAGCTCATAACGCCATTGTTGCTCCTCTTCCGATTGACGAGGACCAGGACCTAAATCATGGCTACCATCGATTGGAATCCAAGCTTTCACTTTCTTCAAGGCATCAAACATGCGACCACGATCAATGATCAAGTCACGCAATACTGGGAAGGTGTTCATTGGCTCGATGCGAATCGGCTGCTCTAGGTTATCAATCAATGCTGTACAAGATTGACGTGGACGACCATTGATAATCATCGAACAAGCTCCACACACTTCTTCCAAACAGTTGGATTCCCAGTTAATCGGCGTTGTTTTCTTGCCCTCTGCATTGACAGGATTCCGCTGAATTTCCATAAAAGCAGAGATTACGTTCATATTCTTACGGTATGGAACCACAAACTCTTCCTTATATGGGTTTTCGTTTGGACCATCTTGACGGGTCACAACTAAGCGAATGGTTTTTTGCTCACTCATTTGCTTCCGCCCCCTTCTTTTGCCACGTCATAACGGCGTGGGCGCGGCTTAATTAGAGAGGTATCAACGTCTTCATACTCTAGCACTGGGCCATTTTCCGACCATTTTGCTTTGGTTGTCTTGAGAAAGTTTTCATCGTCACGATCTGGGAACTCTGGCTTATAGTGAGCTCCGCGACTTTCGTTCCGGTTCAAGGCACCCAAGGTAATCACACGTGCTAACTCAAGCATATTCCATAACTGGCGAGTAAATGGAGCCGCTTGGTTGTTATTTCGGAGCGTGTCCACCATGTTTAGATTCTGGTAACGTGCCATAAGCTCTTGGATCTTTTCATCCGTTTTTTGTAGCTTATCGTTGTAGCGAACAACGGTCACGTTATCTGTCATCCACTCACCCAATTCTTTATGAATTTGGTATGGATTTTCAGTTCCATTCATTTTAAACAGCGCGTCGTATTTATCTGCTTGCTCTTTCTGAGCCGCTTCAAATACGGTAGAACTGATGTCATCAGAAGACTTTTTCAAGCCGCGCACATATTCAAGTGCTTTCGGACCTGTCACCAAGCCACCGTAGATCGCAGACAACAAGGAGTTCGCACCTAGACGGTTCGCACCGTGATACTGGTACTCACACTCACCTGCTGCAAATAGACCTGGGATGTTTGTCATTTGGTTATAGTCAACCCATAAACCACCCATCGAATAGTGAACAGCTGGGAAAATCTTCATTGGAACTTTACGTGGATCTTCACCCATGAATTTCTCATAGATCTCGATAATCCCGCCTAGTTTCACATCCAATTCATGCGGATCTTTGTGAGAAAGGTCTAGGAATACAACATTTTCTCCGCCTACTCCAAGCTTATCATCTACACAAACCTTAAAGATCGCACGGGTTGCGATATCCCGTGGAACGAGATTTCCGTAAGCAGGATACATTTCTTCTAAGAAATACCAAGGTTTTCCGTCTTTATCGTAGGTCCAAACACGACCACCCTCACCACGAGCAGACTCTGACATCAGGCGAAGTTTATCATCTCCTGGAATCGCAGTCGGGTGAACTTGGATAAACTCACCATTTGCATAGTAAGCACCTTGTTGATACAAAGCAGAAGCAGCGGTACCCGTATTAATAACGGAGTTTGTGGATTTTCCAAAGATAATCCCTGGACCACCTGTCGCCATAATAACCGCATCAGCAGCAAAAGATTGAATCTCTCCTGTGCGTAGATCTTGTGCTGTAATCCCGCGACATACACCTTCGTCATCAATAATTGCTGATAGAAACTCCCAATGCTCGAATTTCTCAACACGGCCTTCTGCTTCATAACGACGAACCTGCTCATCTAACGCATATAGGAGCTGTTGACCAGTCGTTGCCCCGGCAAATGCAGTACGATGATGCTTGGTACCACCAAAACGACGGAAATCCAAAAGACCTTCTGGTGTACGGTTAAACGGAACACCCATACGATCCATCATATAAATAATTCCAGGCGCTGCATCACACATTGCTTTAACAGGTGGCTGGTTTGCTAAGAAGTCCCCACCATAAATACTGTCATCAAAGTGTTCCCAAGGAGAATCTCCTTCCCCTTTGGTATTTACAGCACCATTGATCCCACCCTGTGCACACACAGAATGAGAACGCTTAACAGGAACGATAGAAAAAATTTGAACCCTAGCTCCTGTTTCGGATGCTTTCATGGCAGCTGCGAGACCTGCGAGTCCGCCACCGACAATGATAATTTTTTCATTCATCTTGGACTAGCTCCCTTCTACTTCAGTGCCAAATGTTGGAGGAAATCAGCTTTCGAAAAAGCCACCAAAGCAGAGATTCCTAAATATGAAACCACTACAAATAAGAAAGTAAAGATTGCAAATGAAACTCTTTGTGCTCTTTGTCCAACAGTGACTCCCCAAGTAATAAGGAATGTCCACATGCCATTACAAAAATGAAAAACAGCTGACAATACAGCAATGATATACAAAGTAAATGTAACATTGTTGGATATGATTTGAGCAAAATCACGTGTTAGCTCAGTTGCTGTAGAGCCATGTAAGGCTACTTGCAGACGAGTCTCCCATACATGCCAGATTACGAACACTAATGTGATCACACCTGTAATTCGTTGTAGGACAAACATCCAGTTGCGGAATGTCCCAAAGCGCTCCAGATTGTTTTTCGCCTGAAAAGCGATGTACAATCCGTATACACCATGATAAAGAAGTGGCAAGAAGATAAAGAAAACTTCTAACAAGGGTAGAAACGGAATCCCCCATAGCCATTCGACTTGCTTGATAAATTCTTGTGGACCTTTTGTCGCAAGATAATTTGTGTACAAATGCTCAAGCAAAAAAAATCCGACCGGTATTACGCCAAGCAAGGAATGTAACCGACGGTTAAAAAAACTACGCTGACTGCTCACTTTTGCGCCTCCCATCCATAATGGTTCGCAGTGAAATTTATTTTATTACAAAGCGATTGATTCAACGCTATTAATTTTACTCCCAAGTTGCTAGAGCGTCAAGAAACGACTCGATTCGCCAGCCCCACAACCTTCCTTTTACATCTCCTTCGTTCTGGACTATAATGGCGTTGGGTACACATGACAGGAGTTGAAGAATTATGATAAAGCCATTAGGTATCTTAATCTTAATCGTCGTCGCACTTCTCCTCTGGGGTCCAAAAAAAATACCTGAATTAGGTAAAGCCGCAGGAGAAACGATTAAAAACTTCCGTCGCTCTCTAAATGGAAGCGACAAAGATGACAACGAATCAAACAAGACTCATTCATAGAGACAGTGAAAGCGATCGTTCTACCTGATTAGGCAGAACGATCGCTTTTTTGCTTTCGATGCATCCATTTCGTTGTAAGCCAAATGGTAAGGAAACATATACCAGCAGGAATTCCTCCAAAAAATAGAAAAATGCCCCATTTTCCTGCATCTATATAGAGAGGGGCAGAGATCAACATAACAACGAAAAGACTTACATATCTCCATCTAAACAAGTACTTAGTTAATAAAAAGCCCATAAGGAATCCGATAAAGAGAAGAAACAACCAGAACCCGACAATCACATAAGCCAAACCTTCCATTTATCAAAACCTCCCCTTTTAAGGAACAGCCCGATTAAGGAATGCCTATACATTCACTTTCATTTTATGCTCTGCATCTTGTTGTACCATCTTCGCTATGGTAATCCCACTGAGCGCAGCCATTGGAGCCCCACCTGTTGGGTGTGTTGAATCGCCTGTGTAATACAATCCTTGAAAGCGACTCTCTTTCATCGAAGGACGCAAAAAAGCTTTTCGGCCATGTAGCACAGGCCCATATAAGGAACCTTGCCACGCACCAGACATCGCCTCAATCTCTTTTGGACCA
Source organism: Croceifilum oryzae (assembly GCF_030814315.1). Lineage (GTDB taxonomy): Bacteria > Bacillota > Bacilli > Thermoactinomycetales > Thermoactinomycetaceae > Baia > Baia oryzae. Next base: position 78,847 of record NZ_JAUSUV010000005.1, on the reverse strand, counting down.
TATAACTGCTGAACTTCAATCGAATCTTCTAATCCCTCTAGTCCCCATGTACCTTCTAGCTGATAGATTAGCTCATCCCGATATTGATAATATCGCTCAAACCAGTTCTCATCTCGTTGATTCCCTACATTAGCAGGAACATGAACCATAACCGATAGATTACTTCCTGCGCCCTGTTTGGCTCGCTCTGGCTCTGTATAGCTAGAGTTGCAAACAGAGATTGTAGGAGAATAAGACCATTGTTTTTGCTCAAAAATATCGATATATTCACGTCCAGAATCAACTGGAAAAAAGCGATTATGGTGATGAAGATGAGGCCATTTCCGATCTGTACCTAGTAACATTAAAAAGCTAGATAGTGTAGGCTCAACTCGCTCCGTTTTCCGGTATTTTTCTGGATATAGAGATGCCTGCATCGTTCGTATATCTACATTTGAAATGACAAAATCCGCCGTAACATCATCGCCGTTTTCCAATAGAACTCCACGAACTTGTCCATTTTCGGTCAGCACTTCGTCTACCCCAGACTTCGTACATACATGTACTCCCGAGTCCTCTGCCAGACGAGCCAACGCCTCGATCAGTCGATAGTTTCCACCCTCGACATAGTGGACTCCTTGAACCATCTCCACATAAGCAGTAAACGCCATCGTTGCCGGAATCTGATAGGGAGAGGAACCCATTTGAGTAGCATAGCGGTTCATCATCGCTAGAAGTCGCGAATCCTCAAAATAGCGTTTATGAAATGAGTCCATCGTTTGAAAAGCATGAACGCCAAATAACGCCTTCGTCATGCTCGGATTAAGAAAACCCTTCCATTCCATAGAAGACTGCTCGAGAAGAAGCTCTTCTACCACTTCATACATTCTTTTTGTTTCATGTAGGTATGCGACCAGACTTTGCCGATCTTCTGGACATAATTCCCCCATCTGATGAGCCATGTACTCTGGATCTGCCGTAAGATCAATAAATTTACTATCTAGAAAAAAATTTCGACTATTGATCATAAGCGGGAGAAAGCGGAGCTCTGGATCGAGCGTACAGTGGGCCTCACGATATACTTGTTCAAAAACCCACGGCATCGTAATCGTAGAGGGGCCAAAGTCAAATTGATACTCACCCATCTGAATATCCCGTAACTTTCCACCTAATTTCTCATTTCGTTCGAGGAGAGTGATTTCAAATCCTTGTGCAGAGAGAATACTAGCCGACACAAGCCCTGCAATTCCTCCACCAATCACTACACCCTTTTTCATAAAATCATACTTCCCTTCCTGATTTCACCGTAAAATCATCTTTTCAAATAATTTAAAAGCGCCCCAATACGTTTTCATCCATGGTTTAAAATTCTTAGTCTGACATGAAATGACTTCTTTACGGAGATGATCCAATCGAGTTTGTAATGCTTCTTGGGCGATTCGTGTAGCAATTTTCCTTTTTCGACACTCCTCGTCCAGCACTAAGGCATTGGTAATTCGAATATATACAGAGGGTTTTCGATTCCCATCATAGGTGTAATAAAATAGAACCGGAACCACTTGTAGATCATACATCCGCTCCACAATTGATCCAAGTCCACTCATCAGTTGAATCGGACGAATCTCTTGATGCTGCATTTCTCCTTGTGGGAATAACCATAATGCTCGATTAGCCGCCTCTGACAAGAGTTGCACAGAATATCGAAGCGATCGTTGAACTTCGGCAGTCGAATCTGGATTCATCGAAAATCCACCTAATTTACGAAAGAAACGAAATTCCTTTTTTTGTCCTTTTGGAGCCATCATCGCATACATATCTTTCTTTAAAATGTCCCCATTTAACTGCAGTACAAGCAAGGGATCCCACCAATTACTATGATTTGCGATAAAAAGAGTAGGTCGTCCTTCCTCCATTCTCCCACTATCATCCAGATAGATTTGCTCGAAAGATCGGCGTAACAACCAACGATTGTACATACGATAAACCTTAATAAAGCTTCTGCTCTTATCTGCTGAAATCAAGTCCGCGCCTCCACTCTAAGAAGATCATACCCTTGTAGCAGACTTACGATTGTCACTACTACTCCTAGTTTATACCGAAATGCCATATCAATAAATAAAATTCCCAATCTTTAAAAATAAAATCTATCTACTACTAATACGTTTCCATCTATGAATTTATTTATTTCATTATGCCATATACCATTATAAAGATGTTTCTTATAAATGAACTTAATTCGAATCCAAATCTCAAAAAAGTCCCAATTTTAGCTGTATATTTGATAAGCTTATATCATGTTCATCAATTCCGTCAAAGGAGTGACCACTATGGACCACAAAACCTTCCCACCAACCCTAAAAATAATAGGCGTTGTCAGCGCCCTTTTCCTTTTAACAGCATGTACTCCAACCAAAACAGACAGTTCATCTCCTATCTCAAAACCGGAAACAACACAGTCACCATCATCAGATCCCATTACCTCTTCACCTATCGATAAACTGATCATAAATGCCGAGCAAGGTAGAATCCTTGAGCCTTTCCAAGCCAAACTAGGAGCTCGGAAACAGGAAATCGAATCCGCTCTAGGAAAACCGCAAGCCAATTCTTCCCATGCCGAATACTACAGCTATGATCTCGAAACGCATCAGATCTACTTCTCATTTCAACAAGATATAGTCTCCTCCATCATGTATCGTTGGAAGCAAGGAACTTCTATTCAATATCAAGATGTAATCAAGAAACTAGGCGAAACCAGCCGTATCATAAAGGGAAGAGGGATGATTAATCTAACCTATACCCTCAAATCTTCCACAGTCACGTTTGTTTTTCCTATGCACAAAAACCAAAATGAACAAAAACTTAGCCAGTACTCGATTCATATCACTCCTTAGTGATATAATTGATTTAAGATTCTCATAACATTCTAAGGGGAACAAGATGAAGAAACTATTTACTTATAGCATAATCCTGTCTACTGCCTTAACCATAGCCGGATGCTCTTCAGACAAAACACCAAGTGTACAAGCTAATCAACCCAGTCAAACATCTGAGCAAAAAGAAGCCGCATCGGAACCTAGCACAGAAGTGCCTACCTTTGATGATAATAGCCTTCTTACCATAAAAAAGCTCACCGAATCGGGCAAAGGATTTAATAGCGGCGAATTCGGAATCGGCTCTTCAATCGAAGACATCCAAAAAAAATGGGGCAAACCCAGCGCCAGTCCCAACTCTTCTAGCAAAGATTCCACCTATACATATAACAACAAAGCGACCGAGTTCAAAGTCACAGGAGGGCAAATCACCACCATTAGCTACTACGCCTCCGACTTAATCCAATTCACTTCCAAAGATATAATCAGTAAACTCGGCGAACCAACCAACAAGCAAGAATCTGAAACAAAAACTATGCTCACCTATCAGATGGGGGGCTATAAGGTTGTCTTCATATGTCAGAACAATGGATCCGATGAGTATAAGCTACAAGCCATTGATGTGATGAAATGATAGATTTATCTTTGGGATTTGTGGTACAGAAAAGCCCTCAATAATTTGAGGGCTTTTGGGCTTGTTTTATTCTATTTTATCAATTAACTATGCTTCGCCTTACTTCTACTATAAATATCAAACCATACAGCAAACACCAAAATTGAACCCTTTACAATCAACTGCCAGAACGAGTCGATGTTCAAGATACTCATGCCGTTATCCAAACTCGCCATAACGAGTGCCCCGATCATCGCTCCAGGGATAGTACCGACTCCTCCCATGAGGCTGGTCCCACCAATGACACATGCGGCGATGGCATCAAGCTCATACATGGTACCGGCACCAACCGTAGCAGCGTTTACCCGTGCGGTGAGGATCAGTCCTGCTACTGCGGCGAGGGTATTACATAATACAAAGATCAACATAATTTTTCGTTTGACGTTAATCCCTGATAAAACTGCCGCTTCGGAGTTCCCACCAATCGCGTACACTTGGCGTCCAAATACGGTTTTCTTCGCGATAAATGTAAACAAGATCGCTAGGAAAATGACCACCATAAAAGGAATCGGAATCCCTTGGTATGCGTTCATCACGGAAACTACGATCAAAATCAAGGCGCTGATTCCAAGCCATATCACGCCAGTCACCCATGCTGGAGAAACAGAAAAACCAAATTTCATTCTGGATTGACGTTGACGAAGTAGGAAAATCCCTGCTAGTACAATCGCAACTCCAGCGACGATATATCCCATAAATGGAAGAATAAATCCCTGTCCGAGTGCTTTAAAACTCTCTTTTAAAGGGGCAATAGTCTCACTCTTGGTAACCCCTTGAAGCGCACCACGGAAAATCATCATCCCACCTAACGTGACGATAAAAGCAGGAACGGCCCGATACGCGACCCACCATCCTTGGATCAAACCAATGAGAGCTCCTAGTAAAATCGTTACAATCACGACGGGAACCGTGTCCCAGCCGTACCAAACATGCAGGATTCCAGCGATTCCACCCGTTAATCCCACAAGAGAACCAACGGATAAGTCAACTTGACCTGCTACTAATACGAGCACCATTCCAATTGCTAGAATGGAAGTAACAGACATCTGAACAAATAGATTGGAAAAGTTACGGGCTGTCAAGAAACTATCGTCCATAATAGCAAAAAATGCCCAAATCGCGATAATGGCAATAATCATAGAATACGCTCGTACATCTAAGCGAAATAAATCTTTATTAAATTTAGTTGAACCTGTTTTCGTTGTCATGTCTGGTTCCCTCCTGTCGCTGCAGTCATAATTCGTTCTTGTGTCGCATCTTCCGCCTTCCATTCAGCGGTAATTGTGCCTTCCGCCATAACGACAATGCGATGACTCATCCCTAAAACTTCTGGCAACTCGGAGGAAATCATCAAAATCGAAACTCCCTCGCGTACCAACTCATTCATAATTTGATAGATTTCATATTTCGCCCCGACATCCACGCCACGGGTTGGTTCATCTAAAATAAGAACTTTTGGCTTTGTCATCAACCACTTACCCAACACGACTTTTTGTTGATTCCCACCACTTAATGTCCCCACTACTGTCTCTAGCGAAGTAGCTTTTACTCCTAGCTTTTGAAAATAGGACATAGCTTGAGAGACTTCTTTACTAGAATCAATTCCCGACCAACTTGATACTTGTTTCAGGCTTGGCAGCGTAATGTTATCTTGAATGCTTCGCTCCAATACCAGCCCTGTTCGCTTACGATCTTCTGTTACCAACGCAATCCCGTGGGCGATGGCGTGTTCTGGTTGTTTAATGGTAACGGGTTTTCCCTCTATTTTTATAGAGCCTGTCACGCGACCCTCTAATGCTCCGAATAGACTCATCGCTAGCTCCGTACGGCCTGAGCCCATTAACCCTGCAATCCCTACAATCTCACCCTTCCGTAGTTGGAAAGAAACATCGCGGATGATTTTCTTGTTCGGATTTTTACGGTCCGTTACGCTATAGTTCGCAAGCTCTAGCACCACATCACCAGGAGTCGATTCTTCACGAGGAAAACGGTCTTTTAACTCTCGACCTACCATGAGAGAAATCACTTGGTCCTCGCTTACTTCATCGATCGATTTCGTCGCAATCGTTTTCCCATCTCGCAAAATTGTCACCGAATCCGAGATAGAAAAGACTTCGTTTAGCTTGTGAGAGATGTAGATACAGGAGACTCCACGTTCCCGAAACTTCCGCAAGATATCGAGTAAAATCTCAACTTCTTTTTCGGTTAATGCCGCTGTTGGTTCATCTAAAATCAAGATCTTCGCATCTTTCGAAAGTGCTTTCGCAATCTCCACAAGTTGTTGTTGACCAATTCCCAACGTCCCTGTTACGGTCTCCGGATGAATATTGGACAACCCTACTTGCTCCAGCCAGTAAGCCGTTTCTTGATGCTGACGAAGAGCATCGATGACCCCAAACTTCGCATGCTCTTTACCAAGAAATAAATTCTCTGTCACAGACATCTCTTTCACCAATGCCAGCTCTTGATAAATGATAGCAACTCCCGCTTTTTCAGCATCTTTAATCGAACGAAACGTTTGCTCCATGCCCTCAATCTCAATAGAGCCCTCATATGAACCGTACGGATATACACCACTTAGCACTTTCATCAAAGTCGATTTCCCCGCACCATTCTCCCCGCAGAGTGCATGGATTTCGCCTTTCTCCACTTGAAACGTCACACGATCCAGTGCCTTAACGCCGGGGAACTCCTTCGTAATCTGCTTCATCTCTAAGGCGACCGTCATCTTATTTTCTCCCCTCCTGATAGAAAATGTGGAACATCTCTGCTCCACACGTTCATGAAATTGCATGATTTTTACTTTATCTATCAAGTGAATCAATTAAATACAAAGATTTAAATCAAACTCTAGATTCCAAGTTCCGGGGCAGTGGAGATGTCTGTTCGATCACCAGCGATGTTAGCAAACAGACTCTCTCAGCCCCGATCATCCAATAAACATCATTAACATGCCTTACTTTTTATCAATATCCTCTTTCTTATGGAACCCATCCGCCACAACCGTAGCATCAATATTTTCCTTCGTCACCACAATTGGATCCAACAAAATAGAAGGAATATCTTTCTTACCATTGTTCACAGTTTTATCCGTTGTTACCTTCTCACCCTTTGCCAATGAAACAGCTAACTCCGCCGCTTTTTCAGCAATCAGCTTAATCGGTTTATAAACCGTCATCGTTTGTGTACCTTCTACGATCCGTTTAATCCCTGCCAACTCCGCATCTTGACCGGATACAGGAACCTTACCCGCCAATTTTTGTGCAGTTAATGCTTGAATCGCACCACCAGCAGTACCATCGTTAGCTGCCACAACTGCATCGATTTTATTCTGGTTAGCCGTTAAAGCATTTTCCATATTAGCAAGTGCATTTGCTGGATCCCATTCTTTCGTCCATTGATCATAGACAATTTTAATGTCACCTTTATCAACCAATGGCTTTAGAACTTTCATCTGACCTTTTTTAAATAGGTGAGCGTTATTATCCGTATCTGCACCTTCGATTAACGCATAATTTCCTTTAGGAGCTTTCTCCACGATCGCTTTCGCCTGCATTTCTCCAACACGTTCGTTATCAAAAGAAAGGTATAAGTCCACATCAGAGTTTTTAATTAGTCGATCATAAGAAAGTACTTTTACGCCCTCTTTATGGGCTTTTTCTACGATGGCTGCAGCTACTTCCGCATTATGTGGAACGACAACAAGTACGTCTACTCCTTGGCTAATTAAGTTCTCAGCTTGAGAAATCTGCTTCGCGTCATCGCCATTTGCCGCTTGTACCTTTACCTCGGCTCCTAATCCCTTCGCCTTGGATACAAAAATATCGCGGTCTTTTTTCCAACGCTCTTCTTCCAATGTATCTAATGAAAAACCAATCACCGTCTTACCATCATCTTTTTTCAACTTGCCACCTTGATCAGCGGCTGGTGCTCCTGTGCTACATGCTGTAACAGATAGAGCAAAAGCACTCAATAAGCAAAATGCTTGGATTTTTTTAAACATCTAGATCGTTCCTCCTTTACTTTCATAATTTGACTGTATCACGATGGAAAGCGTTTACATCGTGAAACATTCTTCACTTTTTTGTTATTAGTAGCATTTTTATTTAAATTGTTTTCATTTTTTATCTCGATATTGTGAAGGAGAGAATCCGCATGTTTTCTTAAACACCCGACTAAAATAATTCGGATCATGATAGCCTACTGCATAAGCAATCTCCTTAAAGCTGAAACCTCCTTGGCGAATATACTCTTTTGCACGAGAAATACGGCATTGGGTCATATAATCCACATAGCTAATCCCAAACTCCTCTTTAAAACACTTACTCAAATAAAATGGACTCAACTGAACTAACTTCGCAAGTTGTTCGAGAGAAAGATCTTCCATAAAATGTTCCTCTATGTATTTCTTTACTTGATCAAAGACATCATATTGAGCATTTTGTTGAAAGCGTTGGTACGCAACATCCAGTTCTTCTATTTTCACTCTCGCTTCTTTCCACAATTCCATATAGGACTTTCCACGCAAAAAAATATTAGTTGGTACTTCTTTTACACCCATTTCATCTAACAAATGAATTAATAGAAGAAAATGGCCGTATAAACGTTGCTTTGCTTCTTCCAAAGGAGTTTGTCTTTGTTCGATCGCAGATAACAATAAAAACATAATTTCCTTAGTATCCTGCCACCTTTCATTACGTATCGCTTCAATTAATTTCCGTTCATACCGTAACCTCTTGTCGTCCTCACCCTGTTCTCTAGACAAGTCATCATAGAATCGAATGCGGTATCCTTGACCCATCCCTAGATCCGAACAAGCCATCAAAGCCTCTTGATACGAGATACGTAAGTCATCAAGTCCAACCTTCGCACTCCCAACTCCCAACCCTATATCCAACCGAGGATGACGATGACTGATTCGACGAATGTGTTCCATCAACTTAATCGCCTGCCGTCGCTCTTCTCCCTTTCGATGAAAAAATAAAAGGGGGAGAATATGCCCCGAAACACTCCCCACCATCATGTCATCACGACCACGAAGTTCCGCTTGCATTTCATTTATGAGATTCTTAGCAGATAAATCCTGCTGGTCCTGACCTTCTTCCGACTGTATACTCACCATGATAACCGAAGCTGGAGGATGAACGGCTACTCTCATAAGATTTGACATCTCTTCTAAATCGATCGCTTGTATTTGATCGAAGAGCAGGCGTGAGACAAACTCCGATTCAAGAATAGGTAAGACTTTTTGAATTCGATTATCCGTCTCCTCCTGTGATTCTAGGCGCGACCGCTCTTGATTGATCTCCTCACATAACGTTCGAATCGTCTCCACAATCACTTGTACCTTACTCGGCTTCAGTAAATAATCTTTTACTCCTAGTCGAATCGCCTGTTGGGCAAAGGTAAACGTATCGTAAGAAGACACAATCACCACTTTTGTAGTAGGAAACTTCTCTTGAATCTGCTCAATCGCTTCTAAACCATTGATCCCCGGCATCTGGATATCCATCAGCAATAGATCTGGTTTCATCTGCTCGGTTTTCTCAATTGCTTCACGACCATTTCCGACAGTCGCAACCACTTCCACTTGAGCTAGATGAGTGGTCAATATTTTCTCCAACGCCACCCGTTCAATCTCTTCATCATCTGCGATCAAAATCCGAATCATCCAGCTCTCCCCTCTCTTCTAAAGAAGTAGGTATGAAAATCGTAATCGAAGTTCCCTTCCCAACCTCACTCTGTATCTGTAAGAGATCCTCTCTGCGATAGTACAAATGAAGCCTACGAATCACATTGGATAAGCCCACACTTCCTGTTTGCCCTTGCGCGACAGGCACTCCTTTCAGGATTTGTTTGACCCGATCTGGTGACATTCCTACACCATCATCAGCCACTTCCAACTGCACGCCATCCTCCACCGCCCGTACACCAATCGAAATCGTTCCTCCTTCTTCCTTTGACTCAATTCCGTGAATGAATGCATTCTCGACTAGAGGTTGTAAAAGAAAACTAGGTACGGGTACATGTAAACATGCTGGGTCTATCTTCTCTTCACCCTTTAGTCGATCTGTAAATCGCGCTTGAAGAATTGTCATATAATTACGGATCATCTCAATCTCTTCTGCTAACGTGACTTCTACATCCGCTTTGGCCAATTGGTACCGCATCAACTCGGCAACCGTCGTAATCAAATCACTCGTCTCATACGATCCTTCTAGATATGCTTTTTTGGCTAATGTATTTAACGTATTGAATAGAAAATGGGGCTTCATCTGATTTTGTAAATTGCGCCATTCCATCTCTTTTAATAAGTATTGATACTCCTTTACCTCTTGCTCTAGCTTCCCTTTCGCCTCTAACTCCTCAAACGACTGCTTCACACTCACTCGCATCTGATCGAAAGTTTGAGCGAGAAAGGCTGTTTCATCATTAGACTCCACTTTAATTGGCTTGTCATAGACCCCAGAGGAAATAAACGTAGCACCCTTTGTTAACGTAGCAATGGAACGAGTGATCCCGCGTGAAACCCAATAGGCACAGCCAAGCAATATGACCATGATGATGAGAAATCCTTCCCAGCCTACTATTTGCAACTCCTTTGATGATTGGATCATTTGCGCATACAGTCTTTCATGAATTGTTAGTTCATGCTCTAATAAGGAAAGAGTAGTTTCCGTGATAAATGACCGCTCTTGCTCGGCTTTACGATAAAACCCAGTGGCATCATCAGAGCGTTCCTGTTGATGCGCTTGGATAGACAAATCAGTACTTTCAATAAAGCTATCAATCAAATGGGTATAATCACTCACACCTGCTAGATTCTCATCGTTTTGTAGACGTTTGACCTTACTTTGAGCCTGTCGAAGTAAGCTTCGAGTTGATACATAATTTTCTTTCGATTGCTCCGATCCATCGTGTAGAAGATCATTCGTTCGAATCAGCAATTGCTCTGATTGAACAGCGACTTGTTGAAAAATCAAATATCGTTCTAACACCTGGTTATATTGTTGTAAAAATAGTTGATGAAAGTACTGAAACATCAACCAAAACAGCCCAAAAACAAGTAATAAACAACTAGCTGATAACAGTATTTTCCCCTTAATGCTCTTCATTGCGGAACCGGCTCCCCGTTGATGTCTCCAAATTCGAATCTGTATAAACATGACTTGGCAATGGCAACTGCTCTCCTTTAATCCAAGAAAGAAGATACGTTATGCTTTCCACGCCCATCTTTCGAGGATTATCTACTACCACAGCCTGTACTTGCCCTTTTGCAAATAAATCCGTCAATTGCGCAACATCTTGAAACGTATATATCTGAATCTTATTTAATCCTACACGTTGCTCGATCACACGAATGACCGCTTCTAGTTCCTCTCCCTTTGACACTATGATCGCATCCAAATTTGAAGTTCTATTTAATAACTCATGGACTTGGCGCATGGTTTGCGCCGTCCCATTTCTCTCAGAAGAATCATATATTTGTTTCACAACTTGCATATTCTTCTGGCTTGCTAAACTTTGCTCCACACCTTTTATCCGTAGCATCGCTACTGTTTGATCGGATGACTGACCAATGATACCCACAGTTGGATTCGACTTTTTGTCTAAATCAACCCGAACCTTGTCCCCTAGGAGACGCCCTGCCGTTACATGATCAGATCCCACATACATCTTACGAAGCGAATTAGGTACATCTGTGCCAATTAAAATAACTGGAATCCCGCTCTCTGTCGCTTGGTTAACTGCTTGTATAAAAGTAGGATCATCGATACCCATCGCAATAATGCCGTCTACTTTGGCCGAAGTAACCTTCTGTATATCTCGTGCCATCTCCAATGCATTTCCTCGATACCCTCCATGCACTTCTACCGTAACTTGTTGCTTCTTTGCTACTTCTTGGATACCTAACTGTACCTCTTTCCAATACAAATCACGTATAGCGGGAGAAAGCAAAGCGATTCGTAACGTTTCTTTTCCAGGTGAAGCTGGTTTATGAATCTGCTGTAGAGATCGATATGTATGAGTAAGCTGATAGACAGGTAGCAAAATCAATATCACACATGCTAGACTAACTACACTTATTAGAATGGTTCTTTTTTTCATGTTTCCTCCACTCAATAAAATTAATTAACTACAGAATACATGATTTATCAACAAATTAATGATTTTTTATTTTTTATGGTTCTAAAACATCATATAGCGAAATATACAGTATATTGTGTTTCTAAAAACACAAATGAACATGGGATAGGGAGTTGATCTGTTTTTATGAAAAAGACTTGGTTATACAGTCTGATTGCCGCTTTACTCTTCACTGTAACCTTTGGATTCTCCACAGCTAATGCCTCTTCAGTGAAGCAAGGACGACTCGTTGTAAATCTAGAAGCAGACACAAGTGTAGGGAAATATCAAATTGTAGATACAGATGGAAAAACTTACACATATGCCGACAGACAAAGTTATGAAGCAGCCGAACAAACGTTTAAAGCAAAGTGGGCTATTGCATCTAAGAACGTGATTGGGACACTCGCTTCCGATTATGCTACTGAGTCCTACCAACACGACTCCTTCAGAGGTTGGAGCTATGCAACACCCGTTGGCTATTCGACTAACTTTAACACCAGTATGTACAATGATGCTGTTTCTTCTATTAAAACTGCACGTAGAAGCTCTGGAACCCAAGTTTGCTACCATCAAAGTGGTGGTGAGCCTTGTAAAACATTTGGTCCAGGATTAGACATCTCCTATGTAGGAAATGGTTGGAATGATCAAATCTCATATGTAAATGTATATCGTTAATCCATAAAAAAAGCAGAGCCTATCAATCCGGTAGGCTCTGCTCTCCTTTTTCCCTTAATACCTGCATAATCGTTTTCGCTAATTGGTCCCCGAGTCCTGCTTTGCGGAAATCCTCTAGACTCGCGCTCCTCATCTCATCGACCGATCCAAAGTAACGGTAAAGTTGCTGTTTCCGCTTTTCTCCTACACCCGGAATCTCATCGAGAGCCGATTGAATCATCGATTTCCCTCTAGATTGGCGATGAAACGTGATCGCGAACCGGTGAACTTCTTCTTGGATTCGCTGGATCAGATAAAATTCTTGTGTTCCTCTGCGTAAATCAACTGCATAAACAGGATCACCATACAGCAATCCAGCTGTTTGATGCTTCTTATCCTTCACCATCCCAGCAATCGGGACATACAATCCTAATTCATTCTCCAGCACATCACTCGCAGCGGACATTTGTCCTTTTCCACCATCCACTAAAATCAAGTCAGGTAACGGTAGATTCTCTTTTAACACTCTCGTATATCGTCTGCGAATTACCTCACGCATCGTTCCATAATCGTCGGGACCATCGACAGTACGAACCTTATATTTGCGATACTCTCTCTTCTCCGCTTTCCCATCAATAAATACAACCATTGCTGAGACTGGATCTGCCCCTTGAATATTGGAATTATCAAATGCCTCGATATGCCTTGGTAATCCAATATTTAACGCTTCCCCTAGGTTACGAATCGATTCATCCGTCTTCGCCTGATTTCTCTCTAGTAATTGAAAGCGTTCTGATAAGGCAATTTTGGCGTTTTCCGTTGCCATCTGTACGAGATTTTTCTTGATTCCCCGCTGAGGAATACGAACCTTCACACTTGGAACCAATTGAGCCACTAGATCAACATCTACTCCAGCTGGCAAGTGAATCTCCTTCGGTAATACAGGCGACTCATGATAAAATTGCCCTACAAAGGTAAGAAAATCCTCCTCGGCTTCCCCATAGTATGGAAAAATCGATACTTCTCGCTCAATCAATTTCCCGCGACGTATAAAAAAGACCTGTACACACATACAACCTTTATCTACATAATATCCAAATACATCTCGATCAATATGGTCTTGAATCATCACATTTTGCCGTTCCATCGTCGCTTGGATATCCTGTATCAGATCCCGTAATTCCTTAGCACGCTCAAACTCCGTCGCTTCTGCCGCTTCTTCCATCTTTTGGCGGAGCTCCTTTTGTAACTCTGGATAGCCACCACCCAGAAAACGCGTGATCTTCTTCGTAATCTCCTCATAGCTCTCCGGCTCCACCTCATATTCACAAGGAGCTAGACACTGGTTCAGATGATAATAAAGGCATACTCGTTTAGGGAGACTGTGACATTTTCGCAGTGGAAATAAACGATCCAGCAGTTTCTTCGTCTGTTGAGCAGCACCTGCATGGGGATACGGACCGAAATATTTGGCTCCATCCTTACGCACCTTCCGGGTCACTTCCAGACGTGGATGTTTCTCTTTCGTTAGTCGAATATAAGGATAAGACTTATCATCCTTTAACATCACGTTATACCTAGGGCGATGCTTCTTAATCAGATTTAATTCCAAAATCAGCGCTTCCAACGGACTATTCACAACGATATATTCGAAATCAACGATATCCATGACGAGACGTTGTGTTTTCGCATCATGAGAACCCGTAAAATAGGAGCGCACACGACTCCTTAGACTCTTCGCCTTACCCACATAGATGATCTCTTGATCTGCATTTTTCATCAAATAACAGCCAGGTTGATCGGGTAGTAAGGCCAGCTTATCTTTTAACAACGACACAAACGCCCCTCCATACTGTAGTAAACCGTACATCTGTTCTATACAAAACATTTTAACATGTTTCCAAACAAAAAAATCAAAATAAAAGCGAAATACTCGTTTCAATCTATCTAAAATAAGGAAGGATAATCCTTGTAACACAATGGACAAACTTCTTAAAGTTATATTACAATACTACATGCAATTATTCTTTACAATTAAAGGAGGTGCTGTCTATTAGTGGAGTTCCCTAATAGACACATATGGATATCTTAAAAAAACACGGATTTAAACTTTTTGCTGGATCGTATCTAGGTTTTCTTACTTTCGGGGTCATTACCCTCATCGTCTCACTCATCTTCTTTGGGATTATGGGAACAAGTCTTTATCAAGCATTTGATCTGAACCAATTAGATCTATCGAATCCTAATCCTGATATAGCGACCCTTTATCAGCTGATCGAACCACTCGGCTATGCTTTCATTATCACACTTGTTTTTATGTTCCTCATTTATTTCATATCTACTGCCCTTTTCACTGCTGGGATGACCAGTGCAGTAAATGAAGCTGTATATCAAGATCAATCAAGCACAACTAGTTTTCTTACATATGGCTTTAAGAGATTTTGGAAAATGCTAAAACTGTTGCTTGCCTATTTTGTTGTGCTTTACATCCCTCTTATGTTAGTAGATTCACTGATATCTGTTATCTCAAGCCACTCTCCTGCACTCGGACTTCTATTATTAATCCCATACTATATCCTAACCATCCTACTTCATGTCTCAATGGTACATGGGATCATCCTTTATCTACAAAAAGATTTACGGGTGTGGACAGCAGTAAAGGCAGGATTTCAAACCCTTACCCGTGCATTTGGTCAAACCTTCCTCAGCGGTATATTATTGCTAGTCCTATCGATCGCAGTGATGATTGTGTTTGGAATCTTGGTCGTACTTAGCCTTTTCATAATGGGTACTGCTTCAGAACCAAATCCATTCTTCTTTTTACTGATGATTCTTGTAATCGGTGTGATAGCCATTATTGTAATTCCACCTATTTCTATAATCTATCAATTAATCATCACCAAACGTCTCAAAGAAATAATCGAGCCTCGCGTGTTTGGTAATCATTCAGAAACGCAGCAGCAAGCTTCAAATGTAGACTCCGATTTAAATTCAAACCAATCGGACAAAGAGTAACCGGCGAATAAGAGAACTTCTTTTGTTGTGAAGTTCTCTTATTTTTTATTGGTTATAAAAATAATTTCAATAATTAAATGTATCTAATATAGACGTATTTCTACAATGTGTATTAAGATATTTAATGTTATTCATTCTCATTTATCGAACCAACCGAATAACCCCTTCAATTGGGGATAATGTAACAAAATGATCCTTCTTTATAGGAAGCGCGTCCGTTTACAAACATAACCTCTCCTGAACAAACGTTTGGAAGAGGTTTGTTTGATAAGGATAAGCATATTTTGTTGCATTAGAGGAAAATTAGGATGATCAATAAATAAGTGAACTGGGTAAAGAGTGATAGTTACATATTTCATCATCATAGGAGGTCATCATGAAGAAAAAAGCATGGATTTGGATAGCAGTGGTAGCTGTTATTGGGCTATTAGTAGGGATTGCTATCTTACAACAAGGGAGTCAAAAACCCGATGTGCAAGTAACGACGTTGCAAGAACATACCATCCAAGAAAGTTTCATGACAACAGGCTCATTGACTCCATCTGACGAAGAAGCAATCTTCTTACGACCAGAACAAGGAGAGTTAAAGAAAGTTTGGGTAAAAGTCGGAGACAAAGTTAGTAGAGGGGATAAGTTGTTAGAATATAAAAATCCCGCTTTCACAACCGAGCGCGATCAAGCCGATCTGCAAGTGAAATCAGCAGAATTAAAATTGAAGCAACTTAATACTCAAAAAAGCACAGGCTCAGGTACCAAGACAAATATGCCACCTAGCGGAGAAAATCTCAATCAACAAATCGAGCTTGCCAAGCTGGAAGTAAGCCAAGCTAAAAAGCAATTAGATATCGTGAAAACCAAAATAGCCAACCTGGTTGTCAAAAGTAAGGAAAACGGCGTAGTGGCTCAAGTAAATGAGGATAACAGTAGCCCTGCAAATACAAAACCAATCGTCGTCATTGCCACTGTAGACAAGCTGAAAATCAAAGCAACGATTTCTGAATACGATGCTTTAAAAATAAAAGAAGGACAAGAAGCCACGGTTAAGAGTGATGCCATCCCAGACAAGACATGGAAGGCGACAGTCTCACAAGTAGGGCTCCTACCCGAAAACAATAATACAAGCGGCTTACCAAATGAGAAGGCTCAAGCGGCCAACTATCCAATCGAGCTAGCTCTGAATGATCAAGTCCCTATGAAACTCGGCTCACAGGTAGTCGTAAACATTATCTCTTCTTCTAAGAAAGCAATGAGCGTACCACAAACAGCCGTCCAAGAGGATAACTCACAAGCATTTGTATTTGTTGTGGAAAATGGGAAAGCGATTCGGAAACCTGTCAAGCTGGGAGCAAAAGACGACAAAATGGCTGAAGTCGTATCCGGAATCTCGGCAACCGATAAAGTCATCGTGAAACTACCTTCGAACATTACATCCGGGATGGATGTGAATAGTAAATGATCAAGCTGACTGAAGTTTGCAAGACGTACCATTCTGGAAAATTACATGTACCCGTCCTACAAAGCATTAACTTCCATGTAAACCAGGGTGAATACGTTGCGATTATGGGTCCTTCTGGTTCTGGAAAATCCACATTGATGAATATAATTGGCTGCTTAGATCGCCCTACTTCAGGAAGTTACCAAATAAACGGGAAAGAAGTTTCGCAAATGGAGGATTTGGAATTAGCGAGAGTACGGAATCGCATGATTGGATTTATCTTTCAACAATTTCAGCTTTTACCTCGACTAAGTGCACAAAAAAATGTAGAACTTCCTCTTGTTTATGCTGGAATTTCAAAAAGTAAAAGAAGTATCCAAGCAGTAGAAGCACTTCGAAAAGTGGGCCTTGCGGACAGAAAAAGCCACCGACCCAAAGAACTATCAGGTGGTCAACAGCAACGTGTCGCTATCGCGAGAGCCCTTGTAAATGATCCTCATGTCCTCTTAGCAGACGAACCAACTGGAGCGTTAGACACCAAATCCGGACAAGTCATCTTAGAATTATTTGATGAACTCCATCAAGAAGGGCGAACCGTTGTCATGATTACACACGACCCTGAAGTGGCAAAAAGAGCCCAGAGGCAGATCATCATTCGAGATGGAGAAATCATCGAAGATTCCATGCCCTCTCATGGAATAGGACGGAGGTCGCTATGAGTATATGGGAAAATCTAAAAATGGCGCTAGATTCCATTGTCTCTCATAAACTTCGTTCGATTCTAACGATGTTAGGGATTATTATTGGTGTTGCTTCCGTCACGATTATCGTAGCGATTGGTCAGGGAGGAACCCAGCAATTAACGGAATCATTTACAGGTACTCAAAACTCGATTAACTTGATGCCGAAATCAGATAATGAAGCTGGCGGATTTGCAATCCCCAATCCAAATGAGAAAGTTTTTACCGAGAAGGATATTGAAAGCCTCAAGTTGGTTCCAGGAGTAAAACAAGTACTAACAACAGGTTCCTCTATGTCTGATGTTCAGTACCAAAAAGAAAAAGCATCAGGAACCTTTGTGATCGGCTTTAGTAATCCGTCCTATCTAGAAATGTCCAATGTAACGATTGACAAAGGAAGATCATTTCAAGGAAGCGACTTTCAAAGTAGCAATGCAGGGGCCGTTATTACGGATGGAGTAGCAGAAAAGTTATTTCCGAACGAAGACCCCATTGGAAAGATTATTAAAGTAGCCTCAAAGCCGATTACCGTCATTGGCGTCACAAAGCCTTCCAAAGGAATTGGCTCTTTTATCAAAATGAATGAGGTGTTTCTCCCTTCCCGAACATGGAAAAGTGTGTTTGGGGTGATGCAAATCGATTCGGTAACACTACAAGTAGAAAATACCAACGATATGGAGAAGATTGGAAAGAAAGCCGTCCAAGTTTTAAATCAAAATCATAGTAAAAAAGATGGCTATGAAGTCCAAAACCTGCAACAAATTTCAAAAGGAATTGAAGAAGTCGGCAATATCATGACTCTCGTCATCGGTAGTATCAGTGGAATCTCTCTCTTAGTTGGGGGGATTGGTGTGATGAACATCATGTTAGTATCTGTGACCGAACGAACAAGGGAAATCGGAATTCGTAAGGCATTGGGTGCTTCACGAGGAAACATCTTAATCCAATTCCTAATTGAATCGATTACACTATCGTCAATAGGTGGAATCATAGGTCTTGCGATTGCTGGACTCGTCACTACCATTCTACAAGCCTTAGATCTCTGGCCTGCCCAGATCTCATTGCCAGTAGCTCTTGGTAGCATCCTATTCTCGATGTTATTCGGGGTCGTATTCGGACTTCTTCCAGCTAACAAAGCGGCGAAATTAAATCCAATTGATTGTTTGCGTCATGAGTAAAGGTAAACAAGCTAATAATCAACAACAATCAGACCCGTTCAACTGGTAACATAAAAAACGAGCCTCCCCGAAGGAAGCTCGTTTTTTATGTTATAACGATAATTCTTGTCGTTTATATAGTTGATGTAGTAACGATTGAGTTGCCATTTGATCCATCCGCTTTTGAACCAGTAATTCACGAATTAAGTAATAGGCCGTTTCCACATCTTCTTCTGGCAATAGGTCTACCAATGCGTGGATTTGGTCTCTCATAGTATTCACGTCTCCTTAATACTATCTTAGCGCATGATCCCAAATTTGTGCAATTGGTAGAAGCGACAAATTATCGATTTAGATTTTGAAGAATATGGCGAGCTACATGTACACCAGCGGCCGATGCTTGAGCTAAGCCACGGGTAATCCCAGCTCCATCTCCAATGGTATATAGCCCTTTAATTGTTTCCGTTTCAAAGTGATCATTTATTTTTGGACGAGCACTGTAGAATTTCGCTTCCACACCATAGAAAAGGGTATGCTCATCTGCAATGCCTGGTGTTACTTTATCTAGAGCCTTAATCATCTCGATTAAGGAAAGCATTGTGTTGTAAGGAAGAACAAGCCCTAGATCGCCTGGTACAGCTTCTTTTAACGTTGGCTCTAAAAATCCTTCTTGGATCCGCTTCGGTGTAGAACGTCTACCTTTATAGATATCGCCTACTTTTTGTACGATCACCGACCCGTTCGAAAGGTCATTAGCACGGCGGCTAACCTCTTTCGCAAACTCAATGGGTTTGTCGAATGGATCTGTAAACGTATGAGATACCAGCAAAGCGAAGTTGGTATTTTTACTACCCAGCTTAGGATCCTTATAGGAGTGACCATTTACAGTCATCACACCTGAATGGTTTTCTACAACGACATGCCCACTTGGATTGGAGCAGAAGGTACGAACGCGAGTCCCGACTGAAGTATTGTAAACAAATTTTGCCTCATACAAATACTTGTTAATTTCCTGCATAATTACATCGGAAGTCTCTACACGGACACCAATATCTACTTGGTTATTCATCATCTCCACGCCATTGCGTTTCAAAATATTACTCAGCCATTCGGAGCCGTCTCTACCCGGACCGATAATGACACGATCCGCTGTATATTCATCTCCATTTTTCACACGAACTCCACGGATCACTTTGTCCTCAATGATCAAATCGTCCACATATGTTTTAAATAAGAAATCCATTTTACTTTCCATCGTCTGGAATATATTCTGGAGGATTTTTAAGTTTTCTTCGGTTCCCAGATGGCGAACGCGCGCTTTTAATAATTTAAGTCCTGCTCCAGCTGCTTTTCGCTCGATTCGACGAACATCATCTGTCGTTGGGTCCGTAATGACAGTCGTACCACCATGTTCAAGGTTAATAGAGTCTACATATTCGATTAGTTCCATCACTTTAGAAGGAGGCAAATAATCCTGCATCCAGCCACCAAACTCTGTCGTTAAATTAAATTTCCCATCACTATAGGCGCCAGCACCACCCCATCCAGCCGTAATCGAGCAAGCTGGTAAGCATCCTGCATACTCTTTCTTCTTAGTTGCAGGTGGACACTTTGTAATTTTATTTTCTAAGATTGGGCAACGTCGTTGACGAATACTATGCCCTTTATCAATAAGGAGTATTTTTAAGTTAGGGTTACTTTTTGATAATTCATAAGAAGCGAATATTCCGCTCGGTCCAGCTCCGACGACAATCACATCATAATGCATACGGATCTGCCCCTTTCATTAATTTCTATTATGTTCGTTTTTCATGCAGACTTAAAAGATCAGCCCGATGTATCGTAACATAGATTTTATATAAAAGCGAACTATTTTTATTTAGATATTATATTCATTCGTGTTTCGATCTGTTTATTGAATAATCAAACATTTACTTCTAAATAAAAGGCTCCCATCGGGAGCTTTTATCATTTACTTCACCATATCCAAAATAGCTTCTTTTGGTTGTACACCAGATACCTTTTTCACTTGCTCGCCATCTTTAAAAACGATCAAGGTAGGAATCCCCATCACACCATATTTGGTAGCAAGATCTGGATTGTCATCCACATTTACTTTTACTACCTTTACATCTGATCCTACTTCTGTGTCTACTTCTTCTAAAATCGGCGCAAGCATGCGGCAAGGTCCGCACCACGGAGCCCAAAAGTCTACTAAAACAGTACCTGTTCCTTTTGACTCAACTTTTTCACCAAAGTTTTGTGTATTTAATTCAGCGATTGCCATCGTTGAAATCTCCTTTCGAAGTCAGCAAAATCGTCTAAAGAATAGCCTTTTAGAAAGCTATCTCCACTATGTAGTATACCACTCTCTCGAAAAAGTTCCAACTGTTTCGTCAGGCGAAATAAATAAAATGAATACAATCATTTATAAAAACATCTCATTCTATGTCATAGATCCTTACAACAATTATACAAGTATGATCTCGAGAGAGTTTGCAACCTGTTTTACGCTTGTCCTGATACAGGTAAGACAACTTAAACAGAAATAATCTTATCCTTCTTCATTGTATCTTTATTTCGAGGCAAATAGCTTAGCATCAGCACTGTACCTACAACACAGGCTGCCCCAAGATATTCAAATCCTCCTATCTGATGATGCAACCAAAATACCGCGACAATCATGGAACATAATGGATCCGACATCCCTAATAACCCAGTATGTGTAGGAGAAAGATATCGCAAACTATCTAAGTATAAAACAAAAGCACAGACCGTCCCAAATACAATTACAAACAATAAAAAGAAAATCGACTTCACAGTAAATTGTTGATCTCCTAAATTCCATGGTTGCTGGAATGGAGTTATACATATGCCTGCTATCAGCATTCCCCACCCTACTGTAAGAATGGAACCCCATTTTTCAATCAATCTCTGCGGATAAATCACATTGAAAGCCGCTGCAACAGCAGAGACAAGCCCCCATATCAATGTAGATTTACTCGTTTGAATACCTGATAAATTCCCATTTGTGACTAATAGAAACATCCCTACCATCGCTAAGCTTAATGCCATCCATTCATTCATAAATGGAAGCCGTTTCATCCGATAAGCAACATACAACACGATAAATATCGGTCCTAAATACTGAAGCAAAGTAGCTGTAGCCGCATTCCCTTCACTAATCGCAACATAAAATGCATACTGCACACCAATCATGCCACATACGGCGAAGATAACAATCCGTATAATGTTTGATCGATCTCGAAATATAGAAAATATAGATTGTTCTTTATGAGTCAATTTATACAGCAAAAGTAGTAGCCCACCTGAAAGAAACAGTCGAATATTTACAACCCAACCAGGTTGGAAGTGATACTTCTCAAATAGCATCTGCACGACTGCTCCAGACACTCCCCACAATGCTCCTCCAGATAAAACCATTAGTATCCCAATCCATGTTTGCGAACTCGCTTTTTTCATCGATCCCATCGCCTTCTATTTATGAATAAAAATATACTAACATAGTATACTTTTAATTAAAACAATATAATTACATCCCTTGGCACAAATGAAAAATACCTCTTTTCCGTGATTATGAATATTACATATGTATGCATATTTATAAAATCTGCATATTTTTAATCTCTGTATATTTAAACTCTATGTAGAGAATGAGTATTTAAATAAACAGTCCGATTTATTGTATTAATGTAAGGATGATTGTACATAAAAAGTTTTTATGTTAACTTTTCTAACATGCATTGACATGTATAATAACACGGCATAAAATGAGTTTCATTGGATCGCCTAACGCCGTCTGCTGAAAGGGGGACCGTTATCATGAATGATGAGATGCGGCGAAAAATACCTTTTTTTTCAATTGGACTCGTAACAAGGTTGACTGATCTAACGCCACGTCAAATTCGTTACTATGAGCAACAGGGTTTAATCCATCCTGAGTGTACAAATGGAAACCAGCTCCTATTTTCCTTCAACGATATAGAACTCTTATTAGAAATTAAATCGTTAAGCGAAAAATCAATTAACTTTGCAGGTGTCAAGGAAAAGCTCGAGCTGAAATCATGAAGGTGAAGCAAGAATTGTCCGAACGAGAGCCACATCAGCTACTCTAATGCGATCTTGCATCTAAGCTAGGTCGTTACTTTTCAAGTCTACGGTTAATTCTCGCGTTTTTCGCAACTAATGTAACTACTTTAAAGGGGAATGATGAATATGACACGATTTACGAAAGAGGATATTTTAAAACAAGTGGTTGAACTAAATGTTCAATATATCCGTCTTCAATTTACCGATTTACTTGGAACTATTAAAAATGTAGAGATTCCACGTAGCCAGTTGGAAAAAGCTCTTGATAATAAAATGATGTTTGATGGATCTTCGATTGAGGGATTTGTTCGCATCGAAGAGTCCGATATGTATCTGTATCCAGATCTTGATACATGGGTCGTGTATCCATGGATTGCAGCAGGCGATTCAAAGGTGGGGGCTCTTACTTGTGATATCTACAACCCAGATGGCACCCCGTTTGCAGGAGATCCTCGCGGGATTCTTAAAAAAGTGATGGCAGAGGCGAGAGAGCTTGGCTTTACTTCCTTTAACGTGGGACCAGAGCCAGAATTCTTCCTCTTTAAAACGGATGAAAAAGGGAAGCCAACTCTTGATCTAAATGACCAAGGTGGTTACTTTGACCTAGCGCCACTTGATCTCGGAGAAAACTGCCGTCGTGATATCGTGCTTACTTTAGAGCAAATGGGCTTTGAGATCGAAGCTTCCCATCACGAAGTGGCTCCTGGACAGCATGAAATCGACTTTAAATATGCGGATGCAATCCAAGCAGCAGACCAAATCCAAACATTTAAATTGGTTGTAAAAAATATAGCTCGTAATCATGGCTTGCATGCAACCTTTATGCCGAAACCACTATTTGGTGTCAATGGTTCTGGTATGCATTGTCATCAATCCCTATTCCGTGGAAATGAAAATGCTTTCTATGATGAGAGTGATGAGCTAGGCTTATCTGAAACAGCACTTCACTATCTAGCAGGAATCTTAAAGCATGCTCGTGCTTTTACAGCTGTAACCAACCCGCTAATCAATTCGTATAAGCGTTTGGTGCCTGGTTATGAAGCGCCTTGTTATGTAGCTTGGTCGCCGAAAAACCGTAGTCCGCTAGTTCGTGTACCTGCTTCTCGTGGTCTCAGTACCCGGATTGAGGTACGTTCTCCAGACCCAGCGGCAAACCCTTACCTAGCACTCGCTGCGATGCTAGCTGCTGGATTGGATGGGATTAAGAACAAGCTAGCTGCACCTCCACAAACAGATCGCAACATCTATGTGATGGATGAGCAAGAACGTAGAGATGCGGGGATTGATAGCTTACCAGCAAACCTATTCGAAGCAATTCAAGAGCTTCAAAACGATTCGGTTATCGCAAATGCACTCGGTAAACATGCACTTAGCCACTTTGTGGAAGCAAAGAAAATTGAATGGGACTTATTCCGCACCACCGTTCATGAATGGGAACGTGAGCAATACATGTCTCTCTATTAGGACCCACAGTACCTAAAGAAGAAAAATACACGATCAGAGAGAAACGAAACCCTTCTGAAAAACACAATCAGAAGGGTTTCGTTGCGGTTTTTTTAAGTTCATTTCCTTATTATAACAATTTTAAAAAACGTTATTGACACGAAATTCTACTTGTGTTATATTAATTTCACAAAATTAAATTTTACAAAATACAAATGAAATGTGAATGGGATACGATTCAAAACTTATACACTCCCTCTCCTATCCGTTTGTATGTAAATTTCAACGAAGAGATCAATAACGCCGAGAGATGATCGCGAGCGTGTGGTAAAGGATAGGTGATCTGTCATGAAAATGCAATCTACACAATTAGAAAACTCCCTACTGAATAGTCTTTCGAAAAAAGAGTCCAGTTTTACTTTAGGACACTCAAGTAATCCTTCTCCAATCGTTGTTCCCGGACAGACGATTGGAATGCTAGGCGGTGGTCAGTTAGGTCGCATGATGATCCTAGAGGGACGTAGATTAGGATATCGCTTCGTTGTATTAGATCCTGCTAGCGATTCCCCAGCAGGACAAGTAGCAGACGAACAGATTGTTGGAGCGTATGATTCCCCTATGGCAATAGAACAACTTATGGAAAAGTCCGATCTGGTTGTATATGAATTTGAAAATATAGATCCTGATACGGTTCGAATGATTGAATCCATAAAGCCCTTACCACAAGGAAGTGACCTGCTTTGTTGGACGGGACATCGAGGTCAAGAGCGGAAAGTATTACAAGATGCACAAATCCCAATTGCTTCCTATCAGGTTGTGACATCGAAGGCAAAGTTGGTTGAGGCGATTGAGCAAATAAAACTTCCGTGTGTCTTGAAAGTACTGACAGGGGGATACGATGGAAAGGGTCAATGGGTAATTAGTACCCTAGACGATCCGTTTCCTCCCGCAGAAATAATCGAAAAGGGAATATTAGTTGAAAAATTTGTTCCTTATGTAAAAGAGATTTCAGTCATTGTGGCTCGAGGTATTTCAGGCGAGATGGAGGTTTACCCACCCGTTATGAACATCCATCGGAATCAAATTTTACACATGACGATTTCTCCAGCTCCTATTAAAGAAGGAATTCGCGAGAGAGCGGAACAAATTGCATATCGATTGGCTAACCAACTTCAATTTGTTGGAGTGCTTGCTATTGAGATGTTTGTCCTGGCGGATGGGACTATTTTGGTAAATGAATTATCGCCTAGTCCACACAATTCAGGGCATATTACGATGGATACCACGAACCCTTGTCAGTTTGAACAGTTCATGCGTGCGGTAACTGGACTTCCGCTTCGTAAATCGGTTCGAAAAAACACTGGAATTATGGTAAATCTATTAGGAGAGCATCAAGAGGCTTTCTTTGAGCAATTTGCGAAGTTACCATCTTGTGCAAAAGTCCACTTGTATGGGAAAAGTGTTGCCCGAGTTGGTAGAAAGATGGGACACATTAATTTTGTTGGGGATTCGTTATCAGATTTGCTAGAGCTGATTAACGAGATGTCTATTTGGGAGCCACTAAGCGGGCAAGAATGGGAAGCTTTTGTGGCTATTGCTAACATCAAGTAGAAGGTAGGAATGCGTGGGCACTTTGCATACGCTTCTAGAAGCCTTTTCGCAATCGTAGTAAGGATAAATCACCGAGATGGATCAACCGCTGGTGGTAGCGGTTGATCCCTATATTCAGGATATACGGTTTTTACACGTTTGCGTAAAACGACTGACAGTCAGCCAACATCACGAACCCCCTGTTATTTGTCTGCGAGCCTCCCTTATATAAGCAATGATTATTACCAATTTAGTTTAAAATTGGATTCTTACAAATACGTAAGGAACTTGAAAGGTAAATCGCTAGGAACAAAGGTAAAATCGGAGTAAAGTAAAGCTAACAACAACAAGGGGTGAAAAACATGAACGTGATCAAAACAGTTGCAGAAGTGATATTCAATGTTCTGATTGGTAATGAGAGAGGAGAGGCGGCATCTAAAAAGTGAACATAGTCAACAACCAAACATGAGAGACATTCTAGATAAAAAATAGAATGTCTCTCTTTGCTTACACGTGAACTAATCCCAAAACCCAGCAGACCCGTCGTGTTTAGTTTTTGATTTCAGATAAACTACCCTTACCAACGGTATAGTAATAATTTTCAATGGGACTGTGACCTGTCGCTCCAGAAAAAAGTCGTATTTGAATATCGGTAATGTGGTCGCCATTGAAATCTTTAAATTTCACGCTTGGCTCATACCCACCGTTGCCCACTTCCACCTTTACTTTTTTGTGACTTTTCCCGTCTACAACACGAAGATACAATTTTTCATTCCAACCGTCCTGCATAAACTCTTTTTGCCCAATGAGTGTAATCACATCTTTTACTTTATCTCCTGTAACATCTCTTTTAAATTCAGCGATGGTATACTGCATGTGTTTTCCAGAACCCACAGAAAGAATCTCTTTGTTAACGACCTTTTTTTCAGCTACTGGTGCCGCAGAAGCGTGAGGAGTAACATTAAAACCAGCTATCGCAAGCATCCCAGAGACCATTAAAACTCCACTTTTCAACCATACGTTTTTACACTTGTTTTTCATGATTTCCCTCTATTCTATATTTTTATATTACTTAATTAATAGTATACAGATTGTCCCATTAAAAGAAAACAAAATATTCATATCAAATAACGACATGAAAAAACGCTATTCCATCATATTGAAGACTGAGGAAATAACGTTTCTGGCTTTTTTGAATATCTAGGGAAAGATAATATCTAGTTGTCCAAATATGCTTGCAGAGGAAAGTTCATCTTTGATATCTACGTTATATCGACCCGTTTTCATATTAGTAAAAGTAGATTCCCCACTACTTAAGTTATGAAAAGTGGTACAAGCTTTTGTTTTCTCATTGCACAACCGAACCCACAGCTTCGAATAGTCAGTAAATTTTTTGATTCCAGAGCCAGTTTTGCTATAAAGAGGCTTTACAAGTTCGATCTGAATACTACTTCCATTATTCTCATTGCCAATAAAGCCATCCCACTTTCCATCTTCTGTTTGGAAAGAATAGCGTGGGACACTTGCGCTTGCGGAGCCTACTCCCACTGCAAAAGCAGTCACAGCAGAGATTGCACACACACTTAAAATGGAAACCGTTTTATTCATTTATTTCGCCCTCTTTTCGGAAAAGCAGAATAAAAAAACTTTTATCAAGTTTAAAATATCACTTGTACTACTGTTTGTCTAGCAAGATTGAAGAATATTAAAGTAAAAATAACAGTTTAAACTATAGAAGCAAAGGACTGTAGACTCCATCACAGTCTACAGTCAAGAAATTCACTTTAAAATCGGAGATCTGATATAGAATTAAGATCAATTCCATATTGTTTATATATTTTTATCGTGTTCTCCCCTGTTAATTGAGACTCTACATATCCGAGTAAATGAGCAACTTCGACGACTTGTTCTTTTGAGTCTGATTCTATCTCCAGATAAGGCGGAATCATCGGCCATTCATCAATTTCCAAGCGAACTCCGTTCAAAATAAAGCTTGTCCGACGATTTTCTTGATAGGACTTAGCGGTATATCCTAATTTCTCCAAAATCCGATTCGTAATCTCGAAATCATCTACTATCGTCTCAAGCTCATGGGTTCCATCAATTCCGTCATGAACGATTTCTTTAATGGTTAAAGTGGACTCCTTCCCGTTGTCCCTAAGACGCACCCACTTAGATAAGTCACCCGGGATAATGTCGTACACATAGCGTCTCATAAAAAATTCACCTAGCTTTTCGCCGCCTAATTCTAGGATCTGTTCGGAGAGATCTTGTGGATTGATTTCAATTACCTTTGCTTCAAATTCGATGGACATTACGACTTCCTCTTCTGGAATCTTCTGAAATTATATCGTTGGATTCTCTTTTTGAAAACAAAAAAGACTGTAGACCCAATTACAGTCTACAGTCCAAGCAAAAATGCCTATTTCCCTACTAGTACCTTCTTCAATTCTTCTGTCAACATCGGCACCACGACAAACAAGTCGCCTACGATTCCGTAGTCTGCTACTTGGAAGATCGGTGCTTCTGGATCTTTATTAATCGCGACGATCGTCTTAGATGCAGACATACCAGCCAAATGCTGAATCGCTCCGGAGATTCCAGCGGCGATATAGAGGTCTGGTGTTACCACTTTACCCGTTTGACCGATTTGGAGAGCGTAGTCGCAGTAGCCAGAATCACAAGCACCACGAGAAGCTCCAACTGCACCGCCTAGTAAGTCAGCTAATTCTTTTAATGGAGCAAAGCCATCTTCGCTCTTCACACCACGTCCACCTGATACGACAACTCTTGCTTCGGAGAGGTCCACACCATCCGTTGCTTTCTTCACAACTTGCTTTATGATGGTTCGTAATAAGGTTGGATCGAAGTCTACAGATACTTCTGTCACAGTTGCTGTGCGAGCAGTATCTGCATCGAGTGCCACGATATTATTAGGACGAAGGGTAGCAAATACGGTTTCGTCCTCTTTAAATGCCTTTTTCACAAATGCTTTTCCGGCGTAAATCGGGCGAGTGAAGGCCAATTCGCCATCTATTTCTTCTAAAGCGGTTACATCGGAAACGAGACCGAAACCAAGACGTGCCGCAATTCGCGGACTTACGTCTTTTCCGACTGCTGTATGTCCTGTGAAAATTGCTTGTGGTTCTACTGTTTCGATAATTTTCTTTACTGCTTGGAAATATGCATCCGTTGTATATTGATCCAATTTCGAATCTGTTACCACTACTACTTCATCTGCACCATGATGTGCAAGTGCATCGACGTGATCTTTGGCAAAGCTGCCCAAGACTGCTGCTACTACTGTGCCACCTTGGCTTGCAAGTCGTGCTGCTGCTAAGCTCTCAAAAGCCACGTTACGAAGTTTTCCTTCACGAACATCTGCTAGTACGAGTATTTTTTTGCTCATGTTGATCCCCCCAGGTCTTTAGATCACTTTCGCTTCGCTCTTTAAAAGTTGAACGAGCTCTGTTACTTGATCAGCAAGTTCTCCTTGTAGGATTTTCCCTGCATCTTTCTTAGGAGGTAAGTAGATTTCTAATACCTTTGTTTTGGCTTCCATCTCTTCTTCCTCGATATCAAGATCATCTATTTCTACTTCTTCTAATGGTTTTTTCTTCGCTTTCATAATCCCTTGTAGAGATGGATAGCGTGGCTCATTTAAGCCTTGTTGAGCGGTTACAAGAAGTGGGAGTTTCGATTCAATGACTTCCATGTCTCCTTCAACATCTTTCTCAACCACTACATTTTCACCATCTACCGTTAACTTCGTAATCGTGGAGATATGAGGTATATTTAAAAGTTCCGCTAAACGTGGACCTACTTGTGCAGAACCATCATCTACTGCCATCGCACCCGCAAGAATGATATCAAACTTAAGCTCTTGCTCTTCAATCGTTGCTTTGATGATTTTAGCGATACTATGCTCATCTAAGTCACCATCAAAATCTTCCGTATTAATCCATACACCTTTATCTGCACCCATGGCAAGCGCTTTACGCATCGAAGCTTCTACGCGCTCTGGACCAACAGTTAAAATCGTTACTTCCCCGCCATGTTCTTCCTTTAACTTAATGCCTTCTTCCACGGCATATTCATCATAAGGGTTAATCACGAATACTGCGCCATCTTCTACGACCACACCATTTTCAATCGTGATCCGCTCTTCGGTGTCAAACGTTTGCTTCAAACAAACTAGGATATTCATGAAGAGATCCTCCTGTGCTTTTGATAGATAACGCTTACATCTCGCGCGTCTGGTGACCAATCCCGTGTACAAACAACTCTAAGATTGGCTCCACTTGGGAGAGCAAACTATATTTGCGATCGTTCATGATCCAAGATGTCACAGTCTCATCAATGGTGCCAAAGATTAGCTTGCGAGTCATACGAACATCCAGATTCGAACGATACAAACCTTTTTTTATCCCATCTTCGACGATCCGGTCGATCATATCCAAATATCTCTTTAGAATCTGTCCAATTCCTTGGCGAACTTCTGGATTTGATTGACGCAATTCGATTTGGGTTACAATCGCAAGTTCACGATCACTCTCCAAATACTCAAAGTGAAGGCGAATCAGTTGATGTAACTGTTCAACTGGTGAATCGAAGTGCTGAATAGCTTCCTCCGCCTCGCTGATAAATGAACCCATTTTCTCGCTAAATAGAGAGATCAGCACATCGTCTTTGTTTTCAAAATAGAGGTAGATTGTACCATCTGCGACTTTTGCCTCACGAGCAATCTTCGAAACCTGCGCATTATGATAGCCAAATTCTGCGATAACTCGCACTGCAGCATCGATGATCGCTTCGTATTTTTCACCAGTCCGTTTCGCCATGGGATCGAAATTCCTTTCTGCAATAGACAATAATGAATGATTATTCATTCAATATCATTGTATGGATAAATAAAACGTTTGTCAACGCACACGGAAATGAAAAAACCTAACATCATATCCATTCCGGATGCTAGGTCACACATTCATCTAATTGGCCTCTTTTATCTCTTCTTCGTATTTCTTCTTCTCTTGCTCTTGAAGGACACGACGGAGAACCTTGCCAACAAATGTCTTGGGTAACTCATCACGGAATTCATATAAGCGTGGGATTTTATACTTTGCTAGTTTTTCACGGCAGTACTGATCTAATTCCTTTTCGGTCAATTTGATTCCTGGCTTTAACACGATAAATGCTTTCACCGTTTCGCCACGATATGGATGAGGAACCCCTACGACTGCTGCCTCTTGAATACCTGGGTGTTCAAATAGAACCTCTTCCACTTCACGTGGGTAAATATTATATCCCCCTGCTATAATCATGTCTTTCTTTCGATCCATCACGAAGAAATAGCCTTCTTCATCCATACGAACAATATCACCTGTACTGAGCCAGCCATCTGATGTTAAAACTTTCGCTGTTTCGTCCTCACGATTCCAATATCCTTTCATTACCTGAGGACCTCGAACCTGAAGCTCTCCAACCTCACCCACTGGCAGTTCTTCACCCGTTTCCGAATCGACTACTCTCGCTTCCGTATCAGGCCATGGAATCCCAATAGTCGATGATCGAACACGATCCCATACTAAATTCGAGTGCGTTACAGGAGATGTTTCTGTCATCCCGTAACCTTCAATCAGCCTACCCCCTGTTAGCTTTTCAAATTTTTCTTGTACCTCTACGGGAAGCGCCGCCGATCCACTTACACAAGCATCAATTGAAGAAAGATCATACTTTTGAATGTTAGGATGATTAATGATAGCCACATACATCGTAGGCGCACCAGGGAACAAAGTAGGACGCTCTTTTACAATCGTCTTCATGATCATGTCGCAGTCAAATCGGGGAATCAGAATCATGGTCGCCGCTTGATACATGGCATAGTTCATGACCACCGTCATCCCGTACACATGAAAAAACGGAAGAACACCTAAGATTTTTTCCGTTCCACGTTTCACCTTGTATAACCAATAGGATGCCTGAATGCTATTTACAATGAGATTTCGATGGGTCAGCATAGCCGCTTTTGAAAGACCCGTCGTTCCGCCTGTATATTGAAGCAAGGCTACATCATGGATCGGATCAATCTCTGGTGGAACCACTGGAGTTGGAAGCGCTTTCGTGATTAAACGCTTAAAAGCATGTGTATCATGATCGTACTCATGAGTCAGTTTAATGCCGTCTTTCCACAGTGTGAGTGGATAAAGCACATTTTTTGGAAAAGGTAGATAATCCTTGATACTGGTAACAATCACACGTTTTAACTGAGTCTTTGATTTTACATTTTGGACTTTTGGTAACACTAAGTCGAGACATATGATGGTTTCGGAACCTGAATCAGTTAGTTGATGCTCTAATTCCCGTTCCATGTACAGCGGATTTGTCTGGACAACGACCGCTCCGATAAACAGCGCTCCATAATACGCGATTACGGCTTGTGGACAGTTTGGTAACATGATCGCAACACGTTCTTGGGGCTTAACGCCAAGCTCTTTTAACGAGTTAGCAAAACGATACGATTCTTCTAATAATTGTTCATAAGTAAGTTTCTTACCCATAAACTGAACCGCATCTCGCTTAGGAAAATCCCTTGCGGCATCGATCAAGAATTGGGTTAGTAGTACATTTGGATAGTCAATGGTTGATGGTACGGTCGATGGATACTGTTTGAGCCATACTTTTTCTGCATACGACATAGGGACCCTCCTGTCATGAATGAGTATTCACGTCATCCATCCGATTTCCTTATTCTTATTTTAGCTAATTTTTATATGCTTTTGAATCACTTTATTAAAAAAAGAAGTTTTTTTGATCGTTTCGTGTGCTCCCCTTCCCAATTTTCATGGGGTCTTCTACAATAGGGAAAGTTAGGAAAAGCTAAACATAGCTACGTTTTACCTCAAAGGAGCGCGATATGAAATACGATGTGATTGTCATTGGTGGTGGTCCTTCTGGCTTGATGGCCAGTGCCGCCGCTGGGATGCATGGGGCTAAAGTGCTCCTACTTGATAAAGGAGATCAGCTGGGGCGTAAGCTTGCGATCTCGGGTGGTGGACGTTGTAATGTCACCAATATTAAAGATATAGATGAACTCATCCGGTTTATTCCGGGAAATGGACGATTCCTCTACAGTGTCTTTTCTGTATTTAACAATTGGGATATCGTACACTTCTTTCGTGAGCTGGGCGTTGAGTTAAAAGAAGAAGATAATGGTCGAATGTTTCCCGTTAGCGATAGTGCTAAATCTGTTGTACAAGCATTAATTCGAAAAGTGAAAGAAGGCGGGGCACAGATTCGTGTGAATACTCCAGTCCGGCAAGTCCTCTATCAAGATGGACAAGTAACCGGTGTAGAGAGTATGAGCGGAGAGATTTTTCAGGCGAATCAAGTAATCATAGCGGTCGGTGGTAAATCGGTTCCTCAGACTGGTTCCACAGGCGACGGATATGCTTGGGCGGAAGCTGCAGGGCATACCATTACTGAATTATTCCCGACAGAAGTGCCCCTTACCTCTGAGGAACCTTGGATCCTTGATAAATCGATGCAAGGATTATCATTACGAGATATCACCGTTACCGTTTGGAATGCAAAAGGAAAAAAATTAGTAAGCCATGATGGTGATCTGCTCTTTACCCACTTCGGACTCTCTGGTCCAACTGCTCTTCGTTGTAGCCAATTTGTCATCAAGAATCTCAAAAAATTTAGCGCTCCAACTACCTTGCTTACCATCGATGTAAAACCAGAGGATACGGTTGATGAGATAGAAAAAGAGATTCACAAACGGGTCGACGAAAGCCCAAAACGGGCATTCCGTAATGCATTAAAAGGATATCTCCCCGAAAGAATAATCCCTGTACTATTTCAGATGGTAGACCTTTCGGACACTTTAAGTTGTACACAAACCTCCAAAGAAGTTCAACGGAAAGTAGCTGAATATATTAAAGCTTTCCCTGTTCAAGTCAACGGAACTCTACCACTTGATAAAGCTTTTGTCACGGGGGGTGGAGTCCATATTAAAGAGATCGATCCACGTACGATGCAGTCTAAGATCATGTCTGGTCTCTATTTTTGCGGAGAAATCTTAGATATCCATGGTTACACAGGCGGCTATAACATCACTTCTGCCTTATGTACTGGATACGTAGCAGGAAAAAGTGCCACCGAATAGATTGAAACACTTACATATATAGAAAAGAGGGGAGTCTATATGTCTCCTACTATTCCATCCGTTTTCCTAGAACAGATGAAAGAGCGACTACAAGATGAATATGATGCCTTCCTTGCTAGTTATGAACAAGCACCGGAAAGAAGTTTTCGTGTCAATCGATTACGCACCACACCCGAAGAGCTAGTAGCAAAACTCCCTTTCACCACACTGGAAAACGTACCTTGGTGCCCTGAAGCCTATTACTATCAACACGAGGTAGATCGCCCCGGCAAGCACCCTTTCCATGCGGCAGGCGTGTACTATATCCAAGATGCCAGTGCAATGTCTCCAGCCGAAGCGCTTGAAGCAAAGCCCGGGGAAACGATTTTAGATCTCTGTGCCGCTCCAGGAGGGAAAACGACGCAAATCGCATCCCACATGCAAGGAGAAGGAATCCTAGTTGCGAATGAGATTGACGGCAAACGAATCAAAGTACTTGTCGAAAACCTAGAGCGCTGTGGAGTCTCCAATGCAGTTGTCCTAAATGAAGATCCGAATCATCTTACCGATCGCTTCCCCCAATTTTTTGATCGCATCCTAATTGATGCCCCTTGTTCAGGTGAAGGGATGTTTCGCAAAGATGACGAATCAGGAGAACGTTGGAGCCCCCGCCTAGTTGAAAAGTGTGCCGAGCTACAGATGGAGATTCTACGCGCAACGGCCCCGATGCTAAAGGACGGAGGAAGACTCGTCTACTCCACTTGCACCTTTAACCCGATGGAGAATGAAGAGGTAGTTGCTTCGTTTCTCGCAGAGTTTCCTGAATTTCAGCTCATTCCAGTTCCACAGGCAAAGCATTACCAACCTGGTCGTCCTGATTGGATGGAGAAACCAGATCCGCGATTAGCTCTTGCCGGTCGCCTATGGCCTCATCATCTGCGCGGCGAAGGTCATTTTGTGGCTGTACTTCAAAAAGGAGTCTCAGAAACCTCCCGTAAAACAAAAATAGGAAAAGCCACATCCATCCCAAAAGATCGGAAAAAGCTTTATGATGCATTTGTTCAAGATCATTTACTCGATTCTTCGTGGATGGAGGGGGAGTTTACTCTATATGGAGAGCATCTCTATCGGACACCATCTGGCTTTCCCTCTCTGAAAGGATTAAAGGTAGAACGTCCTGGAATGCATCTAGGCCAGATTAAAAAAAGTCACTTTCAACCCTCCCATGCCTTCGCTCTCGCCTTACAAAGTGACAAGGTAAAGCGTATACGTAATCTCAGTTGGAACGGAAATGATTTACTCCTCTATTTACAAGGCGAAACGCTGCCCGATCAACAAAGCGGTTGGACTCTTGTCACAGTTGACAACTACCCACTCGGATGGGGGAAGGCTTCTGGTGGACTGCTAAAAAATCATTATCCCAAATGGCTACGTTGGGAAAAATATCGCACGATTTAACACAAAAATGACGGTAGACAAAATCCATCTTCGGATAAAGTCTACCGTCATTTTCTTTCAAATAGTAAGCTCATGGAGATGATCCATCTCCTCGTATTAATAGCTATTTCCTTTTCGTAAGGTACTCGTCGTTCCAACAAAGAAATAATAGCAACTTAGTGAACAGATCCCGCATATTGTTGTGATGATTCCTAGTGGCACAACCGTATACTCGCCGGCAATGCCTACAAATGGTGCGACTAGTCCACCTAACGTGAGTGAAATCACGCCTAAGACAGCCGCTGCACTACCTGCTGATTTCCCTTGGTTTTCCATCGCTAGTGAAAAACCTGCTGTCGCAACAACACCTACACTTGATACAATAAAAAATAAAGGAACTAAAATCACATAGAGTGGAGCCTGATTTAAGAAAGCGACTAATAGCACTCCACCGCCTGAAGCAGACATGATAATTCCCGCCTTAAATAAAGACCGCTCCGAAAATCTCCCTGCCAATTTACCCGTTATCTGACTCGCGATCATAATCCCTACACCATTAACCGCAAAAATAATACTAAATGTAGTCGCAGTTCCATGATAGATGTTCTGCACCATAAAGGATGAGCCCGATATATAGGCAAACATCGAAGCAAACACTAACCCCTGACATAGTGCATAGCCCATAAAGGTGCGATCTCGTAAAATTCGAGAATAGCTTAGTAAGGCTGGACGAACTCCGCTTACAGCACGATTTTCCAAAGTAAGTGTATCTGGGAGACCCCAAACGACAATACCAAACATAGCAAGCCCAATGATACTTAGTACTATAAAGACGCCTTGCCATGGGGCAAAGCCCAATAATTGGGCACCCATAATAGGAGCTATAATCGGCGCCAGCCCGTTGATTAGAGAGAGTAAAGAAAAGAACCGCGTTAACTCAGTCCCTACATACAGATCGCGAACTACTGCACGTGAAATCACAAGCCCCGCCGAAGCAGTCAACCCTTGGAAAAATCGCAACAATACAAACATCCCAATCGATGGACTCCATATACATAATAAAGATACGATTCCATATGATAATAGCCCGATTAACAGGGGCTTCCGCCTCCCGATCATATCACTAAGTGGACCCATAAATAATTGTCCCACACACATCCCAATTAAAAAGAGCGTAAGGCTCATTTGAACCAATGATGGACTTGCATGAAATTCATTTGCTATCTCTGGAAATGCTGGTAAATACATATCAATAGATAAGGCTCCAAATGCAGAAAGCCCACCTAAAATAATAGCCATTCTCCAACGTCTGGAAGAAGACTTCTGATTTTGATTATTATTCTCAATGAATGTTTCGATGATAGTCTCCTCCTTATTAGTCACCTATTAAGATTACTACGGAAACCGAAAAACGTAAATGAAAAGTAGACAAAAAGAGACCACTTTTTGTTCGCATTTCTAGGTTTTTCGCATAGAAATATATGGAAATCATTATCTCCTATTGGAAGGTTGACACAAATATGAAACGTAATGTAGTACAGAAAAACGAACTGTATCCACATCTCCAGCTATCTATGGGAATGATCGATCCAGACTATGTACACATTAATCATTTTTTACAGGAAACAGAAGATGAGTTAGATGTTTCACCTATTCAGGAGGTTAAAGAAGAAGAAGCTTCTCCACGTATCCAAGTTCGTTTTCATTCTAGACAAGAGTGAAAAGGGTGGATTCACAGTTATGTGAGCCGCACCCTTTTCAAGTCGTTCATTTACACTTCAATCATTATGTCTATTCTTTCTCGGCTTCTGTTTCTACTTGAGCAACCTGTACGAAATCCGGTTTCGGAGCCGCTAGTCGGAGAAGTGGTAAGAGGAATAATACACCAAGTAACATCAGTATCCCTGAGATCTGATAGATCCATACAAGGGACATACTGTCCTTTAAAAAGCCTGTGATACCCATCATGACGACCGTCGCTCCAATAAAGAGTGGGGTTAGAATACCGTTTACTCGGCCAATAAAATCGGATTTGGTATGTTGCATAATCATCGTATTAATCCCGATCTGAATAACAGGCATACCCATACCTGCAAAAAACTGGGCGATTAGCGTTAACCATAGTACCTCCGATAAACCAGAAAGTGAAATGACGACCGCATTTAACACAAGACCCATCACCAGTAATCGTTGAGGGGATATCTTCTTAGCAGCGAAGATCGCTACAGCCCCACCCACCAACATTCCAATACCATTCACCATAATTAACCATTGGAGATTTTCTTTTGGTAAATGCAATTGTTCGGTCACAAGGAAGATTGCCAGAGGTTGAATCAGCCCTATCGAAGTCCCTGCCATAAAGAACGTTCCACCCAAGGAACTCAAAACCTTGCTGGAGAGAACATATTTAATACCTTCTTTCATCTCTTGAAGAAGAGACGATTGGTTCTCTAATTCCTCTTTTACCTCTGGATCAGCAGGCAGGAAAACAAGTGCCATCGCTGAAAGTAAAAAGGCAATCACTGTAATACTAATCGCTACATTAATCCCAAAATGTTGGAAAACAAGTGTCCCTAAAACTGGACCGAAAATCATAAAAATAGAAAATAGTGATTGATACAGCGACATTCCTGATTGCATATGCTCTGCTGGCACATGAATCTTAAATAGTTTCATTCCTGATGGCTGCGAAAACTGGGAGAGAATCGCTGAAAATAACATGGCAAAAAAGAGGACTTTCCAAGTAAAAAACAAGAGCGCAATTAAGACGAAAAAAATCGAGATGGCGCTTAAAATATCACACCAAATCATCGTCTTCTTCGGTCTCCAACGATCGGCAAATGTCCCCCCAACAAAAGAGAACAGGAAAATCGGAGCAAACTCAGCCACAGAGATCATCGACACTGCCAATGGATCACCGTTGGTCTGATCCACTACATAGAGCAAAATAGAATAATTTCGAATCCATATGCCGATTTGTAAAAACAATCCCGAAACCAGAATCGCTTGGATAAAACGATTTCGGAAGAGGGAGCTCATTTTGGGTGATGAGACGTTTTCTTGGTAGGTATCCATATTCTACGTCCTTTTCTGATAAGATAAATTCCTTCATCAAACAAGTGGTCAGCTTAATAGAGAAAGCAATGATGTTCTATTTTACTATTTCTTACTTTACTATTTTTTCTTAGCAATTCCTTCTAGGAAAAAGGTAACAGCACTTCGGTACAAGTCTTTCATTTCTTCGATACTCATTTCATAAAAAGAGAGCGATAATCCCTCTAATAGAGCACGATAAGTACGAGCTAGTAGGTAAACATCAGCCGATACAAACTCTTCCTGCTGTATCCCTTCTTGAATGATCTGTTTGAAGATTTGAAATGTCCGTTTTTTTATCTCCAGAGCTTCTTCCATTACTTCTTTCTTCCCCCACTCTTTGGCTGAAAATTCCTCAGATGCCTTTAAAAGTGGGTTTCGAAAATCTTCTACATAAAACTCAGTGAAGCCGTACATTTTATCAATCACATTGGTATACTGGTTGCTTTTTTGTTGCCATTTTGAAGTCCATTCTTGTGCATTCTTCTCAACAATATAGAGAAACAACGTTTCTTTACTTTTAAAGTGATAATATAAACTTCCTTTGCTGACACCTGATTCTCGACAGATATCACCAATCGAGGTAGCTATATACCCTTTTTTAATAAACAATTCTCTCGCAATCATGGCAAGCTCTTGCTTTGTTTTCTCAGCATCATACCTGCGGGAAACCATAAATCAAAACCTCCTACAAAAAAACCGACCGTTTGGTTTATTTTAGCTAATTACATCTCTGAAGTCAATAAAAAAAGAAAGATATCCATGCCGTATCGGAATACCTTTCTTATTTCGCACTAAGTAGTTCCTACTGGCTACTTCACAAATTGAGTAACAAAATGAGTTGGATTCAACGTTTCACCAGTAGCATTTTCAATTAGTTTAGACCATCCATGCCGATCACCGGGGAAAAAGACTTCTTGTAAGAACCAGTTACCAACCTCTTTGTTAAAGTAGTCCGAGCTTACATATTGCTTGATATATTGATCAAATTGGGAAGCCGTCAGTTCCCCCAGTAGATAATTTTGATAGTACGCTGGTGCAATCGTAAAGTGAATTTTAGAAGCCCAATGTGGCTCGTCTACACGGTTAGGTGGCTCCACAAATTGAACTTCTTTTACTATTTCCCACCATAATTTGTTCAGATCTTGGTCTGAATCGCGATAAAGCTCGCGTTCAAAACGGACAAAGGTAATAACCCAGCGAGCCGTAATCAACATCTGACGTTGCTGCATCTTCGCTAAGCCAGGTAGAATTTTCTCTAATACATCACCGTCTACATGGGCAATCACCGACAACCATTCACGATTCTTCACAAGGCGGCCGAAGAACATCGCCACAGCTTCCGTCGTGAAGATGTGGGCGTGTGTGCGTAAAAGAAACGGAATTTTCCGATCGATATATTTGTCATATACCGCATGGCCATATTCATGGAGCATCGTTTCCATCCAATACTGGTTATCATGAATATTGCATAATACCCGTACGTCCCCTTCTCGATCCATATCGAGACAGAACGCATGCTGATTTTTCCCTTCACGTTCATAGAGATCGCTTTTAGCCAGCATATCGCGAATCTCCATCCCCATCGATGTAAATGTATCAGCAGTCCATTTCTCGATATTTCTTCCTTTTAAAAAAGGGCTTACATCCGCTCCCGGTACAACAGGTGCATCTTGGAAAAAGGGATCTTTATAATGCCAAGGTTGCAAATGTGCATCAGCAGATAATCCATATTGGCTACGCAACTCGTCATCGATTTCATCTTTCATTGCTTGGAAAGGACCATCTGTTAGCTTCTTTAGATCATCAAAAATCGTGAAAACCTCATCACGATCTAATTCTTGCAATTCAAATGACATTTGATGAAAATCTTCAAACCCTAAACTTTGTGCTGCTTGATTACGTACACGAACTAACTCTAACAATCCAGAGGCTACCTCTTGCCCGATCGCCTTGCTAGCCTGCCATACCTTCTCACGCAAAGCTACATCTGTACTAGTGAGAAGAACTTGACGTACTTGGTTCTCCGTCCACTTCTCTCCGTCCACCGTAGCACGAAACGTATTAAAAATATTGCTTAACTTAGAGGATAATGTAACCATCTCTTCTAAAGTCTCAGCAGGGAGCTGATTTTCGAGTGCCGATTGATATAGACGTTCGTATTGACGTCGCTCGATCGAACCCTCTGGAGCTAGCTCCATCTTTTCTTTCAGTACAGCAAATCGTTTGGGATCCGAACAATATAAACGATACTGTGATTCAGCTTGCACCTCTTTATCCTGCCAATCTTGTGAACCCGTTGTATTTACCATCCAGACAGCTTCTGTCATCGCAGCGGATAGTTTTTGTAAATGGTTATTTTCTTCCTGTAAAAAACGATCCGTCATTCTTCTATCCCCTATTCTCTCTCGCTTTAGTTAGGCGATGGGTCCATCTTCTTAGTTGTTGATTTGTCAGATGAATCGGGAGTTGCTTTCTTTTTGGACAATGCTTTTTTGATAATGAGATAACGTTTCATTTCCCCAACAAAGAAGTACAAACAAGCCCTCGTTTCGAATTCGATACGATCTACTGGGAGAGGTTGCTCGCGAAACTCTCGCTTCATCTGCTCCAGTCGCTCTAGATAGATGTCCGCTGTATTGCCAGGGTGTATCGCATCTGCTAACTCTTCCAAAAAGCCAGCAATCTGTTGGCTTTGGTCGCATGTATGATTCAACATGGATACGGTTGGCATAATCCGTTCCATGATCTCGAATTGCTTCTCCCTCATTTGGAAGTATCGGTACATGGCTTTTTCTTCTTCTGCACTATGATTCTCGATATTATGTAGTGCCACTTCTTTCGCTTCTTTGATCCATTCTGCCGTTTCCATCAATTCTTTTCCATCCCAATTGCTTTCACCATAACGTAGATAAATCGCCATCTCCCGAAAGATCCGCTTAAAATTTTGTTCAATCTTACGTTGATACTCAAGCAGTTTCTTTTCCGAGCTAGGCATATAGCTATTCGCTATAAATGCCACTAAAATCCCGATTACGATAATCCCTAATTCATTTACAATGACATGCCAATCGATATGTTGCAAAGTGTATAAATGAGAAATGATGACTGAGGCAGCAGGAATCCCTTCTTTTGCCTTGAGCCCTACCATAACTGGAAATGTGATCAATAATAAAAGCGTAATCGTCCATGGGTGATATCCGAAATTTTCAAAAATCAACCAACTAATGATTAAGCCAATTACACTGGTCAAAAAACGCTCCCATGCTGTTTCATACGAACTCTTCCGAGTTTGTTTGATACAGAGGATCGTAATAATTCCAGCACCAGCGTAGAAGTCAAGATGTAAAGATTGTGCAATCGCAATCGCAACACCTGCACCAACCGCACTTTTAATCGTACGGTAGCCAATTTTAAACACTTTTTTCACCTCAATCGTAATAATACGAATGTACCCTATTTACCTACAATACACAATCACATTGTGACGAAAGCATGAATTGCTCCTAACCCAATTGAAAAATGACTTGAGTATCAGCTGAATACTCAAGTCATCTCTATAAAATGCATCAAACCATCTATTTATTGATTCTCACAGCAGTTCCTGTGGCGATACACATCAACATACCACCAATGGTTTCAAAATCCAAGTCCACACCAATAACAGCATCTGCTCCCTTACGACGCGCTTGCTCTTGCATCTCTTGTAAAGCGATTTCTCTTGCTTCCGCTAGCTTTCCTTCATAGGAACCGCTTCGTCCGCCAAAAAAATCCGTAAGCGAAGCCATAAAGTCACGAACCACGTTTGCACCTAAGATGGTTTCACCACTTACAACACCCATATACTCTGTCACTTGATATCCTTCTAGCGTGTTTGTTGTCGTTACTAACATGGGAAAGCCTCCTGTAGTTAAAATGAACTATCTTATTCATTCCCATTTGTTCATCTTTCAAACTGCCATTACTTTTTCAACTGATACGGCACAATTGTGATATGCACGTTTTTCACTTTGAGCAAGTACGCAATGATGAGCAAACCAGATTGGTTATGAAGCAATCGATGCCACCATTTCTTCGTTACAAACTGTGGCATAATAACGGTCATAGAAGAGCTACTTTGGTCCGCTTTCTCCCTCATCGCCTCTAGGAAATCACCTAGCGGTTTGATAACGCCACGATAAGGAGAATACACCGTAATAAGCTGGACCCCTGTTTCCCATTCTTCCCAATCCTTCTTCATTTTTTCGATGCTTTCATGGCTATAACCGATATAAACCGCTACTGCATCTTCCGATATAGACTTCGCATAAAGTAATGATTTTTCCACTACAGTAGTGATCC
Organism: Croceifilum oryzae; assembly: GCF_030814315.1. Classification (GTDB taxonomy): domain Bacteria; phylum Bacillota; class Bacilli; order Thermoactinomycetales; family Thermoactinomycetaceae; genus Baia; species Baia oryzae. The sequence goes on along the minus strand of NZ_JAUSUV010000005.1, from coordinate 36,034 downwards.
CAGATACAGGGATGATCACCAAATTACCTTTTTTGGCTATGCTCATTACTTTCACGGAATCATCAATCCGTAATTGCTCCGCTACAGCTACATAATGTCGATGGATCTGATGGAAAATCAATACCACAACTGGAACAAAGATTAAGGAAAGCCATACTTGACCAAACTTCGTAACGAAGAAAATGGCTAAGATGAGATAACAAATCAGCGCTCCTAATAGATTGACTAAGAATCTCCAGCCCCAACCTTTTGGCTTCGTTCGAATCCATTTGAAAATCATCCCTGTTTGGGATAAGGCAAAGGGGATAAATACACCCACTGCATAAAGTGGAATTAAGCTCTCTGTTTTCCCCTTAAATATGATAATCAAGAAAATCGAAGCCATTCCTAAGGTAATAATCCCGTTGGAATATCCCAAGCGATCTCCTCTAGCGGTAAATGCTCTAGGCATATACTTGTCTTTTGCCAAGTTATAAGCAAGGAGTGGGAACGCTGAGAATCCTGTGTTTGCCGCTAATACTAAGATTAATGCGGTTGTAGCTTGGACGAAATAATACATGAATTCTCTTCCAAAGATGGACTCGCTTAACTGCGACATAACGGTTTCTTTTCCAGAAGGAGCAATTCCATACCAATATGCTAAAAAGACAATTCCAGAGAAAAGTACCGCTAAAATAATCCCCATACATGTTAAAGTGAAGGCTGCATTTTTAGGGGCAGGTTCTTTAAAGTTTGGAATTGCATTGGAGATCGCCTCTACTCCTGTTAAGGCCGAACATCCAGAGGAGAATGCCTTTAGTAGTAAAAAGAAACTAATTCCCATTACAGGTGTCCCAATCGAGGTGTGTGCAGTGGTGGGTGCATGTCCGGTCAGAATCTGATAGATTCCTACAATGATTACAACCACAAGGGCTAGGACAAATAAATACACAGGATACGCCAAGATGGAAGCTGATTCAGTGAGTCCTCGTAAATTTAATAAGGTAATGAGTGCAACTAACAAAATAGCGATGTGCACCGTATACGGATGAAGCACAGGGAATGCAGAAGTAATGGCATCTGTCCCTGCTGAGACACTAACCGCAACGGTTAAAATATAGTCAACAAGCAAAGAACCTCCAGCTATCAAACCATAATTGGTCCCGAGGTTTTCTTTTGCCACCATGTAAGCTCCGCCGCCACTTGGGTATGCATAGATAATCTGTCTGTACGACAGAATCAGTACCGCAAGTAAGACTAACACTCCAATTGCAATCGGAATCGAATACCAGAAAGCAAGTACGCTGATCGTGGCAAGGACAAGCAAGATTTGCTCAGGACCATACGCAACAGAGGAAAGTGCATCCGAAGAAAGGATCGCTAATGCTTTTAAATTATTAAGCTTTTGATCGTGTAATTCATTTGACTGCAAAGGCTTTCCGATTAAAAATCGTTTCAACTTATAAAACATGTTTTTCCTATTCCTCCCATTAGCACTTACGAGGTTAGCTGACGGATTCGGGTTATGAGAGTAACCCTACCTTAGATACTCCTAAGGATTCACCCCAAGATTGGTTCCCCCGCTCCTTTTAAAAGACGGATTAAGTGACTAATTCCTTTTATTTAAGTTGTAATTCGCTTATCATACTCCGAGCAATTTGAGTTGTAAAGAGTAATGTTTTTGTTTTTATTTAGGTATACTTATATTTTTTAATGAATCATAATTAGCTTATCCCAATAGGGATTTATTTATAAAAAGAGGTGGACAGAATGAACATACAACTTGATGGAAACACAGTCTCCCTACAACCGATGAAAGAACAACACTCGAACGACTTGTATCAAATCGTAAAATCAAACCCAGCTATCTGGACTCATATGACCAGCACGATGGAATCGGAAGAAGACATGCTTAAGCAGGTTACACATGCCCTTAATGCCCAGCAGTGTGGACAAGAGATCCCATTTGTGGTTTGGCATAAGGAATTAAATCGAATCGTAGGAAGTACACGCTTGTATAACATCAAAGCAGAAGCCCGAACGTGCGAATTAGGATTCACCTACTATGCCACTGAAGTACAACGGACCGCTGTGAATACCGAATGTAAATTGTTACTACTCCAGTATGTATTTGAAACGCTAAACATGATTCGTGTGCAGATTACAACCGATCTACTTAACGTAAAATCCCAGAAAGCAATTGAACGGATTGGCGGAACGAGAGAAGGCGTTCTCCGAAATGACCGACAGTTGCCAAATGGGCGAATCCGAGATGCTGCCATATACAGCATTTTGGATCGTGAATGGGATACCGTAAAAGAGAAACTGCATACGATGTTGCGTGCCTATTAGAATGACCCTCGCATCAAACAAGACACCCTCTTTAAAGAAGGTGTCTTGTTTGATTAAGCATATTTGATAAACCAATAAATCCCTACCGCCAGAAAGGCTAGCGCAATGGGAATCAAGATCTTGGGAAGATGTTCCATCGGGTTCGTTCGCTCCTTTACTGAATCTCGACAACGGTTACACCTGAGCCGCCTTCACCCATACTCCCGAGTCGAAACGATTTCACGTTACGGTGGGAACGGAGGAATTGTTGAACACCTGTGCGGAGAGCTCCAGTTCCTTTTCCGTGAATGAGATGAACCTGTTTATAGCCTGCTAAGACCGCATGATCGAGATAACGATCAATCTCCATAATAGCTTCCTCTACGAGATGCCCTCGCAAATCAAGCTCCGGGCGGACATCTGCTTTACGGCTGATGGAAGAAGTGGATTTGGGTGGTTGATGCTGCGGTTTACTTTCCCGCTTCTCTAGTTGATCCCGTTTTAGCTTCATTTTCAAAGCACCAATTTGCACTTGAAATTCCTTGTCGCTTAGTACTTCTACAATCGTGCCTTTTTGACTCAAACTAGCAACAAATACTTCATCCCCTACTGCTAACTTTTCATTAGACTTCTTCGCTGAAGCTCTGCGGTGTAACTCCAGATCCGGTACAGCAGTGCCTAATCGTTTGCGTGTTTCAATCAGTTCATGCTCTTTCAATTCCTGTGGACGAGCCTTTGCCCATTCACGAAGTTGCTTTAATACCTCATCTGCTTCACGTTCGGCATGACTGATGATTTGTCGTGCCTCAAGTCGAGCCTTTTCACGAATCTGCGCTTTTTCCTCTTCCCAAGCCTGCAACTTTGTCTCAAGGCCTTGATAAATTTCTTCTGCCTCGGCTCGTAATCGGTCTGCATCTAGTCTCGCGTCTTCTGTGGCTTTTCGCTCTGAAGTAAGAGTGGTAATCATCTCCTCTAAGCGATTGTCATCACTGGAGATATGCGATTTAGCATCTTCAATTAAGTAGGTTGGAAGCCCTAAACGCTTGGAGATCGCAAAAGCATTACTTTTCCCCGGAACTCCTATTAGCAGGCGGTAGGTCGGCCGAAGCGTCTCCACATCAAACTCTACACTTGCATTTACCGTACGTGGGTGTGTATGAGCAAATAATTTTAACTCACTATAATGTGTAGTAGCCACTACTGCTGAACCCACTTTAATACAGTGCTCTAAGATCGAGATGGCAAGCGCAGCTCCTTCTGTCGGGTCTGTGCCTGCACCCAGCTCATCAAATAAGACCAAGCTCTCATGATCGATCTTCCCTAAGATCCGGATGATATTCGTCATGTGAGAGGAAAAGGTACTTAAACTCTGTTCAATGCTTTGTTCATCCCCAATATCAGCAAATACTCCACTATAAATGGGCATCTGGCTCTCTTCTTCTGCTAAGATGGGAAATCCAGACTGCGTCATCAAGGCAAAGAGTCCGATGGTCTTTAAGCTAACGGTTTTCCCACCTGTATTAGGTCCCGTAATGATAATTGCTTGATGAGCTTGTCCCATCTCCACATTAATCGGCACCACGGTATCCTTCGCAATAAGCGGATGCCGTGCTTTTTTCAAGACAAGCGCTCGATCTTGAGATAACTTCGGTACAACTGCTTTCACTGCACGAGCAAACTGTGCTTTTGCTACTGTAAAGTCCAATTGGGCTAAAATATCTAAGTTTAAGCGTAGTGGTTCAACCAATTCTGCAATCATCTGCGTGAGTTGATACAAAATCTTTTCTACTTCCCGTTCCTCTGCTAACTCTTGTTCTCGTAACTGGTTATTCAGCTGAACAACTGCTTCTGGTTCAATAAACAGAGTCGCTCCAGACGAAGATTGATCATGTACAATCCCATGAAAAGATCCGCGATACTCTGCTTTTACTGGGATCACATATCGGTCATAACGCTGCGTAATAATGGATTCCTGTAGCATTTTCTGGGTATTGGAATTCCGAAGTAGATTTTGTAACGTCGACTGAATGCGAGAACGAATTGTTCCGATCGCTTGACGAACACGTCGCAACTCACTACTGGCGGAGTCCCGCACAAAACCTTGCTCATCGATACTATTGGCAATCTCCGTATCAATCTGTTCCAAGCTTTCAATCTGCTCCGTTAACCCACGCAAACGAATAAGTGGTGCTATTTCTTCATCCAACTGTCGGAGCATCGCCTTGATCTTACGTCCAGCATGAATCGTACTTCCAATATCCAGTAATTCGGCTTCGTTTAATAATCCACCAATCTCTGCTCGGCGAACAAACGAACGAATATCACGAATTCCACCAAGTGTGATATCTCCCTTCAGACGAAGAAGTTCGATTCCCTCGGAGGTTATATGTAGACGCTCTGATACCTCTTGCCAGTCATCAGAAGGCTCTGTTTCATCAATAAGAGACTTCCCCAAATTAGAGGAAGCGTAATATTTTATCATTTCTTTTACTTCCATAAACTCTAATGTCTTCTGTGTCCAATCTGACAAAACCGTGCACTCCCTTCAAGCAAACAACTTTAGTATATCATTTTTCCGTTCATTTTCATGACAGCTTAACATAATTCCTTACCCATAATCGAATGAGATCAAACTCATGTTCATCTCCTATTTTCTTATGTTTGAAAAAGCATTATCTGTGCATACTAAAGGCAATCATGTATTAGGAGGATGGGATCATGATTCGTCATATCGTTCGTTTTATCGTATCAGTCATCGTTTTAATGATTGTTGCCGCTTTGGTTCCAGGTTTCAGAATTTCTGGCTTCGGTACCGCTATTATCGCTGCCCTATTTATCGCTCTTCTCGGTTGGTTAATGGAAATGCTGTTTGGAGAGCGCATTTCACCGTATGGCAGAGGAATCGTTGGGTTTATTAGTACGGTAGTCGTACTATATATTACATCCATGATCGTAAACGGCTTTGAAATTGGTATCTTTAGTGCAATTGTGGCGGCACTTATCATCGGGATTGTCGATCTTTTTTCGCCCACCATCAAAGATCGTGTAGATTCATAAGATACCTAGGTATAAACAAGGCTTGGTCCACGGACTAAGTCTTGTTTTATGATGCACTCTGTCTGTATCATGAAAATGATCGAAAAAGGGGTGTAGCGGGTGATTTTGATTAGTGCTTGCTTAGCGGGAGTTCCTTGCCGATATGATGGCAAAGCAAGTTTAGCTGACATCGCACAAAAATTAGTAACCGAAAAAAAAGCAATCTATGTATGTCCAGAAGTCTCTGGAGGACTCTCTACACCTAGGGATCCAGCAGAAATTGTAGGAGGATCTGGTGAAGATGTCTTGGACGGAAAAGCAAAAGTTATCACAAAATCAGGTGAGGATGTCACAGAACAATTTATCGCCGGAGCAAATCACACTCTAGAGCTAGCTAAAAAAGTTGGTGCCACGATGGTTATTTTAAAAGAAAATAGCCCCTCCTGTGGAAGTTCATTTATCTACGACGGAAATTTTCAAGGAAAGAAGGTATCTGGGGACGGTGTGACCAGTGCATTGCTAAAAAGGCATGGTTTTCAAGTTGGATCGGAATACGATCTCTATGAGTAAAATAGCCATTTGATTGTTAACCCAATGAGCAGTAGCCAATACAAATCCAACAATCGATAAATCCATAAACGGTCCAAATACCTGGTCACCAGTACCATCGCTAGGGTTGCAAACGTAAAAAACCAACCATAGTTATCATGATCCAACGCCCATATCGCTCCAAAACAAGTCGCCAAGATGGCAAGTAGCATCTGCCAATGAAGAGAGATTCCCACCATTTGAAGTGCAAATAATTTTGAAAGATCTGGTTCCGTCATACGTAACACTTGGTAGTCGTACTTCTTTTGTACTTGCATCGCATTGACTGCGTATTCTTCCATTTGAAGCGCCATTCGCTCTAAATAACTCCTCATTTGATGGCTTAACCAAAAGCTGCCTATCACCCACCCTAATTGCGAAAACCAGGATTCTTTTTTCCAGACCAGAGTCGCTTGGATCTGGACTTGATCTCCTTTTTGTTCTAATTGAAAATTCTCTTCATAATAACTAGCTCCCTGTTTTCGGTAAAGAACAAAATGATCCGGCTCATTTCTCATGATTTGTGTATAGGCACGCTCCCGAAAAAAGGATTCGTGATTTAGAAACAAACCTCGACCACCCGCTTTTTGATGATCATAAAAAAACAGTGTATACAACTGCGTAGTAGGGCGAAATGGATTCGTCAAATACTCCCTTATCTTTTCAAGTGGGGCCGTCACAAGTAACTCCATCTGATATCGAAATTGCAAGATAATCTCATCCTTTTATTATTTTTCTTTCAATTAATAAGATTAAGAGTACACGGCATCGCTCTATTATAGTCAAAATCAACCCATTTCGGCTACCCCGTAAACACAGAATGGCTCACTTCCATGACACGATCATAGAAGTAAGCCATTTTGTTCAACGTTTCTCTCTCATGTAAATCTATTATCTCAATTGTAGAGCGAAGACATATAGATTACAATTTTTTACTCTATCGCTACTATCGTTATCGCCTTCTTTAACTTATACTGTATATTATGTAATCAATTCTTATGGCATTTATCATACTTTTTCTTTGAGGTGAATTTGATGCAAAAACTCAAAGTGCTAGATTTATTTGCTGGCGCTGGAGGTCTTAGTCTTGGATTTAAACAAACAAATGCCTTTGAAATTATCATGGCGATCGAGAAGGATAAACATGCGGCTTCCACTTATAGAAGAAATAACAATATACAAGTGGTAGAGGAAGATATTCGCAATTTGAACTATGTCAATATAGACCCCTCACAATCAATTGATGTTATTATTGGCGGACCACCTTGCCAAGGATTCTCAAATGCTAACCGCCAAAGAAATGAACTGATATCGGGAAATAATCAGTTGGTAAAAGAATATGTTCGGGCTATAAAAGAGATTTCTCCTAAAGCATTTATCATGGAAAATGTACACTCCATGGCATCCAAAAAACAAAAATTTTTCTTGGTAAATGATAAATATAACGACATATCCACACTGGGTATCGAAATATATAATGAAGACATATTGATAGGACACGCTGGAGAGTATGCGGAAAAGGTTTATGAGTTATTGATAGATTCTATATGTAAGAACAAGCAAATATATCCTTTTATATTATCACCTGATTTAACTGCCAAGTTAAATTCTCTAGTACGGCATTATAGGAAAAAGAATGAATGCGCGAGATTCTTTAATCATCAAAAAAATCGAACTTTTATCGAAAAGCAAATTCGATCTTGGGAGAGTTTATTTTATACATACAAACCCTTACAATCATTAGTCACTGATTCTAAATCACTTTTAATTAATTGTCTAAACAGTAATGGCGATGATCAAAAATTAATAGCAAATATTGTATCTCTCTTAGAGATAAACCAGATTTTTAGTAGAGGAAAAGAAGCTCAAGAGGAGAATATCGCAGTTAATGACTACAAGATTTATAGAAAGAAAATCTATATCTCTGTACAAACTTACACTGTCTTTGAATATCTCAAAGCAACTTTTTCAAAGTTAGGATATGAAATACATTATGGCACTCTCAATGCTGCACAGTTTGGTGTCCCTCAAATCCGACATAGATTTATCGTCATTGGTGTGAAAAAACAATTTGCTCAACTTCCTGTCGTACTCCCGGAGCCTATTTTACAAAATCCAAAAGACTTCTTTACAATCGAGCATGCAATAAAAGATTTAGAAATTCTCACACCTACCCAAGATATAACATCAGAACCTATCTTAAAATCGTTATCACAAACACCAAACATTCTAAAAAAATACCTAAATAGCAATACTACCATGTTATGTAATCACATATATACCAAAAGTAGAGACATTACCCAACAAAGATTTTCTCAACTTAAACCTGGTCAAAATTTTCACGACTTAGATGAGGAGCTAAAATCTACCTACTCTGATACATCAAGAACTCAAAACACTATTTACAGACGTTTAGACTACAATGAGCCTTCTCCTACTGTAGTAAATGTACGTAAATCTATGTGGATTCATCCTTCACAAGATCGAGCCATAAGTATACGAGAAGCAGCTCGACTCCAGTCCTTTCCCGACTATTACATCTTTGAAGGCCCAAAAGACTCTCAATATCAACAAGTAGGAAATGCTGTTCCACCATTACTAGGACGTGCTGTAGCTGAGAAAACTCTTAATTTGTTAGGCTATAAAGTAAAGGAAAGTTTATCTGACCTAATAACTATGAAAAACAAAGAAAACCAGGTCCATCGTACTTAATGGATTGGTTTTCTTTGTTGAATGATCTTTTTTAACTCTTCACTGTAATTATCTTTATAAGAGTCCCAGCACTCCTTTCTTTTACACCATTGTGTAATATTAGTTCCTTTAATAGGCGGATTGGTAATATGCCTCCATGTGAAATCTGCAATGATTTTCATCTTCCTTTTTTTTTCACTATCTATTTCCTGTAATGCCCAAATACTAAGGAAATCCATCTCTCTATCGACTAAGTGCGATAGCATTGAAATACTATAGGTTACAACATTTGCTTTGTAGCCACCAAAATTACGATTCTTTACTATATCATCGCAAGAATTGAAAAGGATCGACTTCGCAACTAACATTTTATAATAATTAGCGTCAATAGATATTGACTCTTTGGTAGATAAATCCATATATTCTTTAAAAGTGGCTTCTCCTCCTTTACTTACAGTATATGGCTTTTGTTCCCAGGACATGATATATTTAGCCAACTGTGTTTTTGTAATAACTTGTGACTTAGGATTTTGTTCTTTGAATGCCTTTTTTCGGCTAACTGTAGATTGACGGTTTAGTTCTACTAAATACTGACCCTTGGCACGCTCATAAAACCATTTCGTTTGAGATTTTCTGCCCTGAGGATCGGGTACCCAAATAGTTCGAGACAAGTTTTCAAGATCAATATGAATTGGATGATTTGCTTGCAAATCTGACAAAGATATTCGATTTTGTGTATTTGCACACTGCGAGATTGCAGAAATCATCTCGTCAAATTTCTCCTCTTGCTTGATTACGGACATCTTTATTTGCACACTAACATCATCTAGCTTATTTCTATCTTTCCATGCTTGGTAAAGAGAAGCTGTAGTTTGCCCTCCATTCACTATTTGCCAGCCCTTTACTGTAACCACCTTATACAGGTTTAATCCCTCTTTCACAGGGACAAGACTAACCTCTTCAGCTACTGTAGAAATACCATTATTATAAGCCATAAACATATAGCTCTCATTTTGGAGTGTTTTCTTTATCCCTTTATTCACGCCACCTCTTGCCTGTAGAAATGAACGCACATTACGCTCAACTAACCTTTGCCCCCATACTTCATATGCCCGAGCCAGTATCTCTCCAGAAATATATCCAACATAGCAGTCATACACATTACTACTAGATTGATCTGGAACCATCATTAACTGAAAGGTTTCACCTAGATCTTGTTCAAAATTAATTTCTATTTTTTTCATTCCCTGACTTTCATCAACAAGTTGATATAACCTCTCGATATCCCAAACATATACTCTTACATCAGGGAATTGTGTGGATATTGTAATTAAATCATTACTCTTATAGTTAAGATTGGTCAAAAGATAGATATCTAATTGACTAACCTCTGTATAGATGTTCTCTATTAGATCGGCTAGTGCGTATGCTTTTTCAAATTCATTTATCTCCTTCTTCAGTCCAATTGAAGATTCTTCAAAAAATTTTAAAGCTCTTCTAGCTAGACGCTCGGCATTACTTTGACTAATTGTACCCCTCGCTTTTTCCATATCAAAGCTGGCAACACACAAGGAAAGCCGCTTACTTTCTTCATGATAACAGTAACCATTTACTTTTATTCCCTTTGCTTGCTTCTGATAAAAACTAGATTCTATTTCTGGCAAAACACCATTATCCGACAAATAAGAACACATTTTTTCCACAAATGCCATTTCAGTTGGCTCACTTCTCCTTATACTTTCCTCTACTACTTCCTGAATAAATCCAATAGAAAATTCTTCTAAATTCATAATATTTTCTCCTGTAATTGTCGAATTAGAGTTTCTTGGCTTGTTTCAAAAGGCATACAGCTATCTAATAAAATAGTATACTTTACATGGTGAACACCATGAGGAACTTCGGAGCAAGTAATTCTGGGGAAATCATCGCCTACATGAAATAAATGCTCTCTCACAATGATATATCCAATTTGCTCATACTTTTCAAAATGAATATCAAGAAAACCAGCTTGCACCAACCTGGTATCAAGAAGATCCAGCATGATTGGCCAATCCGTTAAGCTATTTCGTATCTTTGCAACCAACTGATTCAAAGTAGACCCAGATGCATTATCCTTTAACACCCTTAGCATCACAACACTTAAATATAAATTTTCTTGATTATCAGCAGATAACTGTCTTTCATTTGAAATATGTATATAACTCCCTTTATTTGTGTGATCTACTTTAGATGTCTTAACCTCTATGCAAAGATCGTTCACCATAATATCTTTATCTTCCTTATATGGTCCCCTCCAAAATCTAATAATGGAAGGAGAAACTCCCTTCTGTATCAAGTCCTGAAGTACATATAATTCACCAAATAGACCTTGTTGAGCTTCGATTGATAATCCTTTAGCTTCTTGATTACTAAAAAAATAATGCCATTGTTCCAAAGTCTGTTGAAGTGATTGTAACATATTATTCTTATTTTTAGCTTTAACTATGCGAGTATAAATATTTGCAATTAAAGACTCATATATTTCATGATCACTTTTTGTCTCTTGTTCAACAATAACAAACCATTGCCCTTTAAGATGCAGAACTTGTCCTAACTGCTTTTGATAAATCTTTACACCATTCCAGCATGGTAGGCTTTCCATTCTGTCTTTTGTAAGCGGAAAAAGGACACTAACCAGTAGCATCCTTCTTTTTTCATAAGGAGAAACTCCAATAAAAATAGAGAAATCCCCTTTATCTTTAAGTAGACGGACTACTATTTCATCTGGAAAAAATTTTTTATGTGGACTACTTATCTCTGTATCAATCCCATCTAAAATCTTTCTAATGTCTATCAAATCATCACATCCTGTTCTATTGACCTATTGATAACATAGCCATGTTCATCAACAGCATCTGGGGACTCACTTTCTGGAAAAGAAATTGCAATAGCAATAGGAGTTTGCTTTTTATCCAGATTCATCCCCTCAAACCTTTTTTTGTTTCTATGAATAGGATATATCAACAATATTCCTTCTTTCGGATCACGTAACTTTCTACACTGTTTTGAAGATGCAACTGGGCTCTGTTGCTTATTCTGTTCAATTTCCTCTACTCTCATATACTGTTCTTCTGTAAAATCAAAATACTCATGCCCCTTAGAAGTTAGCGTCTTGATGGATAAGAAACCTTCTTTTCCATATTCATTTTTAGGAATACCTATTCTTTCAACACCGCAACCAACTTTCACTTGGTTATCAAACTCAAGCTCCTCCTCGTCATTTGAGTTGATCAATACCACGGTCCAGCTCGTCAATTCATTCTCTACAATTCGTTTGGAAATATACTCCTTTAACATTTCACTATTAACCCTTGAAACAGAAGACGCTGTCTGATATTCATTTAAAAAGTCAATTAACAAATATCCATCTACCTTCTCCCAAAAATAATGCTTTGTCTTACCTACCCGCCTATTTGTATCAGGGTTCGTTTCGTATCTTGTTGTTAAACGGTGGATAAATTGACTAGTAGCATTAAAGTTTTTTTCAAAGAAACTTGAATGCTCTTCGAATACCGTTGTCTGAACTAATTCTCCACTATACGATGTCTTATACTTCTCAGCAGTTCTCATCTTCATCTCATTAGTGATGAGCATATCCGGATGAGTATTAATTTTTAATGCATATTGTTTTGGCGTTGCACCGATAGAAGCCATATATTCTAATTGCCCGCGCAACTCCTCAGTCGCATAGGCAATATGACTAAACCAAGTAGCTAATTCATATGTGGTATAAATACGACATAAATCGAAATATCCATCTCTATAACCAAACCATCTTCCCATTTGCATAAGAGTATCATACATTTTACTTGTCCTTAGATAATAGCTTACTGTCAGTCCCTCTAGAGTTAATCCTCTTGACAACTTATCTCCACCAATTGCTATTACTACTAAACCTCTATCCATATGCTTCCGGTAGTCAAGCACATCCTGGCTTCCTCCATTAATTTCTTTCAATTCTATATCATCTAATACCAATAATATTTCACTGCTTACACATTCCCAATTAAAAGTGTTACCACCGTGTTTGTGATATCGAGATGTAGATATGTAATCTTCTTCATAAAGAAGATTAATTTCTTCCAAATACTTACTAGATCGGCCCATATATTTGATCTCAAGTTGTATTACTTGTAAGTAATCTCCAACTAGATTGTAAATGTACTTTTGAACATTTGGGTATCTAGTTACATGTATTAGCATAGAATTATGCTTCTTTTCTTGACCACGCAACCTTCTTATAGCTGTAGAAAGAATGAAAGCATGTATACTTTGTTTCAAAGAAGATGGGAGATGTGAAGGGATATGATCTTTTTTATGTTTACTAGGTAGAAAGTCATCATCCTGTTCAATTGTCCGGACCAAACTAGGTTCTTCCTCTCCTTCTTCCTCTGCATAAAGATTGAAGTAGTCGTATGAACCAATATAGTTTGATGGCTTAGGCAGACTTATAATGAAATCTCTAGGAAACAGATCCTGTCCATGTTCTTCCGTGCTAACAGATTGGTCAATAAAGATGTTAGCAAAGGGGGTTGCTGTATAGGCTACATAAGCCCTTTGTTCAAAAGTATTATATATCTGACGAATCAAACCATTTATTGTAGACGGGTCACAATCTTCAATCACTTTATCATTTTCGTCATAAATTGCCGCAGTATTTACAGATGCCTGATCTGCTTCATCATCAATAATCAAAAGAGGAAGACTTGGAACAGTTTTATAAGAAGCCTCGGCACTCGCAAATCTGGCAAGTGAATTTTTATGTCTCAAATAAGAAAGCAAATTTCTTAATACAGATACATTCTTTTTCACCACCAGCAAAAGTGGCTGTTGACTATGATCTAGAGTAATACCTACATTTTTAGAATTAAAATCTCCATTGTTGAGACGTGTAGTTAAAGAAGCAATTCTTTTTTCATTTGGTTTAAATTGCTTACCAACACCAATAAATTCGTTCTGTTCTGTATCCCAACCTAAAACTTCTTCCTCTAATCTAGCCTGTGTCTGACTTCGTAAATTATTATGTAGTCCTGCCAATACAACTATAATCTTGTAACCCGCATCGAAAGCCTTATTAATCAAGGCTGTATAATTAGCTGTTTTTCCAGATTGAACATAACCAACTACTAGCCCCCGACGATCAAAGCTATTCTCTGTTTCAATAGGGTCCTCTAATAATCCCAGTATGGTATCAGTAGTTTTATCAATTGATTGCACAACTTGAGCTGGCCATTCTTTTTCCATTTCCAAATAGGATCGAAATCCTGACCAATACTTCCAAACAATGCCATCCTTTTTCTCTTCTAACCATTGTTTATGATCAATATCATTCTTGTTTCTCAATACACCACTCATACTAACTGTTACATTAAAGCACATTCTTATATCTTGTAGTAACTGTTCTTTCTGCTCTACATTAAGAGGAAATACACCTGTCGCTGTTTCTATCGCCACTTTAATACAGTTATCTAAGTCAGATAGATCTGTTTGGTTTTTTAATATCATCAATACTAACTGTCTTGCATCTGTAAACATGCTAAATGACCTCCTTCAATAGTTTTTCAATACTTTTTTGAGAGTAAACTGTAAAATCGGAGAACTGCAATATCTGGTTCACAATTCCATTATCAGAAATACCTTGCTCCCTTAAAAGCTGGATGACCGAGTGCATTACTATTTTATGATTCTCGGCTATTTCCTGTAGTTTCTCTATTTGACCAGTGGCTAACGTATTAGGTGCATAAGAAATAATATTGGACGGGCAATATTCCTGAACGTAAAACAAGTACGTTTCAAGTGCTTCCTGTGTAATTCTTTCCGCTTCAAACACTTTTTTAAACAAAAGATTATGTCGATTGAGAATAAAGTGTAGTTTTCCATTTCTAAATACTTGTTCCCAAACATACTCTATTTCCGTAGATAATTCGTTCCCCTTACTTCGAAAATATGAACCTCTGTAGTAAAACACCTTATAGGAAGTACTTCTTGCCTTCTCCCCTACTTTTTTAAAAATGTCGACTAACTCTTGGGGAGGTCTCGCAGTAGATTTCTTGATGTCGATTTGCCAATGAAAATCTACTAAATTACCTATATCTATTTTAATTCTCCCTAATTTATAGGATTCCTCCTTAGAAAATAAACCTAGCCAGCCACCCGCAACCAATAATCTCCTATTTCTATAAACATAGAAACCTTGTTGTTCAAACCACCCCTTTACTCCACCAGCTATTCTATAATTTTCTTTACTAAGCTTACTATGATGGGGAAGTACATATGGCTGAATGACTACCGTATCACCAGCCACTGTCACTCTCTCTTCTGGCATTTCTTGTGTAGCCATTTCAGTTGTTAGAAATGGGTCCCAAGAAACCAGCTTATGATTGTTCAAAAGTATAGTAATAGGAGTTTGGCTTTCCAAAAAGCGATGAAATACCAACTGTAAATGATCTTCAACATCCTTTATGTGCCTTAAAAACTTCTTTTGCTTTCGATATGTAACAGGTAGACTAACTATTTTATCTAATTTTTCAATCAATACAACAGTCCCCGAATGCGATTGTATATCTCCCATGACTTCTCTAGACTCCTGTGTAATCTCCTTTAATAAAGTCCATTGATTCGTTTCAGCAATAACATCAATATCCCAACATCTAGAAAATAATTGACTACCTTGTTTAGTCATTACTGTTAACTTCTTTCCAATAGAAAAAGACGCTGTTTTTAAACCCATTCCAAATCTACCTAGATCCTTTGGATTTCTCTTTTCATTTGGATTTTTAGATCCAAGCCTCATTGCTTGAACAAGCTCTCCTTCATTCATTCCACATCCATCGTCCTCTATTCTTATATAACTTTTTCCTTCATTCCATATAATATCTATTTTGACGATATTTGCATTAGCATCAATACTATTATCTACTATGTCTGCAATGGCTGTCTCTAAATTATATCCAATGGAACGTATAGATTGAATAAGAGGAGTTGCATCTGGAATAGCAATTTCAAACTGATCAGTAGTTATCAATATATATCACCTTTTCAGCTTATTTTTTTTATTATACCATTAACTTAAGATTCCACATCAGAAGAAGTGATGTGGAATCTTTTTATAAGATCACATTCTAAGAATGTTTTCGTCTTTTCATTGAAATTGGTAGCCAGAATTTTTCTGCTAATCTATCTCCTTTCTCATTTTTCTTTTTTCTTGCAACCATTCTTGTAGTTCATCCAGCCCCATCGTATTAATCACATCTGGCTTCGTAAGCCATGCACGCTTAGCAGTGGAGATCCCTAATTCAACGCGTGAAAGATCAGGAACTGAGTGGGCATCGGTGTTAATGGAAAAAGTAAGACCGTACTCATCTTTCGCCTTTTTTAGCAATTCATCATTTAGGTCTAGACGACGCCCATTAGCATTACACTCGAGGATCGTCCCTGTGTCTTTAGCAGTCTGGAAGATATGATCAAAGTCTAGGTCATATGCATCTCTTTTAAATAAGACTCTGCCTGTCGGATGGCCAATGATATGTACATATGGGTTTTCCATCGCTTCTATCAGTCGCCTAGTTAAGGTGTCACGATCCTGCTTCATCCCCGAATGAATGGAGGCAATGACGACATCCAACTCCGCTAATACTTCATCAGGAAAGTCCAACCGCCCATCTGGGAGAATATCCATCTCCGTTCCTCTTAAGACGGTAATCCCTTCCACTTCTCGATTTACCTGTGCAATCTCTTCCCACTGCTCACGAAGCTCTGCAATCGTCAAGCCATTCGCTACTTGCAGAGACTGAGAATGATCCGTGATCGCGATATATTCATACCCACGTTCCTTTGCCGCTTCTGCCATCTCGCGTATACTATGAGCACCATCACTATAGCGAGAGTGCATGTGAAGATCACCCCGATAATCGTCTTGTTGTAACAGAGCAGGGACTTGATCTTGCTCCGCTGCTTCCATCTCTCCACGGTCTTCTCGTAGTTCTGGCGGCACATAAGCTAATTTCAAATGGGCAAAAAAGTCTTTCTCCTCTTTGAACGTAATCATTTCTTCAGCGTCATCATGGTAGATGCCATACTCACTCACTTTATATCCCATCTGCTTGGCACGTTGCCGAATCCGAATATTATGCTCAGCAGACCCTGTAAAATGGTGGAGAGCACTTGCATACTGTTCCCTTGTCACCAAACGGAAATCAACGCTAATCTGGATTCCTTCGACATCCACTACTACACTTACTTTGGTAGATCCCTTATTAACCACCTCTTGCACAAATGGAAGTTGTACAATCTGATCCGCTACTTCTTCCGGATGAGTCGTTGCGATAACGAAATCAAGATCTTTTACCGTCTCTTTTCCCCTCCGCAAACTTCCTGCCACACTCATCTTCTGAATAAACGAAAGTGTGGTAAGCTCCCTCTCAATCACCCTTGCTACCTGAAGGGCATGGACCCGTAACACTCGCTCAGAAAGTTGTGTGAAATTCTTTACTGCCTCTAAGATCTTCTGCTCTTTCTTCGCTCCAAATCCGGTCAACACCCGAATTCGTCCTAATTCCGCAGCCTGCAGTAATTCGTCACGACTCGTAATCCCTAATTCCTTGTATAATGTATAAATCGTTTTCGGACCAACCCCTTGCAGCGAAAGTAAGTCAGGAAGACCTTGTGGTAATTCATTTCGCAGTCGTTCTAACTGCGAAGAGTGGCCTGTCTCTACGATCTCCACAATCACTCCTGCAGTCCCTTTTCCCACTCCTGGCAACTCTAATAAACGATCTAAATGATCCGCAATCGCATAACGACTCGCCTCTACAGCACGACCTGCTTTTCGATATGCAGATACTTTAAATGAATTTTCGCCTGCCAGATCCAGATAATCAGCCAGTTGGTTTAGAATACGAACTACTTGTTTGTTATCCATAGACTCCACTCCTAGATCGCTCTTCTGAATAAAAAGATGATAATCATCTCGAAAGCATTCGTTATAAACTAGATAAATCCTATTGTAACCAGAAAAGGATTAGAGGTGAAGGTACCATCTTGACGAAAAAAAAAGAGCCCCTTTTATAAGGGACCAAGATCTAAATTTAAAACGCTCTCTAGCTTTTCTTGCAGAATCCATTCTTTTCTTCTCAATTCACGTATTGTATCGCGAACACTTGCATTTAAAAGCAGGAGATCACTAATTGTAGGCTTCTGTACCGGCGTAATACCCGGTAGAGTACCTAGTATATACTGAATCTTTTCACCTTCTGCGTTGATAATATGACTCAATCCTAGCTCTTCTAACGCGATCGAAGCGAGTAGTAAATTAATCGCATCATCTCGCGTGATCGAAATTACAGGAGAAATATTCGGTATATTTGCCTGAGACATTTTATCACACCTCCAACCCTCTTCATCTTTCTTTCTCCCCTACTTTATTCACCATGGGCTGGATGTGTGCCCATAGCCCACAAAAAAAAGAAGAGGTTCTCACCTCTCCTTTAAAGTAAATCTATATCACTTACCCTATCATCCGCAGGACATTCTCTAACTTTTCCTGCAAGATCCACTCTTTCTTCTTTAAGGTACTAATCGTTTGACGAACGCTATTGTTAATGGCTAATAGCTCTGCTAACGTAGGGGTAAAGGGTGTTGTCACTCCCTCCAGAGTACCTAGTACATACTGGAGCTTCTCACCCTCCGCATTCAGAATATGGCTCAGGCCCAGCTCTTCCATGGCTATTGAAGATAGAAGTAACGTAATCACATCTTCGCGCGTAAGTGTAATTGTGGGGGTAATGTTTGGTATATTCGCTTGGGACATGGTAACACTTCCTCTCCATTTTTATTTGTGTAATGCCGCTTGAGCTGGATATAAATCTTCTTCTCCCTTTTACTCTATTCTGTAGATTCTAAAATGCGTGGACGTAAGTCTTATAGGTCCCATAGACACTAAACGCAAAAAAAGGCAGGAACTACCTGCCTCCATGCTTCCCATATCTCATTCACAGCCCACCTAAATATCATGGTAAGATTCGATAAATCCTACGATACCTTCCTCTCGATACGGGCTCCTTCCTTGGTGCTAGTTGCGCATATCCTCTTAGACATTTTTTCCTGCTGTAAATTCCAGTTCCTCTTGCTAACCGCACAGCCTTTTTCATTCTTTTGAATAGTGGGGTCTTTCCTACCATTCTCCACTGGAAACAAGGCACACATATAGGACTCCATGAGGTATCATTGTCTACGATACTATCTAGTTTTCCTTGTAAAGCCCATTCTTTTCTCATCACTTCTCGAAGTGTCTCCAGAATACTTCGATTCACCATCAACAAATCAGTAATCGTAGCAGGTTTCTCTGGAGTAATTCCGGGTAAGTTCCCCAATATATACTGAAGCTTCTCTCCTTCA
Source organism: Croceifilum oryzae (assembly GCF_030814315.1). Classification (GTDB taxonomy): domain Bacteria; phylum Bacillota; class Bacilli; order Thermoactinomycetales; family Thermoactinomycetaceae; genus Baia; species Baia oryzae. The sequence continues at coordinate 16,975 of NZ_JAUSUV010000005.1, read as the reverse complement.
GAGTTAAGAATATGACTTAATCCTAACTCCTCTAAAGCGATCGAAGAGAGAAGAAGCGTAACAGCATTCTTTCGAGTGATAACAATCGTTGACGTGATATTTGGTATATTTGATTGCGACATAATTACACACTCCCGTCCATGATTCATATACAAACAGTAACAAAAAGGCGAGTCGCATGGACTTGCCTTTTTGTTACCCGCAATCATGTCATCTATCCACGGTATGCAAGGATGTGTTTACGTTTTTCGCATGACTGACCAACCTATTTTTATAATACTCTGCTTGACTATTGTGGAAGTCTGCTTGATCCTTCTCTCCTAATTTCTCATAGCAGAAAGCAAGTTGCTGGTGAGGAAGCCATGTATGGTACGTAGCATCTGCAACCGAGAATGAATAGGCATCAGATAAAGGCTGCGTGTAGGCTATTTTATACCAAAAAATAGCTACTTCTAGTTGCCCTGTCTTTATAAAATGCTCTCCCATTCTACAACTAAAAGCAGGATATGGCATATCAAGAGAAAGGGATTGTAAAGTAAGTTCCAATTCTTTTTCTGGTTGATCATTTAATACATAACAAGTAGCTAATTTGTGATAGATAAACATATTATTTTGCAATGAAACCTCAGGATGGTCCCTAATCAACTCAAAATACTTAATCGCATTTGGATAATCCTTATGGATCGTGCATTCTCGCGCATAATTAAACATATCAGGAACGCTTAATTTGTGACCCCTCACAATATTTCGTTCGTAGATCTCTAGATTTCTACGTGACGGACGTCGATCCTCATATCGTGTTTTTAGATCTTTTGTATGGGTTACAACGACATCCGAAATGGCATATCGATGTTCACCATGAACCGTAATATCCTCATGGACAATTCCTCCCCATTCGGCGGTTAAACCTCTTTTTACCAGTCTAATTCGAGTTGTATGAGATTCTAAATTGTCCGACGGAAGGAAATACTTCATATAAACAACATCTATTTCTTCTGAGAGGGATTTTTTTAGATGCTTAAACTTCTCTATTTCTTTTTGCTCCACGATATCATCCGCATCTAACCAAAAAATGTAATCTTTTGTTGCATATTGAAAAGAAGCATTTCTAGCAGCAGAAAAATCATCGATCCATTCAAAGTCATATACGCGATCCGTCCACTTCCTAGCAATCTCTTTTGTTCGATCAGTCGATCCTGTATCCACAATCACAATTTCATCCACTACATCTTTAACGGAAGACAAGCAAGTATCTAGATTTTTTTCCTCATTTTTAACGATCATACATAAGCTAATTTCAGCCACTACATTCCCCCCCTTATCCAGAAATACGATCTTCCTATTTCTTAACCGCTTGTAAGAGGATCTGAAGGCAACTTGCATGTTCTGTTACAGGAAACGCATAGCCGTGTTGCTCTCCTAAATTCTTTAATTCGGATAAAAACTGCAGAAGATTCGCATCGACTTGAGAGTGTGTATAATCCTGCTTCTCAATTGTAAATAGATCAAGAGAACACAATGACTGGACCGTGCTCGGAGTAAACGATCGAAGGTGTGTGTAACTAACTCCATTTCCTTGCAAGTAATAAAGCTGACTATTTGCATGTACCATATTAGGGACACAGATAATCAGAGATCCACCCGACTGAAGATATGTAGCAAATCGTTGGACAACCCCCCATGGATCTGTTAAATACTCCAAAACATTAGAAAATACAATGGTATCAAAAAAATTATGAGGATAACTATCCTCCATACTTTCTACATCCATTACTTGAACATCATGGTAGTAGGCATTTGCAAGATTCGCTGCAATTGGAGATATTTCAATTCCATATAGTTCACAGCTTTGCCTATTTAACAGTTCCGCACCTAATGTTCCTATTGAACACCCCACATCTAGCACTCTTTTCGATGAAGGCGAAATCATATGTAAAATTTCGTAGCGTGGGAAAAGTTGTTCAGGAGGAATGTGCCATTTATCCATATAACGCTGACGATTTACATGATATAAGTGTTGAAAACTTAAATCTGGATTTCCATTAAAAGTCGCATGACCAAAATGGTGGACAAATGAATCAATGGCAATCCACAGTTGATATCCTTTTTGCAGAAACTTCAAAGATAAATCATCATCCTCAAAATTCCCGGATATAAATTGCTCGTCAAACCAGCCAATTTCATCTAATACCGTTTTTCTAGCTAACAGACAGAATCCAACTAGACGGTGTACTCTCTTCGCTCTTCCTTGGTTTACTAAACAATATTTCTCTGCAAAATCATCTAGCTCATCTACTGAATGATAGCTTGCCGGAACTAATTGTGCGCCACTTACATAATTGCTGACAGGTCCGATCATGCCGATCTTGGGATCTGCTTCAATTCGTTCTAATAAAGGTGCAAACCAATTTTTTGTGACAATCACATCATTATTTAAAAAGAGAATATACTCCCCCTTTGCAATCGCCCCACCTTGATTACAACCCTTAGCAAATCCTAAATTTTTCTCGTTTAAAATGATGCTTACATTTGGCAAGCTTGTCAAATATCGAACCGTATCATCACTAGATCCATTATCCACAAAAATCAACTCAAATTGATCTCTTGGAGTATGTCGATAAATACTTTCAACACATCGTCTTGTAAAATCCAATTGATTGTATGTCAGAATAACAATACTAACCTTAATCGGAAACACTTCCTTCCATGTGGCTACTAGCCACAGACACTGATTGATCTAATCCTACTTTCTCCTGTGAAAGCAACCGTTGTAGCTCTTGTATGGCAGGCTCGTAATGATTTGATTGTTCAATTGCCATGCGATATGCCGCAATAGCCTCTTTTACATTTCCTCGCTTTTCCTGACATCTTCCAATATAGTAATTAGGATGGAAACTACCAGCTCCTTTAAGGACAAGATGGAGCGTGTGTTCCTCTCCTAACTCCAAACAGTGGTTAAATACCTGAATCGCTTCCTCATACTCCTCTCGTAAAAAGAGAATAACACCCTTATAAAAATGCAAATCTACATAATCGGGATAAATCTGAATTACTTTCTCAATCCCCGGCCAAGCTCCTTCATGGCTACCTATCAGTAATAAAACAGCGTACTTCAGTTTATAGATCAGAGAAGGTGGAACCTGCTTATCCCTGACAAATCCCCGGATAGACTCATTTACATATTCAAATGACTCTGTATACTTTTCTGCCCGATAGTATTCACTAGCAATATGGTAGTCTACCCAAGGGCTATATCCTTCCTTCTGCTTTTCTTTCTCTAGCATCCGAAGATTTCGTTCTAGTTTGTTCTTGTTCTCCACAAACGGATCTGTATATCCGTAATGATGAACTCGAATAGGGAGAATGGTTACTTCCGATATACCTCCTAGCACTTCCGTCACATTTAATTTCTCATGAATTGCGTTTTCAAAACGAAATCCCATATGGTTTCGGAATAAACGATGATGTGCTAATAAGAAAGCCTGATCTGGATCCGGCGGGAAATTTCCGAAATAATTGACAAGCTGAATCAATAATATGTGCTCTTCTGTATCTAAAGATTCTCTTAATTTAGAAATATCCTTCTGATCCACCTCTTCATCTGCGTCTAGCCATAAGATCCAATCACTTTTCGCATGTTTAAGACCATAGTTACGAGCATCCGCAAAATTTTCGTTCCAAGTATATGGGAGAACCGTTGCACCATAAGATTGGCAAATCTCAACTGTTTGATCAGTAGAACCCGTATCCACAATAATCATTTCATCTACGACATGATGAATACTCTCTAAACACTGTCCAATCCACTTCTCTTCATCCTTTACAATCATACATAAAGAAAGAGTTTGCATAATGATCGAATGTCCCCTTTCGTTTATACTAAGATTTATGATTTAAAACGATACGTATTCCAGTCCTTGACCAATTAATTTCCTTCTTACGATGGTCCACTGGATAAGCTGTTTTGGGCTTTTCCGTATATTTCGGTTTAGGTATCGGCTTAGGTTCATCCTTTGGAGTAGTAATTTCTATCTTCTGTTTAGCTTCTTGCTCCGATGGCTTAGAAAAGCCTCTATCCTTTATGAACTTCTTCCATAATGGAGTTTTTTCATTTTCTATCACTGGAGTCTTTTCATTTTCTAAGGAACTCCTCTGTTTCTCTTCCTCGATAGACGTCTTCTGTGAGTTTCGCTTCTCATCCTCGCCAAATTTCGTCCATGATGATACAGACGACACTTTCGCATTCTCTACCATCTTTTTCTGGATACCCTGCTTCCTATCTTCTTCATATTTCTTCCATGACGATCCCTTCACACTCTTTACAGGCTTCGACTGAATGATCTCCTTATCGCCTTCTGGCGGTTTCGTCCATAATGATACCTTTCCCTTTTCAACTGACTTCTTTTTGGTTTTTTGTTTACGTTTTTCGATGAACGGAGTAGGTTTTGAACGGTCCGACTTTGTCATAAGTGTACTAGGTGGATAGGACGTACCTTCTTCCTCTAGCTCCTTCTTCAAAATTTGATATTCCTTGTACCTTTTTAATTCATCCATGATGCGATCCCAAGGATACTGCCCTTGATATCGCTTGTTTTTTTTTCGTATTTCCATTATTAACTTCTCATAATTATTGTAAAATTTATTAGAAAATAAAACCTCTTGATCTAAATCCTTCCAATAAAGCGAATAGCACTCTTTTTTTCGGAGCAACAAAATCCTGAGTTGATTTACCAATACAAATAATGATTCCGGTCGATACGGAGCAATATCTACTTTTCGTGACTCGAGTGCTTCAATAAATTGAACAAATATAAGCAAGTAATAAATGGTTGCTTTCTCTAATTGACCCATGGCAATCCAGCTCAGCTTCTTTACTTCCTCTTCTGTTTTTCTTTTCTTCTCGGACATCTCCATATGGATTACTCCCCATCGTAAAACTCAAAAGGAAAATGATTTTCCTGACTCTCCAAGTCATCGAATTCATATATATCATTATGAAAATCATATGTATCTTCTTTTGGATAATGCCCTTGTTTTTCTCCTTTTCGCATTCGCTGGGTGCTTAGATGAATCACACCTTCCAACTTTCGATACAATAGCCAATCCTTCATCACCGTAATATCTGCTAACTTCTGAATATGTTGATTAAAGTTTTCGATATCCTGGTTTGAGGGGTTGGTTGGGAAATCTAATTGCCCACCTATAAATGCTTTAATTTTCTTTGCTTCAGAATGAATAAGATGGGAAAGAGCTATCTCTTCCAATGCAATTGATTCTAATAGGTCAATAATAACTTCAGAAAACTGCGGTCTATGTGGCTGTTCTGGAATCTCTGGCATGCTCATCTAATCATCCCCCCTCTACTCCTTACCTACTTTATGACTATAAATGATATTTATTCGAACTTCTGATTAAATTAGTCAAATAGAGAATGAAAAATATCTTAACGAATATAGTGAATCAAGACAATTACTTTTTGGCAGTGAATAGAGGTGATTTTTTGTCTCAACCTAATATCCCAAATATTACTCCGATTATCGAAGTTACCACCCATCAAGCCATTAACTTACTACTATCTTCCATCGCGATGGAAGAGCTCGCCCATGCCCATATTGTGAATGCAGAAGCAGAAAAAATTCAATACGCACTTGGAACTCTCCACGATGGCAACGATTGTGATCCTCACCATCGCAAAACCACTCTCACCGAGTTACTCTGTATTAATGATTCGGTCGACAAAATTTTAGAAGATGTTATCTATAAAGAAATGCTACTCCAATTTAAGTTCCATAAAATCTTATGTCTAATTAACAATAAACATGTTTTCGATTGTGAGGATACTATATGCTTTGAGGAGTAGCATTCGTGGTAAGAGTTCGACACTCTAAAAAGGGAAGTCCGCTGTTTCTAGTTGAGGTAGAAACAGCGGACTTCCTTTTTTAAGTACACGAGTGCGCTAGTATGCTGATGGAACGATTTCCTTTTTTAGAACATTGGAAAAATATTCTCTGTTCCCAATCACAATCGGATCTTTCGGACGCAATTTAGCTGCTTGCTCATTATAATAACATGCTTTCTCATGCTCACCAATCTTGTCGTAGCTAACACATAATTGCAGGAGAGGAACCCATCCTGTATACGTATCTGTCCGTATTGCTAGGAGACCGTGATCCTTGCATTTAATAGCTTGATCATACCAATAAATCGCGGCCACATAGTTTGTCTGTTCGAAAAAATAATTACCAACTCGACAACAGGTTTCTGAGCGTGGGGCATCATAACGTAATGCTTGGAAGAGCCAATCCAACATTTTTCCTTTTTCTTCAAAATGAGCATACAAGTCAGCTAATCGGTGACAGGCACGAATATTATCCTCTACCCATCCTTGTTTTGAATCAATAAACTCGGTATATTGTTCTATTGCTTTTCTACGCTTTTGGTGATCAAAGAGCTCATTAGCATAGTAATACATATCTCGAGGGCTAAAACTCTTCCCTTTTGCAATCATATCTTCGAATATCGTAATATTACGATTACTATCATGCCTCAATGATGCATGCGTGATCGCCATATCACTATCTATTAAATTACCGTGAATCGCTAGGTACTCATGCACACAACCAATCCAGCGGAAATCTTTTTCTCTTTTGACGAGCCTATATCTTCTAGAACTACCCGTAACATTCCCCGCATCGTCTGTTGCTAAGATATATAACATCGAAACAGCATCCGTATTCCTATTCAATGATCTTTTTAAAATGCGTAATTTTTCTTGATCTTCTGGTTTTAAAATATCATCTGCATCCATCCATAAGATGTACTCCCGAGTAGCCTGGGCAAAAGCAAAATTTCTAGCTGCAGAAAAATCATTAATCCATTCAAAATCAAAAACTCGGTCCGTATACTCTCTAACAATCTCTTTCGTACGATCCGTCGATCCAGTATCTACAATTACAATCTCATCTACTATTCCTCTTACTGTGTCTAAACACCGACCAATCACATCTTCTTCGTTCTTAACAATCATGCACAAACTGATCGATATCATCCAATATCATCTCCTTACATAGTCGACTTTCACTTCAACATCTATATGCAAATGCCTAATAAAAAGTACAATAAAAGCGGTTTTCATCCACCCAGAAAGCCTTTATTTTTTTTGATTCCTTTTTTTATTCTATATACGTATTTTTTTCATATAAGAAAATATATATCTTTTCTGTGAGGAGTGATCATGTGGAAAAACTTTATGAACAAATGGAAACTAGTAATAATCAAATGACAAATCCTAGTAACACCCATATTTCACGAGTCCTAGATATCGGGTGTGGGGAAGGAAACTTAGGAAGCATATTAAAAAATCATTTTGGGACAGAAGTATATGGGATTGAAATATCATCCCATTTGGCAGAAAAAGCCGCTGGAAAGCTAACAGACATTTTATGCGAGGACATCGAAACTTGTTCGCTTCCCTACGAACATGAGTTTTTTGATCAGATCATATTAAGCGATATTCTTCAACATCTCCATGATCCATGGGCTACCTTAAAGAAAGTAAAACCTTACTTAAAACCATCTGGAACCGTAGTTGCCAGAATCCCCAATGTAGCCCATATTTCGATTCTGATGGATCTTTTAGAGGGTCGCTGGGAGTATTCAGAAACTGGGTTACTTGATGAAAAACATCTTCGCTTCTTTACACGTCAAGAGATCGTATCCTTGTTTGAAAAGGCTGGCTACGAAATCATCTCTATCAAAAACATGACACGAAGTTCTGAAGTCCATGAAAACCTAATTGATCGTTTAGACACCGTAATGTCAGACCTAAATATCGGAAACCCTCATTTTTCAGAAGAATCCCGTATCCATCATTATGTCATTGAAGCCAAGAAAGGAACCAACATCACACCCAACAAGCAAGTAGATGAAAATTCCTTTTTATTTGTCACTTGTGTCGACGATGAAGAAGCCTATCAAAAATGCCAACATCACATTCAACAACTAATGCTCCCAGAAGGATATCGTTTTGACTATTTCCAAATCCGTAAGGCTACAAACATGGCACAAGCCTATAATGTAGCAATCAACCATCCGGCAAAATATAAGATTTACATTAAACAAAACACATTTATCTTAAACAAGAATTTCCTTCACGATTTATTAGATTTGTTTCATACCCATCCAAAGTTGGGCTTAGTGGGAATGATTGGAAGTGAAACAATACCATCGAGTGGTGTTTGGTGGGAATCACCCGATCTCATTGGAAAACTAATTCATTGCCCTGATGACCTATATCAAGTTGTATCTCATTCTATGAAAATGGATGCACCTTATACTCCCGTTCAAGCGATGGATGGTTGCTTAATGGCAACCCAGTATGACGTACCATGGAAAGAAGACTTATTTGATGGATCGCATTTCTACGATTCCTCTCAAACGCAAGAGTTTATACAGAGCGGCTATGAGGTTGGAATTCCTTATCAACATGAACCGTGGTGTTTACATAGTGGACGCCATCTTTTTACCCTTCAAGAGGGCGATGAGGGTTACAAGCGGAATCAAAAAGCCTTCCAAGATACCTATATAAATAGGATGTAGTTGGCAAATCTCTTTACAAAAAATGATTTATCATCCAAAAAGGAACTTTATTCTTCTCGAATAAAGTTCCTTTTTGCTATAACGATATTTAGTCAGTTTGTAAGGGTGATTGTCTCAACCATCTGATTTGACCTTTACTAAAAGTCAAATTTAACATATACCACTTTACGAAACTCTTATAATGTAATATCTAAGCTCATTGGCCATACAATGGCGTTCTAGAACAATCGAGCTGATAGAAAAATACAAAAAGGAAGTGGTTTCAGTTATGAAAAAAGGTAGAAAATTAGTCATTGGGGTACCACTTGCATGTATGTTATTTGCAAGCCCCATCTCCGCTTTTGCAGCACCAAGCTCAACCTCAACACCGAAAGCTCAGACTAAACAGAACATAAGTACCATTCAAAACAAAAATACCGACGGGCTCAGATTTTCGATAGAAAAAAGGATTGTACATGCCCTAGCTAATCGAGATCATACAAACTATGCTGCCATTAATGGAAGATCTCCTGATTTTAATGGACTTAGATACAGTTACACAGGTGATCAGTTTAGTACCACTGCAAAAGCAGACTCATACACGGATGCAGGGGACCTAGAACTATTAGTTTACCGTAATGCCTCAGATCGTGATCAAACTCAAAAAACAATAGAAAAACAAGTGAAAACATCTGAAAGTTTTACTTATTCTAATAAAGAAGGAGCTAAGCTGGGTGCATCAGTAAAGGCCAAAGTAGATGTACAAATTCCGTTTGTAGCTGCGGGTAGTACAGAGGTAACTGCAAGCACTGAGTTTTCATATGAACATACAAGCTCAAATACGTCTACTAAGGATACGAATGTTATTTTCCCAGCACAAAGTGTCATTTGCGCAAAAGGATATATCACAAAATATATAGGTAAAGTACAGAATGCAACTTTCTCAGGCGTACTTTCTGGAAGAGCCGAGGTAGAAGGTAACGTATCGATCAATGTTGCCAATCTCGGTACAGGCAATGAAGAAGCAAAAACCATCTCGATAGCTGATGTATTTAAATATAGTAAAGATCTCCCAGGACCTGGTGCTCCCGGACCTGGACCAAGCTATGGTTATGATTACGATGAGCAAAATAATAAAGTTTTTGCTACAGTAGATTCTCCATACAGTGGCGTAGGTGGACATTATCAAACAGTTGATGTAGAAGTAACCCCGATTGGAAAGAACGCTACACCACGTAAAATGCCATTAAAAACCTACGAAGATCGAGTGAAAAATGGTACACTCAAAGAATTATTTTAATACAATTAGAAGGCCCTAAAAGTAGGAAGCGGTAGCTAATAGTTGCTGTAATCGTAAAGAAAACCCAAAGGCAGAGTCTTCAAGCAGACTCTGCCTTTGGGTTTTCTTTTTCACATACTCTCCTCTCTATCTATTCCCTTATCTAAGAATTCCTTGATACTATCTAACTCTCTCCTGGTTGGGATTACCGATATTTGAATCACTGGGATATCCATTCTCTCTAATGGAACAGTTGTGACAATACAATCCACATCAAGTTTTTGAATATCATAGGTCTGAAGATCTAACACTTCTTCCGGAACAATTAATAATTCTTTTCCAAACTTGTCATATAGTACTCCTTGTATATAACGCTTCCACAAGACGCTATCACCTAAATATAATAATGCTTTTTTGCAATAGGCTTGTGATAAATGAAAAGAAGCTTCTAATTGTAACGTAATCGCAAGTATATCTTCTTCATTGACACAAGGAAGAAGAGAGTATTTCTGTACCCACTTTGTATAGACCACACCCACTTTTTGAAAGGTTACATGATGTTTTCGTTTGACTTGTTCATGCCAATCAGATATCGGGGAAGTGATGGTAGGTATAAACAGATTGCGATACGAAACTTGTTTAAGATACTGTAATAAATAAAAAAGAAGCTCTTCATCTTGATGAAACGCTACACCAAACTCTCGTTCTAGTTCTTCCACCAATTCTCGAACACATCGATAAACAGTGGAGGCACCTTCATCATAATGCTGTAAGATTTCTTGTTTATAGTGGTTTCGGTTCAAATAGACAAACATACAGCAATTGACTGCAATGGTAATTAAAACATAATCCACTTTTGTAAGTGGTATACCACATAGAACCGGAGAAACTGCTTTGATTTTGTGATAAAAAGGCGTTTCAGTTACAAGCGCCTTATATACGGGCAATATCCTCATGACATGACCTTGGTTTTTTCGTTGTACATAGATCGCCAGTAAATAGGCCAGTCTCTGCTTATAACTCGGATAAAATTGAATGTCTAACTTCCGTTCGATCTCAGATATATAGGAAAAAACTTCTACCTGTTCAGGAAATGGCCACTCCTCCCATGTATACGTTGTAAAATACAATTCATATAACATATATACGATATGGGCTTCTTCCCCTACAATGCATAATGGTCTCTTATGTAGTTTTAATTTAAAATGGTCTAAATAGCGTTGAACACGCTGAAGAACAATAGATAAGGATGGCACTTGCACATACAGCGCATCAGCCAACTCTGCAACCGTACGGACATCTCCTTTTAACAGTTGACTAAGCACCCGAAACTGCATATCCTGCTGTTTAAAAAAAGAATACATACTAGTATGAGAAGAATGTGGTGGTTTATATAGCTGGACTCCCTTCCCTTTGACAGCCTGTATCTGCCAGTCTGAAGGTAGATGGTCTTTCAGATAAGCTAAGTCACGTCGAACCGTCTTTACCGCGCACTGCACATGACAGGCAATTTCTTCTAATGTATGCCATTTGGGATCTTGTAATAGGACCTTAATAATTTCTTGTTGTCTATGGTGGGTAAACATAATCACACGATCCTCTTCTAAATTAGGATAGAAATGGAAAATCTCCTTTCTTTTATTATTTATTATAATCAAGATGGATCAAGAATATATAACGATTTACCGACGATTATTATAACTCTTTGAAGATAAGAGAACCCCCGTTAAAAGCTAAGATAAGCTTTTAACGGGGGGAATGAGCTGGAAAAATAATGATATTATTCAGAGTAAATCACCTTTTTAATGAATCAACATCTGCTTTTATCGTTACAAGGATGACAAGATCCCATCAATTCGTTCAATATCCTTTGTAAATGCAGGGTAGCCACTGATACGATCACGATAGCTTCCGAGAGCCATTTGGTATAGATGATCACTATCCAAAAAACCATCTTCGCGGGAAGCAATCATCAGATCCAGCCATTCACTAAATAAGTTTGCTCCTAACGTCTCATTGTTCTGATTTGGATGAAGACGAAAATAGCTCAGAGCATCTGTAATGTAAACAGCCTTCCCTTTTGATAACAGCGATAGCCAAGCAGCCATATCATTCAAGAGTACGTATTGTTTTCCTTGGTAGAAACCGTAACGATCGATCAAATCACTTTTTCGAAATAGTACAGTTGTAGGCTCTCCAATCACATTTAAGCAATGTGATAAAGCATAATTCCCAAGCATTTTCCCATCCATAACCCGATCTTCTTGATATAGTCTTTGTGTAGCCCAGATGGGGGGAATGTGCGCTCCTTGTGCATCAATGGTTTGGCGATAAGAAGTAACAAGGGTAATATTTTCAAAGCGGAGATAGTAAGACATCATTGCAGCAATTTTCTCTTTATGAAATACATCATCATCCATCAAATAGTTAATATACTCGCCTGATGATAAATCAAAGCATTTATGCCAGTTCCCAATAAATAAATTCTCTTCGTTTTTAAAATAACGAATCTGCGGAATATGATAGAAATCGGCAGCTATCATCTCACTCACTCGATTATCACTACTATCATCGCAAATAATGACTTCGATATTCGGATAAGTTTGATCTAAAATAGAGTTTAAAGCGATTTTTAACGTATCTGGCCGATTGTAGGCAGGAATTAATACACTAACTAATGGGTACGATTCTCTACTCATCCCCTACCCCTCTCTCTTTTTTAAAGTGCGCTGGCACCCCAGCATATAGGACTCTGTCAGGAACATCTTGATGGACAAAAGCGCCACCTCCCACCATCGACCAAGCTCCAATTTCTATTTTTTCTCGAACCGAACAACCAATTCCCAGATAAGCTCCTTCTTGAATCACCACATGACCTGCAACATTTACTCCAGGAGCGATGGTTACATAATTTCCTATCTGATTATCATGACTTATATTTGCTCCTCGATTAATAATGACAAAATCACCAATCTCAACTCGCGTCGTTAAAATAACCCCCTCACAAATAACACTACCCACTCCAACATGGCTTCTCTTAGAGAGGTAGACAGCTGGGTGGATAAGAGAGGGAGCTATCGAAAACCCTAATTCTATCGTTTTTCTAGAAAATCGTCTTTTTAAAGCTGGATCTCCTACACCTGCACATACAATTTCAACATGATTTCGTCTCGATAAAATATCCGTTAAGTCTCCTAAAACAGGAATCCCGTCTATGATGCTCCCCTTCATTTCTAGACGTTCATCCAAAAAACCTACTACTTCGCATCCAATCTGTTCACAAAGGTGGTTTACTTCACGGGCATGCCCACCACATCCCCAAATGACCAGTGGCTTTGTATGATTCATGATTTCGGGAGAATGACCGTTTTTTTAGCACACGAAGCACACAACTTCGCATATTGGATACACGACTCCAATGATTCTTCTGAAGTCATAGGCCACCATCGAATAGCCCCGCTCGGAGCATGAGACGCAAAAAATTCAACATCTGGGTGAATATCACCTATGATGATCACTTCAAACTCCTTAAAATTCGTCTCCATTCCATTTTGTAGAGTCTTAAGTAAATTTGTATGATCCTCTCCTTCGCACGGAGACAAAAATGGAAAAATCAAAGAAACTCGATTTGGATCTTCATCTACTACATAGGCTAATTCCAGTGCTGGGCTATCGGCTGGTCGGTTCCAAATCCGTTCATAAGGCACATGTTCTAGACAAGGCGCGTCTATGTCTTCCATTCTGCTATTGATTCGCGGTCGATAATATTGTTCTAATTGTCCACATAATATCTGGATTTGGCGATTTCGTATAAAGGTAGAATTATTTCCACCTTCATTGCGATACTGCAAATAAAGCAATCCAGGAATTCCTAAATACTTTGTACAAAGAAACGTTCTAACTAATAAATCATAGTCATCTGCTACCAAAAGCTCTTCTCGATGACCTCCAATCAGATGATAGCAATCTCTCGTCCACGCTCGGGGATGATTAGGCAACCCTACCAAATGACGAATCGTAGTCCAGTTTAAGCTAGAGTTTTTACATACATTTTGCCATCTCCCCAGCTCATGCACCCAAACTCGATAATATAATCCATATCCAAAGCTAAAATCCCAACCATACCAATGCGGCTGATACGTATCCTCATGCAACTCCGCATTCTCCCCATAAACAAAGCCGCATTCGGGGTGGCGTTGTAGCGCCTGCACTATTTTCTCCAAAGCATCAGGAGTTAACTCATCATCATGATCTAACTCTACTAAAATTTCACCCGTACATAGTCCTGCTGCATATCGTTTCACTGCCCCAATATACCCACTATGAGAATCTTGACGATACCTTCTCACCCTTGAATCTTTTAAAGAAAGTAAATGCTGTTGATACGTATCCTCCTGATCATCGGAATCATCCACAATGACCCATTCCCAATTTTGATATGTTTGCTTTAAAAGAGATTCGTATGGTCTCAAAATCCTCTTTTGGGACTTGTAGCTGACAGTAAAAATCGATACTAGAGGAGTTTCGGAAGAAAAGGTGGTAGGTGGTATTTCCCTATTTTGAGGAAGAGGTTCTGTACCACGTAGCCAACAGTAAAAGGCTTGTTGCGGAGTAATTTCTTCTACAGAATGAAAATGTAACCAGCGTTTCCGCTCATGGAGAGGCAAATGACAAAGAGCTGGAAATAGGGATGGATCACTACCAACCGAGAAAAAAACCCTTGGTTGTTTGAAATTAAAATGGAGTTCATCTTTGGCGTTATACACTTTAATTGCGATACTTTGCTCATTACAATCATTTTTCAACTTATCTAGATTGATCTGCTCCGAGATCACTAGATGAATCGTTAATATAGGTGGATGATCAGACATACCTCTCGCCTCCTCAAAACTATCTCGTAATCCATAAATGAAAAATAGGATTAAGACATACTGATCTCCCTACATCCTTATGTACAAATAATGAAATTATTACTTGCTCCCCTCTAGCAAATTGGGGACCACCCTTAGTTCTTTATATAAAAATCACAATATATCGACTAATGAATATAGTAATGGTGATAGAAATACACATCGGGGGTGTTTAAGCTATGTGGAACTCCGATTGGCCTCCTATTACTCCCTTCGACCGTGAAGAAGCTATTAATTTTCTATTACTCTCTATTGCTTTAGAAGAATTAGCTTTAAGCCATATTTTGAATGCCGAAGGGGAGAAAGTACAGTACGCTCTCGGAACACTACCCGGTATTACATCCCCACCTACATCCATTAACGAATTGCTTCAAATAAACGAAAGCGTCAATAATACCATTCAAGAAGCTACCTTATTAGAAAGGGAACTAAACGCTAAGCTGAAGAAAGCATTGTCCATTCCTATCTCAATTGGACCGACTGGACCAACGGGCACGACCGGACCAAGTGGAGGACCTCCCGGACCTCCTGGACCTTCTGGTGCTACAGGGTCGACTGGACCTCAAGGACCTCAAGGACCGACTGGACCAACTGGAACTTTTGCTACAGGTGATCTCTTATTTTTTGTTCAAGGAAACACAGGAGCAAGCGGAAGTGCTCAAATGGGCTTTGGAGATATACTAAACTTTGTATCCAATACACTAGAAATTTTGGTAACACCTGGTTCCGCCGTTGTAAGGCTTGAAGTCCCTACAGGCCCTAACGGACCAACGGGCACTACTGGGGCCGCTGGACCTCAAGGTAATACTGGACCAACTGGATCGACAGGACCTACTGGACCTCAGGGACCCCAAGGACCGACTGGGCCTCAAGGACCCCAAGGACCCCAAGGACCTCAGGGACCTACTGGACCTCAAGGACCTACTGGACCCCAAGGACCCCAAGGACCGACTGGGCCTCAAGGACCCCAAGGACCTCAGGGACCGACTGGACCTCAAGGACCTCAAGGACCTACTGGGCCTCAGGGACCCCAAGGACCTCAGGGACCCCAAGGACCTCAGGGACCCCAAGGACCTCAGGGACCCCAAGGACCTCAAGGACCGACTGGGCCTCAAGGACCCCAAGGACCTCAGGGACCGACTGGGCCTCAAGGACCCCAAGGACCTCAAGGACCTACTGGGCCTCAGGGACCCCAAGGACCTCAAGGACCTCAGGGACCGACTGGACCCACAGGGCCTCAAGGACCTCAGGGACCGACTGGGCCTCAAGGACCCCAAGGACCGACTGGGCCTCAAGGACCCCAAGGACCTCAAGGACCTCAAGGACCCCAAGGACCTCAAGGACCCCAAGGACCCCAAGGACCTCAAGGACCTCAAGGACCCCAAGGACCTCAAGGACCTCAAGGACCTCAGGGACCCCAAGGACCTCAAGGACCGACTGGGCCTCAGGGACCCCAAGGACCTCAAGGACCTCAGGGACCCCAAGGACCCCAAGGACCGACTGGGCCTCAGGGACCCCAAGGACCCCAAGGACCTCAAGGACCGACTGGGCCTCAAGGGCCAACTGGACCCACAGGACCCCAAGGACCTCAGGGACCTACTGGGCCTCAAGGACCCCAAGGACCTCAGGGACCCCAAGGACCTCAGGGACCCCAAGGACCTCAAGGACCCCAAGGACCTCAAGGACCTACTGGACCCCAAGGACCGACTGGGCCTCAAGGACCTACTGGACCCACAGGGCCTCAAGGACCCCAAGGACCCCAAGGACCTCAAGGACCGACTGGGCCTCAAGGACCTCAAGGACCTCAAGGACCTCAAGGACCGACTGGGCCTCAGGGACCCCAAGGACCTCAAGGACCTACTGGGCCTCAAGGGCCAACTGGACCCACAGGGCCTCAAGGACCTCAAGGACCTACTGGGCCTCAGGGACCCCAAGGACCTCAAGGACCCCAAGGACCCCAAGGACCTCAAGGACCTACTGGGCCTCAGGGACCCCAAGGACCTCAGGGACCCCAAGGACCTCAAGGACCCCAAGGACCGACTGGGCCTCAAGGACCTCAAGGACCTCAGGGACCCCAAGGACCTCAAGGACCCCAAGGACCTCAAGGACCTCAGGGACCTCAGGGACCGACTGGGCCTCAAGGACCTCAAGGACCTCAGGGACCCCAAGGACCTCAAGGACCTACTGGGCCTCAAGGGCCAACTGGACC
>NZ_JAUSUV010000004.1 GCF_030814315.1 Croceifilum oryzae | reverse complement strand
GGACCGACTGGAACTGGCGGAGTCACGGGAGCTACTGGAGTTACGGGAGCTACTGGATCGACAGGGTTAACCGGCATTGGATTAACAGGACCGACTGGAACTGGCGGAGTCACGGGAGCTACTGGAGTTACGGGAGCTACTGGATCGACAGGGTTAACCGGCATTGGATTAACAGGACCGACGGGGGCGACCGGAACCACCGGAGTTACTGGAATAACAGGAGCTACTGGGTCAACTGGACCAACGGGAGCCTTGGATACAGGTGCTTCCTTATTCCTAGTCCAAGGAAATAGCGGAACGAGTGGAAGTGTTCCTCTGGGTTTTGGGGACACGCTAAATTTAATATCTGATACACTGGATATTAATGTAACCCCTGGTTCAGCCATAGTGAGACTAGAAGCTCCGACAGGAACAAATGGTTCAACCGGAGCAAAGGGAGCCGATGGGGTCACTGGATCAACTGGAGCCGATGGGGTCACCGGAGCAACCGGAGCCGACGGAGTCACCGGTTCAACCGGAGCCGATGGAGTCACCGGAGCAACCGGAGCCGATGGAGTCACCGGATCAACTGGAGCCGATGGGGTCACCGGATCAACCGGAGCCGACGGAGTTACTGGAGCTGATGGAGTCACAGGGGCTGACGGATCCACCGGATCAACTGGAGCTGACGGAGCGATCGGACCGACCGGATCAACTGGTATTGGACCAACTGGACCGACCGGAGCCGATGGGGTCACCGGATCAACTGGAGCCGACGGAGTCACCGGAGCAACTGGAGCCGACGGGGTCACCGGATCAACTGGAGCCGACGGAGTCACCGGAGCAACCGGAGCCGACGGGGTCACCGGGTCAACTGGAGCCGACGGAGTCACCGGATCAACCGGAGCCGACGGGGTCACCGGATCAACTGGAGCCGACGGAGTCACCGGATCAACCGGAGCCGACGGAGTCACCGGATCAACCGGAGCCGATGGAGTCACCGGATCAACTGGAGCCGACGGAGTCACCGGAGCAACCGGAGCCGACGGAGTCACCGGATCAACCGGAGCCGACGGGGTCACCGGATCAACTGGAGCCGACGGAGTCACCGGATCAACTGGAGCCGACGGAGTCACGGGAGCTACTGGAGCTACAGGATCGACCGGAGCAACAGGGGCAACGGGGATCACCGGAGTGAATGCAGTAGAAAATAATGCTATCTTTACACCTTTAAATGGTACACCTGTAACAACTGCTTTAGCTAATATTCCTTTTAGTCCACCGGTAGTAAATGGAAATCCTGCATTTATTTCATTTACTCCACCAGATACAATTAATTTAGTAGAAGGCTTGTATTATATATCTTACGATATACGAGTAACGCTAACCCCTGGTAGCGCTTCAATCGGTAGGCTTGAAGTTACTGGTTCTCCTGCACCTTTCCTATCTTTGACTTCACAAGTTGCACCTGTCGGAGCTTCAGGTACTGCAGCACCAATTGGTCGAAATATTACTTCAGGAGGATTAATCCAAGTACCTGGGGGAGGATCTAGTCTTATTCTTCAGATTATAGGAGTGCCAAATGAAGCTATCACCAGTCTTACGATATCTTCAACCTTCTCAAATGTCTCCATTATAAAAATTGATTGATCATCTATGTACAAATCCTTAAAGGAAAAAATAGCTTGAAGAACCGGGATCGGAAAATACAAAAGCATCTATTTCGTAATAAAAAAAGAATTTCCTTCAAATAAAAGGGAATTCTTTTTTTATGTCAAGTAATCCCTTTTTCTGCATAGAGTTAACAGAGGTGATGACATTGGATGGGGATTTAAGTCCAGATGCAACCTATAGTATTGGGAATACAACTATACATGTTATTGCACCCAAGATTACAGAAGAAGAGAGGCTAGCTCGATTAGAGGATATCAAGAAGCTGATTATACAACTACGGTTATCAAATGAATCTAACCAACAAAATAATAAACAAGTTTGCTACACAAACAAAATAATCAACTGAAGAACCTCAAAAGCCAAATATACTTAATTCCACAGTATACAACAAAACGTTTTTTACGCAGTCACCTGTAAAAGGTACTTTGGGTTACGTTATTTTCCGCTATCATGTTCTCAAATAAAATCCCATCTTTAGCTAGTCCATCGATGTTAGGACTAATATCATCATGATATCCATAACATCCTAAACGGTCTGCTCGCAAGGTATCAATAGCAATGAGTATGATTTTCAAAAGTACACCTACTTTCCATCAGGATGATATGAATAACATATGATGAATGAGAGGAATAGGTGTTTATTTCAAACAAGATGGATACTACGAGAAGCGAGGAGTTTGCTGATATTGTCATACTCACACGATTTCCATAATAAAATAAAACAATATACCCAACTACAAAAGGAGATAATCACATTGGAGATGAAATTATCTATTTTAGTACCTACAACCATTGAACGACTTACTCATGCATCTAGGACGATGGCGGAATTGCAAAGGCAAGCTCATCAGCTTCCTGTAGAAGTATTAGTTTTAGTTGATAATCGAAAGAGCACGATAGGAGCTAAGAGAAATACGCTTATGGATCTAGCACAAGGTGCATTTATCTCCTTTGTCGATGATGATGATCGGATCGAGATAGATTATGTTCAAACCCTATTAGAATGTATTGATCAATATCCGGATGCTGATTGTATTAATTTTGAGGTTGAAGTAAATTTAAGTGGATTAGGTAAGAAAATTTGCAAGTATGACGTGAACTACTCACATTCCGAGGATGAGCAATATTACTATCGAAAACCAAATAGTCGCGTGTGCTACGCCAAAAAAATAGCCGTCCAACACCGGTATCAGGATAGTAACTACGGAGAAGATGATGAATGGGGATGGAGAGCCTGTCAGTCAATAAGGAATCAAATTCAAATAAATAAAACATTGTACTATTATGATTATATATTGAAGAGACCTTCCGATAACCGTGGATTAAGAGACTGGGAAGATCATTTAATGCAACAATCATTAAATAGATATATGTAAATAAAAAAGAAATGGACGCTCACTAACGGAGTATCCATTTCTTTTTTATTTCTTTTACTTTGACGGTACTTCGGTCAAAACTGCCTTGATTCTTGGAATGTAATACTTCGTAATACCCTCGTAACCAGAATCAGTACCTACAATTAACCAAAGTTGTCCTTTGCTATCTGATTTGATATAGAAAGGCTTGGATTCATGCTTGAAGTTTTTGATTTCGTAGGAATCATCCGCTGTATGCAATTTGCCTAAATCGCCAACTAGTATAGCATTTTTCCCATCATTCTTTTGATCACCATGATCGATATTCAACCGATTATATCCCTCTTTTACATACGTCTTGGGCTTGACGATAGATGCCCCTACTTTCACATGGAGGGAAGAGGCTGGAGATCCCCCTATACCGAATGAATCGGCTGCTTCATTGGTGGCAATATCAAAATCGAAATCCACCTTATATGTCGTATTTGGTTTCACTTTATGGGTCATATGTACAGGCTTGGTAACATACATAAACAAATCATCGCTATGGTTATTTCCACCCAGAAAAAGAGCTTTTTGTTTGCTGTCTAAATTTGCAGGAAGATGTTTTAAGGAATAGGATAATTCATAAAATTCTTCACTTCCAACGGGGTAGTCTGAAAAGCTACCACTCCATCCGTTAGACCCTTGATTGAATGTATCTTCTAAGACGATTGGCTGAGCTACTTTTTGCTCTGTTTTTGCTTCTACTGGTTGAGTAGCTGTAAAAGTGGTAAAAGCTCCTCCTAGCATGAGGGATGTAGCGAGAACAACAGAAACCGTTTTCTTTTTCATCTTGTTCATACCTCCATTGATATTATTTTTACTTTCTAAGGGTTTCGTTATAAGGAACCCACATGCTCCATAATAGTCTTTGTAAATTTTTTTAACAACTATAAATTTATAAATAAATATAAAGAATTATAAATTATTTTTTAAGAATATGTATTTCTATATGATCCAGTTGGTCAACTATATCTTTTGATCAGTTGATCTATTTGATTCCAGTTACTCAAATAATTGATTTTAGGTTGATACGATCTTTATATAATCTTTATCTCTCTGTTCTATGATGTAATTCTACGATAATCAGGAAAAAGGTGACGTGATCAAATTGAAACATAAAAAGTTGATTTTGACAGTTACTACAGGAATAGTGTTAGCGGCCTTATTATGGTTCACCAAACTCCCGAGAAGTGGGAAGAGTAGTGGTACGAAAATATAAACTACTGATATGACCGATAGCATGAAGACTTTTCTAGCTATCTTACAATTTTGTAATGGAAGTGTAAGCTACTTCATTGGCTGTTTTTTTCACGAACGATTACTATGAGCATACAAGTATTGCTTAATATAAATTCTGTTATTTAGATTTAATATAAATTATGAATATAGAGGTGCGGAGAAAATATGAAGACCCAAGTATATGTCTTATACGGTGGAAAGTCTGTTGAACATGAAATATCGAAGCGGACAGCTGTAGCAATCATAAATGCGTTAGATAAAGAGAAGTATGATGTTTATTCCATTTACATCAGTAGTGAGGGAATTTGGGGTACTACAGGAATGGTGAAAGAAGAATTAAAAGAGCTACAAGAAGGCAAATCAGACTCTGCTATGACACCAACCCTTTCACTAGCAAAAGTTTTACAGGAGTGCTTTTCTCAAAGAGAAGAATGTGTAGTAATTCCTGCTCTGCATGGTACGCATGGTGAGGATGGAACGATACAGGGGCTATTAGAATTAATGGATGTTCCGTATGTAGGTAATGGAATTTTATCTTCTGCTATCGGCATTGATAAAGCAATGACCAAAGAAATCTTTTCCAAAGTCGGCATTCCACAAGCGGAATACGTATTCTTTACTCTCCATGAATGGCAACGACATACGAACCGAGTTTATGACCAGATCGAGAGAAAAATTGGCTATCCGTGCTTTGTTAAGCCTGCAAAGCTAGGATCTAGTGTGGGAATTCACCGTTGTCAAAATCAAGATGAACTAAAGGAAGCTGTAAAGGATTCTTTTACCTTTGATCAAAAAATAGTAGTAGACAAAGAAGTAATTGGGCGGGAGATGCAAATAGCTGTAATAGGAAATGAAGATCCCAAATGCTCTGTCGCGGGTGAGTATATTTTAGAGAAATCTTTTATGGATTATAACGCGAAGTACGTAGATGGAAAATTGATTCCTATTATACCGGCAAACATTCCTGATTCACTCCATCAAAAGATGCAAGAAATTTCCCAGCAAGCTTTCCAAGTATTAAATGGTTCTGGATTGATGCGAGTGGACTTCTTTGTGACTGAAGAAAATGAGTTGTACGTAAATGAAGTGAATACGTTTCCGGGATTCACGGGTCACAGTATGTTCCCTGCACTGTGGGAAGCGACGAATGGCATTACGTATTCAGAGATCATCGAAAAGTTTATTGATCTTGCTATTGAACGTCATCAGAATTCAAGACAAATTCAATACACCAGGGGATGAATGACATGATAAAACGAACGATACAGCAAATGGTAGAGATGATGGATGGAGCATTTTGTACGAGTCTAGATCAACATATCCAAATTCAAGGTGTTTCCATTGATTCGCGAACCGTGCAACTTCAAAATTTATTTATCCCTATTAAAGGGGATCATTTTAATGGCCATCAATTTGTGCAAAAAGCCATTGATTTGGGAGCTGCCGCTACGTTGTGGATGGAAGATGAACCAAGTCCACCTACTGAAATTCCGGTTATTTATGTAAAAGATACACTTGTAGCGATACAATCTTTGGCGAGAGAGTATCGGAAGCAACTAAAAACGAAAGTGATTGGGATTACAGGAAGCAACGGTAAGACATCTACGAAAGACATATTAGCGAGTGTATTAGAAACGCAGTTTAAGACTCAAAAAACATACGGTAATTTGAATAACCACTTAGGTGTACCCTTGACTATCTTACAGTTGTCCTCACAAACCGAGATGGCTGTGATAGAGATGGGGATGTCTGATCTGGGAGAAATTGAGCTATTATCCTCTATTGCCTTACCGGATGTTGCGATTATCACAAATATTGGAGAGGCCCATCTGGATCAATTAAAATCGAGAGAGCGAATTGCACAAGCTAAGCTAGAGATTCTCTCGGGTTTACGACATAATGGTATTTTCATTTACGATGGGGACGAGCCCCTATTACAAGAAGCTGTTCGTCTACAAAACCTCGGTGATCACGCGGTGACAGTTGGATTACAGTCTAGTAATTCGTACTATCCTAGTTTTATTTCGATTGAAAGGGAAGGGGTCTCGTTTGCTCTACCGGCACAACGTCCCGTATTCCATTTACCTATGTTAGGAAAGCATCAAGTGTTAAATGCCTTATCTGCCATTGCGGTTTGTCACTACTATGGAATTTCAAACGAACAGATCCAAAACGGATTCCTGAAAGCTAAAATTACGGGGGGACGTAATGAGATCATCAAGACACCTAAATATACCGTCCTAAATGATTCATATAAATCAAATCCATCCAGTCTTCGTGTTTCGTTAGAAACGCTTTCAACTTTACATGACTATAAGAAAAAAATCGTGGTCTTAGGTGATATGAACGGCTTAGGCGATGATGAAGTCTCTTTACATGAGAAAGCAGGAGCACAATTAGATCCAAATAAGATCGATTATGTTTTTACTGTTGGTATGCTTGCTGAACATATTGCTAAGATAGCAAAAAAACGCTTTATAGAAGGAAGAGTATCTTCCTATCAGTCAACACAACAAGAAGAGTTAATCGCCCAATTAAGAGAAGTTGCAGAAGCGAATTCCATTATTTTGATAAAAGGCTCTAGAGAAAACAAATTGGATCAGTTAGTAGACGATTTGAAAGATAGTCGTGTTTCAATGAGAGAGGCAGTGGGGGTATTATGAACACTTCTATGATACATCGTGATGCATGGGTCGAAATTTATCTTGATTGTATAGAAGAAAATATTCGACGGATTCGTGGGCATCTACCTCGTTCTACTCAGTTCATGGCAGCTGTAAAAGCAAATGCATACGGACATGGGGATATTCAAATAGCCAAAATCGCTCTAAAGGCAGGAGCGGATTTGTTAGCAGTCGCTCTGTTGAGTGAAGCGATTGTATTACGTAATCAAGGAATTAAAGCACCGATTTTAGTACTAACCCCGGTACTACCATCTAATGTAAATCTGGCTATCGATTATGACCTAACACTTACCGTTTTCCAAGCAACGTGGTTAAAAGAGATGAGGCAATATAAGAAGAGTACAAGCCCTCTTAAGATTCATTTAAAGATGGACACAGGATTAAGACGGATCGGAATTCGTGAAAAGCGGGAATGGCTCGAAATCCTCCCTCTATTACGGTATCAAGATGTGAACTTAGAGGGTGTATATACTCATTTCGCAACTGCCAACAGCAATGATACTTCGTATTACGATAAGCAGTATGCACGTTTTGAGGAAATGATGGAGTGGGTAAAAGAAGCAGGGATATCTATCCCCTATTATCACTGTGCTAATAGTGCATCTTCACTACGATTTCCAGAAAAGGCCCTCGATGTAGTAAGAATTGGTGTGGCTATGTTTGGAATTTATCCATCTCAACAGATTAAAGAAGAGATACCATTTTCCCTACAACCTGCTTTATCTCTGCATTCCAAAATTGCACATATCAAGAAACTCAAAGCAGGGGATTTTGTTGGATATGATAATGCATACCAAGCAGAGGATGAGGAGTGGGTTGCCACTATTCCAATTGGATATGCAGATGGCTGGTTTCGTTGTTTTCAAGGAATGGATGTATTGATAGATGGTAAGAAGATGCCTATTATTAGCAAAATATGTATGGATCAGATTATGGTCAAGCTTCCTTGTAAATACCCCCTCGGTACTCAAGTGACGTTGATTGGACGGCAGGGGAAGGAAGAAATTACACTATATGATTTAGCAGAGCATATTGGGAGCGTTCCCCAAGAAATTCCTTCTATGATTACGTATCGAGTTCCGAAAATCTATTATTATCACGGAGAAATAGTAGAGATTGTAAGTGAAGGCAACGGAAATACCAAACAATCCTATGCATTACAAAGTTTATAACAAAAAGTTCGCTAGTACCCTTTTCACAGGAATACCGTTTCAGTGTCCATTTCATGAGAATTGTGAACCGAAGACAGCCTCCATCCATATAATATGAAGAGATCACTGTGTCTTGGGAAAGGACCAGATGTGTATGAGAATTTTCTTCATTTCATCGGGATGTGGGTTTGAGTTTCAGAATCATCTGTCGGACGAGGACTCAAACATTTTAGCAGGGCTACAATCTATTGGAAAAAAGCGGACAAATTTCCATTTTGAAAAATTTATGATTCGACAAGATAAACGCAAAGAGTTGATTCCAAAGATTAAGGAGTTTCGCCCTGATTTTATTTTGGTATTTCGTGGACCGTTTTTGCCTGCTCATTATGTGAAATCCTTGAGGAAGATGAAGATTCCGGTAGGAATATGGGTGGTGGATGATCCTTATCGATTGAAGACACATAAAGAGTTAGTCCAGCCTTATAACTTAGTCATCACACAAGATAGTAATAGTGTTCCATTTTACCAAGAACTAGGGAAAACAGTGATTCATTTGCCGTTGGCAGTAAATCCGGATAAGTATCGACCAATGAATGTAGGCGAAAAGTATCAGTCTGATATTTGTTTTGTCGGGAGCGCTTTTCCGATTCGAATCCGTTATTTTGATCAATTGACCCCGATCCTTTTAAAGAATAAAACCAAGATTATCGGTCAATGGTGGGAGAAGCTAAAAAATTATTCTAAGTTAAAGAAATGTATTTTAAATAATCCCATTGCTCCTGAGGAAGTAATCAAATATTACAATGGTGCGAAAATCGTACTGAATGTTCATCGTACGAATAATGATCGAAAAGATAATCCGAAAAATATAGCAGCGCACACACCGAATAATCGAACCTATGAGATTGCAGCCTGTAAAGCATTTCAGCTAACCACGTGGCGTACAGATCTTTATCAGCACTTTGCAGAAGAAGAGATTGCTAGTTTTCATACATTGGATGAATTAAAAGAAAAGATTCACTATTATTTATCACATAAAGAGGAACGAGAGGAAATGGCGGCCAAAGCATATCAGAGTGTTCGTCGTATGCATACGTACCAGAAACGAATTCATGATTTACTTGAATATTTAGAAGGTCATGTTCATTACAAGAAAAACCGCGGCTAAAACCAAAGTCGCGGTTTATTTGTTTTTTATACACAAAATGATGGCTCTTATGGACCATTACCTTCTATTCGTACCCACGATAAGATAGAGGGTATTGAAATACATAACCAGGAGGTCGACATGTTCCAATCATTTCAAAACGAATCCGATTTTTACTGGGAATTAGTTAAGAAAAACGTCGGTGTCTATTCAGAAGCAGAACAACTTACATTAAAAGAAGCGAAAGTCGTTATTTTTGGATTAGGGGGAGTAGGAGGGGTTCAAGCGATCCTTTGTGCTCGTATGGGAATTGGGCATATCACGGGTGTGGATGCAGACGAGTTTGAAGTCTCAAATATGAATCGTCAGATGCTCGCATCTACTTCTGTTTTAGGAGAAGCGAAGGCAAAAGTAGCTGAGAAAACAGTAAAAGATATCAATCCATACATATCAACTCGATTTGTCCAAACCATGGTGGATGAAGCAAATGTAATTGAGCTCATTAAAGATCACGATGTGGTGATTGAAGCAGTCGACGACATGCCTTCACGGGTTATTATCCATCGAACGGCACGGGAGCTAGGGATTCCAAGTGTGGGCATGTCAGGGAGCCCACCTAATCGGGGCTTTGTATCCTCATTTTTTCCAGATGGGGTTCATTATGAAGATATCTTAAATCTACCTGGCAAGGGCGTTAAACTTACGGACGAAAGTGTGCGACAACAGATTGCAGACATAAAAAAAGAACGAGCTAGATATTCAGTGGAACAAGGGGCTCCAAAGGAATGGGCCGAGCAATTTTGCGAAGGAAAAGCTGGCTGGATTATTACACCCGTACGGGCAATGCTTTTAGCTACTTTTAGTTTCCACGAAGCAGTTCAGATCATCACGAAACGTACTCCTTCGGTTCCTGCACCTAAGGCGTTACTCATTAATCTGGATGCAGAGCAACCTGTCCAAATTAAAACAGCACCAGACGGTGGTTGGAATTATGCACATCTCTAAAATTTAGGAGGAAAACAAAATGGAAACCCAAACTATACAAAATCTATATGAAGCAAGCTTTGTTCGTAACGTAGGCGTTATTTCCAAAGAAGAGCAAGAAAAACTCCGGAATGGACGTGTCACAGTAGTAGGAGCAGGTGGAGTGGGAGGAATTACTCTTATTCAGCTAGCTCGCATGGGCGTTGGACATATCCATGTGATTGATCGTGATGTATTTGAAGCGAGTAATTTGAACAGACAAATGCTTAGCTCTGTGAGCCGAATTGATAAAAGCAAAGCAGAATCTGCTAGAGAAACATTAGAAGATATCAACCCGGATATCCAAGTAAAGGTAACAGAGCAATTTGTAACAGAAGAGAATGCGAGAGAGCTGTTACAAGGCGCGGATGTGATCATCGATGCAACAGATAATCTTGTCGCACGAGTGATTATTCATCGTACAGCGGCGGAACTAGGGATTCCTTCTATCTGGATTGCTGTAACCCCACCATTTAGAGGAGGCGTTATGTCGCTTACTCCTACTTCGGCGCCATATGAAGTGGTTTTAAGCCACCCTTCCTATCAACAACCTTTGACCGAAGAAATGAAACAGAAGATTAATGCCTTAAAAGATGGA
The DNA here is from genome assembly GCF_030814315.1 of Croceifilum oryzae. Classification (GTDB taxonomy): domain Bacteria; phylum Bacillota; class Bacilli; order Thermoactinomycetales; family Thermoactinomycetaceae; genus Baia; species Baia oryzae. Next base: position 277,588 of record NZ_JAUSUV010000004.1, on the reverse strand, counting down.
CGAGCTGTGCACTCAGTTCAATACGGTGCAGACGAAAACTGGGCAAATTCTTATGTAAAAAAAGAGGCTCCATGGGCCGTTCTTGCTCCAGTGGCAAATATAGTAGGCGTTTTGGCTAGTTTTGAAGCGTTTAAGTTTCTGGTAAAACGAGAGGATCTAAAACCAGTTGTGGGTCCAGACTTAATTCGTATCAACTTGGCAAGTCAGCAGATGGTAGAGGTTCAAACGCCAGCGGATGGGTACTGGGACAATACCGTTTTATAGGTGAGGGATTAAGATGATTCAGGTAGTGATTGCTTTTTTACTCATTGCGGGGGTATCCGCTATTTTCAAAGATTATTGGTTAGCATCCGCCGCTGTGGTATTGCTCTTGGTTTACTTGATCCAATGGAAGCCGATGATTACGTTGTTACAGAAACATTCTTTCCATGTAGGGATTTTCTTTTTGATGATTTTTCTCTTGTTCCCTTTAACAAATGAGAAGTTAAACTTACTTGCTTTAGCCAAGGAATTATTCTCCCCGATCGGGTTATTTGCTCTTCTAGCTGGGTTTCTCGTTTCTTATGTGGGCGGAAAAGGGATTGGAGTTCTCACTACTCAGCCTGTTATCTTATTTGGTGTTATCATCGGCACGCTTGTTGCTGTTCTCTTTTTCCGTGGTCTCCCAGCAGGGCTTATTATCGCAGCTGGATTGATTGCCATTTCCAAGTATTTTGTTTCGACATAGATGGAGGAAGTAAAAATGAATTTCAAAAAAGTCTTACCTGTACTAGCTGTTATATCGATTGGCATAACTAGCATCCTAAGCGGATGTCAATCAAATACAAATTCGAATCAAACGAAAGAGTCGATTTCCTTAGAAGAAACGAAAATACCATCCGAGGGCGGGACTCAAATTTATCTCCGCCATAAGAAACAGTCTAATGCAAAAGAAGCCGTTCTTTTTCTAGAGCCTTTTAGTGTTCCGACTGCAAAAGCATTTGATGTACCTGGCTACTCATGGATGGATGATTTAGCTAGCAAAGGGTACGATACATGGGCGATGGACTTTAGAGGGTTCGGAGGATCTACTCGTCCGGAGGAAATGAAACAACCTCCTAATCAGAACAAACCCGTGGTTACCCATACAGAAGCGATAAAGGACCTCGCTGCGACTGTGGACCACATTAAGAAAACACAAAAAGTAGAGAAGATAAGTATTGTAGGTTGGTCTTGGGGGGCGGTAGTAGCAGGTGAATACGCCGCTCAAAAACCAGAAAATGTAAATAGATTAGTTCTCTATGGATTTATGCACGGCTTTTCTCTTCCTTCTATGACGAAGTCATTTGAATCACCAGAAAAACCTGGTGAATTTAATTCTAAGTCTCCTGCTTATCAAGTAATCGACTTTGACAATGGTATGCATCACTGGCACATGATGATGAACGGAAAAGCACTTGCTTCAGACGATGCGATGAAAAAAGTGCGAGCTACGTTTATAGAGTCTGATGAAACAAGCAAAACGAGGGAGAACCAAGCGATTCGTCGCCCTATGGGACCGTTGCAAGATTTATTTTCGATTTGGTCAAACCGTCCACTCTATGACTTATCCAAAATCACTACTCCTACGCTTGTCATCTATGGAGATTCGGATTTCTTTGCAGAGAAAAATCTGTTGCAGAAGCTAACAGGCGTGAAGGATAAAAAAGAGGTTGTCATTCCAGAAGCAACACACTGGGCTCTATACGAAAAGAATAGAGATCAGCTTCTAAAAGCAACCGAACAATTCTTACAAACAAAGTAACAAGTGGAGGAGAACGAGATTGCGTCTAAAAATACTAGACTCTACACTAAGAGAAGGCGAACAGCAATCGGGAGTTCGCTTCCATAGTCAAGATAAAATCCATCTTCTTCGCCTGTTAGAAGAGTTTCAGGTCGATATCGTGGAAGTGGGTCATCCGGGGATTTCAGCAGAAGATGAACAAGTTTGTAAAGAGGTAGCAAGCGCTTCTAGACGCGCGGAAACGCTTATGCATGCACGAGCGATTTCAGAGGAAGTCCAAGCTGTTCATCGGGCTGGTGCAGACTGGATCGGGATTTGGGCTTCAATTAACCCGATTTCGCTTACTGCTAAGTTTGGGGATAAATCACCTGCTCAGATAAAAGATCGAGTAGCCTATGCGATTGAAGAAGCAAAGAAGTTAGGGCTCCAAGTTCGGTTTACGATTGAGGATGCCTCTCGCACTTCATGGGAAGATCTTTTCTATCTGGGAAAAGCGGCAGTAGGAGCAGGGGCTGATCGAATTAGCCTAGCGGATACAATCGGAATCTGGACACCTAATGAGTGTGGAGAGACTGTGAAACGGGCTGTCGAAGAGATTCACTCTGATATCGAGGTCCATTTGCATAATGATCTAGGGCTGGCAACAGCCAATGCATTAGCTGCTATTGATGCAGGAGCTTCGGTTATCGATACTTCGATACTGGGGATTGGAGAAAGAACTGGCATCGTGGATCTTCTTCAACTAGCCGTCATCTTAAAAGAGAAAATAGGATTTCAGCACTTTCCATTAGAAAGAATTCCTGAGCTATCTCATGCAGTCCAATGGACAACTGGATTTCGCCCTGATCACTTGAGGCCGATCGTAGGAAAAAATGCATTTACACACACATCTAGATATCATGTACAAGCTGTACAAAAAGAGGCTCATACCTATGAAATGTTTCCTCCAGAGCAGGTTGGGCGGAAGAGGAAGGTAATAGGGGAGAGACCCCAGTTAGACTCTCCTGTGCTATCTACTGCCTTACGAGTGGGGAGTCCATTTGAAAAGGGAGCTTCTGAATTAAAATATCATCGTAACGGACCCGGAACTCGGTGGGTACTTATGGATCATCGGGTGGATTCTCGCTCTACCTTATATGCGATCCAGCGCACTTTCGAAGATAATGAACCTGAAAATCATGTGGATCGTCATACACATGATTGCGATAGTGTGTTTGTCTTTTGGGGAGATCGTCCGGACGGAACTGGTTTAATTTGTTGCGTGCAAATGGAGGGAGAAGAGCAGGTGGTTCATAGTCCAGCTTCTATCTTTATTCCAGCTGGAATTGAGCATGCTTATTATTACGTATCAGGTAAAGGAACCTATACAAATATTGTGTTAGCACCTGAATATAATCAAAGCTTACGTTCTTAGAATCGTAAAGGCGACCCCACGAAGGTCGCTTTTTTTTATCAAAAACTACTTTATCAGACATGTTTTAGTCATGTACTCTATATTTAGGTATAAATATGGAGATAAATGGTTTTTTAGTTTCTAGGAGAGCGAGTGGTGTTCAATGATTTTTAAAGAACTAGAATTAGAAGGTGCGTATGTCATTGAATTAGAGCCCATTATCGATCATCGAGGTTTATTTGCAAGGACGTGGTGTGAAAAAGAATTTTCAGCACAGGGATTAACTAGTAATTGGGTTCAATGCAACATCTCTGTGAATAAAAAGAAAGGAACGATTCGAGGAATGCACTATCAGGCTCCTCCATATGAGGAAGTTAAATTAGTTCATTGTGTAAAAGGCGCCATTTATGATGTCATTGTTGACTTGCGTCCTGAGTCAGCTACCTTTAAAAAGTGGACCTCTGTTATGCTAGGAGGCGAAAATAGAAATAGTTTGTATATCCCTGAGGGATTTGCTCATGGCTTCCAAACATTAGAGGATGATACCGAGGTTTTTTACCAGATGGGACAATATTTTCATCCAGAGAGTGTGCGAGGCGTACGCTTTAATGACCCGGCTTTCCAGATACAGTGGCCAGATCCAGAGCATACTGCTATTTCGGAAAAAGACTTAGCTTACGAGGATTTTGGACTATGAAGAAGGTTTTAGTAACGGGAGCTAACGGTTGGATCGGAAAGAATGTATTACAGCCATTGCTTGAAAAAGGGTATGAAGTTCACGCAACGAGTACGAAGGTAGTGGATTCGTCTAATCAGTATCAATGGCATAACGTTAATTTGCTTCATTTCCAAGATATAAAAGAAGTTATGAAGCAAGTGAAGCCCACTCATTTGCTTCACTTAGCATGGGAAGCGACTCCCGGACAATACTGGATGTCCAAGGATAATTATCAATGGGTTCAATCAAGTATAGAACTAATCTCACATTTCGTTGATCATGGTGGGCAAAGAGTAGTGGTAGCTGGTACATGTGCAGAGTATGACTGGGATTATGGATACCTTACAGAAGAGACAACCCCTTGCTCCTATAAAACGCCTTATGCCGCATCAAAAAATGCATTACGATTATTAGTGCACTCATTTTCAGAGTTAGTGGGTTTGAGTTATGGCTGGGGAAGAGTGTTTTTTTTATACGGTCCAAATGAGCATCCAAGAAGACTGGTTCCTTCTGTTATTTCTTCTATCCTACATAAAGAAGAGATCTTATGTACACATGGGGAACAGTATCGTGATTTTTTACACGTAAAAGATGTAGCCAATGCTTTTGTAGCACTTCTGGAAAGCGATATTCAAGGAACTGTTAACATTGCTTCAGGCCAGCCGGTCCAAGTGAAGGAATTAATTTTAAAAATCGCGCAAAAGTTGGGATATCATCAGCCCATTCAGTTTGGAGCGATTCCGTATCCTGAAAACGAATCAACCTTTATGGCAGCGAATGCGGAGCGATTAAGACATATAGTTGGATTTAGTCCAAAACACACGCTGGATTCGGGTATAGAAGAGTCGATTCAATGGTGGAAAAATAATGATAGCAACCCCTTCTGATAGATTATTCAGAAGGGGTTGCTATTGAGTATAAAAGCTATTATCTACTCAATCACTTCAACCTCTGGGATGATGACTACGAACTTTCCTCCCCATTCACGAATAAAAGAGCACTGCTCCACAATTTCTTCTCTTAAGTTCCAGGGCAGGATTAAGAGATAGTCTGGTTGAGTCTGTTTAAGGATCTCTGGATTCTGTATGGGAATTCGTGTACCTGGTAGATATAGCCCTTGTTTGTGAGGATTGGCATCCACTGTATAAGGAAGAAACTCTTTCCCCACTCCATAGAAGTTTAAAAGGGTGTTGCCTTTCGCTGGTGCACCATACCCTACAATTTGTTTGTGTTCCTGTTTTGCTTCAATAAAGAATTTTAACGTATTGACCTTCAACGCTTCGATTTGTTTGGTAAATTGGAGATAGCTATTTAGCTGATCGAGACCTTGTTCGACTTCTTTTTGTATTAAATCTTGAACTCTAGCATTTATTCTTATGTCTTTGTGTTCATGCTTAATAAATAGTCTCAACGATCCTCCGTGAGTAGAAAGTTCTTCTACATCGACAATCTGTAGTTGATAGTGTGATAAAATTCTTTTTACGCTAACAAGAGAAAAATACGAAAAATGTTCGTGATAAATGGTATCAAATTGCTTCTGAGTGATTAATTGCAACAAATGAGGAAACTCGATGGTAATCACTCCATCGGTCTTTAATAACGTTTTTAATCCTGCGACAAAATCATGAAGGTTAGGTACGTGAGCTAGTACGTTGTTTGCAACAATTAGATCTGCTTGCATGTTTTCAGATCGCAATTCTTTAGCTAATCGATTGCCGAAAAATTCAGAGATGGTATTTATCCCTTTTTGAAGAGCTGCTTCTGCTACATTTTTGGCAGGTTCAATTCCAAGAGAAGGAATATTTTTCTTTTGAAAATATTGAAGTAAATATCCATCATTGCTAGCGATTTCGATTATTTGCGATTTTTCTGTCAAATGAAAACGCTTCGTTGCCATTTCTACATATTCTTCAGCGTGAAGTAGCCAACTGGATGAATAAGAGCTGAAATACAGATATTGATTAAAGATATTCTCTGGGGATTCAAATTCGTTTAGTTGAACGAGTAAGCAATTTTTACAAACAAATGTATGAAGGGGATAGAAGGGCTCCATCTTGTTCAATCCCTCAGAATCTACAAATGAGTTAGCAAGAGGAGAAACGCCCAAATCCAAAAAAGTGTGATCTAGGCTGGACTGACAAAAACGACATTTTTTATGATTCACTTTTTAGCGACTCCTTATTTAGTAGTAAATGCATTGATTTGTTGAAGTGTAAACACAGATAGATCTTCTCCGGCTATACATCTCTGATACCAATCAACAGTCCAAGCAAGTGATTCTTCTGTTGATAGCTTAGGAGTCCACCCTAGTTCTTCTTGTGCTTTCGTGCTGTCGAGTGTCAAGATTTGTGATTCATAGAATGAAGAAGAGGTAGGATAGATAACTTCTAATTCTTTCTCCCATAGCTTCATAGTCATTTTGGCTATTTTTTCGACTGTAATAGAAGGTTGATTAATGGGTCCAAAATTCCAAGCTCCTACGTATTTCTCATCTTCCCACAACCGTTCTGCTACGAGCATATATCCGTGTAGGGGTTCAAGAACATGTTGCCATGGGCGAACTGCATAGGGGTTTCGGAGATACAGTTGTTCTGAGTTTATATAACATCTCATGAGATTTGGTAATAAACGACCTTCAGCCCAATCCCCTCCGCCAATCACATTACCTGCGCGCACAGAGGCTAAACGGAGCGGGGAGTCTTGGAAAAATGATCTTTGATAAGAGGTTGCGATTAATTCAGCACAAGCTTTACTTGCGCTATAGGGATCATGCCCACCTAATCGGTCACTCTCTTGAAAGGAATACCCACCTAATCCGTCATTTTCATAGCATTTGTCACTCGTTACATTTATGACAACCTTTACACTCGCTACATTTTTTGCTGCTTCTAAAACATTGGCAGTTCCCATCACATTTGTTTCAAACGTGGAAAGGGGCTGTTTATACGAGGTATGTACCAATGGCTGGGCTGCGAAATGGAAAACGATCTCAGGTTGTGCTGTATCCATGGCATGTAGCAAGTATGGATAATGCGTAATTGTTCCTTGTAGAGAGTTACATACTTCTCTTACATTTGCTTGTTCAAATAAATAAGGGCTTGATGGTGGTTCTAATGAATATCCCACGATATCTGCCCCTAGTGAAGCTAGCCATAATGTAAGCCAAGACCCTTTGAATCCAGTATGTCCTGTAATAAAAACCTTTTTATTGTGCCAAAAGTCCTTGTGACCCATTTCACCAAACCTTCCAAGGAGCTTCCCCGTTTTCCCACAGCTCCACTAATTTTTTCTTGTCACGTAATGTATCCATGGGGTGCCAGAAATCTTTATGAAGATAGGCATTTAATTGGCCCTGCTCTGCTAACTGAACTAAAGAGTCTGTTTCCCAAATCGAATCATCGCCTGAAATATAGTCAAAGATTTGAGGTTCTAGCACGAAGAATCCTCCGTTAATCCAAGCACCATCTCCTAAAGGTTTTTCTTTAAATTCGGAAACGCTGTCTCCTTCAAGTATCAGCGAACCAAATCGTCCAGGAGGTTGAATGGCAGTAACAGTAGCTAGCTTTCCGTGCTCCTTATGGAACTGAATTAAGTTTCGTATATTTACGTTGCTTACCCCATCCCCGTAAGTAAGGCAGAAGGATTCATCTCCGATCGCATGTTGGATTCGTTTAATTCGCCCACCTGTCTGTACATTTTCTCCTGTGTCGATAAGAGTTACCTTCCAAGGATCAATTTGAGGCAAATCGGTACTTATTTCATTTGTACGTAAATCGATTGTAAAGTTGGACATATGCAGATGATAATTTTTGAAAAAGTCTTTTATGACATGACCTTTATATCCCAAACAAATAACAAACTCTGTAATACCGTAGTGACTAAAAAATTTCATGATATGCCAAATAATAGGCTTACCGCCGATTTCAATCATTGGTTTTGGTATTAAATGTGTTTCTTCACCAATTCGAGTTCCATATCCGCCTGCAAGAATTACGGCTTTCATTTTACCCCTCCAAAATGTGGAAACATATACTTGTATTCATTCGTTAGTCGTAAATCAGTTGTTTTTTGTGATATTTCGGTATACCATGTTTCTAATTGATTTCTGTCCACACGATGATGTATCCCCGCTGTTGGATGAGGAGCTAGTGTAGGAGCAATTTGCAATTTCCTTTGGACGATTTCTTCATTCCAAGGACTATATCCAAACCATAAGAGATACGCATGATCTGGATAAGGAATAGAATGATGTCCAGAAGAATGTCGCCCAGGAACGTAGGATCCGTGGGAATGGCAATGGATGAACCGTCCGCGACTATTGGATCCGATATAATGCCAACGAAGTTGATCTAGGAGATATCCATGATATTTTTGTTCCACTAAAGGACGTTCGTAAGTGAGTTCTTTATGACGTTCATTAGGGTGATCAACCATGAAAATGCCTTCTATGTGATACATCTGTGAGCCTAGTTTACTGAGAGAACGTAAAAATTTAGTTCTATCAGCGAAGCAGAGGAATTCCGTAATATTTAAAACCATTTTCCAACCGATTGCTTCTGTTTCTGCTTTCATTACCTCATGATCCGTTTGGAAGACATCAAAAAATGAGCCCGTATCTGAATGACGAATCTCCCAATGGGGTGCATATTCTTTACAAATCTCTACTGACCTATCCGTTGAGCCTTTATTAATTAAAATCCCATGATCGAATATTTTCGTATGATGCATTAACCACCATGGAAGTAAGTATTCTTCATTGTAAAAATGTGCGATGACGGTCATTTTCACGTAAAATACCACCCTATTTAGAAATATATTTGTGTTACTCATCATATTCGGGCGTATAGGGTGGTATTCATCTCGCATGGGAAAATGTACAGAGTTATGAACTCCAAATAATTAGCTTACAAAAGTGTAAGGTTTTTGTAAGCTAATTCGGTAGTCTGAGCCCTCATTTTAGTTTATAACTATGTTATAAGGAATTAAGAACACCATACGATTTGCCAACCAGTTGGTGTTTAGACAATCCTAACAACCCTGCCCGGGTTACCATATGTGAAGAATATTGGTAAAGGACTTGAGATTAGTAAACTCAAGTCCTTTTTGTTTGTTTTCAACAATGTAAAAGCCGACTTGAGTCACGTGTAGACACTCAAGTCGGCTTTTAATTAAGTTGGCTTTTTGATAAAATCACCAAGTTTATGAGAGGGATTATGATAGTCGGAGCCTCCTGTGACAAACAAATGATGCTCTTGGGCAAGGCGGATATAGTATTCCGAGTCCTTCCAAGAATGGCTCCGATGCCATACTTCAATCCCATCAAAGCGATGTTGGAGGAGGAGAGGGACCCAGCTTCGATCAGGCAGATAGACAGGGTGTGCTAAAACTGCTTTTCCACCTGTTTGGTGGATCATCTGAATGCCATCTTCTACGGAGATTTCGAGTTTGTCCTCGGCTGCGGGTTTCCCATCTCCTAGATAATGGTCAAAGGCAAATTGGAGATCAGGCACATAACCTTTTTTCACAATTGCGTGGGCAATATGAGGGCGAGCGATTAAGTGATCACCACTAAACTCTTTTACTTCATCTAAGGTGAGAGGCATCCCAAGCTGACATAGCTTCGTTACCATTCTTTCTGCTCTGTGTGTTCTTGCTTCTCGAAATGGACGAAGGAGCTCTTCAAGCAAATCGAGGTCTTCCATTCCATAACCTAAAACATCAATATTCTTCTTTTGAAATCGGGTGCTTATCTCTACACCTGGGATCACATGGATTCCTGCTTGTATACCAGCTGATCTAGCTTCCTGAACGCCATATATCGTATCGTGGTCCGTAATGGCAATGGTTTTTAGACCTTTATCCACTGCCTGCTGTACAATTTCAGAAGGAGTAAAAATTCCATCAGAGGCAGTTGTATGGATGTGTAAGTCGAAGGAATACAGGGGGAGATCTAGATAAATGTTAGCCATTTAGCCACCTCATTGTTGTTTTTCTCTCTAGAATATGCAGTATACATGATTTGGAATCCATGGTTAACCCGGAAATGCAATACTTGTCTCTTGGGACCACTGTTTTGTAATCTCTCGAATATGGTCAATCTGCTTCCAATACTCTACCAGAGCATGGGACCCAGTCGGAGTAATTTGGATGGTTGTCTGGGGGATTTTTTTTCTGAGAAAAGACTTTCCAATCAAGACGTAATTCGCTTTTTCTAGCTTGGAGAGATGGCTAGACATATTTCCTTTTGTTAGACCAGTCAATTCTTGCAAGAAGAGAAATTCAGCCATTGAACAAGCTTCTAGTGCACTCATGATTGATAGTCTGGCAGGTTCGTGAATCAGTTTATCCAAGCGAGCCATCTCTTTAAAAGGCATCATAGGTTGTATCCACTCCTCTAACAATGATTAACTAGTTTGCATTATAAACTAAATACACATTTATGTATATATTTCTGTTAATTTATGTCATAATAAAGCTCTGACTAAGAAAAAAGGGCTAGTTGAGATAATCAACTAGCCCTTTTTGTGTAGTTCGCTATAATAGAATTTAGTCTACAAATTCAATTGAATCAAGTTGTTGCTTCATCTGCCCGCGGATTCCTGCAAGATAGATTTTGTATAGTTTGGCTTGTTCTTGTTTTTCTTCCTCAGAAAGACCTACTGTTTTTTTCTTGCGAGACAGCTCATTGATACGTTGGATTAATTCTGGGCTAATCATGCCGATCACTTCCTTCTATCATACTTTAATAGATTTTTACAGGTACTGCAAGATTGAGAGGACGGGATATATCCACCATGAATGCCATCATCTATGCACGGGTTAGCACAAAAAAAGAAGAACAGGTGACGAGTCTAGAAAGACAACGAGAAAATTTAGTCTGCTGGGCTGAGGAATTAGGCATGCAAGTAGTGGAAGTAGTAGCGGAACAACACAGTGGATTTGATCTAAACCGTCCTGGGCTCGGACGATTATTACAAGCGATCCGAAAACACAGAATTAAACATCTCTTCATCCAAGACGACACTAGACTTGGACGGGGAGAAGCAAAATTAGCGGTGATTCACCAATTATGCAAATTAGGATGTAAGATTTATAGCTTTCAGCAGAAAAAAGAGCTAGAGTTAGAGGCAGGAGAATCAACCGTTCTCCATATTATTGCGAAGGTAGAAGAATTGCAACGCAAGATGATGAACCAAAAAATAAGCTGGGGAATGCAACGAGCAGTTAAAGAAAAGGGGTATAATCCTGCTAAAAACTTGAAAAATCAAGGGATTGGCGGTCGTGAGAAGATTGAGGTCCCGATAGACCAGATTGTGTCATTACGTGAAAAAGAGCTAACCTATGATGAAATTGTGGCTACTCTTAAAGGATTTGGTTACTCTATCTCAAGAGCAACTGTTCATCGTCGCTACACGGAATACATACTCACACAAGAAGCAAAGCTGAAACAGGAATTGGAGGAATCACGATGACAACAGTCGATTGGAAATTACTAGAAGAACTTACACAAGCTCCGGGGGCACCGGGGCATGAACATGAAGTCCGAAAAATAATGGAACGTGAAATTCAAAAATATACTTCTGAGATGGTTTCTGACTCTCTAGGGGGCATCTTTGGTATAAAAAAAGGAGCAATCGATAGTCCTAGGGTACTGGTAGCAGGTCATATGGACGAAGTATCCTTTATGATCACTCGGATCTCGAAGGAAGGTTATCTTTCTTTTACGGCTCTTGGAGGATGGTGGTCTCAAGTACTCCTCTCACAACCTTTCGAAGTCTATACTACTTCGGGGAGAGCGATTCATGGCGTAATTGGGTCGACACCGCCTCATAATCTAACTCCTGAGGAACGTACAAAAGTATACCCAATGAATAAAATGTTCCTCGATGTAGGAGCTCGTGATGAAGAGGAAGTAAGGAGTTGGGGAATCAAAGAAGGTTGTGTCATGATCCCTTATTCGCCGTATCGCGAACTTGAAGGTGGCCATCGCTTGCTAAGTAAAGCGTTTGATAATCGGTTAGGTTGTTCTATGTCATTAGAAGTACTGAGGGAATTACATAAGGAAGACTTGCCTAATACCTTAATCGCTGGTGCGACTACACAAGAGGAAGTGGGACTACGTGGAGCGCAGACTTCTGCCGTTCTCACAGAGCCGGATGCTTTCTTTGCCATCGATGTATCCCCCGCTGGAGATAATCCAGGTGCAAAAGATGCATTTGGCTATCTAGGTAAGGGAGTATTAATTCGAATTTTAGACCGCACGATGATTACACAACCTCTCATGCGGGACTATCTTTTAGATACAGCGGAGTCTCTCGGAATCCCGTATCAAATATTTGTTTCCCAAGGGGGAACCGATTCAGGAAAAGTTCACCTTTCAGGCAAAGGCGTTCCATCTGCTACATTGGGAGTATGTGGAAGATATATCCATTCTCATACGACCATTGTTGACCGAGAAGATATAGAAGCTTTAAAGACATTCGCCACTGAAATAGTACGACGATTTGACAATAGTACATTTCAATCTTTGATCTATCGGTAATACTGAAAAAATGAAAAAGCCCTTCTGACCCCCTTTCGAAAAGAATGAGGGGGGTTTTGGTTTGTCCGATTTGATACGTTATAATATGGTTATCATAAAAGAAATTAGTTGGAGAAGTTAACTTATGAAAAAAACGATTTTAGTGGTAGAAGACGAAGAGATATTGCGTGAAATCATTAAGGATTATTTATTAAACGAAGGCTATAGTGTTCTAGAAGCGACAGATGGAAACCAGGCTTTATCTCATTTCGAGGATCATGAAGTCCACTTGGTTATTCTCGATATTATGTTGCCGCAATTAGACGGGTGGTCTGTTTGTAGACGAATCCGTAAGACATCTAATGTGCCTATTATTATGTTAACAGCCCGTGCTGATGAAGATGATACGTTGCTTGGTTTTGAGTTGGGCGCAGATGATTATGTAACGAAGCCCTATAGTCCCCCGATTTTATTAGCAAGGGTCAAACGACTTATGGAAAGTAGATACTCTTCTTCTGTAGTGGAGCCTGTAAAGAACGATACGTTACACATTGATGGGATTGGGATTCATATACCATCTCGAAACGTTACAGTGGGTGAAGAGCCTATTAATCTGACTCATACCGAGTTTGAAATCTTATTGTACCTAATGCAAAATCAAGGAATTATTATCACCCGAGAACAGCTGATTACAAAAATTTGGGGCTATGAATTTGCTGGTGATGATCGGACAGTAAACAGTCACATTCGTAACCTGCGTCACAAATTAGGAGATAAAGCTCAATATATTGTTACAGTCGTGCGGGCGGGTTATAAATTTGAGGGAAGAGCATGAAAAAAGGAATTGTATTTAAGTTGTTTTTATTTACAACTGGATTATGCCTGCTGATTATCGCAACTATTTTCATCGGGCAAACCGTGTTTTTTGAACGATATTATGAAAGTCAAAAAGAAGCTGATTTGAAAGAAAGAGTCTCCACTTTCCATGGAAAATACGTAGCAGCAAAAGGCGATTCTACTAAAATCAGGTCTCTTGAGCAGGAGTTTCATCGTGACTATGCCATTTGGATAACGACGTTAGATAATCAAGGAACCATGAAGTATGGCAATGATTTTTCCATAGAAGTCCAGGTACAAGAGGAGATATTCCCTAGACTTAAGAAATATCCTCAAAAAATTATTCAAATACCCATGTATAACTTTGTAAATGTTGAGGATGAAAAGAGCAAATCTAACTTAGTGGTGGGGAAGGATATTACCATTCGAGGTATTGAAAAGGATAATATCTTTACTCCATCAGGGATATATTCAGGGAAAAATATGCCCAATGAGCAGTTAGAAGATAAATTGGATAAGGTAGAATCCAAACAATGGAACATTGTTATAGTAAAAGGGACAATCAAGGAAATACATTTCCCCAAGAGTGATGTAGCTTCTAGTTTCATTTATACCAATCGAATATTCCTTGAAAGAATGAAAAGCTTTCAAAGTAGCTTAATAGTGACCGGATCTCTGTCTGATCGGGATGGATACGCTGTAAGGAGTTATGGAAAAGGTCAATACTACGTGGAAGACTATGGCGAGAGTGGTATTACCTATAAAGTATTAACACAACCCATTCTAGATCCTGATGGGAAAACCAATTATTTGTTCGCTATGACTTCTCTACAGCCTGTTAACGAGGCAGTTCAGATGATAAACGGGTACTATGTTTATCTTATTATCTTAGTCCTCCTGCTTACTATGCTCCTTTCTTTTTACTATTCCAAGCAAATTGCGCGACCTCTGCTTCAAATCAATGAGACGACCCAAAAAATGGCACAGCTTGATTTTTCGGAGATGATTTCGGTCGATTCAAAAGATGAAATCGGGGATTTATCACAAAATATTAATGAGCTTTCTAATAAATTACAGTCTTATATTGAAAAATTGCAAGATGATATTGAGAAGGAAAAACAGCTAGAGAAGACGCGAAAAGAATTTATTGCGGGTGTGTCACATGAGCTGAAAACACCTTTAAGCATCATGAAAAGCTGTGTCTCTATCCTACGGGATGGGGTTGCAACACATAAAAAAAACCATTATTTTAACGCAATGGAAAAAGAAGTAGACAAGATGGATATGCTCATCGTGGACATGTTAGAGTTGGCAAAGTTTGAATCAGGGACGTACAAACTAGAAATGCAGTCATTCTATATCGATGAAGTGATGGAACAAATTTGTGATCAATTGATATGGAGAATGGAGAAAAAGCATTTACAGTTAGAGAAAGAACTGGATCACGTCGGAGTGACCGCCAATCAAAGTCGGATTGAACAGGTGCTCACGAACTTTATTACAAATGCAATCCGTTATACTCCAGAGGGAGAACGAATTGTCATTTCCACTATTATCGAAAAAGATCGTGTAAAAGTATGTGTAGAGAACAAAGGGGCTCATATCCCCCAAGCGCAGCTCGATAAAATTTGGGAACGCTTCTATCGCACTGATGCAGCGCGCCAACGATCAACTGGAGGCACCGGGTTAGGACTTTCTATCTCTAAAAACATCTTAGAATTGCATGATGCCATGTATGGTGTGCAAAATACAAAAGATGGTGTTCTCTTTTATTTTTATCTGAAAACAAGCGTGTAGGATAAAATTTCCACACGCTTGTTCGTTTCTTTAACTCATGTTTATGTCGTCTGCACCTGATCTTGATATAAATTCTTTATGATCTCCTTAGAACAAGCAAAGGAGATTATTTATGAAAAAGAAGATTATTATTTCCATTTTACTAATCGCATTATCCATCGGGATTGGTTATCAATTTCTCGATTTAGATATAGTTGATAAAGTTACCGCAGAAGACCTACGCTTGAAAGGGAAAACCATTATACTTGATCCAGGGCATGGAGGAATGGACCAAGGAACAAAAGGAAAAAAACAGGGAACGATTGAAAAAGATCTAAATTTAAAGGTAGCGAAAAACATCAAGAAAGAATTAGAAGAAAGAACAGATGCCAAAGTCATTTTGACACGTGATACAGACACTAGCGTACTACCTCAATTAGATCAGAAAAAAGAACTTCAAGCTCGTGTGGATATGGTAAAAAAGGAATCTGCAGACATATATGTGAGTATTCATCATGATTCTTATGAAGACCCCAACGTAGAAGGAATTACGACTCATTATACTGCTTTTCGATCGGATGATAAGAAGCTAGCACAGCTTGTACAAAAAGCTATATTTGATCAAAAGATTGATAGTCGTGATCGAGGAGTAAAAGATAGTGATTATCTAGTTCTCAGAGAAAATAAAGTGCCAGCTATTTTAATTGAATTAGGATTTACCTCAAACGAAAGCGATGAAGTACGAATGAACTCTACGGAATTCCAAGATAAAGCAAAAAAAGGAATTGTAGATGGTATTATTGACTTTCTTTCAAAAAAATAGGGGTCTACTACACAGATCATCGGGGAGTCGATTGAGATGAGGATTTTTAAAAAGAAGAATCGAATTATCATCATTTTAGCGAGTATGCTATTACTATGTTCCGCTGTGCTACTATTTTTCAATATAGATTTAAATGCTTCAAAGCCTGCTGAAGCGAATCAAACTGAAACGAATCAAAAAATAGCAAATCCCGAGAAACCTGTAAATCCCACCAACTCTGATCAGACAAAGAAAAGTGAATCAAAGAAAGTCGTCTATCTAACATTTGATGACGGACCCAGTAAGTTAACCGAAAACTTTTTAGATCTATTAAAGGAACATAATATCAAAGCCACCTTTTTTATGATCGGAAAAAACATTCAAAATCCTGACTATCAAAAAAATATGAAGCGTGCAGTAGACGAAGGCCATTATATTGGGGCACATAGTATGACACATGATAATACGAAACTGTATAAGAAAAAACAATTTCTTTCTGAAATGGATAAAACAACATCCCTTATCCAGGATGTTATAGGACAAAGTCCCAAACTAGTTCGACCTCCATATGGTTCCGCGCCAGGTTTGAACAATAAAGGTATTCGAGACCAAATTGCCAAAAAAGGATTGAAAGTTTGGGACTGGACGATTGATTCGAATGACTGGAAACTCAAAGATAATCCTAAACAGATCATTGAAAATGTAAAACAACATACCTCCAAAGACATAGAGGTTGTGCTCATGCACGAAACGCCTCAAACATTAGAAGCATTGCCTGAAATTATAAAGTTCTATAAAGATGAAGGATATGAATTTGATGTATACAGCGAATCAGCACATTTTGTATGTAATTTTCAAAAAGATGAACGTTTGTAATCTGGGATCATATCTACTATTTCTATAACTCTGTATTTATAGCTCAATATGGCGTGCATAGGAATTTTATATATAATGTAGCTATATGACTGAATGGATCAGGGGGATCTCTCATTGAGTATAGCAAAAGTGCGAGTTGGAATGATTGGTTATGGATTAGCTGGAAAAGTATTTCATGCTCCATTACTAAAAGCAAATGAAGGTTATGAAATTGTAAAAGTAGTGACAACGCGAGAAGAGGAAGTTGAAGCAGACTTGCCTGAGGTTGAAATCGCGTATTCGGCAGAAGAAATCTTTGAAGATTATTCGATTGATCTTGTCATTATTTGTACACCTACAGAATCTCATTATTCCTTAACCAGAGCCGCTCTACAAAGTGGAAAACATGTTGTCGTGGAGAAGCCATTTGTGGTTACATCAGCAGAAGCGAAGGATTTGATAGAATTAGCTCGTGAAGAAGAGCTAATTCTTACTGTTTTCCAGAACCGTCGTTGGGATGCTGACTTCCTCACTCTGCAAGAATGTATGAGCCAAGGTTTATTGGGAGAGATCCATACGTATAAGGCACATTTTGATCGGTATCGTCCAGAGGTAAAACAGCGTTGGAAAGAGCACTCCCTCTCTGGTGGGGGTGTGCTTTATGATTTAGGGGCTCATTTAATCGATCAAGCACTCACCTTATTTGGCATTCCGTTAACCGTCTGGGCAGATGTACAATCACAACGGGCTGGTTCTACAGCTCCTGACTACTTCCATATTATTTTTGGATATGAAACAGGTTTACGTGTTGAATTGCGTGCAGGATCACTTGTTATTCAGCCAGGGCCAAAGCTTGAGGTGCATGGTCTAAATGGAAGTTTCCGTAAGTTTGGATTGGACCCACAAGAGGAACAGTTAAAAGCAGGAATGACGCCTACTTCTGAAAAATGGGGACAGGAAGAAGTAGCCAATTTTGCAGAGGTAACGACGATTATTGACCCTTTGAGCGGAGAACAGGAAACATTTTCGATTCCAAGTATTGCGGGCAACTATGATCGTTTTTATGATGAGGTGTATGATGCAGTGATTGATGGAGCTGCTTTGCCAGTCCATCCAACAGAGGCTTTAGAAGTGATTCATGCAATTGAATTAGCAATAAAGTCGTCTAATGAGAAAAGAGTCATTCAGTGGTTTGATGAAGTGGAATATTGATTGACCCACGGAACTCTGTAGAAAGGTGAATCGAATAGAATGA
This sequence comes from Croceifilum oryzae, assembly GCF_030814315.1. Taxonomy (GTDB): domain Bacteria; phylum Bacillota; class Bacilli; order Thermoactinomycetales; family Thermoactinomycetaceae; genus Baia; species Baia oryzae. Next base: position 259,669 of record NZ_JAUSUV010000004.1, on the reverse strand, counting down.
AAGAAAGTCGAAAGATCAGCCGAAGGAGTTTCCTGAAGAAAAGCATGTATTATTCAGTGGGGACGATAGGTGCTTTAGGTTTGTCGGGTGCTTACTCCCGTTGGATCGAGCCGTATTCGATCGAAACAACTAATATTACGATTAAGCTTTCTCATTTACCGACCGCATTTGAGGGCTTCCGAATCTGTCATTTTAGTGATTTGCATCTAGGATTTCATATGGAAGCAAAAGATTTAGAGCCTCTATTTGAGCAGATCCAGTCTCTGAAGCCAGATTGTATTTGCTTTACTGGAGATCTTTTCGATCATCATTCAACGGGAGCTTCTGAAACGACACGCTATCTAAGCAAATTAGAAGCTCCGTACGGGAAGTATGCTGTACTCGGAAACCATGATAATTGGGGCAATCGAGAGGCTGTAAATCGAGTTTTAACAAAATCGAACTTTACTATTTTGCATAATGAAAATAGGCAAATAAAAAAGCAATCCGATTCTATCTATATCGTTGGAGTAGATGATCCATGGGTGGGAGGCGCAGATATTCTTAGCGCACTACAGGGGGTGCCGAAAGATACTTGTAACATCTTATTAGCTCATGAGCCAGATTTCGCAGATGAGTTTTGTCAGTATCCAATCGATTTACAATTATCTGGGCATAGTCATGGAGGACAAGTTCAAATTCCATTTATCGGAGCACTTCACACTCCACCCCACGCACAAAAATATATTGATGGTTTATATCAAGTTGAAAACTCTTCTATGCAAGTCTATACAACGAGAGGAATTGGAATGACCCGAATGCCGGTTAGATTTAATTGTAGGCCTGAATTAGTTTTGATTACACTAAAATCAAGTAAATAAAAAATTCCCGAGTATGCGCATATACTCGGGAACCTTTTATTTATACTTGATCACGAAGCTTTCTCTCTAAGACAAACGTTCCAAACGGGATTACAGATGCAAGAACAGCTCCAGCTACTTTTGTAACAGGCCATTTGTATCGTAAGGTTACAATGCCTAAAACGATCATAAACCAGACAAAAAGGATACCGTGTAAGCCACCCACGATGGTCACAGCCAAAGGTTGGTTAAACATGTATTTCAGTGGCATGGCGATAAATAGGAGTAGTAAGAAGGAAATTCCTTCAATAAATCCAACAATCCGTAATTGGTCAATTATGTTTCGAAACATCTTTATCCTCCTCATTCCAAATCTAGTACTATAGTATCAACTATGAAAGGTATATTCATTTCTAATTCAATATATTTGTTGCGATTGTATGAACGGTTATATGATATAATTTTGTTATTTGTTAAACTCTTTTTATTACTCTTTACATGGAACATGATATTTGCTATAAATTTCTTATATTTCCAGTTGCCAAGGGGGCAGAGAAAATGGTCCAGTATGATGATTCACAACTGGGAGACAAAGGAAAGCTATACTCTGTTAATAAAGGAAAAGTATTGACCATTTCACTTTTATATGGCTTCGTGGCCATTTTGATGAGTGCTGGGTGCGTATATTTTACTTGGAAAGCACAGCAAGGAAAGGCAGACGTGCTTCTAATCAGCCAAATGATTGCTACAGGGATGTGTGGTTTGTTTGGATTTGTCATGATGTTATGGAAAGGAAAAGATCTTAGCGAAAAAGTTCGATTGTACCAAAATGGGATTATCGTGTTTGGTCGTAAAAAAGAGATTTTGTTACCTTATTCAAGAATGGATCGAATCTACTGGAACATTAGGAGCAAACGGAAGTGGTCTGGAAAAGAAAAAACCATTCACACTCTAAGTATTGATTCTCTAGATTATGACGAAGAAATCTCCCTATCAAGTAAGCGGTTGGTAGGGGCTAAGGAACTAATGGAGCAGGTGGAAAGAGGCGTAAGTAGTTGGCGTCTGGATATTTTATGTGAAACCTTATCAAAAGGGGAGGAGATACATTTTGATGATGTTTCTCTGCACATTGATTATGTACGCATCCCGGATGGCTACATAAACTGGTCTAACTTTGGAGGTATCACTCTGCAAAATGGCATGGTATATCTTATCAACAAACAAGATGAGCCGTTTTATGGAGTAAAGCTATCCAAATTCCCTAATTTCTCTCTTTTCACTAACGTAACGCAACATATTTGTGAGCAACATGAGCAGCAAAAAGAAATCGTTGTATAAAAAAAGGTAGCCTTTCCACAGGCTACCTTTTTTCTGGTTTCCAAATCAATTCTAATAGGATGGATAAAATCATCCCAACTAATAAACCATTCCCAACTATACTTTGCACAATGGTAGGCATAACTTGAAAAAATTTCTCTGGAAGTGACATAATCCCAACAGCCATTGAGATAACGATCCCTAAAATCGTCATTCTTCTTGCATCCAATGGCTCTTGGAGAACGGTGTTTAATCCTAATCCAAACATAGTAGGGAAAGCTGCTAGAAGAGTCGCATAGGCGATCGGTCCAGGTAGTTGTGCGAGAAATCCAGTAATGATAGGAAAGAAAGAGAATAAAGCAAGCGCGCCACATGCGATTAAGAAAGGTCTTCTTTCCTTTTGTCCAGTCATCCGAATAAAGCCCGCCGCAACCGAAAGTGGCACCATCCCTACTGTCGAGAATACGGAGCTTAAAAGATTCGTTACTCCACCCATCAAACCAGCTCGATTGAGAACTTTTGAGGAAGGGATTGTCGTATCAGAAATCGTTTTTTGTACGGCGTTGATACTGGCTACTGTGTTAGACATAAGAACAAGTGAAACCAAAATACCTGTGATGATCATGCTTCCATTCCATATAGGCATACCCCAAGCAAATGGAGTAGGGAGTTGAAACCATCCCGTGATGGAAGGAGCGTCTGCGTGATATCCAATGAAAGTGAAAGCGCCCCAACCGAACACGATTCCGATTAGAACCGCAAAGCTTTTTAACCAACCTTTTCCCCAAGTAGAGAGGGAAAATACCAGAATGACTACGCCAATGGAGACCATAGCTTCTAGAAGGTGAGGAGTTGGTTGATTTTTACTAATTCCTAAAGCCCCTTGCATAAATGTCCCACTTAATTGGATCGCTAGTACCATGAGGTAAGATCCTGTTACCAAAGGTGTAAAGAGAAATAACAACTTTTGAAACCAACCGATCCATCCCGTAAAGATTAAGATGAGTCCACTCACAATCATGGCAAATTCGAGTGATTGAAGTGTCAGCTTTAGATCGGTTCCTTGTGCAGAGGCTAACCCGCCAACGCCAATAAATATCCCTAACCAGATTCCAGCAGGACCATCTAACAAAGGGAGACGGTGACCTAACCACCCCTGTAGCAAAGAGGAGAGACCAACGATAAAAAAAGTTCTTTGCATAAGTTCTGCCACTTCTACATGACTAAGGTGAAACACACTTCCGATTACAACAGGAAGGGCTAATGCATTTGCTAATAGAAAGACCAACCATTGAACAGAGCCCATGGTGGTCATCGTGAAGCGATTTGCTGAATTCATTGATTTTCATCCTAACTACCACATATTCTCATCATAAGTTAACATTCTAACATAAAATGTGATTCATACATAAAATCAAAACGAAAAAAGGGTAAACTATCAATATACCTACAATGAAGGAAGAAGGGACTCCATAGACAACTGAAGAATTAATCCAAATGGATAATCTGATAAATAAAGGAGAAATCATAATGAAGATCTTAGCACTTAATGGAAGTTCTCGAGATAATGGAAATACAGAATATATGGTAACATCCCTATTAGAAGGGATTGAGGCAAGTATTGTAGATTTACGGAAGTATACGATCAATCCTATTATAGACAAAAGACATGATCCTGAAGGATTCGGACCTGTTGATGATGATTATGATACGGTTATCAGTCAAATTCTGGATCAAGACATTTTGGTCTTTGCAACCCCTCTCTATTGGTACGGAATGTCAGGCCACATGAAAAATTTTGTGGATCGTTGGTCACAGAGTTTGCGTGATCCACGTTATGATTTTCGCAAGATCATGTCCGAAAAAAAAGCTCTTAGTTTAATCGTAGGTGGAGATCGTGTATATCAAAAAGCGTTACCCCTTGTACAACAGTTTGCATTGATTTATGATTTTATGGGAGTAGAAAATCTCGGATACGTAATCGGGAGTGGATCAAAACCCCAAACCGTTCAAGCAGATGGGCGAGTTGCGGGCGATCTTCGCTTTTGGAATGAATATCTAAAGCAAACGATTTAATATCTGAGTAGACAACCAGAAGGAGCGAACAGCACATGGAGTCATATGTAGCGTATAATCCAACGAAATGTATCTTTGGAAAAGATCGTCTGTCAGAGTTAAAGAATGAGATTCCACAATACGGTAAGCGGGTTTTATTGGTTTATGGTGGTGGAAGTATCAAGAGAAGTGGTCTTTATGATAAGGCGATGGGATATTTACAGGAAATAGATGCAGAGGTATTTGAACTAGCAGGAATTGAGCCTAATCCACGTGTAACAACTCTACATAAAGGAATTCAAATCTGCAAAGACGAGAATATTGATTTCATCCTCGCCATCGGTGGTGGTAGTGTCATCGATGGTACAAAAGCAATTGCTGCAGGGGCAAAATTTGACGGAGACATTTGGGATATCGTAACGAAGAAAGCAACTGCCCAAGATGCACTTCCATTTGGAACCGTGCTTACCCTAGCTGCAACTGGCTCTGAGATGAATGCGGGTTCTGTGATTACGAACTGGGAGACAAACGAAAAGATTGGATGGGGCTCTCCTTATGTGTTTCCTAAGTTCTCCATCCTAGACCCGACACATACGTTTACAGTGCCTCTCGATCAAACGATCTATGGAATGGTAGATATGATGTCTCATGCTTTGGAGCACTACTTTAGTCCGTCTCCTAATACTCCTTTGTTAGAAGGGATGACGGAATCGCTTTTATCCACAGTGATTGAGACAGCACCGAAGTTGCTAAAGGATCTTCAGAATTATGAGCTTCGGGAGACGATCATGCAATGTGGCACGATCGCTCTTAACGGCACCTTGAATCAAGGGATGATTGGTGACTGGGCTACACATGGCATCGAACATGCGGTATCTGCTGTTTACGACATTCCCCACGGTGGTGGTCTAGCGATTATCTTCCCAAACTGGATTCAATACGCAATCCAAAAAGGGCACACTCAAAAAGCTAAGCAGTTAGCAGTAAGAGTGTTCGGTATTGATCCAGCTGGTAAGTCGGATGTAGAACTCGCAGAGCAAGCAGTGAAAGAGTTGCGCAATTTCTGGGTCAGTATAGGAGCTCCAAGCCGCTTAGCTGATTACAACATCGATGATTCTAAGATCCAACTGATGGCTGAGAAGGTTGTCAGTATTAGCCCGTCAGGAGTAGTTGGACGTTATAACCTGTTAAAGCAGGAAGATGTATTAGCGATTTTGAAAATGTCTTTGTAACAACACCCTATAAAACAACCTCCTTCATCAATTGAAGGAGGTTGTTTTATAGATAAAAGCGATTACGCACTTCTGGAGTTGGAATCATACATACTTCGCTTTTTCCAAACCAGCGATATCGATTTTTCGCAAAACGACGATAAAGGTTGTCCCGGATAGATTCAGGAATGAGAGACAACACGTACAACAACTTCCACCCTTTTCCTAGTTCTCTAATGATTCGTAGAACGGCAGTTGAGTGGGAGTAAAGCTTATCACCATCTATGAAATACATACTATCTTCTAACTTGACTCCGTTTTCCGAAACCCAGTTTTGTACAAAATCGGATTGCAAAGAAGCGAAACGGAGTTCTTTTTTCTTATCATGTTTTAGAAGGAACTGCACTCGATCGTTACAAAAGTTACAAACGCCATCAAATAAAACAATTTTTTGTTTCATATGGATCGTCCATTCTGATGTAAGATGTATTTACCTCTAGTATAGCATGAACATTTGCTTTTTTGGCTTCCCATACCTATACAGGGTATACTAGATATAAGAGGTGAGTATGTTGAAAGATGAAAATCTACTAATACATTCTAGTGATGATCCATGTTGTAGCGGTAAAAATGAAGAGCGGAAGAGCCATCATTCAGATGAAATGAAAAAAAATATGATATCTCGATTAAATCGGATCGAGGGGCAAATTCGTGGAGTGAAAGGCATGGTTGAACGAGATGTATACTGTGATGATGTGTTAAATCAAGTAGCAGCCATTCAAGCAGCCTTAAATAGTGTAGGCAAATTATTATTAGAAGGACACATGAGGAGTTGTGTGATCGAGAGAATCCAAGCCGGAGACGATGCGGTTGTGGATGAGCTTCTTACTACTATGAAAAAATTAATAAAATAAATAGGAAAGGATTATTACTTGTCTATGACATACAACGTTCAAACGATATTTTTTTATTGTAAAACGATAAATCATGAATTATAATTACCTTAACTATAACAAAGTGAGGTATCTTTTAATGAATCATGGATCCACGCTATTTCTAAAGATAGTTGTTTTTCTGATCGGTATTCCCGTTCTGGCTTTATGTTTATATGGTTTGTTTTGGTTCATTCACCACCCATTCAATTCCAATTATTCCTATATCATGTATCCTATTTTAATCGGCGTATATGGATCAGCGATCCCGTTTTATATTGCCTTGTACAAGGCTTTGCAACTTTTAAGCTATATTGATCGAAATAAAGCTTTCTCACAAATGTCTGTTACTTCCTTGCAACAGATAAAGTACTGTGCAATCACCGTTAGCGGGTTGTATGTGGTACTAATGCCATTTATTTATCTGGTAGCTGAAAAAGACGATGCCCCAGGGCTTATTATCATTATTGGGATCATCCCTATCTTTGCGTCTACAATCATCGCAGTATTTGCTGCTGTTCTGCAAAGGCTTTTACAAGAAGCGATTGATATAAAATCAGAAAATGACTTAGTGGTCTGAGGTGGTAGTATGGCAGTAATCATTCATATTGATGTGATGCTCGCGAAGAGAAAAATGAGCGTGACAGAGCTTTCGGAGAGGGTTGGGATCACGATGGCTAATCTTTCTATACTGAAAAATGGAAAAGCAAAAGCGATTCGCTTATCCACTTTAGAAGCGATTTGTAAGGCGTTAGATTGTCAGCCTGGAGATATTTTAGAATATAGAAGTGACGAGGATCCTTCATGATGAGAGCACTAAGACAGCTCATTCGGTTTGGTTGGGAGCAGGCTTTATCTTGCTTATTTCCAGTCGTGATTTTCACCGCTTTAGCATTTACACAAATGGTGCCACTTCCTTTTCTACCACGGTATGATTGGCTCCTGATTATTTGTCTTTTGATGCAGTGGTGTATGGTGTATTCTGGGCTTGAGACAAGAGATGAACTAAAAGTCATCACCTTGTTCCACCTGATTGGACTAGCTCTGGAACTCTTTAAGGTACACCTGGGTTCATGGTCATACCCAGAGGAAGGATATTTCAAAATATTCGGGGTTCCTTTATATAGTGGATTTATGTATGCAAGTGTAGCGAGTTATCTTTGTCAGGCATGGAGGAGGTTTAACGTTGAGCTGGTGAAGTGGCCATCGTTTTTACTAGTAGTCCCTATTGCCACAGCAATTTATGTAAACTTTTTCACTCATCATTATTGGATTGACATACGCTGGTGGTTATCCGGACTGGTCGTAATTGTCTTTTGGAAATCATGGGTTACATACGAGGTTAATGGAACTCGTTATCGCATGCCGCTAGCGCTTTCTTTTGTCCTAATCGGATTTTTTATATGGGTAGCCGAAAATATCGCAACGTTTTTTGGAGCTTGGAAATATCCGAATCAAGCGGATGCGTGGAGTCCTGTTCATTTGGGGAAGGTGAGCTCTTGGCTCTTATTAGTGATCGTTAGCTTCCTTATTGTATCGACATTAAAGCACTTGAAAAAGTCTCAATCTATCTCCATTCAGCTACCATCTGATGTTCATTTTAAAAGTTAATTCAGCTCAGCATGCTGCCCTCTTTTGGATTTGAAAGAGGGCTACTTTGCAAGGAATTAGATCTGGTGTATATTTTTTACTTCTCTAATTCACCACACTATACCATCGTATGTTCCTTCACATATACTACATGATAGCGAAATCATCTTGATATTTTCATGTTATTTTTTTAAGAAAATAGGGAATATTTCATTTTAAACACCGTATGTTACCTTTTCTTCCTCTGAAAGGGGTAGTGATGATGAACTGGGATGCCATTTTTGAGTTTTTTAAAACCCTTGATGAAAATGGGGGTTGGTTTTTTGATTTTTTATCATTTTTAGTGGCGGGCACGCTAGCGGTAATTGTTCTTATTTACTTTTACCGCTTAGCTAGGGGGGATATTGACTGGTTTGGAAGGAAGATTATCGATCAGGAGTCAATTGAGGAAACCGAAAAGATAAAAATGGAGTTACAGGAACAATTAACCGTGGTAAAAAGCGAAAATGCGCAATATACTCAGGTAATCCAAGAGCAATCCAAAAAGCTAACTGAAATCCAGAATTTATTTACGGAGCTAGATAGTAAGTATGATGACGAAACGTATTTCACAAGCCAAGTGATGTACGCTGCGCAAGAGGTGGCAGCCGCGATAGCAGCGACAAATGAATTTGAAGGGAATCGGGATGATACGTTTGATTATCTATTGGACTATCTCATTAATAGTTTAAAAGGATTTCGAGAGAAGAACCCAAGAATTGTCATTCATGTGCAACATAGCAAATCAACAGAGAAATTGAGTCATTATGTACATTCTAGTGGACATTCTCCCCGAGTAAAAGAGTATGAACCGATTATTGATGGAAGTGCCGCAGGACGATGTTGGAGGACGAACAAGATCTACTATATTCCAGATACAGAGCAAGATTCAATCGAGTATGAAAGAATTGAACTAGTAACAAAGCAATATCGTAGTCTTCTGTGTATTCCCATTCATGCAGGCCCTGATAAAAGTAAGCGAATTGGAGTTATGTCCCTGACGGGCAGAGAAGTTCATGCATATGAACAAATAGAGATCGAAAGAGCTGTTCTATTTAGCTATCTATTATACCCTCTCATCTATACAGATCTAAAGAATAGGGGGGCACTACATGGATGATTTTGAACATCTATCTCAAAATGTCCGTCATGAGTTAAGTAGACTATACCGCAATGGAGAAATCACCAAAAAGCAACTGATGGAGCAGATGAAAAATGGTTGGTTTGATCACGAGCGTATGAAGATTAGGGAGAAATTTCTAAAGTGGATCAAGAAAGACACTCCTTCACAGGATTGATCAGGAGCAAAAGGCAAGCACCATCTTGATGTAAGATGGTGCTTGCTAATGTTCACTATTACTGGACGAAATCCAGTCTAATCTTTCATACCAATGCCTGTATTGGCCCTTACATACAACTCTGTGTATGATTCCTCAGAGGTTGTATTTTTTGATAAAAGCGTACCTAAAATGGCACCTATAAAACCAAGTGGGACAGAGAGGAGTGCTGGATTTTTGAGCGGGAAAATGGCGCTAGCTTCCATCACATTAGGACTAATGATTACCAAGATGATCGAGCTAAGTAAGCCTGTTAACATACCAGCTACTGCTCCGTAAGTATTAAAGCGCTTCCAAAACAAACTAAAAATAATCACTGGTAAGTTGGCACTAGCTGCTACAGCAAAAGCAAGTGCAACTAGAAACGCTACGTTCTGGTTTTTGCACAAAAGGGCTAAGATGATCGAGATAATTCCTACTCCAACAGAACCATATCTTGCAACCTTTATCTGCTCTGATTCTGTCGCTTTACCATTACGTAGTACATTTGCGTAGAAGTCATGGGCAAATGCTCCAGCTGCTGAGATGACTAATCCAGCTACAACAGCTAGGATTGTCGCAAAAGCAACTGCTGAAATGAATGCGAGGAAATAGGGTCCGCCAAGAGCTTCTGCTAGTAATGGTGCAGACATATTACCTGATTTGTCTGCTAACATAATCTTGTCTTGACCTACAAGCAAGGAAGCCCCAAATCCTAAAAATGTAGTCATGATATAAAAAGCTCCAATAATCAGCATGGCCCACACTACTGATTTTCTTGCTTCTCTCGCGGTAGGAACTGTATAGAATCGAATTAAAATATGAGGTAAGCCAGCAGTTCCGGCAAGTAGGGCTAAGCCAAGGGAAATATTATCAAGTGGATTTTTGTATAGCTTCCCTGGCTCTAAAAAGGATTGACCATATCGTTCTGAAACTTGGTTAAACATCTCTACCATGCTGAAGTTAAACTTACTTAAAACAAGAAAGCTTAAAATCACTGTACCTGCCATCAGAAGAACAGCTTTAATGATTTGTACCCAGGTGGTTGCGAGCATTCCTCCGAACACAACATAGAAGATCATCAGAACGCCGATGATAATGATAGATAATTCGTAGTCTAAGCCGAGCAGAAGCTTAATAATGCCGCCAGCTCCAACTAATTGAGCAATCATGTAGAAGGTAGAAATGGTAATCGTACTAAGAGCAGCTACTGCACGAACAGGCTTTCTACTCATCCGATAGGCGAGCATGTCCGCAAGAGTATACTGACCTGTGTTTCGTAAAGGTTCAGCTACTATAATGAGAACTACCAGATAAGCAACTAACCAACCCACAGAATACATGAAACCATCAAATCCATTTAAAGCAATAATCCCGGCAATCCCTAAGAAGCTAGCTGCACTCATATAATCGCCTGCAATGGCAATGCCATTTTGCCAACCTGAGATTGATTTTCCTGCTACATAAAAGTCTGCTGTAGTGCTTGTACGTTTAGATGCCCAGTAGGTAATCAACAATGTTATAAGGACTATGATTGAAAAAAAGAGAAATGCCATTTAGGATAAACCCTCCTTTGATAGGTCTTTTTTGATTTGTTCAATCGTTTGATCCAGTTGATTGGCGTGTCGAACATAGATAAAAGCAAGAATCCATGCCATAAAAAATTGAGAAAGGGCAAAAAGATAAATTCCATTTATTGAACCAAAAACACTTTTGTTTAATAAATCTGTATAACCTGCTAGTACAGGGAGTGCAAAGTAATACAAAACAAAGAATATTGCCGAAAAAATCTGAAATTTTTTCCTCTTTTTCATTAGTTTAATAAATTCCGATGAGCGAGCAATTTGCGCCCATTGATAAGACTGTCTTGGCTCCAACGGGATTCCTCCTTGGGATTTCATTACGTATATATATAACATATAACGTATATATATAATATAGCATGCACAAAGAAATAATTCTATTTTTTTATCTATATTTTTACTATGTTTATATCAATTTATTAAATAGAAATACGAGAGTTGCTTCCATTAATTATAAATTATATAGAAAATAGTTACTTTTGTGCTAAAATGAAAACGTTGCAGTCAAATTGATGGGTAAAGCTGATTGATCGCAATGATGAGAATATAAAGGAGAGTTGATATTTTTGAAATATCCAATCAAACGCACTTCAATCGGATTTATGACCGGTGTACTTATCTCAGCTAGTTTATTAACAGGCTTTGATAGGGGAGCGAATGTAGAAGTTGGTGATCCAGATCTACATTTGCAAATTCTCAGTATCAATGATTTTCATGGACAGATTGATAAAGCTGGGAAAGCAAATGATAAAGTGACGGGTACTGCTGAATACCTAGCTGCACATCTCAAACAACGTGAAGCACAAAACAAGAATACACTGCTCGTCCATGCTGGCGATATAGTGGGAGCGAGCTCTCCGGCATCTGCATTATTGCAAGACGAGCCGACTATTGATATCTTAAATAAGTTGAACTTTGACGTGGGCACAGTAGGTAATCATGAGTTCGATGAGGGTTTAACTGAGCTAAAGAGAATGATTGATGGAGGTTATCATCCAAAGACAGGATTCTTTAAAGGAGCAAATTTCCCCTATATTGTAGCCAATGTATTAGACAAGAAGACGAAGAAGCCAATTCTCCCTCCGCGTGCTATTAAAGTAGTAGAAGGTGTAAAGATTGGATTCATCGGAGTTGTTACCCAGACCACCCCGAGCGTTGTAACGCCAGAAGGGGTAAAAGATGTAATCTTCACGGATGAAGCAGAAGCTGTGAATCAACAAGTAAAGGAATTAAAGAAACAAGATGTCAAAGCGATCATGGTTTTAGCGCATGAAGGTGGATTGCAAGATGCTTCTACGGGCAAGATTACTGGTCCGATAGCAGACATCGCCCAAAAGCTTGATCCGGAAGTAGACGTTGTATTTGCTGGCCATAGTCATACATATTTAAACGGAACAGTGGATGGCAAGATGGTTGTACAAGCAGGTAGCTATGGAAGTGCTTTTGCTGATGTGGATCTAGTGGTGGATAAGAAAACGAAAGATGTTGTAAAAAAATCTTCTGAGATCGTTTATACCTATCATGAGGGCATAACGCCTGATGCTCGTACACATGAAATTGTGGAGAAAGCGAAAGCCAAAGTAGCTCCGATAATTAGTAGGGAGGTTGCGCAATCTTCAGGAGTTATTACAAGAGCAGAAAATGCCTCTGGTGAGTCAGCACTCGGAAACTTTATCGCAGATTCGCAACGCTGGAAAATGTCAACAGACTTTGCTTTTATGAATCCAGGAGGCATTCGTGCAGATATGCCAGCAGGGAAAGTTACATGGGGAGATCTTTTTACCATCCAGCCATTTGGTAACGATCTCGTTTCGATGAAGCTTACTGGGGAGCAGGTAAAAAGAGTGCTTAATCAACAATTTCAAGATCCAGATCGTGTTCGAATGTTGCAAATTAGTGGTTTAACTTATAAATGGGATAGTGCTCGTCCTGCTAATGATCGAGTATATGATTTGAAAAAATCAGACGGAACAGAGATTGACCTAGCAAAAGAGTATACCGTAACAACCAATAATTTCCTTGCAACGGGAGGAGATGCATTTACTGAATTCGGAAAAGGAACTCATCGTACTGTAGGGCCTACGGATTTAGATGGTCTGGTAGAGTTTATAAAACAATTACCACAGCCTTTCCATGCAGAAATAGAAGGGCGCATTACCAAAGGGAACTGATTTACACAGGTAACTTATCAGGCTAAGATAAGTTACCTGTGTTTTGTAACGTTATTTTATTTTGTTTCAGGATCAAACACATGTCAGGAGGGATTTTATTTGATTTATTCCCCAGAGCTTAATCTGGTTGTAGAGATAATGAAGCCGTTTCGTTATCCATGGTTTATCGCTGGTGGCTGGGCCTTAGATTTGGATCATGGTAAACAAACACGGCTACATAAAGATGTGGACTTATGTTGTTTTCGCGAAAACATACACGAGTTGCTGAACTATTTTTCGGATTGGAACCGGCAGGTCGTTATTCCGGGTGATCATCATAACGTCAGTTGCTAACTGTAGCAACTGACGTTATTTTCATTTCTCATTTTCGCCAAAATCCTACTAATTTCTCAAAACTATAGTTAACTCTATCTAGTGAGAAGTAAATCTAATTAGATAGCACATGAAAAATACTGTAATTAATAAGGGTTTGTCTCCATCTGATACATCAAGGTTACAAAATATTTGTTTTGTAACCTTGATTAGGCTTGTTTTATTGATATATAGACATCCACAACCGCCTTCTCTGGATTTTCGCTTCTTTCATCATATAATTCAAAGTCTCCCGCGAAGGCTCTCTCTAGGTCATGCTCTTGAAACCATTTCCAAATTCCTTTCCACGTTTCGGGTACTATTTGATGAACCGGACCTACTTTCGAGCTAAAAACCAAATATGCAGATGCAGGAAGTCTCACTGTTACTAGATCGTCATTTGGTCGATTTGTTTCAGATATTTGTTGTCCGATTAACATCAAATAATCTCCCTCATCCTTATTTTCATACTGAGTATAAACTCCGAGCACTTCTGTTGAAGAAGACTGAATGATCTTGTGAGAAATTTTCTCTGTGTAAAAACGACTCCATAGTTTAGGGATATCTCCTGAATCGGAAACTTCTCGCTTGTTGTTTGTTTTTACGGCAATTCCTGTGATTAACATCTCTTCCTTGTGAATTAACTTTGGTTCCATGTCGCATGAACTCCCTTTTTGTGGATCTCAAATACACTGACTCTATTTTTCCATTTTATACTAATACATCAGTAATATACATATCCATATTATTAGTATTCTTTTGGGAGGTGAGCACCTTGCAAGTTGCCAGGATCTCAATCAGTAAGGTCGATAGAACCCCTTATGAACAAAATGATGTAGGTAGGTTCCAACGCGCCATTTCATCCCTGCAAGATGGCGGTGAACTAATCGTCCCTAGCGGAACCTATTATCTAGACTCCGTGCTCATCAGAAAGCCAATCCACATTAGATGCGCTGGGGTTGTTGAGTTCATTCCCACAGATCGTAATAAAGATATTTTTATCATTGAAGGAACTCGAAATGATCTCTCCTATCAGCTACTCGAACCAGCAAATCGACGAGATCAGAAAATCAATCTTTCGATAAATCCAAGTGATATCAAACCTGGGGATATGATTGTTGTAACAGATGATTCGGTGCGATTTAAGGATAACCACACTGATCTAAACACAGAAGTACATGAAGTTTTTTATGTGGAGAATAATACAATATGGCTTCGAGATTATATACGCTTACCCAAGTCCCCTTCCCCATCCGGAGTAAATGTATATAAGGTAAATCCAGTAGAGAATGTAAAAATAGATGGTTTTCGGTATCGGATGTTAGAAGGATCCACTTGCGGAAGAGGTATTTATGCTAACTATGTTCGCAATCTTCAGGTTACAAATATTCAAGGAACAAGGGGTGCCGGATCTGGAATACAGGTGCGAAAAGCGATCCAAACACGCGTAGAAGGTTTTGAATTTACCAATCCTCAAGTAGTTGGTGGCGGTCAAGGTTACGGGATTCAATTTTTCGGTGGGTGTAATGGTATTACCGTTCGGGATGGATATACATATGGAATGCGCCATTCAGTCGATCTAGAAGGCTCGTGCGAAGCATTGATAGATAATGTAGTAGATGTTTGTGCTGCTGGAGCCTCTTTCTTGCTTAGTCACAATGGTTATAGCTCAGATATTACGATTCAAAACTGCAGGGCTATTAACTCAGCTGGAACCGGGATTGTAGCCGATTCACAAGCAATCAGTTCAGGGAATCCTGATAAGTCCTCTCCCCTTCAACTTACTTTTTATGGCTTTCAAATTCGTAACTGTGAAATTATAAATTTCAGCTTTGGCAACGCAGGAATCCATTTCTATTCCCCGTGTAAAGAAGTATTTATCGAAGGATGTAAGATTCGATACCGTTCAGGGAGTGAACAAGAGCTATCGAAGTTATCAAACGCCGGTATTCGCTTATACCCTGCTCAAACAGATGCTCGAATTGCGAACTGTACCATTGAAGGTTACCGGAGGGGTATCGCTTTTCAATCTCCCGCAGGTGACTATGACAATCGTGATGATTGCCAAATCCACATAAGTAACACAGTAATTCGAAACTGTTGTTCAGCCCTCTTCTTTAACCACGGTCGTTCAAAGAGGTTCCGAATCTCTCACGTACATTGCGAGGGTATTGAACAGCAGTTTATTGAATTAAACCAAGGGGATTTTTCTTATCTTCAGATAGAAGATGTGACGATTATCCGTTCTCCCAAGTTGCGATTTGCCAACCATAAGATACAGATGACTAGCAAAAAATCAGCTGGAGCCGTTCGGAATATATTTATCGACAACAAGGAGTTCTCTCCCCTTCCGCACATCCCATAAGAACACAAACCACCTGCCGTGTATTGGCGGGTGGTTTGTTAAGAATGCTATCGCTGAAAATTAAACAGATCTAAATCTGGACTCTTTGTTCCCTGATATAGATCAAGTAACAATTTTGACCCAGTTAAAACAGAAAGGATTCCATTACTTCCATATCCCAAGTTGAAATAACAATTTGGATAGTAGTCGACTTGACCAATAAAAGGAAGCCCATCCTTAGTGTTATTAAAAAGTGCATGGTATTGGAATTCAATGTCAGAATGCTGCACTTGTAACTGGGGAAAGAGTTCTTGAAGTTTGGTCAACAACCGGTTATATTGCTGTTCGACCAATGGATCGTCATCATCTAGGTTGGATATCTTACTACTCACACCACCGGCATTCACATCTTCTCCGCCGATGATAATTCGTTGATCTTTTGTACCTCTAACATATGTATAAGGTTCGTCAGTATCACGTATGATACATCGATCATGCCAACCAGGAACCTCTGAATAAGGCTTGGTGACAATGTTAAATGTACGGGCTAATGATCCTAAGCGTTGCCCTCGAATCAAGTTCTTAGCCTCGTATCCTGTACAGATGATGATTTTGTTGGCTGTTATATGGAAGCCGTGTTGAGTGGTTACCTTTGTTTGACCATTAGAGGGATCGTCAACAATTTTGTCTATATCTGTATTTTCATAAATACGTGCCCCTGCTTTTTCTGCTTCTCGGAGCAGAGCATGTGTAAGCCTATATGGATTTACCGTTCCAGCTCCGTCAGAAGATAAAATTCCTCCCGCAATCGGAAAAGCAAAACGTCCATTGTCTTGTTCTGATTGAATCCACTCTACAGGAAATCCATGCTTTCTGCGAAGATTGAACTCTCTCTCTAGCCAGCGAACATCATTCTTTTTTGGTGAATAATACAGGCAGGATGAGCGAGAAAATTCACAGTCATCATCGAGAGTCTGAATCACCTTTTCTAAGTCGGATACAGCATCAAAACATAATTGAAATGATCGAACTGCCGCATCAATCCCATACATACTTTGCAACTGTACCATATTGGTATCTATTTCATATTGGAGAATCGATGTCGAAGCTCTAGTACTTAGATATCCAATAATTGTCTTCTCAACTAATACAGTTTGAATTCCAGCTTTTGCAAATTGATAGGCTGTGATTGCTCCTGCGAGCCCTCCGCCTATGATAACAACCTCTGTTTGAAGATCAGTTGTTAGATATGAATATTGTTTGGGAATTGTTGTCTGAGCGGTCCAAAGACAGTTACCTGCTACATATCGCATCTCCATCACTCCTAATACTCAGTTTCGACAGAAACGCACGATATAATGCATAAAAAAAGAAATTAAATGAGATGATTGAGATTCTCTTGATATTATGTCACCATATATAGTTGTACTTTAAAAAAGCAGGTGATATGAATGTCTAATATAAATACCAAGGAACCTTATCAAGTTATACTCTATTATCAATATGTACCGATCGAAAGTCCAGAGCAATTTTCCAAAGAACACTTATATTTTTGCAAAAGGATCCATCTGAAAGGGCGAATTTTAGTCTCTCACGAAGGGATTAACGGCACTGTATCAGGGAAAAAAGAAAATATTGAACGCTATATGGAATATATGAGATCTCACCCTCTTTTCCCGGGTATACAATTTAAAATAGATCCCCATGATGGACATGCCTTCAAAAAAATGCATGTTCGCCCGAGAAAAGAGCTCGTTGCTTGGAACTTAGACCCTGAGGTCGATATCGATCCAAATCGAATTACAGGGAGACATGTATCTCCGAAAGAGTTTCATCAATTACTACAACAGGATGATGTCATTATTATTGATGGCCGTAATGATTATGAGTATGACCTAGGTCATTTTCGTGGAGCTATCCGCCCTGAGTTGCAAACTACTCGAGAATTTCCCAAATGGGTTCGTGAGAACTTAAGTGATTTTAAAGATAAAAAAATCCTTACTTACTGTACGGGTGGAATCCGTTGTGAAAAACTATCAGGCTTTCTATTAAAAGAGGGCTTCCAAGATGTAGTTCAATTAGATGGCGGGATCGTCACCTATGGAAAAGATTCAGAAGTCCAAGGTGATTTGTTCGAAGGATCATGTTATGTTTTTGATGATCGAATTTCCGTCCCGATCAACCACGTTCAGCCCACTGTAATCACAACTTGTCATCATTGTGGAACAAAAGCAGATCAATATACAAATTGCCAGAACGCCCTATGCGACCAACGCCATATCGTCTGTCCGAAATGCTTAGAAGAGCATCAAGGATATTGCTCTGCTACATGTAAAGAAGGTAAATAAATAAAAAATAAAGCCCCTTTCCCCTCTTCTGGATTGGGGTTTTGTTTTTTATTTATTCATTTGGTGGACTTTTCTTGTTTTTGAACATTAAAATTATGAGAATATCTATTGATAATAATTTCACTCCAATTTATAATAATATAGTATTAAAATAATTACTAATCTTAGTATATTACTAGGTTAAAGAAGGAGTGCTCTATATTGAAGACCAAGAAATCGGTCGTTGCATTACTCACTACCTCATTCCTCGTAGCTACATCATTTGCAACCCCAGCACTTCAAACGAATGTAAATGCTATCCCGAAAGATCCTTCTCAGGATAGTCATATTGATTGGTCTGTTGTCAATCAAGACAAGTTGATTCGTGCACTGAAAGAGCAAGGTAAGATCAAAGAGAGTTCTTCTCAGAAAGAAATTGAAACAGCGGTTGAACAGTTTGTCAAAAAAGGTGAAACTCCCTTTTCTAAAACAGATGGTATTGATACCAGATCGAAGTTTGGTAAAGATGCTAAGAAAGGGAAAGAAGGAAATCAACAGAAAACCTTAAAGGAAGTTGAAAGCCTACAAGAATCAGACAACACCCGTTTAGAATCGAATTCTAAAAAATCAAAACACCAAGAAAACGGAGTTGTTGCTTTAATCGAATTTCCGAATTTTAACCATAATCAAATCAAACAAGATTCTCCTCACGACTTCTGGGTAAAGGATTTTGATCAGAGCCATTATCAGAATTTACTCTTTAATGCTAATGGTTTCAAAACAGATACAGGCAAGAAGTACCTCTCCTTCCGTCAATACTACCTTGAGCAGTCATCAGGGTACTGGGATGTAGATGGTACAGTAACTCCATGGATCCAAGCAAAAAACGATGCGGCTTACTACGGTGGACATAAAGGTGCTGCAAAAGATGCTGATCCACGAGCTCTTGTTAAAGAGACATTGGAGACTGTAGGAAAACAAATTGCAGGCAATGAAGCAAAATATGATGTGCGTGATCCATATGATCTTGATCAGGATGGCAATGTAATGGAGCCAGACGGTATCTTGGATGCACTCTTCATCGTTCACTCAGGTACGGGTGAAGAAGCTGGTGGCGGCGAGCTAGGTGAAAACGCTATTTGGTCCCATCGCTCTGTTATCTCTGATAAACCGGTTGAGATCCCAGGTACAAATCTGAAAGCATTTGACTATATTATTCAACCAGAAGATGGTGCAGTAGGTGTCTTTGCACATGAGTATGGTCACAATATTGGTTTGCCTGATGAATATGATACTGGATATTCAGGGTCTGGATCTCCTGTAGAGTACTGGTCCATCATGTCTGGTGGTAGCTGGGCTGGTAAGGTATTAGGTACCGAACCAACAGGATTTAGTCCATGGGCTAAACTTTATTTCCACGAAACCTTTGGAGGCAATTGGCCAGTGCCAAAAGTAGTTGATTTGGATAAACTGGGCAAGAAGAAAAAGGAATTTAAGCTCGATGAAGCAGTTAAAGATGGTAAAAAAGGTAAGCTTGTCAAAGTAAACTTGCCTGATGTGGAAAAGCCAGCCATAACGAAACCTATGGGGAAATTGGCTTACTTCTCAACCAAGGGTGACTCATTAAACACCAAAATGACATCACCTGAAATTGATCTAACCAATGCTACAGAGTCAAAACTTAGCTTTGATTCTTGGAGAGATATCGAACAAGATTACGATTACCTATATGTAAATGTTTATGCGGACGGCTCCCCTACTCCTGTTAACATCAAAACCTATACAGGAACCAACGGTAAATGGGAAAACGAACAACTTGATCTAAAGGATTTTGTTGGTAAGAAGATTAAAGTTGAGTTTAACTACGTAACGGATGTAGGGCTAGCGCTGGAAGGTTTCGTTGTTGATAACATTCTAGTGACAGCAGATGGAAAGAACGTATTCCAAGATAATGTAGAAGACAAACCATCTTTTACAATGCAAGGCTTTAAAACATTTGATGGCGCACCTACCCCATTCCCTAACTACTACTTGATCGAGTGGCGTACTCATAACGGAGTGGACCAAGGACTTGCTAACCTCCGCCGTTCAGATAGTCTTCTGAAGTACGATCCAGGTATGGTTGTATGGTATTATGATGGTCGTTATGGTGAAGATAACATGACCGGAAAACATCCAGGCGAAGGATTCCTTGGAGTGGTTGACTCGCATCAAAATGGACTTTATTGGGATAATGGAACGGTAGCTCCTACACGCTTCCAGTTAGCAGATGCTGCTTTTGGTTCCACCAAAACATCTTCTATTGATGTTAAGTATCCAACCTATGCGATGAAATACCCTTCTCAAGCTGGGATTCGCACCTTCGATGATCGTTATAACTATGCAAGTCCAGCTAGTCCGGAATCCGGTAAGATCTTACCGAGAAATGGTTTGAAAGTAACTCTGAAAAAGTCTACAGACAGAGGACGAAGCGCAGTAATTGAAATTTCAAAAACAAAATAATGAAAGAAGAGAGTACTGCTAATTTCAGCGGTACTCTCTTCTTTTGGTTGCGATTAGATAGATGGTCCATCTGCAAATCTAACCATACGTATATCTGTTTGATATGTTCAACGAGTAATTGCCTTAATATGTTAACATAGTGTACGTAAATAGGGGGTTGGATAAGGTTAATATGGGTATTCCAAGTTAAATACTCGATTAGGAAGTGGCTTATGAATCGAAGAGAATTTTTAAAAAGATCTATACAAGTTGTTGTTACTACTATTTCTCTATCTATCCTTCCTGCATCAGATATACTAGGACGTTCCGAAATAGTAAAAAGATATATGAGAAAACATCCATTGGGCAAAAAAATAGACTATGATTCAGCACAAATTACGAAAGCGATGCAATCGATATTAAAAATTAAGTATAAAAATCCACTACCTAGGGCGCTATCCATAAATATGGTAATTGACAAAGATATCAATATTCCTTGTGGGGAAAATAATAAACCGATTACAGAGATAATACCTATATCAAAGATTCAAGTCGAAAAAGATAAAGATAGTGAAGAGATATCAATTGTTAAAATAAATATCTCTCCTGAACTATTTGCAGGCAGTCCAATCTATGTAGATGTCCAAAGTAAACATCCTCATCAAATTCATCCTATTGACATGGAATTTGAATTTAGCTCCGCTCCGATCGTAGAGAATAAACATGATATAGAAGGATATGCACCTTTTGTCACATATAATCCAGGAGAGAAAATGGAATTAAAAGTTCACTCCCCTCTTCCCTCTTTTTCAGTTGATTTTATTCGCTACGGTGCCAAGGAAAAGCTCGTTCATCAGATTAAGAACATTCATGGAAAGAAACAAAACTATGATCTCTACGCATATCGAAACGGTGCCAATTGGGAGACAAGCCACTTGTTTCAAATCCCTCTAGATTGGCAGACAGGATTGTACGGAGCAAGGCTGTATGATGCATCTGGAAAAGAATTTCATATCCCATTTAACTTACGAGATACTTCCTATGTAAGCAGACCTAAAAACAAACGAATTGCTATTCTCTCATCAACCAATACATGGCAGGCTTATAACTCATGGGGAGGTGCTTCACTTTATTGGTATTTTGCACCCGATCACATTAAGCCATCGGATTCTGCCCAATTAGTTAACACCCAACGCCCTAATCCTGCGGCGACACCTGTAGGCGAGGTAACTCATCTTGCAAGCGGAGAAAAATACATTTTAGCTTGGTTAGAGAACAATCATTTTCCCTACAGTCTCATTTCAGACTGGGACTTACATCATCAACCCCATTTACTAAAAGACTTTGGGACGCTTATTATTAATACTCATGGGGAATATTGGACGAAAGAGATGTATGATGCATTGGAACAATTTATGGATCAGGGTGGGAATGTTGTTTCTCTGTCTGGAAATGGATGCTACTGGAAAACAGTTATAAAGGAAAACTTGATGGAAGTAAGAAAAGATGGTTCCCATCATCTATTAATTGGAGAACGGGGTGGATTATGGAGGGATTTAGAGCGTACAGAATCGAGAATGTTGGGTGTACGTTATAACGGTCCTGCTACGGATTCATTTTATCCATATAAAATAAAAAATGCAGATCACTGGATTTTCGCTAATACGGGATTAAAAAATGGAGATTTAGTAGGAGAAAAAGGATTGCGAGGGGGAGCTTCCGGTCATGAGACAGATATTATGGACGAGTTCACTCCGAAAAACACGATATTACTCGCTAAGGGAACCAATCCAAAAAAGAAGCAAGGCGCTGAGATGATTTACTACGACCATCCTAAAGGTGGTGGAGTCTTCTCTGTAGGTTCCATTGCTTTTGGAAGCAGCTTAATTATGGACTCCGATTTAACGAAAATAGTAAAGAATGTTCTAGATCGTTTTCTTAAATAATAATAGACTAACAATCATTTAACAGTTATATAAATAAATAGCAGGATAGTTGCTAAGGATTTCTAAAGGCGCTATCCTGCTATTTATTTCAAAATTTATTGATAATACAAATATATTTGAATTATAATAAAAATGTAATTAGATCTATCTTATATAGGAGGGTTATGATGAAGCATAGTAAATCGATAGTTGCCCTACTCTCTACTTCATTACTGGTTGGAACGGCATTTATAACACCTTTACTCCAATCTAATGTTCACGCGACAACGAAGAAAGCTCTTTCGGATACAGATCATATCGACTGGTCTGTTATCAATCAGGACAAGCTAGTCCGTACTCTGAAGAAGCAAGGGAAAATCAAAGAAAATGCGTCTCAAATTGAAATTGAGAAAGCTGTTAAACAGTATGTCCAGAATGGAAAGACTCCATTTGCTGACACAGATGGTTTAGATGTTACTTCTAAGTTTGGGAAAAGAGCGGAAAAAGGGAAGAAAGCAAGTTTTGAACGTAGTTCGAAAGAGATTGCGAACTTTACAGAGTCTGATACCTCTTCCCCTTCCAAACCTACGAAACACAATGAAAATGGTGTTGTTGCTTTAATTGAATTCCCTAATTTTAAACACAATCAAATCCAGCCGGATTCTCAGTTTGACTTTTGGGTAAAGGATTTTAACCAGAAGCATTATCAGGACTTACTTTTTAACCCAAAGGGTTTTAAGAATGATAAAGGTGAGAAGTTCCTCTCCTTCCGTCAATATTATATGGAGCAATCATCGGGCTTTTGGGATGTGAATGGCACGGTAACCCCATGGGTGCAATCGAAACATGAGGCGGCTTATTATGGCGGGCATCAAGGAAATGACAAAGATGTTAACCCAAGGGAGCTAGTTGTAGAGACGCTAGAAAGTGTAGGAAAACAAATCAAAGGTAACGAAGCAAAGTACGATGTTCGGGATCCATATGATCAAGATGGAGATGGAAATGTAATGGAGCCAGATGGCATTCTAGATGCACTCTTCATTGTTCACTCAGGTACGGGTGAAGAAGCGGGTGGTGGCTCACTAGGTGGAGATGCTATTTGGTCTCATCGCTCTGTTATCGCCGATAAACCGGTTGAAATCCCAGGTAGTAGTTTAAAGGCTTATGATTACATTATCCAACCAGAAGATGGTGCAGTAGGCGTGTTTGCCCATGAATATGGACATAACATTGGTCTACCTGATGAATATGATACAGGTTCAACAGGCTCAGGATCTCCTATTGAATATTGGTCTGCTATGTCGCTTGGAAGTTGGGCTGGGCGGACATTAGGGATGGAACCCCCTGGTTTAAGCGCATGGGCAAAGTTATATTTCCATGAGACGTTTGGGGGCAATTGGCCTGTTCCGAAGGTAGTGGATCTGAAGAAATTAGGGAAGAAAAAAATGACATTGGAACTAGATGAAGCGGTAAAGAACGGAAAATACGGAAAACTAGTTAAGGTTGACTTGCCTGATGTGAACAAGGAAGCAGCAACGCAACCTTTGGGAGAATTATCCTACTTCTCCACAAAAGGGGATTTTATCAATACCAAAATGACGTCACCTGAGATTGATTTGACAAGTGCTACCACTGCAAATCTTTCTTATGATGCTTGGTGGGATCTGGAAGTAGATTACGATTATATCTATGTAAACGTTTATGTCGATGGCTCTACTACCCCCGTCAACATCAAGACCTATACAGGTACGAATGGAAAATGGCAAAATGAGCAATTGGATCTAGCTGCCTTCGTTGGTAAAAAGGTTAAGATTGAGTTTAATTACGTAACAGATATCGCCATTGCACAAGAAGGCTTTTTTGTGGACAATATTCGAGTGAAAGCAAATGATAACATTGTTCTCCAAGATGATGTGGAAGGTACTCCTGCTTTTACGTTACAAGGATTTAAAACCTTTGATGGCTCCCCTACCCCCTTCCCGAACTACTACTTGATCGAGTGGCGTACTCATAATGGTGTAGACCAGGGATTAGCCCATATTCGTCGTCACGAAAGCCTCCTTCGATATGATCCGGGTATGGTTGTATGGTATTACGATGGACGTTACGGCGAAGATAACATGACAGGGAAACATCCGGGGGAAGGATTCCTTGGAGTGGTTGACTCGCATCAACAAGGATTTTATTGGGATAATGGCAATGCCGCACAAACAGGAATCCAGCTAGCCGACTCCGCTTTTGGTCTTACGAAAACATCGCCTATTGACATCAAATATCCGACCTATGCAATGAAATACCCTTCTCAATCTAGCGTTCGGACCTTCTTTGATGGAAACGATTACACAAGTCCTTACAAGCCTGAATCTGGGAAGAAACTACCTAAAAACGGCTTGAAAATAAAGGTTAAAGATACATTTAGTGGAGGGCGAACTGCTCTTATCGAGTTTTCTAAATCAAATTGATGTTGAAAAGAACCCGGTTTTTTCACTATGATTAGCGAAAAAACCGGGTTCTTTATTTCTAGATTACTATTCTTTTAACCAAGAGTTAGCAAGCTTCATAGCCCCTTTAGCTGCCTCTGTATCTGCTAATGCATTTAGCATAACAAAATCATGAATAGCTCCTTGGAAACGTACAGATGTAACTTTTACTCCAGCCTCTCTAAGCTTATTAGCATAAGCTTCCCCTTCATCACGTAATACATCTGCCTCAGCTGTGATGACTAATGCCTCTGGTAATCCTTTTAGTTGTTCGGTTGTAGCACGTAAAGGTGATGCTGTAATCTGATTACGATCCTTTTCGCTTGTTGTATACTGATCCCAGAACCATTTCATCGCGTCTTGACGCAAGAAGTATCCCTCTTTAAATTGTTTATATGATTCCGTTTCAAAGGAAGCGTCTGTTACTGGATAAAATAGAAGCTGTTTCTGGATCTTTGGACCTTTTCTTTCCTTTGCCATTAGCGTGATAGCAGCTGACATGTTTCCGCCTACGCTATCCCCAGCAACGGAAATCTTATCAGGGTTCATCCCTTTTTCCTTACCATTTTTGCTAACCCAGTTTAGTGCAGAATAAACCTCTTCGATGGCTTTCGGATATTTCGCTTCTGGCGAAAGACTATAGTTGGTAAAAACAACAGCTGATTGTGATCCAACAGCTAGTTCACGAATTAGGCGATCATGAGTATGTGCGTTTCCAAATACCCAACCAGCACCATGTGTGTATAAAATAACAGGAAGGTCCTTAGGAGCATTTTTTGGTTTCACAATTCGTACAGATACTTTTTCCGATGATGACCCTACCGGTATTGTAATGTCTTCCATATCCACATCTGGTTTTTTAATAGGGTCTGATTGTACTTTATCTACTGTTTTTCTACCTTCAACTGGACCTAAATCAAATAAATAAGGTGGATTCTTCGTCGCATCTGCAAATTCTTGTGCTTTTGGCTCTAGTACTACTTTTTCCATTTTCTTCTCACTCTTTTCTTTCGAATTTTGGTTATCTGTTTTCCCTGTAGCATTTGAACAAGCTACTAAAGCAAAAATCGCTCCGGTAACTAATATGCCCATTTTTGCCGCTTTTGGAATTGATGCATATTGTTTTGACACCATTCATTCCCCCTGTGTTTTGTGTTGTGCAAAATTAAATTTTGTAAAACAAATATAGCACGGATATTTATTGTCGTCAATAACATTTTTATTAATTATATTTTACACAATTTAATTTCTGGATTTAAAGATAATAAGGCTCTTACATTTGAAGTCATGACTTCAAATGTAAGAGCCTTATTATCTTTTTTCTTTTGAGAATATATATACATGATTTCAATCTTGAAAGTATGTTTTTAATACCTTTCGAATACGGTGTGCGGAAAAGCCATCTCCATATGGATTTTCCGCATTTTTCATATCCTCGTAAATCTGTGTGTTGCTTAGTAATAGATGAATCTGCTGGTAGATCTCCTGTTTCTCAGTTCCTACTAACCGGATTGCTCCTGCTTGTAATCCTTCTGGTCTTTCGGTTGTATTTCTCGTTACCAAAACAGGGACATCCAGAGAGATCGCTTCTTCTTGAATACCCCCTGAATCGGTAACAATGATAGTCGATCGCTTCATCACATGGCAAAATAAATGATACTCCATTGGTTCCACAAGCAAGATTCGTTTATGACGCGGAAGATATTTTTGGACTTCTTTTCTTACTTTCGGGCTTTTATGAACGGGGAATACAATTAAGGTTTGTTCATAGGACTGAACAATCATGTGGAGTGCTTGATACACTTCTTTTAATTCTTCTATATTTTCTCTGCGATGCGTTGTTACCAAGATGATTTTCCATTGGCTTGATTCTATTAATTGTAATTTTTTAGGCAATGTAATTGGGATTTGTAATGTAGTCATCAGAGCATCGATGACCGTGTTTCCTGTTACAAATATGTTTTCGGATGGAACCTGTTCTTGTATCAAATTCGCCCGATTTTCCTCTGTGCAAGCAAAGTGAATACTGGATAGTCTGGTTACGAGTTGGCGATTTAATTCTTCCGGAAATGGAGAATCAAGCCTATATGTTCGCAGTCCAGCCTCCACATGTCCTACGGGAATCTGATTTAAAAAGGCTACATATGCCCCTATTAAAGTTGTCGTGGTATCCCCATGAACTAGTACCAAATCGGGTTGTATTTCTTGATACACCTCGTTCAGCTTTAAAATGAGGTGGCTTGATAGCTCAACTAACGATTGGTTGGGTTTCATCAAATTTAAATCATAATCTGCCTTTATCCCGAAATGTTGCATGACTTGATCTAGCATCTCTCTATGCTGAGCTGTATTGATCACTACTACCTTAAAAAAAGGGTCTAGCAGAAGCTCTTGGATAACAGGTGCCATTTTAATCCCTTCTGGCCGTGTTCCAAATACAATAGCCACTTTTCTCGTCATCTTTCATCATTCATTCCTCTCATGTTCATTTAGGGAAATAGGTGATTGCTAGTTTCGAATTACTATAACGTTCATATAATAGTTCGAACTCTGCAAGAAAGGGATGTGATCGGGTGAGTATCATGGCAAGTATCTGGATACTATTCCTAATTCAAATTATATTGATGGTTTTGATGATTGATCTAAGTAACCGTGTTGATCGTTTTTCCTTACGAAAACGGGCACTTCGTCGCTTACTTCGTTCAAATCTACACACAGTCGTAAACATTATGACAGATGCAGGGGTGGTAACAGGAGTGCTGCAACAGGTAGGCTATGATGGGATTCAGTTAGAAGAAAGTAATGGAGATTTGGTCATGGTTCCGATTCTTAGCATTCGTGCGATTCTTTCTTAGGAGTGATTATGTTGAATTTAAGACAAATGTTACAAGCACAAGTAGGGGAAAACGTTGAGGTTTATTTTATGAATGAGGTGTTGGAAGGAAAGATACTTGCCGCTAGACCGAGCGCATTTGAAATTGAGATATCTGGTGGAACTTATACCAGTCCATTTACAAAAGCCAATATCCCTTATCATGCTCTCTCCTATGTTCGTGTGCTAATATAGTGTCAAGTAAAAGCTCGATTCGATATCGAGCTTTTACTTTTTTATATCCATTAGCCATTTTGAGTAGGTGTTTCTCTTGGCTTGGTGTGTAACACTAGCAGAATGGAGTCTGCGATGATAGATGGGTGTTGGAAGAGAGATTGTGTTCATTTGGTTCATTTTTAAACGATATAGGAGCTCTACGTCTTCATAAAGCCTGCCTTCCAAAAGCCCTTCTTCATTCCAAGCATTGATTTTCGTCAAGGCATCTGTTGAATAAATCCTAGGACAAACGACAGTACCAGATTGAATGATCTGCTCGATTTGCTCCAGTTTGGGAGAGATTTGAACTCCTCGATATCGAAGTTCCCTCTTCCCTTGTTCCCATAAATAATAATTTCCATAAAGAAAATGGGCCTTATCTTCCTTAATCCGACCTGTAGCTTCATAGATAGACTGGATAGCATGCGGGGCTAGCCAATCGTCTGAATCCAGCTCCATCAGCCATGGGGTGCGTGTATGTTTCAGAATTTGATTTAAAGCATATGCTTTTCCTCTGTTTTCTTTTCCTCTAAGAACCGTTACGCGAGGATCACGTACTTCATTTTGCAACACATTCGTGGTGGAGTCAGTAGACCCATCATCATAAACAAGTAAATGCCAATTAGGGTTTGTTTGATTTTTGACACTTTGCAGGGTCCACATTAACATATGACCCATTTGATAAGTAGCGATTCCAATTGTGACCATTGGGTTTACTATGTTAATTGGATCTAGATGATGATTGGGTTGAATGATGGGTAAGATCAGCTTATCAACCTCCTCTCTCTTCTCCCAAGTGAGAGCACGAGTAGAGGGAATATATCCATACTCTTCTGCGTTGCAATACATCCATTGCTTATCACGAGAGTACTGTAATTGATCTTCACGTACATAACGTTGAAAAGGGAGCTTATCCCATTCTGAAAATGGTATATCATTGCTCACACGAAAAAATACGACAGGAACCTTTTTCTCCTCATAAACGATGACAATACCACAGTATAAATCCATATGATGCCGGTTCATTTCGATCATTTTAAAAAAATGGGACTGGAATGTATCACCCGATTGGCATACCACTAGCATATCTTGATCAGACAAACATGAACGGATTTTGTTCAGCTCTGTTCCATAATCTTTTTTTATCACACTAATTTGTATATCCAATGCATATCGTTTTATAGACTGAATGGTTAGATCTGTCGTCCATGATTCATGCTTTTCCAGTATGACGATATGCATTACATTCTTCCTTTCTATTTCGGATGGCTAAAATGAGTGTAAGGAGGAATTGAAGTGGCGATTCTAATATATCCCCCTACGATTGATTGGACATGGATGAAACAAAGACCACAACAAATCCTGTCTCAATTTGCTGCGGATGGACACACTGTCTACTACGCAAACCGAACTCAAACAACAGAACCTTTAACAGAAGTAAGACCTCGATTATATGTGGTATCAAACTGGGATGTATGGGTGAATGAGGAATTACCGATTATTCAAAAGGCGAGTCAGGAGCCTATCGGGATCTGGTGTAGCAACCCACTCTTAGCCAAGGATCTCCCTGATCATCTCGTTGACTGGGTTGTATATGATTGTTTGGATGATTTTGCACAGTGGCATCCTTATGAGCCAGAAATGCTTCAGAAAGCAGATGTTATTTTCTGTACCTCTGAGCGGATTTACAAGAGATTCAAGCGAATAAGTGACCTTCCAATCTATTTAGTTCGCAATGGATACGATCCCAGCATGGAACTACATTTACTCCCGGCTACGGCTCCATCATCAAAACCGATTCTAGGTTATATGGGTGCGTGGGCGCCTTGGGTTCATCTTTCGATCTTACAACGCTGTGCACAACTCCCAAATGCTACTGTACAAGTGATTGGACCTGAATTTGGATCCAAATTTGTCTCCCATCCTACTATTCAATTCCTGGATAACATCCCCCATCATCAGCTAAATCAACATATACAACATTTTTCAGTCTGTTTGATTCCTTTTCGGATCAATGCAATCACGTTAGCAACGAATCCCATCAAAGCGTATGAGTACCTAGCCAGTGGGAAACCCGTTATCTCCACCGCACTCCCAGAATGTAGAGGCATGAGTCCTTATATCGATATCGCTGAAAATATGCGGAATTTTGTTGAGTTGGTTGAATGGAGACTGAAGGAGCCCGGGGATGCAGAGTCTCGAATCCAGTATGCATTATCCAATACGTGGGAGCATCGATATTTTGAAATAAAGCAACATCTTCCTAACCATTTCTTATCCTAAATGGGATTGGATCGATTTTTTCAGTTCACTTACACACTTGTCACTCCAAGTTTCGCAGTCTTGTACTTGCTTTCGGATGGATTCCATTTTCTGTTTTCCTGTTTGCAAGAGGAATCGCATCTGCTTTCTTAGTTCAGAATCCGAAATGTCTGCATTGCAACCATATGCATCTAGATTGAAGTACTTTAATAAACTATGAACCTTGCTCATACTGCTTACACATAAAACCGGTACTAAGTTTCGAATGGCTACCAAAGATGGATGTAGTTTAAACGACAACAGAAAATCAAGGTTTTGGATATAAGAATAAGTCGTTTCTAAGTCATACTCTGGCTTTACAATCTCTACTTTACCGGCAGGAGCCAGATCTAAAATCGACTGGCACAATGTTTTGCACGCTTCTGTGTCTGCATAAAGATTATTGGACTGATTTACAACAGGAATACAAACGATTTCATAACCTTCAGTAGCAAGTTCAGCGAGTACAGTTGTTACTTGTTTCATAGGAAAGTTTTCGTAAGCGTGAATACACACACCAATACGATTCTTTGACTTCGATCTATTAATTGGATAGCTGGGCTGCTTATAAGAAAATACAACATCTGGCGCGTGTTGAACATGACGATGGAATTTTAATCTCTTAGCAATTTCAACTGAATTGGGGTCGCGAAAAAAAGTAGCTTTTGCTTTTTGTATGATTTGTCTATATTGCTCTACCTCGTCTGCACTCCACGACGACTCTGGATAGAAATCGACAATCCCGACACCGTATATCCATGTAGGAATTGTGCTTAATTGGGGAGGAAAATAATAGCTATTAAACTTATAGGGAGTAATTAAATCTCCCCCACCAATAATCACTGCATCTATCTGCTCGTGATCTATATACCCCTTATAGCCAAATACTCGGTGTTCATGAAACACCTGTTGAAATGTTTTTAAGAACAACTCATCTCCGAAGTTTCCCAGCCCATAATACCCGCAGATACCGATATTCATAATCTAATCCTCTCTCTACTTATTCAGTTGAAAACAAGTTAGACGAACTTGATCTAGCAACAACGCCTTTTTTGCTGTTGAGCGTAAGTGGAATCGGGTTAGACCATCTTCCATGACCTGCTTTGTCACATCAAAAGAAACCGTTGTCGAAAACGGCTGCGATATGAGAATCGAGGCAATTTCTTTTGTACTAGGACGAGTGTTGTATGTGATCGTATCATGTTGCCATCCTTCAATTGGAGCTGACAAAATGATTTGCCATTCCTCATGTGACTGCGGTTCCAGTGGGAGATCAAACTCCAGATATACTTGCATACTATCTGAAGGAATATGCTTTAATTGGCTTACTCGAAAATAACATTCGTAATGGGTCCCTTTACTTGGGGAGCCTACAAATGCAGGGTCTTTTGCTATATGCAGATTTTCATAATAGGAATTTACTGTATTATGCTGAAGAGGAATATGTGTGGAGGTAGTGTGGATTGATTGCATGATTTTCTGCAACTCATCTGATTTGGAGGAAATCTCTTTTCGTCGTGGAATTAGGATGTGTTCATTTATAACTTCAAATCTCTTTTCCCAGCTATGTTGCTTAGCAAAGCTCATTCTTTTTCTAGAATTTTTTTTCAAATTAACAAGTGCCGTCCGCACTGCTTTTACAAATTGATTGGGTTGATCGGCAATGAGCACATATGGCTTCATCTTTAGTACTTCTGGTAAGGGTGTGGACACAACAGGTTTCCCCGTTGCTAGATATTCATAGGCCTTAACTGGATTTGTACTGTGGGTAATCCGATTGATAGCAAACGGAATGATCCCAACATCGATATAACGCAGATAAAATGGTAACGATTCGTAGCTCTTATGCCCGAGAAAAAACACATTATCTCCTAATTCAGGCTGGTCCGACCGTAGGTTAGGTCCGATAATCACAATTTGTGCCTCAGGCATTTCTCTAGAGAGTGCCTGCATTATTTTTTTATTCACCCAAGGAGCCCATGCGCCTATATATCCAATTCGTGGTCCATCGTGTGGAGGTATTTCTGGTATCTCATGCAATCGAGATTGCTTCTTTACTTGAGCAAAGTGTTCAAATTCACATCCATTTGGCACTAAGTGAATGGGCTGCTTTTGAACCAGCTTTTTCATTTTCTCTTTTAGATGATCAGCGGTACAAACAATAGCATCTGCAAGAGGAGCGTACATTTGTTCTTCCTGCTCCCAATCTGGGAAATCATCCACACAGTCATAGATTAATGTATTGGTTTGAAATAAATTGGAATGTGGAATTTTACGACTCCAAGAAGTCCAGTAAATCGTATCTCTCTTTGAAGGAAGCTGGGGGAGGATTTCATTTAGAAAGAAGTTTGGGTGCTGAACGACAAAGAGGTTTTCTGTTACCTCTTGGACAACAGGACCTTCTACACTCGTTTTATTAAAAAACAAAACAGTATGTCCATTCTTTGCAAATTGCAACATCATATGCTGCGGACGTTGTCTCATATAGGACCAGTTTAACGTGGGAGGATAAATGACTAACCCCAAGTGAACCACCACTTCCTTCAACATTTCTATCAATATATGTATGGAAATAGAAAGTGTTTGTGATAATACACATCTAAACTCAATTTGATGACAAGCATTAGAAAGTGGTAGAATCTATATTTGAAACTCCTTGTAGAAAGAGGTCGACTTCCATGAGTACTTCAGAAACGTACCATGTACTCCTCTATTACAAATATGTAAAAGTGGAAGATCCGGTATCCGTAGCGGACGAGCACCGCGCTCTATGTCAACAATTAGGCTTAAAAGGCCGTATTTTAATCTCACCTGAAGGTATCAACGGGACATGTTCGGGCACCATTGAAGCAACAAACCAATATATAGAAGCCATGAACCAACATCCTCTCTTCTCTGGTATCTTTTTTAAGGCAGACGAGCATGAGGGACATGCCTTTAAGAAGCTATTCGTACGTGCCAAAAAAGAGTTGGTAACGTGGCGATTTGAAAATGATTTTGATCCAAACGAGTTGACCGGTAAGCACTTAAGTCCAGCTGAATTTAAAGAGCATCTCTTGCGTGATGATGTGATCGTCATTGATGGTCGAAATGACTATGAATATGACCTTGGACATTTTCGTGGTGCGATTCGGCCAGGGGTGGAAACCTCTCGTGACTTCCCAGAATGGATTCGTGAAAATCTAAGCCAGTTCAAAGATAAGAAGGTTATTAGCTATTGTACAGGTGGTATTCGCTGTGAGAAACTAACCGGCTTTCTGTTACAAGAAGGCTTCCAAGATGTCTCCCAGTTACATGGTGGTGTCGTGAACTATAGCCAAGACCCTGAGACCAAAGGCGAACTATGGGATGGACAGCTATACGTATTTGATGAGCGAATCTCGGTTCCTGTAAATCATGTAGATCCAACTGTGGTCGGAAAATGCCATCATTGTAAGATACCTGCTGAGACCTATATCAACTGCGAATACGACCTCTGCCATCATCAACACCTTGTCTGCCTGGATTGCGTAGAAACATATAACGGTTATTGCAAAAAGGAATGTGAAGAACAAGACTTGATTCGGAAAGAAGCATAGTTTCTATACCCTACCTAACATTTGACTCTTAGTCAGGTGTTAGGTTTTTTTGTTGCCTAACATTACACATTTGTAATCCGATCGTTATCCATGTGTAAGCCGTTTGTAACTACTTTCTATAGTTCGAACCCCCTTCACTTCAGTATTCTGTTAGAGGAAATTATATTCATATTCTTAACAAGGAGGAACAAGTTATGGAGGTTCTTAGAGTAGATAATCTTACCAAGCAAATTGGTAAAAAAACCATCGTAAATCGTGTACACATGCAGGTGAATGAAGGGGAAGTTTACGGATTTCTCGGGCCAAACGGTGCCGGGAAAACAACTACGATCCGAATGATCGTTGGACTCATTCAGGCTACTGAAGGGAGCGTTCGCATCTGTGGATACGATATTGGAACAGATCGCGAAAAAGCAATGAAGATGGTTGGGGCAATTGTTGAGAATCCAGAAACCTATTCGTATCTCAGTGGCTACAAGAACTTGATTCATTATGCACGACTAGCAGGAATTCCGAACAAAGAAAAACGGATTAAGGAAGTAGTTGAATTCGTCAAACTAACCGATCGCATTCATGACAAGGTGAAGACCTATTCCCTCGGCATGCGCCAACGTTTGGGTTTAGCTCAAGCATTACTCGGAAAGCCAAAGCTCTTAATCTTGGACGAGCCTACCAATGGTCTAGATCCTGAGGGGATTCGAGAATTTAGAGGTTTAGTACGCCAATTAGCTGATCAAGGAACAGCTGTATTTGTTTCTAGCCACATTTTAAAAGAGATGGAAGCAATCTGCGACCGAATCGCCATCATTAAAAATGGTCGAATCGTCACAGAGCAAAATGTCGCGAAGGTATTAGAAGGACAAGGACAAAAGGTCCGGATTAAAGTAGATGACATCAAGCAAGTAGAAACCTTTTTACAACAAAATGAAATTTCGTATCAAGTGGTAGATCACAACACCATGGACATCCCAATGGATGAAAGTGAAGTATCGGAGTTTGTTCGCTTCCTTGCGCTGCAAAATATAAACCTGAGAAGTATCGAAACCGTAAAAGATTCATTAGAAGAGTTGTTCTTTACCTTTACAACAGACGAAGAAGGAGAAAAGAAAAATGCGTGATATTGGAGTTGTTATCCTAAATGAATGTATGAAAATGAGACATCGGTTAAAGATTTGGTTGGTTTTTGGGATGGCTGTGTTGCTTGCAGTTGGCTTTTCATTTTTATCATCATTTGGAGATCAATATAAGGCAAAAGATATAGCTTCTATTCAAAAAGAGGAGCTAACTTATAAAACTAAGGAGCTCGAAAAAATCAAAAAAAACGGAGATTCTGAGGAAATAAAAGAGTTAGAGAAAGCGATCGAAAGAACAAAGCAAGGTATCAATTCTACAGATAATATTTTAAAAGGGAATTGGAAGTCTGCTTTAAAGCTTAAACTTGAGCAAGATAAAGCAGAGCTCAAAAATGCTAAACAAGACAAAAAAACAATACATTCAGCATCAACTAGTAATTTAGAGAAACAGATTGCCTTTAATGAGTATTACGTAAAGCAAGACAAACGACCTTTGCTAACTCATGATGGAGGGGGTTTTTCACTTACTGAGTCAACAGCTTACTCTGCAACAAAGAATACACTTGGTCTTGGATTAACCCTAATCCTACCATTGTTGGTAATTTTGATTATAGCTGATATCGTTTCAGACGAAACGACACGGGGTACGTTAAAGCTACTCTTGATCCGACCTATTTCAAGAACCAAAATCTTATTTGGCAAATGGACTGCAGGCATACTAGCGACCACATTGCTGGCTGTTATCTTTTTTACCGCCGTTCTTTTAACAAACTTTGCTCTATATGGAACATTTGGTGCTCACGCTCCTCAATTTATGGATGTTTCGTATGTAGAACATACTGTGGATCAATACCCATTCTTTGAACCACAGTACAGTCAAGCAACTCTTGTACCCATTTCAGAAGCTTTATTTTATGGCTTCGTGCATACATTGATTGCTTCAATTGCGATTGCGTCTCTGGCATTCTTATTTTCTACTATTTTTGCATCGTCTATGATTAGCACCGCCATCCCTATGGTTATCGTAGTAGCTGGATCTGTTTTACTTCAAATGTCTTTGAAAATCTCTTTCCTTAAATACTTTATCGGTACACACTTAAGTTTTAGTAGTACATGGTTAGAAAGTACCTATGCGAGTATGAGTGATTTTTATCTATTAACAAGATCTAACATAACGATGACCAGTAGCATCATTATTCTCTTGGGATGGACCATCGTCCCTGCTGTTATCGCATTCATCTGCTTCCGTAAAAAAGATATATTAAACGCTTAATCTTCATATAAGAGAAGCATTTCCTTTTACGAACTAGGAAATGCTTCTTTGTTCTTTTGCACAAAAAATGATCTACTTCTCCCCCTCAATTTCTGTTACGCTAAATACATCTATAAATAGTGACTCTATTTGTTGACCTAAACAGACCAACCATAGCATATCCATTTCTTATCCATAACCTAAGGTGATCATATGCCCCCTATCTTTCGTTCTCGAAAACTATCTGAAACAATAAACCAACGCATTTCTCGCTTTCCCGAAGATGTACAAGAATTCTTTCACGAAATGGTCAGCGCAGACCGCTCCCCTTTAACCATTGCTAACTATGCCTACGACTTCACTCTCTTTTTCGATTTCCTGAGCGAGCGAGACCTAGAACTAAAAGACGTGGACAGCCAAACCCTAAAAAGGTTCTTTCGTCACATCGAAAACGGCTACGAACGCAGCGTACTGATAAAAGTAAATGATGAATGGATCGAGCGAAAACATTATCGAGAGAACTCCCGCAGTGGAAAACAGCGCAAACGTGCTTCCCTTCGCTCCCTATTTCGTTATCTAGTAAGAGCTAAGCTACTAGAGCGGGATCCGATGGAAGAGTATGAAGATGCCTCACTCAAAGCTCGCTCAAAGCAAAAAGTACCTGTGTTTCTCACCCCAGAAGAAGCGCTTCGCCTTGTGAGGGCTGTTCAAAGCTATCATGCCAAGAAAAAGAAAAAGAATTGGATGGAACTGAGAGATACTGCTATCCTACTCTTGTTACTAAATACAGGGATGCGGGTATCAGAGCTCATCTCGCTCAACATGAATAGTGTACAGAGCCAAGGAAATCAATACCGTATCGTTGTAATAGGTAAAGGCGGCAAAGAGAGAATGCTGATGCTCAATCGAACCGCTACAGAGGCCCTTCTCGCCTATCTGAATCTACGACCTGTAGATCGAATCTCTACACTCCATGT
Source organism: Croceifilum oryzae (assembly GCF_030814315.1). GTDB lineage: Bacteria > Bacillota > Bacilli > Thermoactinomycetales > Thermoactinomycetaceae > Baia > Baia oryzae. Next base: position 222,439 of record NZ_JAUSUV010000004.1, on the reverse strand, counting down.
AGAGGCACTCATCCTAAACAAGAACTTCACCCGAATCAGTCGAAAAGGGATCTCGGAAATATTAAAAAAGTATGTGAAAGAAGCAAAGCTCCCACCCAAAGCAGCAACCATCTCGCCACACAAACTAAGGCATACCTTAGCAACTCTTTTGCTCTCGAACGGGGAAAATCTCCGTGTTGTACAGGAGATTTTAGGACATTCCAATATTCAAACGACACAAATCTATACCCACGTGATTAATACTGAAAAAGATGAAGCATTAGAAAGGTTAGAGAATATGTTTTAATTTCAGATGAAAATAACGAACCTATGTTTGTTCTCATCCCTATTTTCATGTATACTATGGATAATGAAATCAGGAAAAACAAGGGGGACGAGAGTTTTGAACAAGTTATCCTCTCGCCAACAAGCTATTTTAGATTACATACAAAGAGAAGTTCGTGAAAAAGGATATCCACCCTCCGTACGGGAGATCGGTGAAGCTGTAGGACTTGCGTCTAGCTCCACTGTTCACGGTCACCTGTCTAGGCTGGAGAAAAAAGGATTCATACGGCGTGATCCCACAAAGCCACGTGCGATTGAGTTATTGGTGAAGGAAGAGACGGAAGCAATGTCTTCTACTCCCCTTCAGGATACGATTATGATTCCGATACTGGGGAAAGTTACAGCTGGTGACCCTATTACGGCTATCGAAAACATTGATGAATATTATCCATTACCCAAACGCCTAATGAAAAACGTGGATGATCCGTTATTCCTGCTATCCATTCAAGGAAATAGTATGATTAACGCAGGTATTCTCAATGGAGATTACGTGGTCGTGCGCCGGCAGCAAACGGCTAATAATGGTGAGATTGTTGTGGCCATGACGAATGAAGGTGAGGCAACCGTTAAAAGGTTTTACAAAGAATCTGATCACATTCGGCTACAACCCGAAAATGATGAGCTAGAACCGATTCGCCTCCCTCAGGTAACCGTACTCGGAAAAGTGATTAGCTTAATTCGCGAAGTTATGTAACAAACCACTGGTCATCTCTGACCAGTGGTTTGTTTGTTTGAGATATACTAATCTGATAAAACCCCGTGGAATACCACATCAAACTCTGCTTGATTTTTGCTATTTATTCGATAGTTGACAAAATAAGCTGTCACCGTTTTATAGCCACTCCAAGATTGGTTATTTAGATCGACTAGCATTTGATCCACTCGCTGATTCATTGCTGTCCAATCTTGAGATTTACCCTTGGTAGTAGATAACGTGTAGGCTCCACGAAGAGTAAATGTATTGAGATTATAAGACTGATTCGTACGGGTGACAACATTACTCAGATTTCCGATCGATTTGATTTTATTGAACACCTGATTCCGGTCCATATAGGGATGCTGTCTCAAATAGATATCGGATACATGCGGCGTAGGTAGTTGGTCTGTTTGATTGATTAGTTTTTGCATGTAATTTTGGTAGGCTGTATTTAGATTTGGGTCTTGGCTCATCTGATCAATATAACGATCGTATGCGCTTACATCTTTCCGGAAGATTGAATTGTTGAGGTAATCTAACATGGGTAAAAATGTGGTATACATATAGGATTGGAATGCAAAAGCATAGTTATAAAAATCCCACGATCCATACTTTGCATGCAAGGTTTGTGAAACGGTAAAGCGATCTGCTGGATTTTTAGCTAACTGTTTCACAATCGTTTTTCGTGGCTGAACTCCAGTGGTTCGGGTAGATCCTGCGAAAAACTCAGCGCTTCCCTCTTCAAACCAAGTCAACCGTTCTCCCTCGTAGAAAGGACCTTCGCCAAACATGCCAGGAATCGAATATCGCCCTTGAAAATAATGCGTTACTTCATGGCGAAACAATTCCTCTAGAGAATAAACACTTTGTGCGGGTGTTCGCTCATACGTGAAGAAAGTACCTTTTGATTCGATATAAATACCACCGTTATTTGTACTGTATCCATATAACAATCGATTCATTTTATACTCGTCCGGGCTACTATAGATCACAATGGTCAAAATATCATCCGGATTGCCCTTCTCTATCTCAGTGTCTCTTCCGAGTACCCGATGAAACTGCGACTTTACTTCTTTAGATGCCCAGTACAAGCGGAGTACTTTTTCTACCGTCACCTGTCCACCCGTCTTAAATACAACAGATCCATTATCAAATGTGTATGACTTTGGTAAATAATATTGTTTGGCGGTATTTAAAATTTGGTCCAAGTTGAGTTTCGTGCCATCTGCATCTACACTGTTATAAAGATTCTTAATCTGTACAGCGGCAGTTAGATAAGGCTCACTACTTTGTGGATATTTCTTCATGGATGCTGTAATGATCTGGTTTCCTCTGCTTGGTTGACTATGAAATTTTCCCAATCGGCTTACATAATAAATCCCGTTGTTAACCAACCAGGCATTGTCCTTATTAAGATTATTCAGTAGAGCAAACTGGCCCAATTCTTCGATAAACGGATTTATTTTTCCGAACCAAGGCGTTTGATTGGGTGGAACATTTTCTTCATACATGTAGGTGTCTAAATCAAAATCAATGTTGCTCATTAGATTGTAAACAGCATTTCCTTTGGAGTATTGAGGTAGATAGGCATTGATATTTGCTCGATATTGAGAGAGAATCGGAACAGCCATATTTACAGTCTCAACATCGCTTGATGCATTCCCAATCAACATTCCATATGAAGCAATAACCTGATCTTGTGCAGTTGCTCCGAGTGTAAAGTTGGAATTACGGGCGATTGATTTTAACGCTGGCAAGCAACGATCATGAAAAGCACGTTGATCCAAGTAGTTTAACTCTGTGTGGTAGAATCCTAAGAAAAAACCTGACCGTAGCACTTCTACCAAAGTAGGAATGCCGAGATGATTTCCGCTCGTAAACTGCGAGCCCTTTTGACCGAGCGCATCTATAATGGCTTGAACACGTTCTGAGTCGCGATAAAATTGGTACGAGTCTTGGTTAAACTCAAATAGGTCTGGAATTTGGTTCCAAGTTATGGTGCTTAGTAGGTTAATTAAATCATTGTGGTTCAGTGTGATGAGGTAAGACATCGGATAGTCAGCTTGAGCGCGGCTGGTTGGAGCAGTTGATTTTTGAGGTGGGCGTATCGATAAGTCTTGTGTTTTTTGTTGGTGAGTGGCTGTGTGGTCTAATGGTAATTCGGTTACCTCTGGGATCTTCTCCATAGGAGCCTTTTTTTGCGATTGGCTTACCTTTACCTTCCCACTTACAAACTGCCCCCAAGTGCAGTACACAGGAGCGATCATCAACATAAAGGCAATGAATAGTGAGACATAAGCGCGCTTTTTCATTTTAAGTCCCCCTAGAATGTATTAACCTCTATTTTCATTCTAATATTAATTTTCTGATAAGTATATATTATTTGTATATTAAGTTTTTTGTTACCATTAGCTCATCAATAAAAAGCCTTTAGTAAACTAAAGAAGTTTTCCATAATAGCATGATCAAGGCAATTCCCCTTGTGGGACATAATTTGTGTAATTCCTCTTTGTTTAGCTTTTCACCATGTAGGTGAAATTCTGTCATATCTGTAACCCATTTCTGATGGGGTTTAGATACTTTGAAATTACGTGCTAGGATATTAGGGGCAATTTCACCTACTTTTCCTCGATAGGAACAATATTTCTTCATGCGGACTAAACACTTCTCTTTATATTTATCGGGTCGGTTATTTGCTTGAGCCAATAGTAGTAAGTGCTACGAGTGATTCCAGCAATTTTCAACAGAGCTTTTACAGGGTAGTTGAGCCTTAATTCATAATTACTTGAGCTTTGTCTCTGTGATCAATTTTCGCTTGTGATACCTCTTCTGAACTCTGCGCTTGCTTCTGTTGTTCTTTCTTTTTCAAGATTGGACGCCCCCTAGGTTTTGTTTGGAAAGCGTCAATCCCTTGTATTTTGTACAAATGTCTCCATTTATGATTTATGAAACGCTTGGTATCCGTTCTCATTATATCTTGCTATCCACTCTTTAAGTTGAGTAATGTTTACCTGATACTTTTGAGCAACGTCCTTATACGACTCGACTCCGTCGAGATAGGCATGTATAGCTTCTAATATTGTCTCCACTGAATAGAAAAAAACACCTCCAACTGTTGTTTTTTTATCCAACAATTGGGGTGCAGTTCAAGGACAGGTGGTCTTGATTCGAATGGATGATTATCTTTTCATGACAACTTCTCGCTCAATAAACAAAGCTTCTTTATTGGTAGATGGGAAGAATCCTACTTTCACCCCGTAGTCCAGTAGTAAGTGAACGAAAAGTTCATTTGGTTTTGCACATTGAATCTCTGAATCGGCTAAAAAAGCTTGGGTTCGTTCACAATCGATGTAGACTTGTCCGCCGCCTCCTTTTCCGCCCTCCAATTGAGGCATCATGAGCTCGACGGCTTCTTGTTGCTCGGAAGTCAGGGACGAACGGAAGATCCGCTCAAAGAATCTCTCTGGTTCCACTGTTTGGATGTTGTATCCAAAAGATTGGAGGTCTTTGATATAGCTTTCCCCACTTGCTAGAGCCGGATTACATAGATGGAACGTTTCTCCGATGGTCTCCTTAAAGCGAGTTAAGTAAACCAATGCTTGGCTACAATAGTTAATCGGTGTCAAGTCGATATCACTTGTAATCGGTGGAATAGCTCCTAGTATCAGAGTCGCCTTGATAAAGCGATAAAAAGCATTTTGATGAATATTACGCTGGAATTGTCCGGTCTCGGAATGAGCGACGAGATTCCCGACGCGGTGGATCGTCACAGGCAATCCTTTATTACCTGCTTCTTTCACCAAGCGTTCCGCTTCAAATTTACTCTTCACATATACATTCTCAATGTTTTGTCCACGATCAAAATCATGCTCTGTAAAGGACCATTTCGCCGGATCACTTGCCTTATGTCCAACAATACTGAGCGTAGACACATAGTGAAAGCGTGCTTGCCATTGAGTACATAGTTTAATCAAGGATTCTGTGGAACTAACATTCACCGCTTGGAACTGCTGTTCTTCGCCGTAATGTCTGACATCCGCTCCACAATGAATGACGGTATCCACATGAGTTAAACGATGTTTGATCTCATCCGTTATCCCTAAGTCATCGAAACTAAGATCGCCCGACACAGCATGTACACGACTCCCAACTACAGAAGTATCTTGGTTACCAAAGTAAAACTCCATCGTAGATTTCAGTCTGTCCAAACCCTTCGCTTCGTCATCGGCTCGCACCAAGCAATAGACGGTTGCCTCCGTCGCTTGGATCAGGTCATGCAAGATATGAGCCCCTAAGAAGCCGGTCGCTCCAGTTAAGAATACAGCTTGAGGATCTTGTTTTTCTCGTAGCACGATAGAATCTAACTTAGGTCTCTCTATGACTCTTTCTTCCTGTTGATCCTTAGAAACTTCAATAGAAGCTTTAACGTCTACAATTGCTTTTTCAGATTGTTCCCGCTCGATATAGGCAGCCATTGCCTCGACTGTGCGGTAGAGGAAAAAGTCTTGAATAACCAGTATTGGATAGTGCGGTTTCAATTGTAGTAGCGCAGGCATAATTCGTAGAGAGTGCCCTCCAAGTTCAAAGAAATCATCATGGATCCCTACTTGTCCTACTTCTAATACTTCTGACCACACTTGGGCGATTCTCTTCTCAATCTCTGTCGATGGGTACACGATTTCTCGTTTTGATTCCGCTGGCTGATAGGAAAGTAGCTTTTTACGGTCTACTTTGCTACCCGCAGTAATCGGTAATTGATCTAGATGATAGAAATGACTAGGAATCATGTAGTTCGGTAATGTATTGGCAACATACTTCCGCAACTCATCTGCCACCACTACTTCCCCACTACCGGTTGTATAGTATGCAATCAGCTCTCGAACTTGTCCTTTATACGGCGCCAGAACAACTGCTTCTACAATCGAAGGGTGCTGGTGCAACGTAGACTCAATCTCACCTAATTCGATGCGATATCCCCGTACTTTCACCTGATCATCTTTTCGCCCCATATACTCGACGTTCCCACATGGCAGCCAACGCCCTAAGTCACCCGAGCGATATAATCTCGCTTCTGGATCATCAGAGAATGGATGAGGTACAAAAGCGGCTGCTGTTTTCTCTGGTTGATTCCAATAACCGACAGCCAGTCCAATACTCTCGATGTAGATCTCACCTCTTGTCCTAAATGGACAAGGCTGACCATACTGATTCAAAATATGAATCTTTGTATTGTGGATCGGCTTGCCAATCGGGATCACCCGAACATGATCGGCAATCTTACCTTGCACTTTATACCATGTAGCATCGACAGTCGCCTCTGTAGGACCATATGCATTCCAGAGCGTAAAACGGTCCTTCACTTTTTCTTGGAAAGAACGTGCTACCTCTACAGGGAGTGCTTCTCCACCGACCAAAATGTGTCGCATATGACTGAGTCGACAAACATTTTCCTCAGATAAGAAATACACAAACTGCTGAAAAGAGGCTGTTGGAATCGTACATTTACTCGCTTTTACTCGTTCAGAAACGTCAATAAATGCTTCTGGAGACGTTCTTTCCTCCTCTGTCAGCATATGCAATCTCGCACCTGTTAAGAGAGCCGGCAAGGTATCCTCTACCGAAGCATCAAAACTGTACGAAGAAAATTGTAGGCACGTGTCAGCCGAGCTCAAACTAAGAACCGTTTGGTGTTGCAAAATAAGGCTGATCACCCCACGATGTCGTAGAAGGGTCCCTTTTGGCTTTCCAGTTGATCCTGATGTATAGATCATGTAAGCCAAATCATCTGCTGATACCTTACAATCAACCGGCTCTGTGGATTGTCGATCAATCTCCATAATATCAATGATTTCAATGGTTGGCTTCTCAATGAGCGAGCGATAACGTTCACGCGTAATAATTGCTTGCGCCTGGCTATCCTCGATCATATATTTTACACGCTCTTCGGGATAAGCGGGGTCCACTGGGACATAAATCGCACCCGCTTTTAAGATCCCTAGTAGGGAAAGTACCGTATCGATACTGCGTTCTAACAAAATAACCACTTTTTGCTGACTTTGAACTCCTCTGGATTGAAGCAATTGCGCGATCTGATTGGTGCGTTGATCCAACTCCTGATAGGTAATCTCCACATCCCCCATGGATAGGGCAATCGAATCACCATGTTGTTTCACTTGCTCTGTAAACATCTCAGAGAGCGTGATATCCGGAACAACGGCTTGCGTTTGATTCACTTGCTGGAGCCATTTTTCTTCGAATTCCGGCAATAGATAGAGTTGCTCAAATGGAGTGTGACGCTGATCGACGAAACATCGTAACACTTGGAGGAAAGAATCAGTAAACCGTTCAATTGTATCTGCTTTGAAGATATTTGTATTATATTCAAACACAATTTTGAATCCAGTCTCTTCCTCAATTACCGATAGCGAAAGATCGAACTTACTGTTTTGATGATCCTCAAGCGGTACATCGGTATACCACTCTCCCCCGACCTTTTTCGCCTGATACGCAAACATCGTAGAGAAGATTGGAGTACGACTGGAATCCCGTTCCAAATCTAATTTCTCAATGAGCTGATCAAATGGATAGGCTTGGTGTTCAAACGCATCTAAGCATTGCTGTTTCACATACTGGAGCAATTGCTGTAAGTTCGTAATTCCTGCAAACTGAGTACGAATGGCTATCGTATTAACAAAGAATCCTTGAACATTTTCTAACTCTTCCTCATCACGTCCAGCAGTTGGTGTCCCGACAATAATATCGCTTTGTCCAGCTAGATAATGAAGCAACTTTTGATATCCCGTTAATAGCAGCATATACATCGAAACGTTCTCTTCTTGACACATTTCGGCTAATTGGTTAGCTAGTCCCGGTGAAATCTCTCGATGGATGATCGCTCCATCAAATGTTTGAATCTCTGGACGTGGATAATCAGTTGGCAGTTCTAATACAGGCAACGATCCACCTAATTGTTCCAACCAATACTGCTCCTCTTTCTCCCAGCCATGTTCCTTTGCCAGCGCTTGGTGTTCTGCATAATCAACATAGCGAATCGGAAGAGAATATAACTTCGCCGGACGATTTTCCAGCAATGCTTCGTACTGTTCTTTTAGCTCGTGTAAGAAGCGCTCAATACTCCAACCATCGGTAATAATATGATGGAAATTGAAATAAAGCTGATATTGGTTCGAAAGCTGGAACAAAATCACGCGCATAAGCGGACCTGTACTGAGATTAAATGGTTCTTGTTCACTCCAGCGAATATACTCTTTTACTTGCTCTTGTTGGCCTGCCTCATTTACATGTGTAAGATCTTTGACATCCCATGCAAATTGGCTCTGCTCCAAGATCTGCTGTCTTGGCTCTCCGTCTACTTCGACGAAAACCGTACGCAAGCTATCATGACGAATACATAATAACTCAATCGCTTGTTTTAGATATTCGTGATCAATCTTTTCTTGTGTTTGCAAAAGCATCGGAACGTCATAAACACGACTGGATGGATGATATTGATATAAGAACCATAGCCTTTTTTGAGCATGAGAAAGGGCATAAGTCTCTTTTTCTTCGACTCTCGTAATCTTATTTTCTCTTGGATTTGTTTGCGTCTCAATCTTCTGCTCGATGAGCTGTGCCATATCGCATAGAGTGGGCGACAAGAAGATTTCTTTAATCTCCAGCTTCACATCCCACACTCGTTTTATTTGATTCACCACTTGAATCGCAAGTAAGGAGTGTCCACCTAGAGAGAAAAAGTTTGAATCGATACTGATGCTACCCGAATCTCGATTCAATACCGCTCCCCAAATAGCTACTAACTCTTTCTCGATTGCTGTGCGTGGTTCTTTTATCTCTACCACATCTTCTTGAATCTCATAAGATAGAAGCTTTTTGCGATCTACCTTTCCTGTTGGTGATAGAGGCAACTCTTCTAGAGCGATGAAATATCCAGGAATCATATAGCTAGGGAAAGACTCCAACATTTCTTGACGTAATTCCTCTACCTCAACATCTGCTCCACTTACCATCGTATAGTAGGCGACTAATTCACGCACGCTTCCTCGATAGGGTGCAACCACTACCGCTTCCGAAATTGAGCTATGCTGGAGAAGAGCCGATTCAATCTCACCTAATTCAATCCGATAACCCCGTACTTTCACTTGATCGTCTTTCCGACCCATGTATTCGATGTTTCCATCTGTACGGAAGCGTGCTAAGTCACCGGAGCGGTAGATCGTTTTTTCAGGAAATAGAGGATGTGGAACGAAAGCTTCCGCCGTTTTTTCAGGCTGATTTAAGTAACCCGCCGCTAATCCTATACTCTCAATACAAATCTCACCAATAGCTCCAACCGGACAAGCTTGCCCCTGCTCATCTAACAGATAAATTTTTGTATTGTAGAGGGGTTTCCCAATCGGAATATTCGTCTCATGCTTTTCCACCGGCTGATCAATCAAATAAGAAGTAGCTGCGACCGTTGCTTCTGTCGGTCCATATACATTAAAGAGAAACGGACGATCATCCATTTGTTTCTGCCAAGCTCGAACGGCGTCAACTGGTAATGCCTCTCCCCCCACCAATAAATGCTTGAGACTCTTCAGTCCAGCTAACTGTTCCGAAGACAAGACATGCATCAACTGCTGAAACAATGCGGTTGGGAGTAGGACTAATGATGGGTGAATGCGTGTCACTAACTCTATCAAAGTCTCTGGTGAGCGTCGTTCTTCATCCGATAAGAAGTACAATTGTGCGCCATTGAGCAATGCACCAAATGTCTCTCCTACCGAAGCATCGAAGCTAAAGGATGCAAACTGCAACACGATTTCTCCAGCACGGATTCCATGCTCCTGACGATACCATTCCGCTAGATTGATAACCCCACGCTGACCTAGCTGAGTTCCTTTGGGTCTTCCCGTAGAACCTGATGTGTAAATCACATATGCGAAGTCATCTGGTGTAAGATCCAAAGCGAGCGGTTCTGTAGAAACTTCCTTCACCATCTCGATATTGATTGCTTGAATCGAAAGATCGCCGAGTAGAGAAACATACTGGGCATTTGTAATAACTGCGTTTGCTCCACTATCCTCCAACATATATTGAATCCGATCTTGCGGATATTCTGGATCAACAGGAACATAAACCGCTCCTGCTTTCAGAACTCCGAGAAGACTAACCACCGTCTCCATACTCCGATCCAATAAAATGGCTACTTTTTCTTGCATTCCAATACAACTTTTCTTTAATGTCTGAGCCACTTGATTGGAATACAGATCTAACTCTCGGTAGGTCAGCGATTTTTCGCCCATCTTTAAAGCAATCGCATCTGGAAAACGCTCTACTTGTTCTTGAAAGCGTTCCGCAATTGTTACCATCTGAACCTTTACATCCGTAGAGTTAACATGATGCTCTAACGCTTGTTCGAACGTCGTACGCAAGTCTAACATACGAAATGGTAATGATTTCATTTCGTCCCATGCCTTTAACACTTCAAGGAAATATCCCATAAAGCGAGTCATGGTTTCCTCTTTAAACAGACTTGTATTGTATTCAAATCCTACTTCGATTTCTTCTCCCTGCTCACTGACAAACAAGGTCAAGTCAAACTTACTGATATCGAAATCTTCCAGCGGTAATACCTTATACCAATCAGACAAGCGATTATACTGATTCACTTGATAGCTAAACATGACCGTAAAGATCGGCGTGCGACTCGGATCTCGATCAATGCTTAGTCTTTCTACCAAGCGATCAAATGGATAAGACTGATGGTCAAATGCGTCTAAGCACTGTTGCTTCACTTGTTGCAACAACTGTTGTAACGTTTCGATCCCTGCAAACGGAGTCCGAATAGCTAGTGTGTTTACAAAGAATCCCTGTACCACCTCTAACTCAGATCGATCTCTACCCGCAACCGGTGTCCCAACAATAATATCTTGTTGTGCCGATAGATCATGGAGCATCTTTTTATAACTAGCTAGAAAAAGCATGTACATCGATACATTTTCTTGACGACTAATCTCTTTTAGTCGACTTATCCATGTAGCTGGAATGATTTGCTTGACCATCGCACCATCAAATGTTTGAACTTCAGGACGAGGATAATCCATTGGTAGATCTAAGATAGGCAGGGTGCCTTGTAGCTGATCCAACCAATACTGTTCGTCTTCATCTCCATTGGCTTCGCTCATCTCGTGTAATTGCCACTCTGCGTAGTCTACATAACGAATTGATATTGGCTTCAGGTTAGCTGTCCGATTTTCTTTGATCGCGAAAACTTGCTCCTCTAATTCTTGCAAGAAGAGATCCATACTCCAGCCATCCGTAATAATATGATGGAGATTTAGATAGAGATACGCTTCATCTGAACTCAGTTGAAATAGTATGAAGCGAGCCAACGGACCTTCGCTTAAGTCAAATGGAGTTGCATCGTTATCAGCGATATGTGCTTTGATCTTTTGAATTTGCTCTTCACTCGCTAGACCCGTCATATCCTTTGCTTCCCACGCAAAATGACTTTGTGGCAAGATTTTCTGTTTTGGCTCTCCATCTACTTCAATAAACAAGGTGCGTAAACTTTCATGACGCTCGCTTAATGAATCGATAGCTAGTTTTACCGCCTCTGGATCCACAATCCCTTTTAGACGTAAGTGCATCGGAAGATCATACACTCGACTCGATAGATCAAATTTATGCAAGAACCACAGTCTTTTCTGAGCATGGGACAGCTCGTACCATTCCTTTTCGGGTGCTAGTGGGATCAACTTGATTTCATCGTTGCTTCGTTCTTCTTTTACTTTCAATTCTATAATCCTAGCTAAACCCTTCACCGTGGAATGGAGGAAGAATTCTTTCATCTCCACTTTCACAGACCAGCGTTGCCTAATTTGATTCACCACTTGAATAGCAAGTAAGGAATGCCCTCCGATTGAGAAGAAATCTGACTGGATGTGAATACTGTCTGCTTTTCTGGCTAGGACCGAAGCCCAGATTTCCACTAGCTTCTTTTCTACCTCTGTACGCGGCTTTTGAATCGATTCTAACTCTTGCTCCTGCTCTAATTCCAATGGATAAGAGAGTAGCTTCTTCCGATCCAATTTTCCCGTTGGAGAAAGAGGTAATTCAGCTAGAGCCACGAAATATCCTGGAACCATGTAGCTGGGGAGAGATTTCATCACATATTGACGAAGTTCTTCTGAGCTCACTTCAACGCCTGATTTTTTCGTATAGTAGGTAACCAACTCTCGAACATGTCCGTGATAAGGTGCTACAACTGCAGCTTCAGCAATGGCTGGGTGCTGTAACAAAGCTGATTCGATCTCACCAAGCTCAATACGGAATCCACGCACCTTCACTTGGTTATCTTTTCGTCCCATATACTCGATATTTCCGTCCGGTAGCCAGCGAACCAAATCCCCTGTCCGATATAAGACTTCCGAAGGGTCGATTGAAAACGGATGGGGCACAAACGCTTCGGAAGTCTTATCAAGTAGATTCCAGTAACCTACCGCCAGCCCCTTACCACCAATATATAGTTCACCCATTACGCCAATCGGACAAAGCTGTCCATATGCGTTTAAAATATACTTCTTGATATTATGAATAGGTTTTCCAATGGGAACACTTCGATCACTCGCGGCAATATCTTCACATATGTTAAATGCAGTCGTGGTAACAGTAGCTTCAGTCGGACCATAAGAGTTGATCAAGGTGATTCTATCCCCTACTCTTTTCCGAAAGTTACGTGCGACTTCAACAGGTAGTGCTTCTCCACCCACCCAAATTTGTTTCAACTGTAGCCGGTTTAACACTTCTTCCGTTAGATAATGAACAAACTGCTGGAAGAATGCAGTCGGAAAATGAATCTTTGTAGCTTCAAGTCGCTCTGCCACCTCTAAAAGTAACTCAGGAGAACGACGTTCTTCATCTGTCAATAGATGTAACCTTGCTCCATTCAAGAGAGCAGAGAACGTATCTTGCACTGATGTATCGAAGCTGTACGTGGCAAATTGCAATCTACATTGTGAAAGCTGAATATCATATACATTCCGTTCCCACTCGGCGAGATTTAAGACTCCACCGTGTCGTACAAGAACTCCTTTTGGCTTCCCTGTTGAACCAGATGTGTAAATCATATACGCTAAATCATCCGGCTGAGCACTGATCTGTACGGGCTCTACGGAAGCATTTGTGAATTCATTCACATCAATGAAGTGAATGCTCATCTCACCCAGTAATTCTCTATACTCGTTACGTGAAATGACAGCAACAGCCTCACTATTTTGGAGCATGTACTGTATCCGATCTTTGGGATATTCTGTATCAATAGGGACATAAACCGCTCCTGCTTTCAAAATCCCCAGCAAAGAAACAACCGTTTCGATACTGCGCTCTAATAAAATGGCCACTTTTTGACCTTGCGTAATTTTCTTCATCTGTAGGAACTGTGCTACCTGATTTGTCAATTGATCGAGCTGATTGTAAGTAAGTTGTTTTTCGCCCATAGATAAGGCAATGAAATCCCCATAGAGCTTTACTTGTTCACAGAATCGCTCAGGAATTGTCATCTGAGGGTACCAAGCATCTGTTGCATTGACTTGATTGATCAGCTCATGATCCTCTGTTAATAATAAATCGACTTTGGCTATTTCCTCTGCGGCATTCCCTATTAACACACGCAAAATGTGATGATATCGTCGTATCAAATTTTGTACGGAATCCTCCGAGTACAAGTCCTCTTTATAGCTAACTTCAAACCATACACGGTCCTCTTCTCGCAGAAGAAACCAGCTCATATCATTTGGACAGCGATCCTTAGCACCGGAAACCTCATCTACTTCTAAGCCTGATAACCGAACCTTAGGAATATGAACCATATTAAAGGAAGTTGAATAAATAAGGTTCGAAGCATTTCGATCCGGATTTAACTCCATAACTAGTTCATTAAAAGGATATTGCTTATAACGAATCGCATCCTTCACATTCTGGTCCACATGTGCTAGCAATTCCAAAAAAGTCTGCTGACGCGACATCTCCATTTTTACTGGCATGACGTTGACGAAATATCCAAATACATCTTTCATCTCATCCGAACGGAGATTCATCGGCATCCCTACAAAGATATCTTCTTGATTCGTAAATTGAGATAGCAGAACACCGTAGGCTGCTAGCATGACTCGATAAACTGAAGTATTATGATCTCTTGAAAACTCCCTCACCTGCATGAACAACTCAGAATCCATCGGTATCCTTATGTTCTTTCCTTTGTCACTTATCTTTTTCGTCATAAAATCAGCCGGAAAGGTTACATTCACTTCTGGCAAATGAATCTTATTTAGCCAGTATTTCTTAGCCTCTGCATAAAGAGTCGGATCACCTTCTATCTGCTCTACAACCTCTGTACATGAAACAGCTTCAGGTAAATTAATCTTCTTGTTACTGACTATCTGATCGTATATCCACCATAGTTCCCTTAATAGCAATGACATACTGGCACCATCGTAAATAATATGATGAATGACTAAATCGAATAAAAATTCCCGTTCTTCTATCTGGAAAAGCTGTATTCGAAACAAAGGGGGTTCTTGCAGATTCATACTAGCACGCAAAGAATCATCCAATTTCTGGTTTATAAAAACTTCCTTCGCCTCTGACTGATAAGAGCATAAATCGTGAAAAAGAAACGGAAGCTCGATCTCGGAACCAATCACCTGTTTTGGAATCAATCCCGCAGTAGTAAATTTTGCCCGTAGCGCAGAATGTCGTTTTACCACTTCATACAACGCTTTTTTTAATGTAGGTACATGAAGTTCACCATGAATCCGAAAACGAGTAAGTTCACGATAAGGATCTTCTTGTTTGTCTAACTCATGAATCATCCACAATCCCTTTTGGCCACTTGTAGTGGCACAACCACCTAATTCTGACATGGCACTTCTCTCCTTTTAATGTAAAAACATATTAAAATGTGATAAATGTATCCTATAAATAAATTTGCCAGGATACATTCTATCACATTTTAATTTTTTTGTTTGTTATAAAACTGTAAATACATTAAAAAACATAAGTGTTAATTAATAATTATAAATAAAAATTAATTTTTATTTATATAAAGCAGAAGATATGCAACAAATATGCAATAAATATGCAATAAATAGAGATGCTTTATGCCGTTTACTTTAAGGATAATAATTCCAAATCCTAATACAAAAAGGATAGACCTTTAAAATGGACTAGAGTAGTTACCCTGTCACTAGGCCGATAAAGATCATTCGTTCCTCAAATAGCAGCTACACCTGTATTGACACCAACAATCTATCGTGGTATTTTTGTTTTACAAAATTTAATTTTATAAAATATTGATTACAATCAGGAGAGATATCCATAATGAACTTAAAAGAAAAAATCCGCGTGATTCCAGATTTCCCTTCCGAGGGGATTCGTTTTAAGGATATTACTACGTTATTGAAAGATGGCGAAGCGTACCGAGCAGCTATTGAAGAGCTAGCGAAGCATTATAAAGGGATGGAAATCGATCTCGTATTAGGTCCTGAAGCTCGTGGATTCGTCGTTGGAGCCCCTCTTGCACTCGCGCTTGGAGCTGGGTTTGTGCCTGTTCGAAAAAAAGGCAAGCTTCCTGGTGAGATCATTGAGGCAAAATATGATCTGGAATATGGAAAAGATATTTTAACAATGCATAAAGATGCAATTCAGCCAGGCCAAAAGGTTTTGATTGCAGATGACTTGCTAGCTACAGGTGGAACGATTAGTGCAACGCTTGATCTCGTTCGCCAATTGGGCGGAGAGCCTGTTGGGATAGCATTTTGGATTGAGCTAATGTATCTAAATGGTCGTGAGAAGCTAGGGGATATAGCGGTTCATTCTCTTATTAAATATGATTAAAGTTGGCTAGTCAGGAGGACCACGATGAAAACATTATTCACAGAAGCCGTTATTATTGACATGGTAGATGGTACAAGAGCTATTCAAAATGGCAATTTAGCAATTGCAGATGGCGTTATCACATATGTAGGTCCTGCGTTGACAATAGAGGAACATGACCAATACGATGAAGTTGTATCGTGCAAAGGAAAGGCGATCCTACCTGGATTCGTGAATACACATGGTCACCTAGCCATGACGTTATTGCGCGGATATGCAGACGACCTTCCTCTACAACAATGGCTTCAAAATGAAATATGGCCGATAGAAGCAAAAATGAATACGGAACATATATCTGCAGGAACGAATTTAGCAGCACTTGAGATGATTCAAGGTGGAACGACTACCTGTTTAGATATGTACCATGACATGGATGCCGTTGCGAATGTAGTGGAGCAGAGTGGATTACGAGCACGTCTCACACGTAGTTGTTTTGGATTTGGCGATGATGCTCTTCGGAAAAGTAGCTTGGAAGAAGCCACTTCTTTTGCTAGACGATGGAATGGCGCTGCGGACGGTCGAATCACTACGATGATGGCACCCCATTCTCCTTATACATGTGGTCCTGAATTTATTCGCCAGTTTGTAGAAAAGGCAACAGAGCTGGGTATTCCGATTCATACCCATATGTCCGAAACAAAGGCAGAAGTAGAACTAAATATACGCGAGTACGGAGCAAGACCTGTGGAGCACTTAGATAAACTAGGCTTTTTTGATATCCCATCCCTCGTTGCACATGCTGTACATTTAACAGAAGAGGAAATAGCACTCCTTGCAGAAAAAAATGTTAAGATTGCCCATAATCCTGGGAGTAATCTGAAACTAGGTAGTGGCATTGCGCCTATTACTCAGATGATTGCTCACGGAATGCGGCCCAGCTTAGCTACAGATGGGGCAGCCAGTAATAATAATCTAGATTTGTTAGAAGAAATTCAACTAGCCGCACTGATTCATAAAGGACATCTTCAAGACCCGCTAGCTGTTCCTGCAAAAATGGCATTGGCTATGGGAACGGTATATGGCGCAGAAGCGCTATTTTTAGAAAAAGAAATCGGTACACTTGAGATTGGCAAACAAGCTGATTTCATTACTCTCGATCTCACGCAAGCACATATGCAACCTCAGACAGATGTCGTTTCACACATTGTCTACTCTGCTGCGAGATCTGATGTACAAGACGTATATGTTCAAGGAAAACCACTCATGAAGAACCGTGAAATGCTTACTATTGACTCAGAAAAAGTGATTTTCGAAGCGAACCAAGCTTTTGAAAATTTACGGGGATAATAGAAAAAAATCCGACTTTCCACTATGAGTAGTAGAAAGTCGGATTCTTCTTGTTATACTCGATAACCTCTGACTCAACTCTTTTCTCCTAAGAACACTACAAACTTAGGCTTTTCCTATAGGTGAATATGATAAGCATCTCGTATTCTTAGAGAATACAAATAAAGAAAACATTTTTCTATGATTTAGATAGATACTCATTTCTAACAAAAAAGGAAAGATGTTATGCTGTACTTGGAACATACCATTATCGATACTCAGGAAGGTCTTTGTAATCAGTTGATGTCAGTCTTTAGAACAATAGGGGAATCCTTATTTTATAGAGGTATAGGCTTTGATACTTGTGTTATTCTAGGGAAAGCCTACACTAGAACTTCCGTCAACTTTGATTCTCCGCCTTATTTTGCCGAGATTCCAATTGATTTATTTATTGATATGACAGATTTAACAAATGTGCTTAACTCTGTAAATATTCGTCTTATACGATCAAGGGCCGAGGTTATCTCTCCATGTCAAGGTATTATCGAGTGTTGGAGACCACCCTTGAGAGACATGTCTGAGGTAGAACACAGAATTTTAGGTCA
Source organism: Croceifilum oryzae (assembly GCF_030814315.1). GTDB lineage: Bacteria > Bacillota > Bacilli > Thermoactinomycetales > Thermoactinomycetaceae > Baia > Baia oryzae. The sequence goes on along the minus strand of NZ_JAUSUV010000004.1, from coordinate 204,610 downwards.
GTTTATAGCGCATCATTTTCCTTTCGCCAAAAGAGCCCTTTCGTTAGCTCATTTTATTAGTCAAGTAGTATCTACTGTTCATCCCAAATGGGAAGCAATTCATTATAGAGTAGAAAAAGATCTACTGGTCATGATCCCTCCAGAAGTTTTAGATGTGCATAAAAATAATCAAATGGAAAGCGCTCTTTCCACCATCAGTAGTGTTCAGGATCTGTCTGCTATTTATCTTGCTTGTGGACTTCAAGACCAAGAGTACGATAACGTGGTAGATCAAATCAAACATCACTATCCCCATATAGAAGTATATAATAAAAAACATATTCTAAAGGGTTTCCCAGAAATAGAATTCCAATTTAATTTACTCACTTTAGAAGAACAAGCATTAGTAGATTGGTTGGTTTGTCAAGCAGCTCCCTCGTTTAGCGGATGGTATAATTCCTCGTTTTCGTATTTGGCTGCTTATATACGTCATTATCGCGGAATTTCCTCGACTAACACAAAGCTGGGTCCCGAAACGACTGGGATTTGGGATGTGTGGTTCCCTCGTATATGAATCGAATCTTGCTTCCGTAAAAATGCATCTCTAAGATAATGAAATATTTAGAGATGCATTTTTACGTTCATTCACCTATAATAGATGAAAAATAATCCGAACCATCGTACCCTCTCCAGCTATCGATTCTAACTCTACACCATGATGCAACTTCGTACATACCTCTTTTACTAAATAAAGCCCCATCCCTGTTGATTCGCGATATTTACGCCCATTTTCTCCAGTGAAATAGGGGTCAAATACTCTCTTCTGGTCCCTAATGGGAATTCCAATTCCGTAATCTCGCACCTCTAAGACTAGATTCTTCCCCCTGCGATAGGAAGAAAACTCGATTTTTTCCCCTGTCCCTGCGGAGTAACGAATGGCATTAATCGTTATCTGTCCGATCATGAATGAAAGCCATTTTGCATCTGATTCGACGACGATGCTCTCGTCTATGCTGTTGTTGGGATACACATCATTTCGAATAAAGGATCGTTTGTTATCATGAATCACACTACTTATTAACGAATGTAGAGGAACCTGCTCTACATGAAAATCCTGCTCAAATACATCTAATCGTGACGTATAGAGAATCGTTTCCAACCCTTTTTCCATGCGGTCTGTCTCTTCACGGATACTCTCAAAAATAGGGTCAATTTTCCCCTTCAGCGTTAAGTGAATAACCGATAACGGTGTCTTCATTTGGTGAACCCATTGATTGATAAAGGTAATGTGTTGTTCTTGTTTGCTTTCATATTGACGGATTTGTTCCTGATAAAAGCGATATTGAGTGCGGAGAAGTCTCTGGATTGCTTTTGCGAGTGGTGACCAATTTCGGGTTAAAACAAACTCATCCCAGTTATGAAAAGGACTAGATAGCCTACGATAAATGGATCGATTCGTTAGATAGCGAAAAAAGAGATAGATGGTTAATAGGAACATACCAAAAAAGATGGAATAGAGTGCTGTTAAGTGATTTCGGTACCCATCTAACCAGTAGATGGATAGAATCATAAAGAGCTGGATCGAGTTAAAAATGATGAGGGAGAGATGATCTCGTATAAAAAGTCTCATTGCTCCTGACCACTCTCCCATGTAACGATAATCCGGTACCCTGCCCCTCTTATGGTTTCGAGAGCATTCTCTGCCCCGATTTCCTGCAACTTCTTTCGGAGTCGGTTAATCCATACATTTAAGGTGTTTCCATCAACAAACTGGTGACTGTCCCAAACTGCATCCATCAAATGTTCTCTCCCTACTATCTGGTCTGGGTTCTCCAGAAAAATCTCCAACAAGGCGCCTTCTTTATGGCTTAAATCGATCTCCTGTTCTTTTAACTTCAACTTTAGTGTATCTGGATAATATACTAATCCGGCTAGTTTTAAAGCTCTTCTGTCTCTTTTTTCAGCAAGCCCCATCCGGCGAAAATGATTTTCGATCTTAGCAACAACAATTTCTGGATAAAAGGGCTTTGTGATATAGTCATCTGCCCCATTTTGTAGAGCCATTAGTTGATCCATCTTCTCTTCTCGCGCAGAAATAAAGAGAATAGGACAATTTGAGATAGCACGTATTTGACGACACCAATAAAAACCATCAAAACGTGGGAGGTTTACATCTAATAGGACCAGATCAGCTTCGGCTTCTTGAAACGATTCAAGGATTCGGTCGAAATCGGTTACCACTACTACACGGTAGCCATATTTTTCAATATAGGATTTTAATAATGAACTAATTTTAGGATCGTCTTCTACGATAAAGATGGTATGAATGGGGGATTCCTCCTAACGGGTAAAGCACCTCGGTATCTAGTTTGTACCGAGGTGCTCGCATTTATTTTTAGCGATTTCTGTAGTCTGTTTTTAAGAATGCATGGATTCAACCATCACTTTATCCACTTGTTTTAGATAGAGCATGCGAACGATTAAGAAGTAGATGAACTGTACAACTAGGAAGCCAACAATGGTTATCAGAGAAGCGGGAAGCATATTTTGGTCTTCGATGATATCAGCTATCTGTTTCTTCAGTATTTGCATAACGGATATCGTGATAATTCCTGCAATAACGGTTGGAATGAAGAACAGCATGGCAATCTGAATCGTACATGTTCGTCTCATCTCTCGTGCGCTTAGCCCAATCTTAGAAAGCATATAGTAGATCCGCTGATCCTGATTAAGATCTGTATATAGTTTGAAATAAAGGAAGCTAGCAGTAGCAATTGAGAATACAGCTACCATAAAGATTCCAACAAAACTAAACATGCTACGTGTCTCTTGAATTTTAAGATAAACGCCAGCCCTTGTTTCCGTAATGCCATTAATGCCACGATCCAACTGGAAGAGCTCCTCTAGCTTTTTACTCAGCTTCCCTTCCTTCGAACTGGTGCTAGGGAATCCTTGATTAGACCATTGTGGAATGGAATAGAACGCAGAAAGATGCTCCCTTCCCTCCCCTTTTTTCTTTTTAATTAGATTTCCTTGCAAGCGTTTAAAAGTTTCATCGCTCACAACAACTAATGAATAAACACTGTTCAATCTTTTATCGATTTGTTGTACGATCTTCAAATCGTATTGGGCTAATTCTTGTTCTAGAGATTTGAATTTGGATTGATCTAATTTCGAATCGATGAAGATAGCTTCTCCTGATTGGAGCCTAGTGGAAGCTTTCGCTCCAAATAATGTAGCTACCGCAAGATATTCGGATTCTTTGACTATTTCCAAGTCTAATATATTTAAGTCTTCCTTAGAAATGTAAGGAATAATCGACCGAAAGACTACTTTTTTGTATTTGAGTCCTGCTTTTTCTAGTTCTTGATCGATTTTCTTTGTATTTGATTCCCATTTCGTATACTCGCCTTCAGTGTAAATCTTAAAATCATCAGGTGGATTATTACTATGATTAATGGATAAAGGTGTTTCTTTATACCCATCGCGTGCTTCATAACCTAAAGCATAAACAAAAGTAGCAGCAATAGAAGCCACAGTGATCACAATTGTCACCATAAAGAACATCCTAGCATTATCTCTCAGCTTGAAAGCCATCTCGGAAATCCATAACATTCTTGTCCCTCTCCAGAAGAAGGAGCGACTTCTCTTTAGTAATCGTATTACGTATACACTTAATTGGGTGAAGAAGAAATATATACCTACAATTCCTAAAGACGCAGGCCATAGCAAAGCATCGAACGTATCTATTTTTTTTGTTAGCAAGTAAAAAGCAGTTGTGATGAGGCCGATTGATAATAAAACGAGTAGAATATGAGCTCTTGGTTCTTTTTTGGGTTTATTGGTTCCCATTAACAATTCCAGAGCTTTGGTCTGTCGGACGAAAAATAAAGTGAAGAAAGAAATAACAAGATATAGTAATAGAAAAACACCGACCGTAATTCCAATTGCTGTTATAGGAAAATAAAAGGGGAGTTTTACTTCTATAACCTCGGCTCCATAGAGAAGAAGCAACTTTGCACACGCAAGTCCACAAATAATTCCTGTGACAATAGCGCCCAGACCGATTAAGATATTTTCTAGAAAAATGAGCCGGTTAATCTGCTTCCGTTTTGCTCCTAGGATAGTCAAAGTCCCAAACTCTTTATTTCTCGATTTTAGAAAAGCGCTAATCGAGTAGAGAACGAATAAAAAGGAGAAAACAAATATTACATAAGCAGCGCCTTTCATCATGATTTGAGTTGTTTGACCAAGCTCAGATTTAGTTAGGTTAGGATGATAGATGAGCAAGGCATAGCTAAAGAAAATCATGACTGCAAACGCACTACTTAAGAAGTAAGCGGAGTATGCACGTAGGTTTCGTTTGACATTGTTAAACGCGAATTGACGAAAGTTCATGTGCATTTCCCCCTAACAACGACAACATATCAATGATTTCTTGGAAAAACGTTTGCCGATTCTCTCCTCGATTAATCTGATTAACTAGTTGCCCGTCTTTTATGAAGACTACACGGTGACAGTAACTGGCTGCTTGTGGATCGTGGGTAACGAGCATCGTAGTCGTTTGATCCGTTTGATTGATCGACTCCATCATTTCCATCACGGTACGAGCTGACTTCGAGTCTAGGTTTCCTGTTGGTTCATCGGCTAGTAATAAGGATGGAGAATGGATGATGGCTCTGGCTATGGCGGCACGTTGTCTTTGTCCTCCCGATACCTCATATGTTCGTTTTTTTAATATCTCGCTAATACCGAGCTTCTCTGCTACTTTCTGTAGCTTTTGATTCATTTCGCGAATCCCTCTGGTGTCTAGGGTAAGCGGTAGTACAATATTTTCTGCAATCGTTAAGGTATCTAATAGGTTGAAATCTTGAAAGACAAAACCTAACTCCCGGCGACGAAAGACCGCAAGATCATTTTTCTTCAGAGAAAGAGGATTTTTGGCGTTAATATAAATTTCTCCTGATGTCGGGGTATCAATCGTGGATACCATATTCAGCAAAGTGGTCTTCCCACTCCCGGACGGCCCCATGACTCCGACAAATTCCCCTTTTTCAATCGTTAAGTTAATCTCAGAAAGTGCTTTGTGTGTGACCTTTCCACCACTGTATACTTTGGTTAACCGCTCTACTTTCAATATATCCATTTGTTATGTCCCTTTCTGCTTGTATGTTATGAAAATTAGTCTAGCAGACGGGCTTGGGAGAACAAATTGAATTAGCTTACAAGAAACCTTACAATCGTGTAAGGTTTCTTGTAAGCATTTTACTTTTTATCCAACTTCTAATCGATCACGTGGTTTCAAGTCTTTCCATTTGAAGGAGCGACGTTGGATTAAAATGCTTCCGATTAATGTGAGTGCTAGGAAACCCAATATCGCTATAAAGTAACGAAGCATTTCTTCCGGACGATTGAGGGCGATAATATTACGCAGTCCATTTACTCCATGTGACATGGGAAGGAATCCTGAAATCTTTTGTAGTGGACCTGGGATTAGCTCCGTTGGAAATGTGCCCCCACTTGAGACTAATTGTAAAACCAAGACAACAATGGCTATCAGTCTTCCTGGTCCATCGCCAAATGTGCCAATGAAAAATCCAATAACGGTTATGGACATTAAGGAGATGCAGATTAAAAATAGATAGTACGAAATTCCAAGTTCAATTGGCAAACCAAGTCCATAATGAACAATACTTCCCGTTAAGAGTGCTTGAAAAATTCCGATTGGGTATAAGGATAGGAACTGTCCAAGAGGAACTAAGCCTAATCGATAAGGACCAAACTTCCATCTTTTTTCATTGATCGGGAGAACAAAAAACAGCATGATGGCACCGATCCATAAAGAAAGTGGTAAAAAATAAGGCGCAAGCCCGACTCCGTATTCCCCTACCTGATGAGTACTTTTATCTTCGGTGTCGATTGGATCTGATACGATTTCAGCTAATAGCTTGGAATCTGCCCCAGAGCCAGTTGTGGCTTCGCTAAGCTTTCGGGCTAGTTGTTGATTGCTTTCTGACACTTTCTTCATGTTATCTACAAACTCAGGTAGCTTTTGGTTCAGTTCGTCAAGCCCTTTGGTTAACTGAGAGATGGCATTCTCTAGATCGTTAGCCCCTTTGTGAAACTTTATTAATCCTTGGTATAACTTATCAGTTCCATCGGCTAACGCCCTGATTTTCTCTATATCTTGCTGTAGATCTTGAAATTTTTGAGATATCTTCCCAGCTTGTAGCGGAAATAATCTCTGTATTTCTTGTACACGGTAACCGATCTGTTCCACTTTATCTACTAGTTGCTTGGTTCCATCATTTACTTGTCTGGCACCATCTTCCAGTTGTCCAACGGATTGTTGCAGGGTTCGTGTGCCTGACAAAATTTTATTCGCTCCCGTTGATGCTTTTGCGATCGCCTCTTGAACACGATTGCTACTTTCGTACAGCTTTTTGGTTCCATCTGCAATTTTTTCTGCTGCATCAGCCGCTTTGGTAAGCCCTTCCTTTGATTCATTGATGAGGTCAAAGATGTTTGATATATATTCTTGCGTAAACTTCTTACCAATCCCCGTACTCAGCTCATTTTCAATCCTCATTGCGATCTGCCCAGCAACGTAGTTCTTTCCTTCATTTCGAATGAAGTCCAACTTTGCCTTTTTGGGATTTGAAGTGGAGATGGAGAGGGAGCGTTCTGTGAAATCAGAAGGAATGATAATCGCTAAGAAATATCTGTCTCCTTCCACTCCTTCTTTTGCTTCGCTTCGGTTCACCACATGCCAATTCACATCGATTTTTTCCTTTATTTCATCTACCAACTCATTACCGAGATTTTCCTTCTCTCCTTTGTAGACTCCACCTTGATCTTCGTTCACAAGTGCTACAGGGAGTTGATTTAACGAGCCATACGGATCCCAAAAAGCATATAAATACAGACCACAATAGAGAAGTGGAACGAATAAAATAGCTAGAATCGCTAGTCTCCCTAATCGATTCCTCCATATGCGCTTCCACTCCGCTTGAGCAATATACCAAGAGATCATAGCCGGTCGTCCTCCTTCCGAATGGAAAGGTCAATTTTCGTTTGATACTCGTTCCATACTTCCCGCCGCAATGTGGTCAGAATCAAAATAAGTTTGTCTCGCTGAACAATCGGTTGCAGAATCGAAGAAAATTGAGTCCATTCTTCATCGGTTAACCCAAGCTCGGGGTGGTCTAATAATAAAATCTGAGGCTGATGTACCAACGCCGCAGCGACGGACGCTTTTAATTGATTGACGGGGGATAGATCTACATATCGATCTTTTCGTACACTATCTAAATCCCAATCGTTCATCACTTTTTCGAGGAGCTCTTTTTTCTTCTTGACTCGAAATAAATTTGCTTGTAAAAGAAGCATCTCCTCTACTCGCAGATATGGAATGGGTTCGTAGATACGGTGAATGGAAGCAATCCCGATATGTGCAGGGGAGATTGGCTCTTTTTTATCCTCCTCTACCAGCCAAACAGCCCCTTGCTCAGGTTTTAGGTATCCACCTAACATCAATAGGATTGAAGTACTGGTGATCTGCTTTCCACTATAAATGCTAACGCTCTCTCCTTTTGTAAAAGAGGCGTTCCAGCTCGATATAATTTCGTCTCCATGATTATGCAAAGTTACTTCTTCTATTTGTAAGCTACACATGTCTCCAACACCTAAAGTTTTTTTTTAGTGTTTGTTAAAGACTTGTGAACCATACTCATAAAAAAGAAGCATTTCCTGTTTTCTTAGAACAAGGAAATGCTTCACGTGATTTATTATTTATTTTCTACTACAAAACGTTCAATTCGGTCTAAACCTTCTTGGAGTTGTTTTAGTGAAGTAGAATATGAAATTCGCATGTGATCGTCAGAGCCAAAGCCAGCTCCTGGAACAACTGCGACTAATTCTTTTTCCAATAATGCCGTTGCCCAATCATCCGCTGTTTGGTACATTCCGGATGAATCTAACGCTTGACGAATATTTACATAGGCATAGAATGCTCCTGGAGGTTTTTGGCAAACGAATCCAGGAATCTTGTTTAATCGATCGACTACATAATCTCTTCGCTCTTTAAACGCTTTTTTCATCTCTTCTACAGGCTCTAGAGATCCGTTAAATGCCGCAATCGCCGCATATTGAGCGATGGAAGTAGGGTTTGAGGTGCTATGACTTGCCAAATCGGTCATAGCCGTAATGATGTCTGATGGACCCGCCGCAAATCCGATCCGCCAACCGGTCATCGAGTATGTCTTGGAAACTCCGTTTATGATAACGGTTCGTTTATAAAACTCTTCTCCTAAACTAGCCATACTCACATGATGTAGACTCTCGTCATAAATGAGGTGTTCATAAATTTCATCGGAAACAATTAAGAAATCGTGTTCGATGGCCACTTCTCCGAGTCCGCGTAGCTCATCTGCCGAATACAGCATGCCAGTAGGATTGGAAGGACTATTAATGATAACAGCTTTGGTACGGGATGAGACTGCTTTTTGAAGTTGATCTGGTGTAATCTTAAATTGATTGGCTTCTTCTCCGACGATCACAACTGGTACTCCGCCTGCTAACTTGATTTGTTCAAGATAACTAACCCAATATGGGGATGGGACAATCACTTCATCACCTGGATCTAAAATCACTTGGAACAAATCATATAAAGCATTTTTCGCACCGACTGTAACCGTTACTTGGCTGGTAGTATATGTTAAGTTATTTTCTCGTTGTAACTTCTCTACGATGGCTTTTTTCAACTCAGGAATACCGCTAGAAGGCGTGTACTTTGTCAATCCTTGATCCATTGCTTCTTTTGCCGCATTAATAATATGTGTGGGGGTATTAAAATCTGGTTCTCCAGCCCCTAAACCAATGACATCATGACCTTGTTGCTTTAAAGCTTTTGCCGTTGCTGTGATGGCAAGTGTAGGGGATGGTTCAAGCTGTTGAACTCGTTTTGATAGTTTCATGTACAAACCCTTTCTATCTAGTAAGAATAGAACTACATCACTATCATCATAACATTGTCTAATGAGAAGAGACCAGATTTTTTGCATCCCGTGCAATCATTAATTCTTCGTTCGTAGGCACGACTAAAACATCTATTTTAGACTGTGGAGTACTAATTTTTCGCTCTTCCTTGCGACGAACTGAATTTTCTTCTAAGTTGATCTCAATACCGAGATAAGATAAGCCAGAACATACCTTTTCACGGATCAGAGAAGCATTTTCTCCTACTCCGGCTGTAAAAATAAGGGCATCTGCTCCGTTTATCGCCGCGAAATAACCACCAATCATCTTACGAAGACGATATACATACATCTCAATGGCTAGCTTTGCTTGTGGATTCCCATCAAACATCGCCTCTGTCACTTCCCTCATATCGCCAGACAAACCCGACACTCCTAAGAGACCACTATGTTTATTTAACATGGATTGAACTTCTCCGAGCGTGAGGTCCTCTTTGGCCATCACAAATGGAACAATGGCTGGATCAATATCCCCAGATCTCGTACCCATCATGAGCCCTTCTAGAGGTGTCATTCCCATACTGGTATCTACTGATTTTCCGTATTCAACAGCAGACAAGCTTGCCCCATTGCCGATATGCGCGATGATCAGTTTTAATTCGTCTAGTGGTCGCCCGAGAAATTCTGCTGCTTTTTGAGCTACATATTTATGTGATGTACCGTGAAATCCATAGCGACGTATCCGATGTTTTTGATATAGGACACGTGGGATTGGGTACATAAATGCATAATCAGGCATCGTTTGATGAAATGCAGTATCGAAAACAGCGACGTGGACTGCGTTTGATAATTGAGCTTGAGCCGCATCGATCCCTAATAAATTAGGAGGATTATGTAACGGTGCTAGATCAATTGTTTTTCGAATCGCTTGACGGACCTCGCTTGTAATGACGACAGATTCAGAGAAAAACTCCCCACCGTGAACCACTCGGTGACCGACAGCCGATATTTCATCCGCGCTTTGAATCACTCCATGCTCTTTCGACATGAGTAACGATAATACTTTGTTTAAACCATCGCGATGGTCTAATATCTCAGATGTTAGAACTAATTCCTCTCGATCAGGCGTTTCTTGTTTAATAATCGCGGCATCGGTTCCAATTTTCTCTACGAGACCCGAAGCCAATACTGACTCGTCAGTCATCTCAAACAATTGATATTTTATCGATGAACTTCCACAGTTAATAACGAGTACCTTCATGATACAGAGCCCTCCCCTTCACTCATTCGAATCCCCTCTTGGTCATAACGGAAAAAACCTTCTCCTGTTTTAACACCAAGTTGTTTGGCTCGTACCATTTTCTTTAGTAAAGGAGCTGGGCGAAACTTAGCTTCCCCAAATTCGCGAAATAATTGTTCTAACGCGGCTAATACAGAATCTAATCCAAAGCGATCCGCCATTTCAAAAGGTCCTGCATGGAATTGATAGCCAAGCTTCATGGCACGATCAATTTCTTCTACTGTCGCTACCCCTTCCATTAAGATATTAGTTGCTTCGTTAATCATGAGGACAATCATACGTGTCGTCACAAAACCAGGTGATTCAAATACTTCAACTGCAGACAAGCCCCATTCTGGAAGTAATTTGCGAACAATATTTACTGTTTGGTCGGAAGTTTTAAGTCCTCGAACCACTTCTACAACGGGTATCGTAGGAACGGGATAAACAAAATGTAAACCGATTACCTTATCGGGATGTTGTGTCATGGCAGCAATCTCTGTCAAACTCAATGTGGATGTATTGCTTGCGAACACCACTTCAGGTCTACATTTTTGATCACAAAGGTGATAAATTTCCTTTTTGATTTGGATGTCTTCGTCCACAGACTCGATTACAAAATCTGCGTCTTTTAGAACACTTGGGTCAGTTGAAAAATGCAGATTAGATAAGATAATTTTCTTCTCAGCCTCTGTAATCCCCCACTTAGCTAACTTACGATCAAGACTATGAACCACAGAACGTTTCGCTTGTTCTGCCGCTTGTGGGTCTTTTTCTAAAATAGTAGTCTCAAACCTCTTGGAGGCTAATAATTCTGCGATTCCAGCACCCATCACTCCTCCACCGACTACGACTACTTGTTGAATTTGATCCACGCCATTCCACGCCCTTTCCTATAAAACCGTGTTTTATTGTACCAGCTTTTTTTCCTTCTGGGATAATAATCCTCGAAATTCATCTCCTGATAATGTTTCTTCTTGTAAAAGGATGCGCAAGAACTGTGGGAATAATGAGCGGTATTGTAGTAAATGACTCGTACATTTCTGTTCTAGTTCCTGTAGAATTTGACTAATCTTCGTTTGCAATTGTTCCTTAGGAAGCAGGTTCATGTCGACAATACCTAGATCCGTGAAGCCTGATTCAACAATCGCTTTCGCATATCGATTACATTGTTCATAATCATTTCGAGCTCCTGTTGATTTGTGTCCTAATACAATGGACTCCGCTACTGCGCCAGCTAACCCAATTAAAATCTGGTGCTCTAAATGCTCCTGGGTATACAGATGGCGATCTTCTCCAGGATGATGCCTGACATATCCTAATGCTTGCCCTCTTGGGGACAATGCTACATGAGCAACCGATCCAGGATTGACTACTTCTGCCATTATGGCGTGGCCTAATTCATGAATCGCTACTCTTTCCTTCTCTTCTTCACTGGTTTCACGATCGATCCTCTCACCCATCATCACCTTGTCGATTGCTAACATCAGGTGTTTTTGTGTAACCTCTTTGCTTTTTTCTCGCATTGCATAGATTGCCGCTTCGTTACTCAAACTCTCCAATTGAGCTCCAGAAAAACCGAACGTCTCCTCAGCTACTTTTTCGAGCTGAACATCGTTAGCTAGTGGTTTCGGGTGAGTGTGAAGCTCCAATATTTTCAAACGAGCTGATCGATCTGGTAGATCAACCGTAATAAGACGATCAAATCGTCCAGGGCGCAGTAATGCATCGTCCAATAAATCCTTTCGGTTGGTAGCAGCCATGACTAAGATCTGCACCTCTACATTCGTTGTAATCCCATCCATTTCCGTCAATAACTGATTTAACGTTTGATCGTATTCTCGTTGTTGGGACCCATCTCGTTTTCCACCAATCACATCTATTTCATCTATAAAAAGAATCGCACTCGAAACTCGCGCCTTTTTCGCTGCTTTTTTGGCTCGTTCGAATAATTCTCTGACCCTTTTTGCTCCGACTCCCACATATCGCTCCACAAATTCAGAGCCAGAAGCATGGATGAAAACAGAGTGAGTATAATGTGCTGCCGCTTTAGCGAGAAGGGTTTTACCTGTTCCGGGAGGACCGGATAACAAAATTCCCTTTAAAGGGCGAATCCCGTAATGCTCGGTTTGCTTAGGTTCGATTAAAAAATCGAGCGCTTCTTGAAGCTCTTTTTTGGCATGTGATTGTCCACCGATGTCTTCAAAGCGAGTTTTAGGGATATCTAACGATTGATCCTGTGAATGACTTTGACTCCCTATCCAGGATTGGAGCCAATTCTTTTCTTTAAACAATGGTGCCAATAGAATTCCCAGAAGAACGGTGCCTAAAATCACTAATACAGGAAGTTCTACTCCCAAGTAAGCTAAGAAAAAAAGGACGGCAAAACCAGAACCAAATAGCCATGCTTTGGTGTTAGTCAAGTTTCTTTCCCTCCGGCTGGATTGGAACCATTTCAACAGTAAAACGTTTTCCATCCATAAACGATATATACAAATAGTCTTCGTCAATTCGCGACAAACTATCTATGCCTTTTTCGTGTGCTTCTTTTTCTGTTACCGCTGGGATCTCTCCATATTTCTTATAAGCGATGGCTTCTTGTATATGAAAACGACTTACTTCCCAAGCTTCTTTGGTCAATGCGTTTGGTTGGTTTTTCCAACTTACCTTTAATTTTTTATCGCCGACTATCTTCTGTAATGTACGATTTATTTCTGGATATTTTTGCACGAAAATATCCGCATCTATTATTTTTAATTGGATGGAAACCACATTAGGTTGTACATCGATATCTGTCACTGTTACGAAATTCTCACCCGACTCAAGTACACTATAAATCGGTTTTTGAAGCGTAAGCCAAGTACTAAGTTTCCAAGCTCCAAATAAAACAAAAAGCGTAGCAACACAACTGATCAAAATGGTTTTCCATTGCTTCCTTGGCATCTTTACGCCTCCTTTGTATATCAATATCACATACGAAAGTATATCATATTATTATACAAACCTAAGTATGGAAAGATTGGTAAAGAAAAAGAAAAAGCCCATCATCTGGGCTTTTTACATAAAATGTGTTAATCATAGAGCCTAGCCATCTGGTGATACTACTAGTACATCGCAAGGGAGGTGAAGCAGTGAACGTAAGACAAAGCTCGGACTGGCTTACTGATTTACTGCAAGTTCATCTGTCACCCGATGAACTACAACAAGTAAATACCTTTTTACATGCTGAAACATGGGCATCCCCCTCAGCCCTTCAGCGAAACTGGTGTGACCAAAGGGAAGAACTTCCTTTGCGTTTTCACCTAGAAATCGATATGAAAGTATAAGTTGGTATTATTTTAACAATACATCTCCTGCCTATACCTACCCACCCAAGCAATTCTCCTGCCATCTTCTGGCAGGTTCTTTATCCCCGTAAATTTTCAAAAGCTTGATTCGCTTCAAAAATCACTTTTTCTGAGTCAATTGTAAGCATTTCACGATTTTTCATGAGTGGTTTCCCTTGAACATATACGTCCTGTACATCGGATCTGGTTGCAGAATAGACAATGTGTGAAACGACATCTGTTTGAGGTTGCATATGTGCTTGCGTTAAATCGAGAGTAATAAAATCAGCTTGTTTACCAATCTCAAGTGTCCCGATTTCTTTTTCTAAAAATAGAGCCTCTGCGCCATATACCGTTCCCATTGCTAATGCCGTTTTTGCAGGAACAGCTAGTGGGTCTTGAAGATGTCCTTTATGAATCAGTGCGGCTAGTTGAATTTCTTCTAACAAATCCAGATTATTATTACTGGCCGCCCCATCTGTAGCTAAGCTCGGTCGCATTCCGTGAGCAATCATCTGAGAAATCGGCGCAATGCCGCTACCTAGTTTCAGGTTACTTCCAGGATTGTGAGCAATCTTAACATTCTTTTTCGCAAGGAGTGCTATTTCCTCTTCTGTTAAATGTACAGCATGCGCAACTAAGGATGGGATATCAAAGAAGCCCAGTTTATCTAAATGTTCCACAGGTCTTGCTCCGTACTCGCGGACATTTAGTTCTACTTCTGCCTTTGTTTCGGACATATGAGTATGAATCGGCAGGCCCAGCTCTGTTGCTTTTTCTACAAACTGGCGAATGAAATCAGGACCACATGTATAAGGAGAATGGGGTGCCAACATCGTGGTGATTCGACCGTCCGCAGCACCATTCCAGCGTTTAGCAAACGAAGCCGCTTCCTCTAGTTTACTTTTTCGAAGAGCATCATCACCAAATCCTATACATCCGCGTGTGAGACGTGCCCGTAATCCACTGTGCTCCACTACATTCGCAACGGCATCCATGTTATCGTACATGTCTAAAAAGGTAGTCGTTCCGCCTTGAATCATCTCAAGTGCCGCTAAATGTGCTCCTGCGGATACATGTTCTGCATTCATTTTCCCTTCCATGGGCCATATTTCATTTTCGAGCCATTGTTGCAGAGGAAGGTCGTCTGCATACCCACGTAATAATGTCATGGCCAAGTGACCATGTGTATTCACGAATCCAGGTAGGATCGCCTTCCCTTTGCACGATACAATTTCATCGTATTGGTCATGTTCTTCTAATGATAACGCAGAACCTACATATGTAATAATTCCATCTTCAATTGCCAAGTTGCCATTTTGGATAGGTCTTGCGCCATCCTCCATGGAAATAACAACGGCTTCTGTAAATAATGTTTTCATCATGGTCCCCCTGTGAATTTATATGGATTATTGTCTTTCTACAAAACTTAGTATATCATCCAAACTTTCTCTAGGTCCTTGAACCATAGTTGCAAATAAGTCCCCTTTTTGTTGAATTCGTTCGATCATCATAGGAAGTGTAAATTCTGTCGGTGATGATAAATGGGCTAACTCATCCCATTCTAACGGAGTTGATACGGTTGCGGAAGATCTGGCCCTTGGGGAATAAGGGGCGATCAATGTCTTTTTTGTCCAATGTTGTAGATAATCAACATACACTTTATTCCCGCGATCCTTTACCAATCGCTCTACCGTAATTAAGTTGGGATATCGCTCTGCTAAATATCGTGCAATGAATTGGGTTATTTTCCGAGTCTGATCAAACGTATATCGATTTTCAATAGGAATATAAACTTGGAGTCCAGTAGCTCCCGATGTTTTCGGAAATGCATGTAGTCCTAGTGACTGTAAAATCTGATGAAGTTGTAATGCTGTTTCTTGTACAGGACCAAATTCAGATGTACTCGGGTCTAGGTCAAATACTACTTCTGTTGGTGCATTCATATTCGTAGCATAATGAAAGGATACATGAAATTCCAGACACGCCAAATTGGCTAGCCATGCTAGAGTAGGAAGATTATTTAGGAGAATGTATTCTGTCTCGTCGACCCTCACCGTCTCTACAAAATCAGGCCTCTTTTTGGGGCAATTCTTTTGATAAAAATGCTCTCCATTCACTCCATCCGGATATCGAATAGTAGTTAACAAACGATTTTGTGTATAGGGTAGCAGGTACGGTCCAATTTGTGTGAGATAAAGAAGATAATCCCACTTCGTAATTCCGGCTTGTGGAAACAAAAGTTTATCTGGATTTGAGATATCAATTTCATATCCGTCTATTTGAATCGTTTGTTTGACCTTTTTACCCATAAACGCCTCCACGCATGCCCATTTATCACCGGATTACGTACCAGATTTAGACTCTTGTCATAGTGTAAAACAAGACATCAAACTTAAATGACAAGGAGGTAGTCATATGCCACCACGTCCTCCGTATGCACCTTATCCTCATCCTCATCAACCATTTCGCCCAGGTCCCTATCGTCCAGGTCCGTTTCCCTATCCTCCGGTTCCATTCGCACCTTATCCATTACCTATCCCACCCTTGTTACCACCATTTGTTCCCCCTTATGCCCCATTTTTGCCTCCTATAGTTGTCTTTTAATCTTTTTCTTGGCTTCAAATAGCGAACTTATCGGTTCTGCTATTTGAAGCCAAGACATTTTGCTGAACGCATGGTGCCATCTGGTGTCCATTCTAGAAATTCAATCTCCACTTGCAATACAGGCGGGGTCCATATGACCTCTTCCTGTATTTGCGGAGGTTTCGCTAAAATCGATTTAGGAATAGCGATCTCCCTTGCCCAGTTGGTAATTAACTGCTTTTCTTCTACAGATAATCCGGATGACACTTTTCCGATATAACGGTACTCATTCTCTTTTTTTATCACGATTAATATAGAATATGCTAAATCGGATTTAATACTTACCCCAATGACCGTTCCCGTAATGTATTTCCAGTTTTTATATTTCAACCAAGACGGATGTTTTTCTTCAAGGTGGTAAAGTCCCTCTCTTTCTTTACAAACAATTCCCTCCCAGTTATTTGCTCGTGTTAGCTGAATTAATTCTTCTGATTCATCATACGTGGGGCAAACTTGTATGTATTCTCCGTGATGAAATTCTCTTTCTAATATTTTTTGTCTCTTCCATAGAGGTTGATCGGTTATCCATTTTCCTTGCCAACATAACAGATCAAAAACAATATAATACACAGGATTGGTATGTATGGCTGTTTGTATTCGCCAGGCTTCTTTTAACCGATCCCGTTTCATTACTTGAAAAAAGTCCGGTTTCCCTTCTTTCCATGCTATTATTTCTCCATCTAGTACAATTTTTGTTTGTTTAGCAAACTTGTTTACAATTTCTTGTTTAATTTCTACATAGGTATTGGTTCGATCGTGGCCTTTTTTTGTATACATTTGCACTTGGTTATTTTCAATTTCAGTGATTAATCGGACCCCATCCCACTTCACTTGATACACATAGTCAGGGCTGGGCTTTACTTCTTGAATTAACACAGGCTCCATGGGTCGTATCATTTCATGCACCTCCACCCCTCTTTTTAAACGAGTCTCTATCTTTTTAGTATGGATTTTCTAAATGTATATTATCTACTTTGAAGTTGGCAAAATAAACAACCTCAAAGCCTATCTGAGATGGAAGCGGCAGCTGAGGTTTCTTCATTTCCTGCTGAAATTTCTTGTGCTACTTTTTATTTCTCTTGCCACTCTTGAAAACAGCTAATTTATATTATTTACCAATTATTTCAAGCGAATTTGCTCATCTCAAGTACATAATAAAAAAAATAAAGAACATAATATATTTTGTTTTGAACAAAGGAGGATAAAAATGTGTAATTATCAACAAACACCTGGGACAATACCGTGGAATACTTGGCCACCAATGCCACGATTGTCGTGTCCACCACCACGAATGGCTATGATGCATTGGCCGTGGCCGGGTCCACCATGGTGTTCACCTGATTATGGAATGGCTCAGCGAAATGAGCAGACTTCCCCTGGATTACCTTGGATGATGCCTACGATACCTTGGTCATTACCAAATTTGATGTTGCCACCGTGTTTGCCTGATGGACCGAATTGGCCATGGTGTCCTCAGCCCCCTTCACCTTGGCCTCCTAATTCTTTACCTGACTGGCCACCGATTCCAATGGAAACAAGAGATAAACTTTTAGAGTTTCTTCGTAACGAATTAAAAGATCGGACAATGCCAAGGGCAAACAGTGATTTAGAACTAACTATTAATATGAGTTTTACAATAAGCGAACTACTTCTAAAAGTAGTCAATTCTGAAGAAGGTAAAAGTATTTTAAAAGAGTTGGATGTTCAATTGAAATCTATAACTGATACCAATCCTTCTCTAAGGTATGCTGGAATTATAGCTGGGGTTGCTATTGGTATTATTATTGGTGCTGTAGCTGGAGCTGCTTATGAACATTATCATCACACACATCCTCAATAAAAGGCCGACCTAGCAAGTACAAAGGTCACAGTTTCCATAGAGTAGCTATCAGTCTAAAAAATTCTGTAAATAAAAGCAAGAAGCTGTCCCCAAGTAGGAATCATATTTATTTAGGGAACAGCTTCTTTTTCATGAGAAATGCTGACAGGAGACTCGGGGCTGTACCCGAACATGTTTATATCGATCACCAATTCCATTATTTTGGCAAATTTACGGTTGGTGACACAGTTACTGGTTCTATCCCTCATAAAACACCTTTTTGATGTTTGGGTATATTCTCTTTCTTAGCTTGCTGGCGATGTACTCGCGATATCAAGAACTAAGTTTGTGGCAATCGTTCCCATATTTTTTAGATTCGGTTTTTGAATCTTATCTAAGGTGTCTTGATCACTATGATAGTTTGGATCTTCCCCTACATTAAGAAAGCAACAGGGATACCGAGTGGTTCAAAAGAAGCATGATCGCTTTAGGATTTTCCGGATACAGTATCGTATGTTCCGTTTAGAGGGAGTCTGCGGTGAAAATCATTCAATCAATTCGGAAATAGAGCTCCTGGACAAGAGCTTTGTTCGCGAAAAAAGAAGACAAGCTCCTTTAAAGGCTTGTCTTCTTTTTCTGAATTTGTCGCAATATCTCTTCCTTCAATAAGGGCTGGGGATCTTGCCAATGTGCAGGCTTCATCACCTTACCATCGGATTCTCGATAGCGTGGCTTCCCGTCTTCCCACAACTTCGACATGTTGGCTCGATGAACAATGTCAAATAGCTCACCCGGGTCTACTCCCATCTCCACCAGGGTTCCTAAAGAAAAATATATCAAATCAATCATCGCGTCCGCTTGGTCTTCCAATGTTCGAGACTCAGCAAACTCCTGTAGTTCCTCCTGCATAAAGCCAATTCGTTGTTTCACACGATCTTCAGGAAGTAACTGCGGCTCTTCTGGTGCGGCGAGTCCGAAGGACTTATGCCATGATTTTACTTGTTTCCACGATTCTCTCATGTTTCTCTCACTTCTCTATCTCTACATTTTGATTAACCTTACACTTTGTTAATGTTCTTGAAAGGTAAATCCATATTTTCTACCTATCATGACGGCTATACTAATCCATAATAAATTAATAGAGAGGGTCGTAGCAATGAACATATTTAAAAATAGGATGTATAACAAAATTTAACATGGATTGTGTGGTGATGGAAATGATCATTATTAATATGTTGTCATTGTTGGGGGGAAATTCACTTGAACTTTCGTCAGTTCGCGTTAAATAACGTCAAAAGAAATGCTCGGGCTTACTCAGCATATTTTTTAAGCAGTTCATTTTCAGTGATGATTTTTTTTACCTATGCGATGTTTCTCTTTCATCCTGATATAGCAAAGTCTTCATTAGGACATGATGCCAAACTGATGATGAAAGCAGCCGAATATGTGATCTTTCTCTTTTCCTTTATATTTGTTCTTTACTCAAACAGCGCCTTTTTAAAAGTGAGGAAAAAGGAGTTTGGTCTGTTAACCATTTTAGGTTCAGAAAGTAGCCAGCTAAAGCGCCTGATCTTCCTTGAGAATATGATTATCGGTCTCGCATCCATTATTACAGGAATAGTGTGTGGAATACTTCTTTCGAGGCTTTTTCTCCTCTTTGGAGCTAGTGTTGTAGAGATCGAAGAACTATCGATGTACTTACCATGGAAAGCGATGGGTTTAACAGCAATAGCCTTCTTGGCACTTTTTCTAGTCGTTTCTCTCTTAACTCAGTTCTTTGTCAGACAAAATCAAGTACTTGATCTATTACAAGGAACGAGCAAACCGAAGCCAGAACCAAAAGCATCGATATGGTTGTCTATCCTATCGGTTTCTTCTTTTGTTGGAGCAGCCTACTTAATGACACAAAAAATATCAGAATCGACGGTTCTTTATATCTTTATTCTTGGGATGATCGGAACTTACTTTTTCTTTACACAGCTGAGTGTATGGATTATCCGCTTATTCAAGAAAAATCGTGCCTTCACTTGGCGAGGGACCAATCTGTTATGGGTTTCCGAAATGGCTTATAAAATGAAAGATAATGCGCGGATGTTTTTTATGATCACTATTGTTATCGCAATGTCCTGTTCAGTAATTGGAATTGTTTTATCTGTGGATCAGCAGGGTAAGCGGATACTCAAAGAAGATCCATTTGCACTTACTTATATGGCAAAATCAAAAAAGGATTCGCAAGCGGAAACTAACAAGATTGATCAGGAATTAAAATCGGCTAGTGTAAGTTTTGAAAAAATAGAACTAACCTCTACCAGACCTAAATTTAGAGAAATCGATTCACGCTTTGCTATGATCAAACAGTCTGATTATAAACATCTAGAAAAGTTTCTTCAAATGAAGAAACTTCCTAATCTACAATTAGGGGAAGCATTTGTTATTACCGATAAGCTAAAGAATACAAAGCAGCTCACTCTCGCAAATGGGAAAGAAACTCTCCGAGTGGTTGACCAATTCGAAAAAATAGTCACAAGAGATGTTGCGAATCTCATAATCGTTTCTGATGCAACTTATAATCAGCTTAAGTCATTTATTAAAGAAAAAGAGTCTTTTAGTAAAAAGGAAGAAGATATAAGGACCTTGTATTTTGTTCCAGAATGGTCAAACGCAAAATTACCAGATTCTAATTCACTAGAATTAAATATTGGAAAAAAATTGATTGAATTGACAGAAGGAGCATCAGGGGAAGGTTGGAATGGATTTCTTAGTTCTCGTGCAGTAGATTATGTAGAGTTCAGACAATTTAAGAGTATGATTATTTTTATTGGCGTATTTATTGCATCCATTTTCTCCCTTTCTACTGCTAGCTTTCTGTACTTTAAACTTTATACCGAGTTAAATCAAGATAGACATATCGCTCATGGACTTTCCAAGATCGGCCTAAGTGAGAAAGAAATGAAGCGATCAGCTACTATCCAGATTTCTGTTCTCTTTTTTCTCCCGATGTTGGCTACAGCATTGGAGACAATTATAGGCCTAGAAACTCTAAAAAGCCAACTTTCTCTAGGGGATACATTAATCCCCACTTTGACCGGGATCGGAGCATTTTCCGTTGCACAGTTCGTTTATTTTTTGATCGTTCGGGCTCGCTATCTAAACCAGTTAAAACGAGTAATGGTGTAACATTATCAGCCAGTTTTTTCAAAAGGGGCCCCAACAGAAAATGAGCTTTTCTGTTGGGGCCCTTCTATCTTTTCAGGCTTCATCCATTTTCCATCGATTTCTCGATAGCATGATTATTTTAATTGCTTGTCTGTATAACAAAATATTTAACTGAACGAGTAATCCCAAGTATAGTGGCCCGTTCTTCCACTCCAATATTAAACTTTTTCATCGAATCATCTAGGTATCTTATCATTTTCTCATAGTCATTGGAGCTTATATGAGCAGAATGATTTCTCAAACCGTCCTCCATCCAATGTTCTTTAGAACCCAACATACACGCAAATAGGGAAATTGTAAATCGCTTCACCTTATGAACTGGGCATGATTGAAATGCATGGTTAAGCGATTGGTCTATCAAAACACGGTCGATAAAATCAGAAATAATGGCCCGAATGACTTGAATGCCATATTTATCAAACAAATTGATTCGTTGGTCCCCTAATCCCAGCTTTCATACACCGCCTTCTCCAATCCCCCTAAAAAATGGGATAAGATGTAATTACAGTATATGACAACCAACAATATAGGACAATATCCCCCTATTGTGAAATATTAGTATTTTTCTCTATTTGGAACTCTGTATTTGAATTTTTTACAATGATGTAAAACACGATAAAAAGAAAGCCCCTCGTAGCTCTTTCTTCTCTCAAAAGAGCTACGAGGGGCTTCATGCGAATCCTTTACAAATCTCCAAAATCGAGATTGCTTGCTTTGGTGTAATTGGTTACTTTTTGTTCAAAGAAGTCCGTTTTGGTAGCATTAAGGTTTGAGAAACTTTCTACCCACTTCATTGGATGAGTTTGAATTTCAGGATATAAGACCTCAAATCCTAGGCGGCTCAAGCGTTCATTGGATAAGAATTTAATATACTTCTCCAACACCTCATTGTTAATCCCTTGAATCTCGTTGTTGGTAATATATTTGCCCCACTCAATTTCATGTTCTACTGCTGTTCTCGTCATCTCGCGCAGTTCTTCAACAAACTCTGGCGTAAATAAGTCTGGATTTTCTTTGCGTAGCTCGCGGATCATATTTTGGAATAAAACTACATGAGTCAATTCGTCGCGTTGAATGTACTTGATGATCGTGGCAGTTGCAGTCATCTTTCCTTGTCTCGCTAATGCATAGAAGAAGGAAAATCCACTGTAGAAATAGAGAGACTCTAACAAGAAGTTAGCCATACACGTACGGATAAATTGATGATCCGTTTTTTGATCGACAAACTGTTGATACAAGTCGGCAATAAAGCGATTTCGCTTCATCAGATGTTCATCGTTCCGCCATTCGTCGTAGATGTTCTCCCTTGTCTCAGGAGAGCATACGCTATCTAAAATATAGCTATACGATTGCGCATGGATCTCCTCCTGAAAAGCTTGGACGTTCAGCAAGGAAGAAACTTCGGGTGCCGTCACATATTCATGGATGTTAGGTAGATTCTCTCCTTGAATGGAATCAAGGAAGTTAAGAAACGAAATCGTTTTATCAAAAGCTCGACGTTCAGCTGGACTTAGCTCCTGAAATTCTTTGGCGTCCGAAGCAAGTGGAATCTCTTCTGGAATCCAAAAGTTGTTTAGCATGGTTCGATATAACTTATGAGCCCAATCGTACTTAATACGGTTCCACTCTCTCAGGTTGGTGGTATTCCCGTTAATGAGGCGCTGTGTTCCTCTTTGTCCATCTTCATTAAATATCTTCTTTCGCTCTAGTTGCACGTTTGCGCTCTCCTCTCGTTACGATGAACAACTTACACATTCTTCTACTTCAACAGATTGGTTGCGAATGTAGTAAATTGTTTTTACACCATTTTTCCAAGCATCCATATAAAGCTCTAAAAATTCTTTCGCGTTTGTTTCAGGGGTGATATATAGGTTAAATGATTGAGCTTGATCGATATGGCGCTGTCTCATTCCAGCAGCACGGATGCTCCAGCTCTGATCAATTTTATGCGCTTCTTTATAATACCAAGTTGTCTCTACCGACAAATTAGGAGCTGTTTGTGGAATGGATGCCCCTCGCTTTTCTTCCACGAAAAACTTTGCATACACAGGGTCAATTCCCGCAGTAGAGCCAGCGATCAAGGAAGTCGAGCCAGTTGGAGCAATCGCCATGACCCAAGCATTTCTCATCCCATGCTCGGCCACTTCTCGTCTTAGCTCTTCCCATCTTTCGCTATTATAGCCACGTTTTTCAAAATAGGCTCCTGATTCCCACTCACTTCCAGAGAAAGCCGGATAGAATCCTTTTTCTCTAGCATGTTCCATCGAAGCGCGAATCGCTTGATACGCGATCTCTTCAAACAATCGATCTGCTTCTTCCACATGATCTTCCGATTCCCACATGATTTTCTGTTGGGCTAGATATTGGTGATAACCGCTTGTTCCTAGGCCCACAGCACGATACTTGTGATTCGTAACTTCTGCTTGCTTCACAGGATACATATTTAAATCGATTACATTGTCAAGCATTCTCATCTGTACCGGAATAATTCGGGCAAGATCATCGTAACTATGCACCCTACCTAGGTTAATAGAGGAAAGATTACATACTACGAAATCGCCTGGCTTTTGCTTCGTGACAATGATTCCATCCTCAATCTCTTCACTCATCCACTCTGTCGCAGACATATTTTGGCAGATTTCCGTACAAAGATTAGAGGAGTAAATCATCCCTTTGTGTTTGTTCGGATTGGCTTCGTTCACCAAATCGCGGAAGAAAATGAACGGAGTACCTGTTTCAAAAGCACTTACCATAACTCGTTTCATAATGTCGATCGCAGGAATCTCAATGGAATCAAGGGACGGATGATTTTCACATGCTTGATAACGTTTCTCAAATTCTGCTCCAAAAAAATCTTCAAGCGAATATCCCATCACTTCTCTTACTTCGTGCGGATCAAATAGACTCCATACACCCCGCTGTGCTACACGCTCCATAAATAAATTCGGAACACAAACCCCCGGGAAGATGTCATGCGCCTTTAAACGGTCATCCCCATTGTTTGTTTTTAGATTGAGGAAATCGAGAATATCGGAATGCCACACATCTAAATAAATGGCAAACGCTCCCCTCCGAACCCCTAACTGATCAACCGCCACAGCCGTATTGTTGTAATTTCGAATCCATGGAATAACACCACCTGATGCGCCTTTATGTCCACGAATTTTAGAGCCTTTTGCTCGGACTTTTCCTAAATAAATTCCGACTCCGCCACCGTACTTGGATACTTGAGCGGTTGAAGAGTTTGTTTCATAGATGGACCACAAAGAATCATCCACTGTATCGATAAAACAGGAAGAAAGTTGATGAAGCGGCTTTCCAGCATTAGATAATGTGGGAGTAGCGACTGTTAATTCAAGTCTGGATAAAACCTCATAAAATTTCTCCGCCCATATCACAGGGTTCTGCTCTTTAGAAGCTAAATGCATCGCGATAATCATAAAGCGCTCTTGAGGTAATTCCATTACTTTCTGCTGAAAGTTACGTACTAAATACCGATCTGCAAGAACTTTCAACCCAATATAGTTAAAAAGCTCGTCCCGTTCAGGTTTCATGACAGAAGACAAGTAGGCAATCTCTTCTACACTGTATTTCTCCAATAGATATGTACCGTACAAACCTTCCTCTGTTAAGGAAGTAATGAGGGAATAGAAATCCCCATACTTCTTAGAAGCATCAAATTGACGATTTTCACCCGCTTGTCGATAGAGAAACATCACTAAAAAACGTGCAGCTACAAACTGCCAATCTGGCTCCTCCACACTTGTTTTTTCAACCGCTACTTGAATCAGCAACTGAATTTGCTCTTCTAGCGACATATTTTCTCTTAGTTGTGATCGTGTCTCTTCTTCTAAGCTAGTAAAATCAAGGTGAGTAAAGTCACGTTCCACCTCTGTTAACCAATTTCCAATTTTCAGGTTTACCTCTAACCCCTTTATTTCAATCATACATCCACATCCGATCCATATATAGTGACTATTTGAGTATACCCGACACTATATATTGTGCAAGCCATTTGAGATCGCAAAAAAATAAGTTATGATTCATTATCTCGGAATTTCCAATTTGAAACGCTCAATCTCTCCATGTAGCGCACAATTTTGCGAGTTGACGAGAGTAAAAAAAAGAAACCATTTATATAGTGAACTAGATATCTAGTTATAAGTATTTATTTTATATACAGCACACAAAAAATATTATAAAAATACATGCTCAAGGGCTATCCTAAAGTAGATTTTCTCTTTAAGATAGCCCTTGAGTTTTATCTAAACATGAATAACGATAGTATAGGATAACAACCTAGAAATAATTCTTCATAAGGCAGTGATCATTTTATAAACTCTTGCTCCAGTCGTCCACTTGGCTACCTTCTAAATAACGCTCACAATCTAGTGCTGCCATACAGCCTGTTCCAGCTGCAGTAATTGCCTGACGATAAATATGATCCTGTACATCACCACAAGCAAATACCCCTGGGATATTCGTGCGTGTGGTACCAGGTTGTACTTTAATATAACCTGTTTCATCGGTCGCTAGCTGATCTGGTAAGAAACTTGTATTTGGAGTATGACCAATCGCAACGAAAATTCCATCTGTCTCGATGATCTCTTCCTTGCCTGTTTCGTTATTTTTCACCTTTAAGCCGGTAACACCTTGATCTCCCTTTACTACTTCAAGAGGCGTACAGTTCAGGCTCCATGTGACTTTCTCATTTTCTCTAGCACGATCTTGCATGATCTTTGACGCTCGAAGCTCTTTCCTACGGTGTACCACTCGAACTTCAGAAGCGAATTTTGTTAAGAAGTTCGCTTCCTCCATCGCGGAATCTCCTCCGCCCACTACAATAATTTTTTTACCGCGGAAAAAGAATCCGTCACAAGTAGCACATGTGCTTACACCCATACCAATGCTTTCTTTTTCATTTGGAATGCCTAATAATTTAGCAGAGGCACCTGTCGAGATAATTAATGTTTCGGTCTCCACTACTCGTTCTTCACCAATATGTAATGTAAATGGCTTCTTAGTCAGATCGACTCGACTCACCCATCCGCGTTCAAAACGTGCACCGAAGCGCTCCGCTTGTTTGCGCATATTCTCCATTAGTTCTGGTCCCATAACGCCTTCAGGGAATCCAGGAAAATTTTCAACTTCCGTCGTGGTGGTTAATTGTCCACCTGGCTCTGGTCCCTCGATCACAAGCGGATTCATGTTTGCACGAGCTAGATAAATTGCTGCAGTTAATCCAGATGGACCTGTTCCAAGTACCACTACTTTATTCATTTGAAGCCCTCCATTTTTCATCTAAGTTTCTTAGATTATACTATATATTATTAAAGAATAACTCTAGTTTATCAGTTACAAGCCGTTATGGATAGTCTGACTAACGTATTTCTAGTATGGATTTCCATGCATCGATCATACCATTTAAAAGACACATATTTTCCTAAGAAAAAACCAAACTAAAAAAAATAGTACTTGTTAGGAGAATATCATGTTCAAAATTTATTTTAAACGATTTCGTTGCCATGAAGAAACGGATGAAGTGGGTGAAGATGAACCTTATCTTTTTGCAGCTGCGATTGACTTAGCATCCACTGTTAATATTGCAGGATTCCCAGTCCCACTTCCTGCTTACGAAGTGGTTCGATATGGTCCGTATACAGGTGTAGATGGAGCTGAGACGCACAATGCTGGTAACATCTCTCAATGTTTCTGGGGAATAGATGGTAGGTCCACTCCATTAGACAACCCGGATCAAGTGATTTTTATCTTTGCATTTATGGAAAACGATAACGGTGACGCCGAGGTCTTACGTAATTTGGTCAAAGGCACCATCAGTTCAGCCCTCTTTGGAAGCCTGAGTCTAAGCCGTCCAGATCGGGTTACAAAGCTTGTCAGAGACATAACAGGAGTCCTGAAAACTCCTACATCAGTAGGGCTTAACTTAGACGACGTTATCTCGGTCCAAGAGTTACGTTTTACCCGTGACGAGTTAAATGCTGCAAATCCAGCCGTTTTTGAAAAAAGTGTCCGAGTCCAAGGCGATGGAGGAGATTACACCCTTACTTTTGAAGTCGTTAGAACTTCTCATGACATATTTGGATATATCTTTGGAAAATGGGCGAGTTTGATCAGCTTTCTTGGAGACACATTAGATGTTGAGCTACCAACCTTCGATGGTACTGGACGATTTCAGCGGTTTGTGTGGGGAAATGTTGCATGGCATCCAGAGATAGGGGCATTTTCTGTTCGGGGAGATATTAGTGCTCGCTGGATGCAAATCGGTCGGGAACAGTACGGTTATCCGATTACCGATGAGCTTGGAACTCCAGATGGACGAGGACGATATAACCATTTTCGCGCTTTGCATTTACCAGATAAGCCTGAATCATCCATCTATTGGACACCTGAAACAGGCGCTCAAGAAATTTATGGAGGTATACGAGTCAAGTGGGCTGAACTCGGATGGGAAAGAAGTCCTCTTGGTTACCCTATTAGTCCTGAAGAAGACCGACCTGGTGGAGGACGTATGCAACGGTTTGAACATGGCACGATTCATTGGACACCTGAAGGGGGAGCTGTAGTAGGCTAACCGTATCATTTCTCCCCCAATATATGTGTGCTTTTCCTTGGTTCTAGAAGGAGGAGCACACATTTTTATGTTAGTGGCAAACTCTATGAACAAAATAAAAAAGCCCACAATGGGCTTCATTCGTATTACTTAGCTCTTTTACGATTGGTTAAAATTTGCTTGTAAACAGTAGGACTGAGTCGTTTAAATAGTGAACTTCCGGGAGTGATATTTACTTCGTAGATCCAGATCTTCCCGTTAGGAGTAATGGCTAAATCAACACCAAATTCTCCCCAAGAAGGAAAAGATCTAGAAATTGATTTTACTGATTCTGCGGCAATCTGTTCAAGTTGATTTTGCGTTTCCACAGATTTTTGTTCAGAGTAACCTAGTTTAGAGCGTAATAGCTTAGGAACTAGGATTGTAGTCCCTCCACTAGAACCATTTGTAACGACTCCTAGTGACGGTGCTTGCTTTCCAATTAGCCCCATGCAAGTCCATTTTCCATTCAGACGCATGAAATGAGCTCGAATATCAAAGGCGCGACCGGATTTCATAACACTATTAATTCCTTGTTGGACAAGGTATGTTCTACCTTTCATTTTTCTGGCTAAAATCCGTTTATATGCCGCTTGAATGTCTGAAACAGTCGCTTTCCCTTTTAAATCTCGATCCTTAACGAGGAATTGGCCATTTGCTAGTTTTTCAACCCTTATGACACCTTTTCCTTTGCTAGAATCGTTTGGCTTCACATAAATCAAATCATACTTCTGACACATTTGTTTAAAGGTCTCTAGAGAGAAGCGAAGTGTTTCCGGAAGATGAGAAGCAGTCGCGGAGTTCCGACGAAGTATCCCATAATTGCCAATCTTACTTATCACTTTTCCGTACCCCATAATTCATCCCCTCTTTCTGAGATAGTATAAATTATGCGAAAGGGGATAAAACTCTTGTACACTAGCATATCCCATTGATAGATGGGCTATCTTTTTGATAGTTATCTAGATTTGAAACATAAGCGAAAGAAACCAAAAAAGCCAAGAGAACGAAGAGTGTTTTACATCTTCGTTCTCTTGGCTTTGAACAAGGACTAATGACGTTCCCATTGCTTATGGTGAATTACTTTCTTCTTTACCCGATCCGTTTGAAACTGTTTGGGATCTGTTACAATATTTACTTGAATTTCATCCAGAATTCCATTTCGAATCATAATCCCGATCTCAGGAATTTGATCTTGTATATCAAGTTGGATTTGTTTTTGAATCAAGTCCGTGATAAATGGACTATCAATCCAAACCAACAGCTTATTCTGATCTACCTGGATCCAGATAGTAGCCTTGTCCAGATATCGGAATGCGGCCTCCTCTATATCATAAAAACTAATTTTCTCACCATGCTTCCATTCTGTACCGACTCGTTTTACGAGCGATTGGAAACTAGGAACCATTTTACCTGCTACTTGGATCGGTTTGAAACCACGAACCACATCATAGGTAACAAAACGAACAGCAGGAAATGTTTTTCTTGAAAAGGATGTAAGCGTTAGAATTCGCTCATCTTCCCTCAGTAAATCCACATTCAATCCTACTTCCTCTGCCCTTATTCCTTCCGGTACTAAGTCCTCTACAAAAAGATAACACCCATGCTCATGTGAATAATAGGCAATAGTTCCAATTTCGATAGATCCAACCGTATCCATAATATCTTGTCGATCTATACCCAAACGAGATGCCACTTTTTTCTGCCACTCAGCGCTGGCCACTTCCCCCACTAATATAACCTTTTGTATCCCAAACTGTTCTGGGTGATCTGTAGCCGACAGAATACTTTCTAAAATGGACGGCATGGTGTAAAGACAATCTGGTCGAAATTGTTTTAATAATTTCACATGATCTTGTACAGGCAAATGATACGGAATATCTTCACAGATTAATCCTACGCTTTTAAAAACCTCCATTGCAGTATTTGCAGCATGCCCTGTACCCATATCGGACATAGCTGTTCGAATCGGTTTGTCTCGGAGAAAGCGAGCGTAGATCTGTACTTTTTTATCCAAATACTCTTGATCATCTTCCTTAGAATAGGCAATTTTCTTCCGTTTGTTCGAACTGGTTCCGGAAGTTTGATAGATCTTCCAAGCTGGATTAAAGTCTTGATGATAATAATGTTTTTCAAGCATTTCTCTCGTAATCAAAGGCAATTGGAATAAATTATCCAGCTTCATAGAGGATAGGTAATCCTTATACCATGGAAAATAGTTAATCATTTCATTTATTTTCGTTTGTAACCTCTCTTTTTCAACCATTATAATCACTCACTTTCTATGAAATTTAGTTCAAATCATTATATGAATTTGTGTCAGGGCGAATTCCTTCTGCCGTGAACAATTCTGAACTTGTACATATATTGGAGGAAAGGAGTGAGTTCATTGAAAAGATATTCATTTCGTTTGTCTAGCAAATGGACTAAGACACTAGCTCTATCAAAAAACAATCAGCTTAAAGCTAATATTCCGACAACCGGAATGTGGAGTAAAGAGAATCTCCAAGACTTTTTAACAGCATATCAAATGGTCTATATTAAACCCGACCTAGGTTCACAAGGAAGAGGAATTATTCGAGTTAGCATCAAAGAAGGGAAATACGAAGTACGCTATGAGAAGATCACTCGGATTTTTTCAAATTTCAATCCATTATGTAAGTTCATAAGTAAGTATACAGGCAAAGAAAAATATTTAATTCAACAAGGGATTAACATGTTAACCCATAAAAAATCTTCCTTTGATTTTCGAATTATGGTTCAACATAATCCCAGCAAGCAATGGGAAGTTACGGGCATAGCCGGACGAGTAGGAAATAAAAAATTGGTCGTAACGAACGGAAGTAAAGGAGCTACCATTAAACCCATTGAGACACTCCTAGCACCTTATATTCCTCATGGAAAATTACACCCATATATTCGCCAACTAGAAGCGTTTAGTGTGTCCATCGGAAATCATCTAGAAAAAGTATACCCTAGTATTAGAGAAATCGGGCTTGATATCGCACTCGATTCCGATCTTAAACCCTGGATCTTGGAATTTAACACAAGCCCTGGACTCCATCCTTTCGCAAGATTACCTGATAGACGAGCGCTTTATAAAATGATTCGCTATGGAAAAACCTATGGACGTAACAAGTATCTATATTAAAAAGGCCACCTCTTTTCAAAGGCGGCACAATCGTTTGTTTCAATCTAATGGGGAGGCTACACCGGGCCTGCCCATTTACTTATTTTGTGCTAAAAGTGCCTCCAAAATGAGGGAAACATCCTTCTTAGCATCTGTATTAATCCAATCTGGATTTTTAGATACCAAATCTACCACTTTTCCAATTGAAACGAATCCATTTGCTTTATAAATGGTTCCTAAAATCCAATTCCCTTTTGCATATTCCTCATGCGCGAGGGTGAAATACTTTTTC
Organism: Croceifilum oryzae; assembly: GCF_030814315.1. Taxonomy (GTDB): domain Bacteria; phylum Bacillota; class Bacilli; order Thermoactinomycetales; family Thermoactinomycetaceae; genus Baia; species Baia oryzae. The sequence continues at coordinate 173,338 of NZ_JAUSUV010000004.1, read as the reverse complement.
GCTTGATCCGCATGTTGTAAAATAGTTTTTTCCAACTTAGGATTGATCCACTTACTGTTTTTTACATAATCACATAAGAAATCTACATCCACTTTTGCCACAGGAATCGTGACAACCTGAGCCTTTTCCATATTTCCTACTGAGTCAATGGACCGAAATGACAATGGTTGTGTTTGCTCACCGCTCAAAGATATGGGGGCTGAATACTCCTCCCAATTTTCCTTTCCTTCAAAGCGGTATTCTACTTTCTTCACAGCCGTATCATCCGTTGCTTTTAAAGTAAGAATCGCTTTATTCAAATAGGTTCCTGTCGATAGCTTGGTCCCTTCTACGGAATAAGTAGTGACAGGAGGTTTTACATCAGTAGGCTCGCCTGGTATTGGCTCGACAGGTACACGATTAATTGTGACGGTCTCTGAGTATACAGCGGATTTATCGAGACGAAGGCGCAGGGTAGCAGATCCTGTTGTTGCTTGCTTTATTTTCATAGTAAGGTCGATTTTCGCTTTTCCTGTTGCATCTGCTTTGATATCAAATGGGGCGCTATATCCAAAAGAGTCTGGCCATGTACCATCTGCTTTTTTCAACATGGCTACTTGGGCGCCACCTGCTTGATAAATCCCTAAATCTAAACCAGATAGCGTCTGACCAGGTGTTAAGTGATCTACAGTAACTCTCAGCCCAAATTCTTCACCATCAGGTAAGACGGATTGGTGAGTAAGGGTATAAACAGGTTGAGGGGTAGGTGCTTGTGATGAACCGTAAGATCCGGGTTTAAAAGTACTCGAATCCCACCATTTATAACCTGCTTCAGGCGCTGCCCAAGGTTCTGCTTGAGGCTCAGTCGAAGCTGCTGGTTCTTCCATCGGCAGTGTAGGTGTTGGTTGATCTAATTGAAGCCCCTCTACTTGATCAAAGCTAGTATATGTTTCTTTTTTAGCCAACCAACTAACTGTATTCACTAGCAATTTCGCATCATCTTGCTCTTTAAAGCCATCATAGGTGGTCTTCTTTTTTCCATTTTCCTCACGAAGATATTTGGGAGTAATATCTTCAACTGGTGAAGAATCACCGATAAAAGCAGCTTTACCTTGCCCTTTTTTCGCGACCGCCATATAAGGACCTTCTGCTACTCCACCACCCATATAGACTCCTTGGTCAACTGCGGGCGCCCATTTAACATTCGTGGTTGGTAGATATACAAGACCTTTTGCTTTTTTAGGGTCTGTAATCATCAACGTAGATCCAGCATGCATCGCTACATTTGAAACACCTGATGTAATTCCAAAGCTCTGCTCAGGAGCTACAACATGGTTAGCGGTTACATCTCCAATTGCATTATATCGGAAGCGGATACCAAACTGCTCGTTAAGCCAGTCCGTACTTGTGACATCCTTCATCGCTTCTGAATTTTTCTCCTCGTCACTCATCCCCTTTGTTGGATTTCCATATGCTCCACGTCGATAGCCATTCATTACTTCAGAACCATCCCAGCGGTTCTTATTGCGATCTGCATTGTAGTGATCCCCAATAAAGAAAATACTGCCGCCTTGCTCCACATATTGTTTCATAGCAGCTTGCTCAGTCTGTTTATATGGGATATTTGCTTCACCAATAACCAGTACATCATATCCCTTTAGATCATTAAGTGTAATCGGAGTTTTCTTTCGCAGTTCTTTTACATAGAAGCCATCAGTAGCAAGTCCATTTGCAAAATCAGAGAAACCACCATCGATTACCCAGTCAGCGGCACCAGCAGTTTGTCCATGGGTATTATCAAACAACACCTTTTTCCCGGCATTCCCATTTACAACCTTTGGATTAATAAACGGAGCTGGATCAGTTGGACCCTCTGCGTGAACAGGTGTTTCATTCCAAAAATAGAGTGGAATCGATACTGTCACGATTGCAAACGAAAGGACAAGCTTTGAAGATTTCCTCAACAAGCTGAACATAGTACTCCTCCTAAAATTAGAAAAATTATGATTACACATTCCCCTTAGATCGAAACAAACAATCCTATCATAACATGAAATCAAACACTTAACACGAAATTGTAAATAATTTTATACTTTGTATATCTAAAATTTACACTTTATAAATTAATAGCACTCATTGCGAAAAAACCTCCATTGTTATGAGCAAATGGAGGTTTTTTCGCAATCATTAAAGCGCTTCTGTAGCATATTTGATTTCTTGTTCAAGATTTTTCATATGATGTTCTGTGGTCTGCTCATCCCAATCTAATTGTTCTTTCATGTATTGTAAGACAATCTCTTTCCATTCTCTAACCCATGCGATATCAAATAATAAACTACCTGTTCTACGAATAAAGAAGTCAACTAGAGTAGCTACCATTTCATATTCCATTCCGTATACAAGCGCTCCATATACTTCTGTAGAAAGATGATATTTCTTTGCCTCTTGAGCGCCTTTGTTTATGATTTCATAAACTTGATCGATATTACTACCATAGCGATTAGCTAGACGTGATGCTTCTTCTCTAGACAAGCCTATTTGAACCCCTAGCTCTATTTTTCCTTCAATCACTGCTTTATAGCCGTTAGAACCTCCTAGATCTCCGCCAGAAAGAACCATCTTCTCTGTATGACAATCTTTAAAGTTTCTTCCTTCTTCTTTTTCAAGCTCAGAGCCAACTAAATCAACCACTCGTTCAGCCATTTTACGATATCCAGTCAACTTTCCACCCGCAATCGTAATCAACCCTGACTCAGAATGGAAGATCTCATCTTTTCGAGAAATTTCAGATGGAGATTTTCCTTCTTCATGGATGAGAGGTCTAACTCCTGCCCAACTTGATTCTACATCCTCTGCTGTCAAACCAACGGAAGGGAACATGTGATTGGTTGCCGCGATAATGTAGTCACGATCTTCTTTTGTCATCCTAGGATGCGTAAGATCTGCATGGAAATCAGTGTCTGTTGTTCCGATATAGGTCTTACCATCACGTGGAATCGCAAAAACCATACGTTTGTCATGAGTATCAAAATAAACAGCTTGACTAAGTGGGAATCTCTTTTGATCTACGACAATGTGTACACCTTTTGTCCAATGCAGGTACTTCCCTTTTTTAGAACCATCTTGTTCACGCAATTCATCTACCCATGGGCCTGTAGCATTTACAATCTTTTTAGCATAGATGTCGAACTTCTTATTTGTTAGTAAGTCAATCGCTTTCACACCGACTAACTTGCCATTGTCATAAATAAGACCTTCTGCTTTTACATAGTTAAATGCTTTCGCACCGTATTCAGATGCTTTCTTCATTACTTCTAATGTAAGCCTTGAATCATCAGTGCGATACTCTACATAGTATCCAGAACCCTTTAGATTTTCATCACGGAGAAGCGGTTCTTTTTCGCGAGTTTGCTCTAGATTTAGCATTTGACGACGTTCGTTTCTTTTTACACCCGCTAATAAATCGTAGATCCAAATCCCAATCGAACTAGCTAGCTTACCGTAGGTTCCACCTTTTACGATCGGTAAGAGCATCCATTCAGGCTTGGTAACATGCGGTGCGTTTTCATACACAATCGCACGTTCTGTGCCTGTCTCTGCAACAATTCCAAATTCCAGTTGTTTCAGATAACGTAGCCCGCCATGAACCAGCTTGGTAGAACGGCTTGATGTTCCTGCTGCGAAATCTTGCATTTCAATTAACACTGTGTTTAATCCTCGTGATTGAGCATCCAGCGCAATCCCGGCACCTGTAATTCCACCACCAATTACTAATAAATCGACCTTCTCTGAGGATACCTCTTGTAATTCTTTTGTACGCCCGTTAACAGAAAAAACAGTACTCATCCTCAACTACCTCCCTTTTTCTCAAAAAGGAAAAACCACACTACCCTAACACATTGTGTTAGGGTGATGTGGTTGATCTCCTCGTCTCATCCATTTATTAACTTGTTCAATTCGTTCCGAAATTATTTAAATGTACGGGTAGAGCTTACAGCTTTTACCCAACCATTATACAGCGCGTCACGAGTTTTGTCATCCATATCAGATTCATAATCACGATCAACGTTCCAGTTTTCAGCAATTTCTTGCTTGTCTTTCCAGAATCCAACGGCAATCCCCGCGAGATAAGCAGCACCTAGCGCAGTTGTTTCTAGAACAACAGGTCGCTCAACTGGCACACCTAGGATATCACTTTGGAACTGCATTAAGAAGTTATTTGCAGTTGCTCCACCATCTACACGTAGTTTCTTCAATTCAATAGAAGAATCCGCTTCCATGGATGCTAATACATCTTTGGTTTGATAAGCAAGTGACTCTAGAGTTGCTCTTACTAAATGAGATTGATTGGTTCCTCTTGTTAAACCGAAGATTGCACCTCTTGCATCACTATCCCAATACGGAGTGCCAAGACCTACAAAAGCTGGTACTACGTATACGCCATCTGTAGAATCTACACGCGCGGCAAGTTCTTCTGTGTCACTTGCTGATTTGATCAATTGTAAGCCATCACGTAGCCATTGGATCGCAGAACCAGCCACGAAGATACTACCTTCTAATGCATATTCTACTTTGCCATCAATACCCCAAGCGATGGTTGTTAATAGACCGTGCTGAGAGCGAACCGCTTGCTCCCCTGTGTTCATTAGCATGAAACAACCAGTTCCGTAAGTGTTTTTCGCCATTCCTGGTTCAAAACAAGCTTGTCCGAATAGAGCTGCTTGCTGATCTCCAGCAATCCCTGCAATCGCGATCTCTTCGCCAAAGAACAAGGACTTCTCGGTCACTGTATATACTTCGGAGGAAGAACGAACTTCTGGAAGCATAGACTTCGGAACCGTTAAGATTTCAAGTAATTCATCATCCCACTGCAAATCATAGATATTGTACATAAGTGTACGAGAAGCGTTTGTATAGTCTGTTACATGTGCCTTGCGACCTGATAACTTCCATACTAACCAAGTATCAATCGTTCCAAATAATAGGTCGCCGTTTTCTGCTTTTTCTCTCGCACCTTCTACATTGTCCAAAATCCATTTTACTTTGGTTCCAGAGAAGTAAGCGTCAATTAGCAAACCTGTTTTATTGCGGAATAACTCATCATGACCTGCTGCTTTTAGCTCTTCGCAAATACCAGCTGTTTGTCTAGATTGCCATACAATCGCGTTGTAAACTGGCTCCCCAGTATTCTTATCCCAAACAACTGCGGTTTCTCTTTGGTTTGTAATCCCAATCGCAGCTACTTCATGCGCGGAAACAGGATGCTTAGCTAGGACTTCAGAGATAACGCTTTGTACAGATCCCCATATCTCCATCGCGTCGTGCTCAACCCAACCAGCTTGTGGAAAGATTTGTGTAAACTCCTTCTGCGCACTACCTAAAATCTTACCTTCTTTATCAAATAAGATCGCTCTAGAGCTTGTAGTTCCTTGGTCAATGGATAACACATATTTCTTTTCCAATACAAACACCTCATTTATCTGTATTTTAAGGGATGACTAGGCGTACTTTCTATTAAAGGACTGCTCCATATGCAACCGCTGCCAAGATTGCTCCGACAATCGGTCCAAGTACTGGAATCCATGCATATCCCCAATCAGAAGATCCTTTACCTGCGATTGGTAGAATCGCATGAGCAATACGAGGTCCTAAATCACGTGCTGGGTTAATTGCATATCCAGTTGTTCCACCGAGTGACATACCGATCGAAACGATTAAAAATGCTACCGCCATCGTTTGCAGTCCATCTGCAAAGACTAGGCCTTTTGCTCCAAATGCTAGTAGTACGAAAACAAGAACGAATGTACCAATTGCTTCACTTATAAAGTTAGCAAACGGACTTCTGATAGCAGGACCTGTAGAGAATACTGCTAATTTATCTGCCGGACTTTGTGTTTCCTTCCAGTGTGGCAAGTAATGCAACCATACAAGAACGGCTCCTAAAATAGCTCCAATCATTTGAGCTGCAATCATCGAGCCCACTTTTGCCCATGCTAGCTTTCCAGCTACTGCAAAACCAATTGTTAGAGCAGGATTTAGATAAGCCCCACTGTAGTGACCTACCATGTAAGCTGCCAGCATTACGGCAAATCCCCAACCAAACGTAATTACGATCCAGCCCGAATTTTGGGCTTTCGATTTGTTTAAGACTACTCCCGCTACTACCCCGTTTCCTAAAAGGACTAGAAGCATGGTACCGATTAATTCTGCTACAAAAATAGACATTTGAGATGCCTCCCTAGTATTTGGTAGTGATGAGATGAATGAAAAAGACAAATTATTTAAACATCAGAACGAAAGAAAAAAGACCCACTAAAAAACCCTTCACCCTTCTTCATTCAGAAGCAGAAGACTTTCCGTGACTCTCCTCATCTCATCACTACTACTATTAACTTGTGAAAACGATTTCATGGACTTATGATAAATGATTATCATGTCGATGACAAGCCTTTATTTAGAATTTTATTTTCCAAAGTTTCTCACTTGACGTTGTCGCCGCAACAGCACCTGCTTGAATCGCTTGCCTAACTTCGTCTTCTGTCCGAATTAGCCCCCCTGCTAATGCGGGTATACCTGTATGTTCCACAACTTCACGGATAATATGTGGCATAATTCCAGGTAAAACTTCAACAAAGTCAGGTTTAAACGATTCAAGTAAACGATAACTTGTATTTAAAGCATGAGCATCCAAGAGAAAAACCCGCTGAATCGCGATCAGTGATTTCTTTTTGGCAACACTTACAACAGGGGTCCGAGTTGAAATAAGTCCAGCAGGTCGAATGGTTTGACAAATAAACTCAGCAGCGTACTCATCACTACGCAATCCCTGCACTAAATCCACATGCAACAATACTTTTTTCTTATGTTGATTCGCTAAATTCATTAATGCTTGCAATTGAGCAACATGACTATCAAGGAGAATAATATATTCAAAGTTCGTCTTCATCAGTCTCTCAAATTGCTTAATATTCTTCGCAGCAGGAAGAATTTTTTGGTTTTTAAAGTGATGATTCATCATTTCCTCCGAAATTTATAGATATATTCATAATTTCGCCTATGTAATAGGATAAAATACATCATTTCTGTACGAAATTGATTTTCTTTTTTGTTTGTTAAACAAACTAGTTTTAATATATTTGTATAAAATGACCATTCATTTTCATGGTATCATATCTACATATAAAACAGATTTCCTGAAAGGAATTAAAGAGATGGAAATAGGTCATAAATTAGACAACCGATATGAGCTGGTGGAACAGATTGGTGGCGGTGGAATGGCCACTGTATACAAAGCGATTGATTTAGTATTAGAACGTTTTGTTGCTGTAAAAATCTTAAATCACTCGTTGTTAGATGATCAAGTATTTGTAAATCGCTTTGTTTTCGAGGCGCGTGCCACCGCCAAACTCTCACATCCACATGTGGTTAAGGTGTTTGATGCTGGAGTAGACGATCAAAATTACTATATAGTAATGGAACATGTGGAAGGACAAACATTAAAACAATACATCTCTCAGCATGGTCCTCTAGAGGAAACGGAAGCTGTACATATTATGAGACAAATTTGCCTTGGACTTGCCCATGCCCATAATCAAGGAATCATCCATAGAGATATTAAACCCCAAAACATTATCTACTCTACTGAGGATGCTACCTATAAAGTGGCAGACTTCGGAATATCTCGTGTTATGCAAGAGACAAACTCCTTTACACAAACAGGGAAAGTAGTTGGCTCTGTTCATTATATGTCACCGGAGCAAATTACTGAGCAACCAGTCAGCTTTGCCACTGATCTATATTCATTAGGAGTTGTATTCTTCGAACTCCTAGCAGGACGACCTCCTTATCGTGCTAAAGAAATGGTTATGGTTGCTCTCCAACATATTAATGACCCAGTCCCAGATCTCAAAAAATACAATGCTGTTATTTCTGATAGAAGCATTCAAGTTATCACGAAATTACTTGATAAAAATCCAGACAACCGATATCAAAGCATAGGGGATCTACTAGATGAATTAGATGGCCTATTGCCTACTGGGCATCAAAAACTACAAACTAGGGACCTTCGATCTCCAAAAAAACTGAAGAAATATGATCGTAAGTGGTTTACATTTCTTCTTTTTCTGTTAGGAATCATCATTATTGGCATTATCGTGATAATTGGATACTCATCGTTCTCAAACCAAGCATCAACGCCACAAAAAAAAGAACAACCATCCACTAATCATCCAGTGAACACAGAAGATCAAAAAATACCCAGGTGGAAAAAAGAAGAACCTAAGTATTTTATAAATGACGTATTCCTAAAGCACTCTGTAACAGGATCGAATGGGAATTATACTGTAAAATTAAAGATATCTCAAAAGCTAGCTCGTCCAGCCATCTACTACAATGTATATGTAGTTGGAAAAACTACCTCGGATATAATTATTACTCGGAAAAAGGTCCCTATTCAATTGAAATCAAACACAAAAGATACCGATATAACATTTTCAGTTAATATATCCAAATCTCAAATTCCTCCAGAGGGCATTTTTAAAATTGAGATTTTTTGGTTAGATGATGAAAATGATTACCGTAGAGACCGAATCGAAAACTTGTTAGAGAAGTTTTAGAGGATAACAAAGCCAATTCATTTTCATCAGAATTGGCTTTTGTTTTTTGGTTTCCTACTCGATCACAGGAATAGACCAATCGATTGGATTCATTTGATTTTCTTGTAAAAAGCGGTTGATATGGGAAAATGGCTTAGATCCAAAAAAGCCGCCTCTTGCCGATAATGGACTTGGATGAACAGATTCTAAAATCAGATGATGTTGCCCGGTAATCAGCTTCTTTTTTGTTTGAGCAGGTTTCCCCCATAATACAAACACAACTGGTTGCTCTCGCTCATTACATTTTTGGATAACAGCATCCGTAAATCGTTCCCAGCCCATTTTCTTATGTGCGAGTGGCGTACTTTCTCTCACTGTTAAAATCGTATTCAATAAAAGAACTCCTTGACGCGCCCACGACTCTAAGTACCCGTGATTCGGAGCGGAAATGCCTAGATCTGATTCGAGTTCCTTATAAATATTTTTTAACGAAGGAGGCGTCTTAATCCCAGGTTGAACCGAAAAGCTTAAACCATGAGCTTGTCCAGCTCCGTGATATGGATCTTGACCTAAAATGATGACCTTGGTGTCAGCAAACGAAGTAAGCTGAAAAGCGGAAAATAAATCTTCCTCCTTAGGATATATAGTAGATGTCTTTCTCTCTTCCTCTACTTTCGAGAGCAATTGCGTGAATTCATCATTATGTATAACATCAGCTAATACTTGATCCCAATCATTTTCAAAATATATTTTCATTAATATAATCTCTCTTTTCTATGCTGTCATATATATTCATAATAAATCGAACAAGTGTTTCTGTAAATAGAGAAACTGCATCCATAAGAAGGATACAGCTTCTCGCTTGTTATTTTTTAGATGGACATGATTTTCCAATCACAGAGTAAGGACAAGCCGCTTTATCTGCTAGATAGAGAACAGCCGCTTTATTACGAGATGTTTCTTTGGCAATTGCCTCGTCAGGAGGATAAAATCCTGGGAAAGAGCTTTTTGGGTACATTTCAAAAGTAAAAGCAAATATCTTATGAGCCCCATAAGCCCAGTCTGTCATCTCTCCATCCGCTATATACAACTCACTTGATTGTTGCGGAGTATATCCATTTGTACCAGCCATTGCTTTCGCCATGGTTTCAAATACATTGTGATCATCTTGCGTCATATCGCTTGGAACCTCAGCATACGTGTAGCCGTATGGATACAAAATAAGCTCACTATACGTATGGAACGTAATCAATGCCTTGATTTGTTGCTTTCCACCTACTACTCGACTGTTGATAAAGTCACGCATTGCCGCAGTCTCAGGAGCAGAAAACGCTGATGGTCCGCGATACGTTTCACTTGATTTAGATCCACTAGATCCTCCGCAACAACCCCATTTGTAGCCGTAGTTCCGATTCAAATCCGTTCCCACATAAGAGCTTCCAGAATTGGGCTGACGGTTTTTGCGCCAATAGTTATAGCTACCCGTGGCAATATCATACTCTCCACCATCTGGATTCACATTGAAAACAATATAGATCTCACGTCCATTTACAAGGTCTGTAATTTGCTTGTTGCTTCCATATTCCTTCGTAAATAGGTCAAGTGTATACAATGCCATCTCAACCGTTAGATGCTCTCTTGCATGATGCAGGGAAGTATAAAGTACTTCAGGTTCATTTTCATCTGTTCGTACATTGTCACTAATTTTTACTGCCCATAACTCTCTGCCTTGATAGGAACGACCAATGCTAAGTTTCTGCACGATATTAGGATAGGCGAGTGCCGCAGCGTCGATTTTAGCAACCATTTCATTGTAATTGTGATAGCCTGAATCAGATGAGGGAAAATCCTCTGGATAGAAATTTACTTCTTCTTTCACAGTAAATCCTTTTTGCTTGATGCTTTTTATCTCTTGAGGGGTCGCCACTACTTTTACATAATCAGCACCCACCTCTTCAATCGCAACACCTGTAGAAGATACAGCTGTTCGTTGCTCCTTCGTTTTCACATTGGATACCTTGTAAAACTTTGTTCCCAATTCAAAAGTAGTTGGGCTTTTACTTTGGCTGAAACCAAGTACCGGAAAACAGGCAACGATCAACACAACAATGGACACTAGGGAAAGCCATTTTTTATTCATGCTATACACCCTCCTCATTATTTTGAATAAAAACTGTTGATACCAGAAGACTTCTCCCCCTTCTTTACATATTCGACATAAAACATAAACAACCTTTCGAAAAATAACAATAATCTGATAATTAATGGAATTATTATTCTGTATGGACAAAAAAAAGAACAGCTCGATACAAAGCGATCGGCTGTTCTGTTATTAGACAAGCTGTACTATTTAGGCAGAAAACTGCTCTTCCTCTGTTGACCCTGATAAAGCAGTAGTCGACGAGGTGCCTCCCGAAATAACCATTGAAACCTCATCAAAATAACCTGTTCCTACCTCACGTTGATGGCGCGTTGCGGAATAACCTAGCCGTTCTGCTGCAAATTCCTCCTCTTGTAATTCAGAGTAAGCCGCCATACCCTGTTCGCTATACCCTTTTGCTAATTGGAACATACTATGGTTCAAGCTATGGAAGCCTGCGAGTGTAACAAACTGGAATTTATAACCCATATTACCAAGCTCCTCTTGAAACTTCGCAATCGTAGCATCATCTAATTTTTTCTTCCAGTTAAAAGATGGAGAACAATTGTATGCTAGGAATTTCCCAGGGAATTTCGCATGAATTGCCTCTGCAAACTGTCTAGCTTCTTCTAGATTCGGCTCTGAAGTCTCACACCAGATCAAATCCGCGTAAGGCGCATATGCAAGCCCCCGAGAAATAGCCGTTTGTAGACCTGGGCGAATTCGGAAAAATCCTTCTGGAGTACGCTCTCCCGTTAAGAACTCTGCATCACGAGGGTCAATATCGCTGGTTAACAACTCTGCCGCATTTGCATCTGTACGTGCAATGATAATAGTCGGTACACCCATAACATCCGCCGCTAAACGTGCTGATACTAAATTACGAACTGCATGTGCTGTCGGGATCAGTACCTTACCACCTAGATGACCACATTTCTTTTCAGATGCCAATTGATCTTCAAAATGAACGCCCGCCGCACCTGCTTCAATCATGCCTTTCATTAATTCAAATACATTTAGCGGTCCTCCAAAACCTGCTTCTGCATCCGCTACAATCGGCGCAAACCAATACCGCTCACTTTTTCCCTCTACATGCTCTACTTGGTCAGCACGTTGCAATGCTTGATTGATGCGTTTGACAACGGAAGGAACCGAGTTGGCCGGATATAAGCTTTGATCTGGATACATATGGCCAGATAAGTTTGCATCCGCCGCTACTTGCCATCCACTTAAATAGATCGCCTTTAAACCGGCTTTCACTTGTTGAACAGCCTGATTCCCAGTTAGTGCACCCAGTGCACGGACAAATGGGTCCTGATGCATAAGCTCCCATAAGCGTTCAGCGCCTTTCTGTGCAAGCGTATGCTCGATCACTAGCGATCCACGAAGTTTTAGTACCTCTTCCGCCTGATAGGGACGCACAATTCCATTCCAACGAGGATTTAATTCCCACTCTTGTTTAAGTAATGTAAGTTGATCTTGAAATGTCACGATCATCCACTCCTTTTTATCATTAGGTTAAAATGTCATAAGCCGGTATCGTTAAGAACTCTTCAAACTCATCTTTACGTGTAAGCTCCGAAAACAACTGAGTTGCTTCTTGAAAACGACTTTGGATATATCGCTCTTCGCCTATTTCCACTTTTAACTTCAGCAACTCTTCCTGGAGTAGATCTTGAAATAACTCAGCTGTTACTTTTCGACCATCTTCAAGCACACCTTTTTCATGACGAATCCACTGCCAAACTTGTGCTCTCGAGATTTCAGCAGTTGCAACATCTTCCATCAAATAATTAAGAGCTACCGCTCCAAAACCTCGCAACCACGCTTCTAGATATTGAACACCCACTCGAATATTCATGCGTAACCCTTCTTCGGTGATCGTACCTTCAGGCACAGCAAGTAAATCACTAGCGGAAACTTCTACATCAGGTCGCTGTTTGGAGGTTTGATTTGGAGCTGGCATTATTCGGTCAAATACTTCCATCGCAATGGGAACTAAAGCGGGATGAGCCACCCATGTTCCATCATGTCCGTCAGATGCTTCTCTTTCTTTATCGACTTTTACCTTATCCATCGCTTCTTGATGTAGCTCTGGATTTCCCTTAACAGGAATTTGCGCCGCCATTCCACCAATCGCAGGAGCATTTCTTCGATGGCACGTTTTCACCGTTAATAAGGTATAAGCCCTCATAAAAGGAACCGTCATCGTAACCTGAGATCTATCTGGTAGGACGACTTCGGGTTGCTTGGATAACTTCTTAATGTAGCTGAAGATATAATCCCATCTTCCACAATTCAATCCAGCTGAATGCTCCCGTAATTCATATAAAATCTCATCCATTTCAAATGCAGCCAAAATCGTTTCAATTAACACAGTTGCTTTAATCGTGCCTTGTGGAATCTTCATATAATCTTGAGCAAATACAAATACATCATTCCAAAGCCTAGCCTCCAGATGACTTTCCAACTTAGGTAAGTAAAAATAAGGACCCGTACCGCGTGCGAGCAATTCTTGAGCGTTATGATAAAAATAAAGTCCAAAATCAAATAAACTAGCAGGGATTGGTTTTTCATCAACAAGAAAATGCTTTTCATCAAGGTGCCATCCTCGCGGACGTACGAGCAAAACAGCCGTTTTTTCCTTCAATCTATACTCTTTGCCAACCTCATTTACAAAATCAATCTGACGACGAATCGCATCTCGAAGATGGATCTGCCCTTGTATGCAGTTCTCCCAACTCGGGGAATTCGAATCTTCCAGATCCGCCATGAAGACTTTGGCTCCAGAATTAAGCGCATTGATAACCATCTTCCGATCACTCGCGGGTCCCGTAATCTCGACACGGCGATCTAGCAAATCCTCGGGTAACGAAGCGATGGTCCAATCACTTTCCCGAATACTTTGGGTTTCAGGTAGAAAATCGGGCAGAACTCCTTGATCCATTTCTGTCTGACGGCCTATCCTGTTATACATCAGTTCATCCCTGCGTTGTCTGAAACATTTTGCTAACTCCACAAGAAATGAAATAGCACTTGGAGTTAAGATCTGATGCCCCGATTCACTACACTCCCCTAAAATCGTTACTTTATCTGGAACCAAAAACTCTTGATTCAACTAAACTCCCCCTCTATCCAACAAAGAACTTACTGTTGTATAACAATATTGCCTTTTTCATAATCTATACTAACACAGTTTTCTGTTATATAACAATATGTATTTTGAAAATTATTTGTTACCTTATTTTTGTAAAAATGTGATAACTAGCTGTTTTTTGTTTTCTTCTGTTTTTCGCACCAGAACTCTTGATGATAGGCTCTAAGCCACCAAGTTAAGTCGACCTTCCTCCTATTTCCATCATCTTTGGTGTAGCGAAGCTCAACATGGATGACTTGAGGGGGATGCAACACAACCGTCTTTGGAACTTACTAATGCGATATAGGGAATGTTTATTTGTTCCTTCTCTTTTGTTAGCTGAATAATGCCAATATGTTTATTCATGACAAGAGAGGTGTTTACTTTTAATTTCACAGGAACTACCACCGTCTCATGTGCAGGTATTGTGATAGAATCAGGCATGTGAACTGTTGCTTTTCCCTCTAATAATTGATTTTTCGTAGTGAAAGTCTGAGTTAGATTGGATACATTTTTGATCTTTAAGTGTTGTGTAATGGTTTGGGTCCCAGTATGAGACTTTAAGAGCTCAAAGCTCAGATTGTTCATTAATGGTAGTATCTCTGCCTTCAAAGCTTTATCGATATCTACTAGTCCCGATCCTTGCGCTAGGGGGGTTACAATCCGGTTCTGTCGATCCTCAATCAGTCTAGCTGTACTCGTTAAGGCTGCGCGGATTTCAGCGGGAGACCAGTCTGGATGTTTTTGCTTTATTAATGCTATGGCTCCAGTTATATTTGGAGCTGCCATACTAGTTCCTGTCATCATAGCGTATCCCTTTTTAGTAATTTGGATATCCCAGCCTATAGGAGTATTGGTTACGTTCCGTGGAAATGTACTTTCAATATTTACTCCGGGAGCAGAGATATCCGGCTTAATTTGCTATGACTCTACGGTAGGACCATGAGAACTGCTGAAATATATTCGTTCTTCACTATCATGTGAAATAGTAATAATTTTTTGTTCTTTGGCTGCTTTCTCTAGTATTTGTATTTCTTTCTTTGTAATTATAGATAGAGGGATCTTAAAGGCGGGAGCTTTGTTTTTATTGTTTGATTGAATACCTTGCTTCTCTGATCGGTCGTCTTCATCTGCAACAAGCATTGCTACTACCTCTTTTTTGTGAAGTTCCTGTAATAGAGCTTCATTCATGTTATTCACATTATCCAATATCACTATTTTATTTTTTAGATCCTCTTTTTGAATAGCCTCTAAAGTTAGAGCTGATAAATCCACAATCGGATATTTCCCTGGTTTGGGTGCCGGAGAGTATATTCCTCTGTACTGAATGTCTTGTTGTATACCAGGGGCACTGAGTAAAATTTGGCTAATTCCCCGTTGTTTTAAATTTCCTACGCTAATCACCTCAGGTGCACTGGACAAATAATTTACTGTCCATAAGTCAGGTCCACTATTTCCATTCGCAACAACGACAGGAATACTTTTATTGATTGCTCTTTGAGCTGCTTGACGTGCATCCTCTTCTCCTTCCATTGATATATTGATTACTTGAGCCCCATCGGCGATTGCCCGATCAATTGCTTTCGGAATACTTTTCCCATCCCCTACACGATAAACTAAAAGTGAGACATCTGGAGCTGTCTTCTTAACAATCCCGGCTACATGAGTTCCGTGTCCATTCGTATCTTGTGGGTCGTGGTCGTTCTCTATGAAATCATATCCTTTTAGATAATTTTTCTTTAAATCAGGATGCTCTCGATCAATTCCAGAATCAATTATCGCTACCTTTACCCCTTTTCCTGTATATTGTTGAGGTATAGATGTATTTTTTACTTCAGCATGACTATAAGAGCTCATACAAGTTACTGTCATTATGAAACTAAGAGATGCAATAATACTTTTTTTCATTGTTATAATCATTCCTTTCGCTTCGCTCAAGGTACAAAATGAGATAAACTCGCTTTATTTGAGCAAATTTTATATTATTCTAAATGGTTCTGGTGCGAAAAACAGAAGAAAACAAAAAAACAGCTAGTTATCCTCCATGAAAGGAAGCCTAATCTCCCAGATTGAAAAGGTTCTGTATGAAATTTACTTCTTCAGAGACAGAGGGACTAGAGATTGAATCAGAAAGTAGGTAGTTCGAAAGGATTGTAACCCCATCATGAACCGCATTTTCCTTTTGATAAATCGGTGATCCTGTTCGATCCGGTTATTTCAAATGCTCAATCGCGGGAGGGTTCGCCTTATTTCCATCGATTACAATAACACGTGGAATCGGATTGTGAGGAGAGAGTAAAGCTTTATGAAAGCATCGTTTGGCTGCTTTGTGATCTCACTTTCTACTCAAGAGGAAGTTCACTGTGTTTCCTGCGGAATCAACTGAACGGTATAGATAAACCCACTCCCCTTCTACCTTCAAATAGGTCTCATCAACTCTCCATGATCCATTCGTAAGCTTTAAAAATCGACGGAGTCGCTTTTCTAACTCTGGTCCGTATTCATGTACCCATCTCATGATTGTGGTATGAGAGATCGATAAGCCCCTCTCGTCCATCATTTCAGATAGATTTCGTAAGCTTTTCCCATATTGATTGGCTCCTCTAAAATCGTAATTTCTTTATGTTTATGACTACATTCACCAATTTACAGGAATAAAACCTTACATACTATAGATTTATCTTAACGGAGTCTTACTCTTATGTAAGGACAAATAATTTAAGTACATCTATAAGTATAAGTCGCGAGAGGAAGTCAAGAGTGTCTTCCCTCCTGGACCTTGTCTTGTGTCGGGGCTGTCCCATTATCCGATCTAATTTCCAGTATTTTACGAAGTGGCGGCAAAATAGCCGCTCCCTACCGCTACCCCTAGAATTGATCCAGCTAGGCAAGTAAATAATCGAATTTTCGGACTTCAAAGAGCAGAATGACTCTCATAATGAGACGAAACTGATCATGTTGCAAAAGGGAAAACAAGAAGTTGCGGATATTTCTTTCCATTTAGATCTTGATGATGTTCGCTCCCTCTACCCCTATATAAAACAAACCTACCCATCGAGAGAGGGCAGGTTTGATGATCTTACTTTACAGCAGTAAAATCCGAAATAGAATGATTTTGTGCAAAGTTGGTGAGCTCAAATCCATAGAGGAAGTTCTGATCCTTTTGTAATGCTTGCCACTGGAGACTTAATACTTTCCCAGCAGTAAACTCTTTACCGTCTACCATCCCACGCTGATTGGTTTTCTGGTCAATGGTTGGATATAATGGGATGATCTTATCTCCCTCTTTCACTTTACGAAGGTTCCGATCAGGCACACCTGTTTTCGGATCAACCCCACCCCATGCACCTAAAACGTCATACGTATTCGCTTGCTTGTTGTGGAGGACGACTAACTCCATTTTTTCACCATTTACCTTAACTGGTATTACATAAGTCGCTTGCTGAGCTGTCTGATTGGTGACGAACATTGGGACCATCTGTCCAGATAACATCGGCCAATCTTGATTCCACTGTCCTTTGATGATACCTGTTTTCTCGTCCAACTTCACATGATTCTGGTCTGTACCGAGAACACGAATTTTACTGGTAGATCCTGCTTCATATTGTCCTACAATCCCTTTCACATTTACCAATGAAGAAGCATCTTCAGGGCTTACTTTCACTTCAAAACCTGTAGTGTCTTGATTCATCATAGATTTTTTTAGAGATAGTTTCTCCGATTTGATGCCCTTTTCCTTGCCCAACAATCGATCCACATACCCCTTGATAAACTGTTCGTATGATTCGGAGAAGTTATTTTCATCGTACTTCACAGCATTGGATCTAAAGCTCGGACGATCCTTTGATGGAAAGTAGATTGATAATCCATTTGCCCGCGGATTCCCCAAGCTATTGATGTTATAAATCACTGATTTTTTGACTGAACTGATTAATTCCTTTGATTCTGTAGGGTACAGAGAAGATAATTCATCCGCTAAATCAGCAACATCCACCATATCTGAACTCCTTTGGCCGTAATCTTCTGACCGAAAGCGAGCTTTTGCAATAGCCTTCAAACCTTCTTCATTATTAGCTTACAAATGTGTAATCCATCTGTTATGGAGTTCGATAGAATCAACTCGTCTATGGTGTAAAAATAGAAGAAAATGAAACAATAAGACAGACATAGACAAGGATTAAAATAATTGTGTTAGAACTGAGAAAAGTATGCAAAATCTACAAAGGTGCCGATCAACAAGAGGTTTTTTAAATGTACTTTCATTACTAGGAGGAGCCAGATATGACATTTAAACAGTTTGCCTTGCGCAATGTACAACGAAATCTCTCCTCCTATTTGGTTTTTTTTATGACAAGTACCATTTCAGTTATGGTCTTTTTTATCTTTTCAGTCGCCTACTTTCATCCTGATATGGATATATCAGATAGTTCAAGGAACTTAACCGAAATATTAGCGATGATCTTACCTTATCAATATGGATGTTCGTTACTATTTATTTTGTACTCATTTGGAACGTTTCTCCATAGACGGTGGGGAGAGTTTGGTCTACTCCGCCTGCTAGGCATAGCGGATTCGCAGTTTATCAAACTGATGTTTTTTGAAAATGTCCTGATTGGCTTCATTTCCATCATCTCTGGAATCCTACTAGGACTTCTTTTTGCAAAGTATTTCTTTTTCGTCATATCCATGATATTTCAGTTCCGTTTAGAATTTAGTTTATCTGCTATTCCAATTGTGTTAACTTTTTTCGCGTTCATCAGCTTATTTATTTTGGTATCAATCCTGTCTCCATTTTTGGTTCGCTCCCAAAACATCCACAGCCTATTATCCAAAAGTCGAAAACAAAATCGTCAATCAAAGGCTTCTCTTCTATCAGCAATATGTGGCATTACCATTACTCTACTTATGTATGGGTTGTTAGTGTATGCAATCCAGAACCAGAATGAATTGAAAGAAGGTAAGTTTACAGAGTGGCTAATGTACTCAGGCTACGATATCAAAATAGTCTTTGTTATTCTGACAGGTGTTACCTATCTCCTCTTCTCTCAAATAAGTACGATAGGTATTATGTTATTAAAACGGAATTCGCCTTTTTATTTTTATAAGACAAACCTGCTCTGGGTCTCCAACCTAGCTCATCAAGCGAAGCATAACGCCCGAAACTTATTCATATCTACAGTGTTAATCACGATTTCCTTAGCCTTTACAGCAAATCTGTATACAAGCTATCTATATACAGCTGAGCAAATACTGAAGGAATCTTTGGTTCCGATCTCTTATCTATCGTATCCTCAAGATCAAAATCTAAAAGAAAATATAAATTATATTGATACGTATCTTGAAAAAAATGGATATGAATATGAAAAAACCCAGATTCCGCTTCTCGCTTTGAATACGCTACCCATGATGCCCGGGGAAGGAGAAGTGACGATAGCACTCCTATCCAACTCCAGCTTCAATCAGTTGGCTCACTTTCTAGGTAGGAAACCCATATCTCTTGAAGAAAATGATTCCCTAGAATTGGTTTGGGAAGGTTTAGGAGTAAACCCACCTTCTACATTTCAAAAAAAAGAAATGGAAGTAGAAGGAAGAAAACTAAACATAATTGGAACAGATGACACACCCTATTTTAAATATGTAGCACACACTTATTATGTAGTAAGTGATGAGCTTTATCGCGAAATAAAATCAATCTATCCAACATACATCCTTGTAGAGTATCAGATTCCAAACTGGACTCGACTGGGGGACTTTAGTACTCAAATCACAAAACGATTTAACGAAGGACCTAGGCAAGTAATGACTGCAGCTAATCATTTTCAAAGAGAGCTCATACACAATAAAACCTTCTTCTTCATTGGCTCCTTTATTAGTACAGTCTTCTTCATCGCAGCAATTAGTTTCCTCTACTTCCGCTTGTTTGCAAACATTCAAGGGGAAAGGGAAAAGTATCGAAACTTAACCAAGATCGGTCTTAAAAGAAAAGAGATCAAGCGAATGATCACGCGTCAGTTAGCCATTTTCTTCTTCGTTCCCTTTATTATCGCTTCTGTCCATACTTATATGGTTCTCATTTTCTTGAACAAAGAAAACGTTGAGTGGGCTCCATTTTATAAGATCCTTCAGGTCATTACCATCTTTGGAGTGATCCAAATTCTCTATTTCATCTGGATTCGCTCAAAGTATATTCGTACGATCTTTCGCTACTTGGATCACGGGAAAATTTGACTTGGGCTGGATGATCCACATCCTACTCTTATAGCATTCATCTACTTCCATCATATTGAATGCGTAAATTAGCAAAGAAAGCATTTCCTGATTATTAGGAAATGCTTTCTTTTATAGCGCCTTCTTAAAGCCTAAACCTGCTGCTACATCTTACAAAATAGTAAGTTTTGATTAAGGTAAATCCATGGTACACAGTTCTTTCTTTATTTACATTTATACATACTCGGTTAAAAACAAGGAGAGATTCTCACATGAAAAAATGGACCAATATAGCGATTGCAGGCTCGATTTTATCAAGTATCACACTTTCCTCCATCCCGTTGCATGCCGCCGATGCAAAGGAAAAACCAAATCAGATGGACAAGCCCCAATATCAGATTGACGCTAAGCTGGATCAGAATCAACATAGCATTCAAGCAAGTGAAACGGTGTCATTTAAAAATAAATACACCCAAAATCTGAATGATTTAGTCTTTCATCTATATCCTGATTCATACAACAAACTAGAAACCATGAGTAATATGCACGCGAAGCCAAGTACTCCAGAAATGCTTGCAGAAATAAAAAAGCGATACCCAAATATTACGGAAAAGGATTTCTTAGGCGATATTGAAATCAAAAGTGTCACCATTCAAGGAAAAAAAGTCTCGTATACGCAAGATAAACAAGTACTCAAGATCCAATTATCTACACCTATACAACCGAATCAACGCGTTGATGTAAAAATTGATTTCACAGTTAAGATTCCTTTTGGATTTCAACGAATGAACCACAGAGATGGTTTTTACGCTCTTACCAAATGGTATCCGATTCTCTCGATGTATGATCCAAAGGCACAGAAATGGGACGAAAAGCCGTATCATCCAGATGGTGAATCCGATTACAGTGATTTCTCCGATTATAAAATGAAGCTTACTGTTCCAAAAGAAATGACCGTCGCAGCTACAGGAACAGAAACGGAAACAATCCAGCAGAATGAAAAGATCGTTCAAGTAGATGCTCCTAATGTGAGAGAATTTGTTTTCTTCGCGAGCCCTCACTATACAAAGGAAACTCGAAAAATAGCAGGTATTACGGTGAGTAGCTACTATGATAAAAGAAATCCTCAGAGTAAAGAAATCGCATTGAATGGATTAAAGGATGTAGAAAAAGCGATTCCCTTTTTCAATCAAAAAGTTGGACAGTACGCGTACCCGGAATTTGACATTATGGAGACTCGTGTTGGGGGTGTAGATATGGAATACCCAACGATTATCCAAATGGGGGAATATTCAAACGAAGGGGCAAATATGTCCCTGGTTCATGAACTTGCCCATCAATGGTTCTACGGCATGATTGGAAACAATCCCTATAATGACCCTGCATTAGATGAGAGTTTTACTACCTTTGCCGATATGTATTTTAATGAATATGATACGAAAGGGAAGTATGGATTTAAAACACATCTATCTAATAGTAAGCAGGCAATAAAAGAAATGCCCGGAGCCATCAATCGTCCATTGGATCAATATCCTTCTACCAGTGACTATAGCCAATATGTGTATGAAAAAGGATATATTGCTTTAATTGATTTATATTATAAAGTCGGAGAGAAAAAGTTTGATCAGATCATGAAGACGTACTTTGCTCAAAACAAATTTACCAATGCTACTTTTGCTCATTTCTTTGATGCAGTTAATAAAGTAGCAGGCAAAGAGGTTAGAGATTATATGGAGAAAGCATTCACGAAACCTGATTATCATCCTACACACCTCTTACAGCCGAAAAAAGAGTCAGAACAAGAGGCGAAGTAATATAGAAGCCATGCGGATTCTACAGCAGAGAATTTGCGGGCAGAATATTCAGCTAGGAGTTTTGATTTCTTTTTCTGAACTATCTTTCTCTGACTACTCCACTATCCGTGCTTTTACTAAAATTTTCTGGAGGTAGTGGCGGGTTCTTTCCTCTTTCTGCTTCTGGGTCCGTGTACGTATTTATTTGAATCGTCCCGCTGCTGATGGTAATTCGAATCACCATTGGCTTGTTGTAATTATTTTTAAAGCTGAAATCAGGTCCTCCCCATGAGACAGTTGCATCTCTACCTGGTGGCACATATGGAACTTCTTTACTGTGAGAAATTCGGCGAGTAATTTGCGCCTTGGCTTTCTGTTCAGACTCTACACTTTCGGTAGCCTCTTCCTTCAAATCTTTTCTAGAGAATCCCTTTTCCTGTCGGAACTACGGGCAACGTAATAAACTTCTCTATTTTCAATTCTACAGGTCCATCTACTCGCCTAACAGTATTAACTAATCCTTTCTTATTCAATGCCTCCGCAGTAGTCTTGGATAGGAATAAAACTTTTTTATCAAATATTTCGATAACGCCTAATTTTTCTGCTACTGCTATCACGTTATGGGATTCGTTTAGCTGGTGATATCTTGTGCACAAATTGTTTTATCTTACAATTTAGCTTACATAAATGTAAGATTTCGATAATCCCATTGGTTCTACAATCTAGAGTCTATGCGTAATGTAATGGGGTCTTAATTGTGTCACAAAATTCGACACAAATATAAATTTGGAGATGGTGTAATGAAGGTGGTAGAAAAAATAAAGAAGGAATGGTTTTCCAATGTAAGAGGAGATACGCTTGCTGGAATCTTAGTAGCATTAGCACTCATTCCAGAAGCGATTGCTTTTTCTATCATAGCTGGCGTAGACCCGATGGTTGGATTATACGCGTCCTTTTGTATTGCGGTTATCATTTCGTTTGTTGGAGGACGCCCAGGAATGATTTCAGCGGCAACGGGAGCGATGGCATTGCTTATGGTCCCGTTAGTCAAAGAATACGGGCTAAACTATTTATTAGCAGCAACTATCTTGACAGGTGTTATCCAAATCCTATTTGGGGTCTTTAAAGTAGCCAAGGTGATGAAGTTTATTCCACGTGCTGTCATGATTGGATTTGTCAATGCATTAGCCATCTTAATCTTTATGGCTCAAGTTCCTCACTTTATAGGTATTTCTAACATGACTTATCTTTTTGTTGCGATTACATTGCTCATCATATATATCATCCCACAGTTTATAAAGTCCATTCCCTCACCACTTATTGCGATCATTCTCCTCACAACCGTTTCGATTTTTAGTGATTTGGACTTACGAACCATTGGGGATTTGGGTTCTATGAAGCAATCTTTGCCTACCTTTTTTATCCCTGATGTTCCTTTCAACTTAGATACATTGGCCATCATTTTCCCCTACTCTCTCGCTCTATCCATTGTAGGATTATTAGAAACACTACTAACTGCATCGATTGTAGATGATATGACAAATACAGATAGTAATAAAAATAGAGAATCTCGTGGGCAAGGGATAGCGAACATCATTACAGGTTTCTTTAGTGGTATGGCTGGATGTGCAATGATTGGTCAATCTGTGATTAATGTGAAATCTGGAGGACGTAGTAGACTTTCGATCCTTGTTGCTGGTCTAGGCTTAATGTTTCTCATTATTGTGCTAGGTGATATCGTGATACAAATTCCGATGGCTGTTCTCGTAGGAGTGATGATTATGGTATCAATTGGAGCTTTTGACTGGAATTCTTTTTCCTATTTGAAGAAAGCTCCGAAAAGCGATTCAATCGTCATGTTAGTGACGGTCATGATTGTAGTGTATACACATGACTTGTCCAAAGGGGTTATCGCAGGAGTTATTTTAAGTGCGATATTTTTTGTGTCTAACATCTCTAAGATGAACGTAATGAAGCAGCAATCTGATACGAATATCCAATATACGACTGAAGGACAACTCTTTTTTGCTTCTGTTGAAAACTTCTTGAAGTCATTTGATCTTACTGTACAACATTCACAAATCGTAATCGACTTCACCCATTCACAAGTCTGGGATGATTCTGCAGTAGGTGCCATTGATAAAGTAGTCATCAAGCTTCGAGAAAATCAGAATACCGTGGAGATCCGAAACTTGAATGTATCTAGTAAAAGGCTATACGACAAGTTGGCCGTCTCAAACCATGCAAACCTGAAGTAGAATGCAGTATGCTTAATCCCTTATTTGTTTTTGAATCTTAATAAACCCGGCCAAATGTTGGCTGGGTTTTAAATTTCTCACAATTGATCCTACTCTATTTCCTCCAAAAAGTGGAGCAGTCTGCCTTATCTACTATGTTAAACTCGATTATCTTCTCTATTAAGGAGAAATCAATTGGATCATCCCATCGAATTCGTACTAATTGCTTAGTATGTTCATAGCCAGCACGTATAATTTCGCCTGAGAAACGATCAATTACTACCTTTTCCGGTGAAAACGAAAAATGATGTTTAGCCACACTAAAACCGATAATAAATGTACCGTGATCGGTAAACATAGGCTGGTTCCACGCAATTTTAGGCACTAGATTAGGGAATTTTTCCATTACCCAAGCCAACACTTCTTCTAATCGGGTCCGATTTTGTTGATTCTCAATAGCAGCTAAATAATCTGAAAACGTTTCCATTGTATCCTCCTAAGTAAAATACATGTTCAAAAAGCATCTGGTTTCTTATCTTCTAATTTCTATCGTAATGTTCGAAAATATGCATTATCAGGTCAAAAACCGAATTAATCCTGATTATACAGTCGAATTATGATATGATTCTGTAGAATGTCTATAAAACAGGACAAAGTGAGGTGACAACTTGCAAGCTGTCTATGAATCAACAAAACTTCCCATGGTAGAAGTATTTCAAACGGTTGAAGGAGAAGGAATGCGCGCTGGCTTTCCGACTGTTTTCGTTCGTGTATTCAACTGCAATTTACGTTGCACTTGGTGTGATACATCCTATAGCTATGCGCCCAGTACACCCGAATATCTTGCTACGATTTCAGAAATCCTAGAACAAGTAAAACAGTATCCAGCGAAACACATTTGCCTGACTGGCGGAGAACCGCTTATGCATGGACAAAAGTCATTATTTCTTCTTCAAGCGCTGGCGGAGCTAGATCATATTGTTGACATACACATTGAGACCAATGGGGCAATCGATCTAATCCCTTTTCACGAATGGCGGCAAAACCATCCACAAGGACATAAAGTTCGATTCGTCATGGATTACAAATTACCTGCTAGTGGCGAGTCTGAAAAAATGAATCTTCTTAATTTTGATCTCCTCCAAGCTGACGACGAAATCAAGTTTGTCATTGGGAATGAGGTGGATTTCCATTCAGCCCTGATCATCGCGAAGCAACATATCAAGCAAGGCATCCCGATGTTTAGCCCTGTATGGGAATCAATGCCTCCACATCGTCTAGTTGAATTAATGCTAGAACATCAACTCACTGACATCAAATTAAACTTACAAATTCATAAAGTCATCTGGGATCCAAACCAGCGTGGCGTATAACACGGAGGCCTTTTATGAAAAAAAAAGCAGTTGTTGTTTTAAGCGGTGGTCTAGACAGTACCACTTGTATGGGAATTGCCGAGCAACAGGGGTATGAATTATATCCGATTACCTTCTTCTACAATCAACTTCATCAACGTGAAGTGGAGCAAGCAAAATGGGTCGCTGCTCATTACGGAGTAAGCCAAAGCCATAAAATAGTGAATCTCTCTTATCTGGGGCAACTCGGGGGCAGTGCCTTAACTGACTCATCCATCCAAGTTCCTACAACAGGGGTTGATGAAGATGAAATTCCAGCCACTTATGTACCCGCTCGAAATCTCATTTTTTTATCGATGGCTACTGCCTATGCGGAAGTAATCGGCGCTAATAAAATATTCGTTGGAGTTAGCGCTGTAGACTATAGTGGATATCCAGACTGTAGACCTGAGTTTATCCAATCGATGTCCGAAACAATCAATTTAGCTACTAAAATGGGCGTAACCGCCGACTCGGAAGATCGCCTCTCCATAGAAAGCCCTCTCATTCATCTGACCAAAGGGGAAACCGTGAAATGGGGACTGGAATTGGGTGTTCCTTATCATCTTACTACCTCTTGTTATCAAGGTTCTGAAGAGGCATGTGGGGTTTGTGATAGCTGTCTTCTTCGCTTAAAAGGCTTTGCTGATAACGATGCTAAGGATCCGATTCCCTATGCACAGCAGGTTTTGAGGTGAGCTTATGCACGGTAAATACACTTTAACCAAACATTTTTGGATCTCTTGCGCACATAGTGTGCCTGGTGCTGGCAAATGTGAAAGAATTCACGGTCATAACTACAAAGTTACTTTTTGTGTAGATGGAACCGAACTGGATGAAAGTCAGATGCTGATCGATTTTCGTCAAGTCAAACATGTAATCGAAAAAAAATATGACCATCATCTACTAAATGATTTTCCAGAGTTTAATCCCAAAGTAGGTGGAGCTGCGCCATCAACCGAAAAAGTGGCAGAAATCTTTTTCGTTGCGATTGACCAACTTTGTGAGCAAAAATCGAACCAACCAACCCTTCGCTGGGTAGAAGTACAAGAAACCAATGAAGCATTTGTTCGTTTCGAACGGGCTTAATTAACGCACTGAGATGAGGACAATATAATGGCTCAACATGATCTAGATTTACAATTACTCGGGCAAAAAACAAACTATCACTTCGAATATAACCCGGATGTACTGGAGTCATTCGATAATCGGCATCCTGACACTGACTACTTTGTGAAATTTAATACTCCTGAGTTTACCAGTCTGTGTCCGATTACCAACCAACCTGACTTTGCAACACTCTACATTAGCTATGTACCTGATCAGAAGTTAGTGGAAAGTAAATCGCTAAAGCTATATCTTTTTAGCTTCCGAAATCATGGTGACTTTCATGAAAACTGTATTGTGGTCATCATGAAAGATCTGATCAAGCTACTTGATCCCAAGTACATCGAAGTTTGGGGCAAGTTTCTACCGCGCGGTGGAGTCAGCATTGATCCATATGCAAACTTCGGAAAGCCTGGTACTCGCTGGGAAACAATTGCCGAGCAGCGCCTTGCACAACATGATCTCTATCCTGAGACCATTACCAACCGATAAAAACGAAAAAACCTAGTGATCTATGTGATCGCTAGGTTTTTTTCAAGCTTATATAAGTCATCATATTTGATCTCTTTTACTCGATAAACTGGTTCTGCTTCCTGCCTTGAACATAATGCAGTCGATATCATGCAGTCCTTCTTGGGAGGAAACGTATAGAAATGATACTCACCATCAAATTCTTTGTGGTGATCGAGAGGCACGGTAAAAGATAGCGGCCTCATCGAAAAGCCTTTGCCCTCTGCCTTCATAACTGCCTCTTTTCTCGTCCAAACCCAGTAAAAATGCTGAAGCTTAGTTTCAAGGTCATCTGGCTTTTTAACAAATGCTTGCTCTTCTTCTTGAAATACGAGATGCATTACTTCCAAGTGATCTTTGACTGTGTTTTCAACATCAATCCCAACTTCCCCCACTCGTGTTATTGCACAAGCTACGAGCCCATCTGTATGAGTCAAGTTAAAATAGATCTGCTTCTTTTCTTGCAAGTTTGGGGTTAGATATAGCTTCCCATATTCATTTTCTTGAAACTTTATATTGGCCGCCGATTCTAACTCCAAATATTGACCTAACAACCCTTTCAACAATATTCTTCCTAATAGGAACTCCTTTTTCTTATGATCAACTAGATAAGAATGTAGTTTTTCTTCTTCTTTTTGATCTAAAATAGCTGTAAACGGGCTTAATTCATCAGAGTGCATAGCGGAAGGAATCGTGATCCAATAAATTTCTACAATGTTTTTATTCATTCATTCATTCGATCCTTTGATTTTTGTATTCATTATATCAGCATAAATACGGTTCTTGCTATACTCCCATGAATTCCCGTAGCTTACTCATATCCGTTAAATCCTGATTACACGCCTGACTATCGAGACACATATAGTTTCCCGATACCAATTCATGGCTTCGTTTGGTCGTTACCAGTCCAATCTGGTTTCCCGCTCGACTTTGGTTACATAAACAGCAGAAGCTACTCTTATTTCCGGGAAGGGGCGTATATCGACAAGCAAGGCCATAGAATTCTCCCTCTTCATAGTAAACAAGGTAGAGAGACTGGGTTCCTACATCCCGCCAACCCAAATATCCGAAAGTAAAATCATCCATGTTTTCAAAATCGGGTATATTCATCTTCTTAACTTTCGGAAATAGTTTTCGAATCTGGCTTGATGTAACCATTGGAAATTTTTCTACGTAGGGAGATAGTAGCTTCATGAAATCATTCACTTCATCCTGCCCGCGAAATCTGCTTACATTTTGAAACAAATCCTTAACCTCAGGATTCAAACGATGAATCACTTCTCCGATCTTTATCTCCACTGCTTCTTCAATCGCTCGTAATGTCCGAAAATCACCCACAAAATAAACCGTTTGAATGAGGTGATGTAACTGCTGACGAATGAAATTGCGTTCATAAGGTTTGAGTAATTCCACTTATGTATACTCCCTTCTCAAACATGCAAAACGACTATGCCAAAATAATATTTTAACTATATACCCTTTTTTATACAATTGAAACAACGTTTCAAATCAGGAGAGTTTATCTTTAAAATAATGAAAAACCCTTCTTGTTATTAATCTAATATAATAAAAAGAAGAGTTTTGTTATGTCAAAGATCTATACTTGAGCTTCTTCCTCCACGAGCTGTCCACCAATTGATAGAACCAGCAAACGTAATCCCTCACAATCACTAGTGGCCCGATGACTTGGAGTGTATTCAATTTCTTTCTGCCCCAACGCCCGTGTTAGAGAAACAAAGCGCTCATCCCGATGTAACTGCTTATACATTTTCATCACACACCGCGGATCGTAGCTAATCAGTGGCAATTGATACTTTTTACAAGTCCTACGAATCATCATGATATCTGCATCAGAGGCATACATTAAAACAGTCTTCCCTTGAATAATGCTACCTACTTCCGGCCAAATTTCAGACCATGCTGGAGCGTCTTGTACCATTTCATCTGTAATACCATGGATATCCGTAGTCCGCTTTGGAATAGGCTGAGAAGGCTTCACAAGTGATTCGAATAAAATCGTTCCTGTTGCGTCTGTGATACCAATCTCAATAATTTCGTCCTCCCGTCCACCTCCTGTAGACTCTGTATCCAGCACCAACCAATCCCGTTTTAAATACCATTTCCGAAACAATTGTTTGCTCTGTTCAAATTCCTTTTCCATCTCTTTACATTTTTTCTCATAACATATAGGACAAAGATTCACTTCTTCCATCCGTGCACGTTTCTTACAGCGTTTACATCTTTGAATTTTTGGCTCGTTTTGTGTTTGATTTTGTTTCATATGAGTAAATTTCCCCTTGTGCACAATCCGAAACGAAATGTTTATAAGTTTATATGTATATTCCCTTACTACTATATCCTAATAGCCCTCATAGGGCAAAAGACTAAACTGCTAAACTAGAAACTGGCCTCATGATGAATGATTTGAGGATATGACGCTAGTGAACAACCTTCTTCTTAAAGTGTCCTCCCCTTACCTCATGAATATTGCCAACGGCCAAAAAAGCTTGTGGATCTATATTTTCTACAATTTCCTTTAGCTTGACTTCTTCGAGGCGCGTCACCACACAAAAGAGTACCTTTTTATATTCTCCTGTGTATCCACCTTCCCCGCTTAAATAAGTAACCCCTCTGCCAAGGTGTTTCAAGATGCAATTCCCTAGTTTTTCCGGTTCCTCACTCATAATCCAAACGAGCTTGGTTTCATCAAACCCCTCGATTACAACGTCGAGGAGCTTAAATACGATGAAATAAGCTATAAAAGAATACATAGCACGCTCCCAACCGAACAAAAAGCCAGCACTTCCCAAAATAAACAAGTTAAAAAACAAAACAATTTGCCCCACAGAGAAGGGAGTCCTCTTATTAAAAAGGATCGCGAGAATCTCAGTTCCATCAAGAGATCCGCCATATCGAATGACAAGCCCAACTCCAATCCCTACGATGATCCCACCAAAAATAGATGCCAATAGCGGATCATGTGTGAGAGGAGGGAGCGAGTGAAGGGAATAAGTGCCGATCGACATAACTGCTACACCAAACATAGTGGAAAATGCAAACGTCTTTCCAATCTGCTTGTACCCTAAGAAAAAGAAGGGGAGATTCAATATAAATAAAAGAATGCCCAACTTCAGACCTGTTAAATAAGAGAGAATCATAGAAATGCCAACAATCCCCCCATCAATTACCTGATTGGGGAGCAAAAAAATTTCTAATCCGACGGCAGCTAACATAGCTCCCAGTAAAATGACCAAAACACGTTTTAAGAGATGTCTCTTTGTCAACTTACTATGACCTGTTTTTTCCAACTGAGGGGGTACTATTTCCAACGGATTTAACTCCTTTAAACATATATCACTTGTAAGGTATTTGGATAGTATCCCCCTTTATGGGTTGGTTATGTTTTAAAAATAAGACATAGGCATTTTTTGTCGTTTTGATGTCGCTTTCACCTAGATTGAACTAAAATTTGGTAACTTTTTTCCACCTCTTCATATGTATATATCATATAATAGGCAAATGAAGGAGATGAACAGATTGGACTATATATCCAACATGTATCCATATCTAAACATCCAGATGGCAAGCCATATAGAGAAGCAAATGGTTCAGAATATCCTTAGAGGAATTAAAAGATCAGCTGCTGCCATCCACTTTTACCAAAATCTAGCCAAAGCAGCACCAGATCAAAAGCAACAAAATAAAATCTTACAGGCAGCAAAAAAAGAAAGAGAACTATGGAGAGAATTTACTCAGTTGTATATCGATCTTACAGGTAGACATCCTGTTTATGAAGCAAAGAGAATATCCTTTCTCACATACCAAGGCGGGGTCAAAAGAGCTGTTGAAATCGCAATGAAGGATTACGAAGAATATCGAAATAGTTATGCATCCACTCTATACCTACCATGTCAAGAATTGTTCCTGAAAGCTTGTCAAAATGAAGCAGATCAAGCCAATCTTTTTCATGCTTTATCGCTAATTAAAGAGAGAGTTATGGATTTAAAAGACTATGGAAAAAGGCCCTTTGTTATAAACATAGATAATGCGACAGAAAAAAATGAGAACTTCCGTACTGTATTATGGACAGGCAATCATTTGCAGGTTGTGTTGATGAGTATCGACGTTGGAGATGACATAGGTTTGGAAGTGCATCCTGACGTTGATCAGTTCTTACGAATTGAAGACGGAGAAGCGTTGGTTCAAATGGGGAACCGAAAGGATAAATTGGATTTCGAAATAGAAGCCTATGAAGATTACGCTATCATGGTACCTGCTGGTACTTGGCACAATATTACTAACACAGGGAATAAATCACTTAAACTATACAGTATCTATGCTCCCCCAGAACATCCTTTTGGTACAGTAGAAAAACAAAAAACTAGCCATCAAAGTTCAGACAATGAAAACTAGGTCAAGTATAAAAAGCAGTAGATATCCAATCCTTATCAGGATACAGAATCTACTGCTTTCTTGTTTATATTACTATTTTCTTAGGAAATAACACCTAACTCTTTTCCTACCTTTTCAAAGGCATCCAGTGCTTTTTGAAGATCTTCTTTGGTTTGACTAGCTGTTACAATCGTCCGTACACGCGCTTTCCCTTTTTGGACAGTCGGGAAAGCGATTCCTTGAGCGTATACACCTTCTTCAAATAAGGCATCCGAAAACTTCATCGTGAGGGTATCATCACCGATAATCACTGGAGTAACTGGGGTTTCACTATGACCTGTATTAAAGCCTAATTGAGAAAGACCCTCTTTAAAGAAGCGTGCATTATCCCAAAGGCGTTCCATAATTTCAGGTTCTTCGAGCAAAACGTTGACTGCTTCCAAACAAGCGGCTGTTACTGCTGGTGGATGCGAAGTACTAAATAAGAACGGGCGAGCACGTTGAATCAAATATTCACGTAATACTTTAGGCCCTGCTACATAACCGCCCAAGACACCAATTGCCTTGGATAAGGTACCGATTTGAATATGCACACGGCCATTTAGATCAAAATGATCCACTGTACCACGACCATTGCGACCCAAGACACCACTCGCATGAGCATCATCTACCATGACAATGGCATTATATTTCTCTGCAAGTTCCACAATTTGTGGAAGCGGAGCAATGTTGCCATCCATGCTAAATACGCCATCTGTTACAATCAAGCGCATCCGTGCAGATTGTGTTTCTTGCAGTGCTTTCTCCAAATCTTCCATATCCACATGCTTATAGATTCGGCGTCCTGCTTTCGTGAGCCGAATGCCATCGATAATGCTGGCATGGTTTAGCTCGTCACTAATCACTACATCTTCAGCAGATAAAATCGTTGCCACAACCCCAACATTGGCGGTAAATCCAGATTGGAATACCAGTGATGCCTCTGTATGTTTGAATTCAGCTAATTTACGTTCGAATTCCTCATGAAGTGAAAATGTACCTGCGATGGTACGAACAGAGCCTGTACCAGCACCAAATTTTTCAACTGCCTCAATCGCAGCCTTACGCAAACGAGGATGGGTCGTTAGACCTAGATAGTTATTCGATGAAAGCTGAATGACTTCTTTTCCACGAATCACAACCCGAGCTCCTTGCTCTGATTCGATTTCCGTAAGCGGACGATACAAGCCTGCATCTTTCCAGCTTTGAATTTCCTCTTCCAGATGTGCAAATGGGTTCATGCTTACACCTCTTCTGTTATCGTTTTATCTATTTCATTATAGAGAAAAAACAACTTTACCACTACGTCCACTTTTCATTAGTTCAAATCCTTCTTCAAAATCATCTAAAGATAGGCGGTGTGTAATAAGTGGCTTCAAGTCTACAGCTCCTGACTCTAAGAAAGAAGCAGTTTGTTGCCATGTCTCATACATGCGTCGTCCTGTGATCCCTTTTACTGTGATTCCTTTAAAAACGATGTCATTGGTTATATCTAATTCAATCGGACGAGTCGGTAAACTGAGGATGGAGATTCTCCCTCCTTGAGTTAGCATCTCAAATGCCTGTTTCATCGCGATCGGATGTCCAGACATCTCCAAAGCTACTTCGACACCCTCGCCTCGCGTTATGGCTTGGATGGCTTTTACTGGATCTTCTTTATGAGAGCGAATAATATGGGTAGCACCCATCTGTTCAGCAAGATTCAAACGATATTCATTTACATCTAACGCAATTACTTTAGAAGCACCAGCAGCTTTTGCAACCGCCGCCGCCATAATGCCAATTGGACCGCATCCTACTACAGCAACACTACGCCCAGCTATCTCTCCTGATAAGACCGTATGAACAGCATTTCCCATCGGTTCCATTAG
Source organism: Croceifilum oryzae (assembly GCF_030814315.1). Lineage (GTDB taxonomy): Bacteria > Bacillota > Bacilli > Thermoactinomycetales > Thermoactinomycetaceae > Baia > Baia oryzae. The sequence goes on along the minus strand of NZ_JAUSUV010000004.1, from coordinate 139,942 downwards.
TGAAGCAATTTCAAATGGAAGGCTTGGATCATTCACCCATAAATTAGATGCCGGAAGGGCAACATATTTAGTAAAGCATCCATCTCTATCTACCCCGATAATTTGAGTGTTAAGACACACATGGTAATCGTTTCGGCGACAAGCCGCACAGTGTCCACATACGATATGGGTTTCAGCGGAAACATGATCCCCTACTTGTAAATTGGAAACGTTTTCACCAACTGCTACTACAACTCCACCCAATTCATGACCAAAGACATAAGGTGGTTTAATCCGGCTCTGTGCCCATTCATCCCATGTATAAATATGGACATCTGTTCCACAGATACTGGAAGATTTTACTTCAATTAATGCTTCATCTGGCCCAATGGTTGGGATCGGTACTTCACGTAATTGTGCCCCTTCACCTCGGTGATGTTTAACAAGAGCGCGCATAGTTCCCTCCATGACGGACACTCCTTTCCTTTTCCTAGTTCGGTTATATATAAGATCATGAATCATTATAAATGATTTGAGACCATAAAGGTAGTAGCAACATGTCCTTTTAGAACGGACAAAACTCATTGATTGACCCAGTCAGGACCCACTTGATATAATGAATTTCGTTATTCGAAAGATGAATAGTAGTTTCCTATATACCAAAACAAATACGTTGGAGGAATTACCTTGAAAAGGACAAATAAACTGGTCCTTCTAGCCATGGCACTTGGTATTTTAATGGCATCGCTAGATAATACGATCACCTCTGCTGCAATTAATGCCGTCATCGAGGATATTGGCGGATTTGACCGAGTAAGCTGGGTGTTTACCGCCTATGTGCTCGCTTCTACCAGTACCATGTTAGTTTTCGGCAAAATGTCTGATATCTTTGGCCGAAAATTACTATACTTAATTGGGATTGGGCTGTTTCTCACTGGATCTATCCTATGTGGGTTCTCTCAAAACATTGATCAATTAATTTGGTCACGTGTCCTTCAAGGGATTGGTGCTGGGTCCCTCATGCCCATTAGCTTTACCATTATCTTTTCGTTGTTCTCTGATCCGAAAGAAGCATCCAAGCTCACTGGTGTATTTGCCGGGATCTTCGGACTATCTTCCGTAGCAGGGCCACAGCTTGGAACATGGATCTCCTCTTCTTTGGATTGGCGTTGGTGTTTCTTTGTAAACGTGCCCGTTGGCATCTTAGCTTTTGTCATTTTACTATTTGCCCTGCAAGAATCTCGCTCGCAGGTACGACCTAAGATTGATTACTTTGGAACTGTCTTTATTATTATTACAACTGTTTCATTTATGTTGGGAGTAGAATGGGGCGGAAAAGAGTATGCGTGGGGGTCTTGGCAGATTATTGGTTTATTTGCCCTCTCGGTGATATTTGGAATCGCCTTTATCATGACCGAGAAGAGGGCTTCCGAACCGATCTTGCCACTACACCTATTTAAAAACAAAGTAGTACGTGGAACCAGTCTCATGTGTCTGTGCCAAGGTGCTATTCTATTTGCCGCGATTACCTATCTACCTATCTTTGCAGTGGCTGTACTCGGAAAAACAAACTCCAACAGCCTACTCACTCCTATGATGTTTTCCTTGATGGTGGGAGCTAGTGTAGCAGGTATCCTGCAAAGTAAGGTATCGTTCCGTACTTTATCGACGATCTCGATGGTATCTGCTATCGGAATTAGTATTGCGTTAACTATGCTGTCCCATACTGCATCTTGGACCACTGTAACGATTCTGATGATCATATTAGGTGCCTTTGCACTCGGACCATTGATGAGTACTGCTCAAAATGCTATTGCGGCCAATGTAGAGCCTCGTTATCTAGGTATCACTAGTTCGATTATCGGTTTCTGGCGCAATATTGGTGGTGTATTAGGAGCTTCCATCATGGCAACGATCGTCAATAATCAACTTCAACATAAAATACAAGATGGTGCAACCAAATTAGGCATCCCAGCAGATAAAGTGGATCAATTAGCAAATCCAGAAATTCTTATGCACTCTGGTGGGCAAGTCCCTCCGCAAATTCAACAGTTTCTACGTGATGCTCTCGAACTTGCTATTAATAACGGCTTTTATCTCGCAGTCATCTTCTCGATCGTCGGGCTAGTTGCGGCGATTAGTGTCGGTAAAGGTAATTTTGTAGAAGCTCGCTTTAAAAAACAAAATGAAGCGGTCATGGCTACAGCAACAACAAATAAGGACGAATAGTTCTAGTCATAACAAAAAAGGATTCTCTCCTCTCTAAGTAGCATAAGAGGAAAGAATCCTTTTTTGTTATGCGGCTGGTTGCTCTTTTTCATGTATATCTTTCATTTTGGTTTGTTCAGCAAACTAGTCTGATAATATATAAATATGATTTATCCCGATTTTTGGCAAATATCCACAAAAAAGGACCTCGAGCTTTTTTCGAGATCCTTTTTTGTCTATATGATGAAGAAAAATAAGGACATAAGATCTTTTACGCGAATTCAGCCATAAGACGGTCAAATTGCTCTTCTGAAATATTGAGATCTTGTTTTGCCAAACCTTCTTCTTTAAAGCCTTTAATCATCGCTTCATATGGTGGACGCTCTTTGTTTTGATAAAGAATACCGGTTACCAAACCATCGTGCTCCATCAATGTTTGCATAGCTTGTGCTCGGTTCGCATTATCGTATCCCTCTAGAGTATCTAGGTTTACGATATTCTGCTTAAACCATTCGTAGGTATTAATCTTGTTATATGTTACACAAGGGCTATACACGTTGATTAAGCTAAAGCCTTTATGCTTCAATCCTTCTTCAATCACGTGAGTAAGTTGTTTCAAATCACTGGAGAATGATTGTGCTACAAAGCCAGCATTTAAAGATAGTGCCAACTCCAATGGAGAAATCGCTTGTTCAATCGATCCTTGAGGCGTACTCTTGGTCTGGAATCCTTGTGCACTACGTGGAGAAGTTTGTCCTTTTGTCAAACCATAGATTTGGTTATCCATTACGACATAGGTAACGTCCACATTACGACGAATCGCATGTACCGTATGACCCATACCAATAGCAAAACCATCACCATCTCCACCGGATGCTACGACTGTTAAGTCACGGTTTGCTAATTTTAGCCCTTGGGCAATGGGTAATGCACGACCGTGTACTCCGTGTAAGCCATATGCATTTACATAACCAGAGATTCGACCCGAACAACCGATTCCGGAAACGATTGCTACCTCTTCTGGCTCCAAACCTACATTAGCAAACGCGCGTTGCATAGCTGCGAGTACTGAGAAGTCCCCGCAACCTGGACACCAGTTGGGCTTCACTTTGTTGCGGAAATCTTTAAATGTTGCCATGAACTAACAGCTCCTTACATGCGTTTGTAATTTCAGCTGGGTAAAATGGATTTCCATCATACTTACCATAGAATTCGATTTTCTCAGCCATTCCTACATTCATCTTAATTAAGGAGGTCAATTGACCTGTTGCATTGTTCTCAACGACGAGAACCTTTTTCGCATTCTTCATTTGCTCTGCCAATAAATCAGTTGGGAAAGGCATTAGCTGACGCACATGTGCTTGGTTCACTTTTAAACCATCTAGTTCAAGACGTTCTCTCGCCTCAGCGATGGTACCTTTGGTTGAGTTAAAGCCAATTACCAGAAGATCTGCTTCTTCATGAGGTGCATCAACCGCTACAGGATTGGTATAGCCAATATCTTGGCTAAGCTTCCCTAAACGTTTATCCATCATGTTAATCCGGTTTTCAGCACTTTCAGAAGGACGACCTGTCTCACTGTGCTCAACACCTGTAACGTGATGAATACCATTTTTGGTACCTGGAAGCGTACGACGAGAAATGCCATCTTCCGTAAGCTCGTAGCGTGGGAACAATTCTGAGTCACCCAATTGCGGAAGATCTGCATCAAACGGAAGTAGTTTTCCGCGGTCGATTTGAACTCGATCATAGGATAGCGGATCAACTGTTTGCTTTCCAAGCGATACCGCTAGATCAGTTAGGATAATAACGGGACATTGATACTTCTCAGCCATGTTGAATGCTTCAATCGTATCGTAGAAACACTCTTCAGCAGAGCTTGGAGCGATTACGATTTTAGGGATCTCTCCGTGAGTGCTATAAAGCATAGAAAGCACATCGGATTGTTCTTGCTTAGTTGGTAGACCCGTACTTGGACCACCACGTTGAGTATCCACGATCACACACGGGGTTTCTGTCATACCAGCAAGTCCGATTGCTTCTGTCATCAAAGAAAGTCCTGGACCAGCAGAAGCTGTTAGCGCACGCACACCACCATAGTTCGCACCGATGGTCATGGTAATCGCTGCTAATTCATCTTCTGTTTGAACAACCGTTCCACCAAACTCAGGAAGTTTCCGAATCAGATATTCCATAATTTCAGATGATGGAGTAATTGGGTATGCAGCCATCAAACGAGCACCAGCCGCAACAGCTCCAAATGCAATCGCATCGTTACCGATCATGTAAAGACGCTTTTGACCGTCAGAGACTGCTAATTCAAAATCAGGAAGGTCATCAATTGTAAGTTCTTTCACATAGTCACGGCCACGTTCAATCGCTTCCATGTTCTTATCAACGACTTTTTGTCCTTTTTTCAAGAAGCGTCCTTCGATTACCTCACGGAACGCAGCAAGTGGCAGTCCGAGTAGAGCTGTCGAAGCACCTACCGCCACCATATTTTTCATCTGAGCCATGCCAACTTCTTCAGCGATTTTCGTGAATGGTACCGCTAATAAGTGAGCTGTGATACCTTCAGGCAATGTAGGATCAAACTTTTCATCTGCCAAGATGACGCCGTTTTTGATTAACTCATGTGCATTAAGATCGATCGTTTCTTGGTCAAATGCAACCAAAATATCGAGGTCATCGGCGATCGAACCGATTGGATCGGTACTCATACGAAGCTTAGTATTCGAATGTCCACCTTTAATCCGAGAAGAAAAGTGGCGATACGCATATAGATGATAACCTTGTCGGTTTAATGCAGTCGAAAGAATCTCACCGGCACTGTCAATCCCTTCACCTTGCTGTCCGCCCACTTTCCACGAAAGCTGCTTAATCATGAACTCATCTCCTTTAAACTCCCAAACAAAACGATTACAATATATTGTATATGTTAGATTTCTAGATCGGCTCTTCACAAACGAAAAGATACAGTCCATTTTTGTGGTGAGTCGTCTAACGCATTTTCATTTATCATTCTAGACCTGCCCACCTGAAAAAGCAACCGTTTCCCTTCCAAAATTGTTCACATTCTGTTTCATTGTACCAATAACCTGCTAAAATTAATTCATATATACGTATATTTATACAATATGTTATGAAAACGCTTTACTATAGAATACATAACTTCTTTTCCATGCCCATTTTTCTACTAAATCAGATGGATAATATTGCAATAGCATGTGGATGAATTGAGTGTACTGTTTTGCCGTTTCTAAACCGGTTACTTTTTCCTCAATTCCATCAAAATCAGAACCAAACATGATATGATCCGCCCCTCCCAGTTCACAAATATGTTCAATATGCCGTATGACATGGCTTATATTTGACTCGTTTGAGGGTTGATGAACAAAATATGGGACAAACGTCACACCAATCATACCTTCCTTCTGAATCAATGCTCGAATTTGATCATCCTCTAAGTTTCGGACATGCGGACATAAGGCGCGTGTATTGGAGTGACTCGCCATCACTGCTAAGTCAGTGTACTCCATCACATCCCAAAAACTTCGAATGGAGAGATGGGATACATCGCAAATCATTTTTAGTTTTTTCATCTCTTCCAAAACTTGGTGTCCAAATCGAGTAATCCCTCCATTGCGTACCTCTTGAACCCCATCTGCTACTTCATTTGCATAGTTCCACGTAAGACCCATGGAACGCACCCCTAGACGATGAAATAATCGCAAATAGGCAATCTCCCCTTGAAGCGCGTCTGCACCTTCTAGAGATAAGATTGCCCCCATCTGAGCATGGTCATCTATTTCACGAACTACTCGTAAACGATCCAATTCTTCCCGGTTTGTAATCAAAACCATCTTCGATTGATCCTGAAGCACCTTTTGATAAAAAATATCTATTTGCTGAGCAGCCGCTAAAAACCGTTGCCCTACTGGAATTCGAGGTGGGACAAAAACAGCAAAGTTTTGTATGAAGCCATTCGCAGAGCATAAACCATGATATGAAACATCTAACGTCGAATTTTCCTCATAGAAATCATGTTCATCCGGAGAATTCCATAATTTTAATAGCACATCACAATGTCCGTCTATAATCCACATATGTACTAACTCCTCCTATACAAATGTGACTCCATAAAAAATAAAACCTGTCTATTTTGATAATAAACAGGTCTTTACCACAAGTTATATACAAAATCTGAGTTTTAGCGAGGTTCTACAATTAGTTTGATCGCCGTACGCTCTTCTCCATCGATTACGATGTCTGTAAATGCTGGAACGCATATGAGATCAATCCCACTAGGCGCCACAAATCCTCGTGCAATCGCAACAGCTTTTACTGCTTGATTAAGTGCACCCGCTCCAATAGCTTGCATTTCCGCTTGACCGCGTTCACGCAAAACACCAGCGAGTGCGCCTGCTACAGAATTCGGGTTGGATTTTGCTGAAACTTTTAATACTTCCATGACTGTACCTCCTCGATGGTTATGAGTGAGTCCACTCCTAATATATTCGACTAAGTTTTAAAAATTCCTTCTTAAAAATGTAGATAGAAATGAAAAATCAGAAAGAATTTTATTCGAAAACTACCGAAGACATTATTGAAACCATGGTGTGTCTTCGTCAATTCGAATCCTTTTAATTCGTCTAGCCTTTTTAGTCGAAGTATCAAAATCAAGAAGAACAGCATTTAACTGAAACCTACCATCAGCCACTTCGAAACGAACGGGTAATTGAGTGAGATAACGACGAATAACTAACTCGCGTTCCATTCCAATAATTCCATCATAAGGGCCCACCATTCCCACATCTGTTAAATAGGCTGTACCTTTAGGAAGGATTCGTTCATCTGCTGTTTGTACATGTGTATGCGTGCCAATCACCGCAGATGCCTTTCCATCTACAAACCACGCAAAAGATTGTTTCTCCGAGGTAGTTTCAGCATGAAAATCGACCAAAATATAGTGTCCAGCAGATATTTGTTTGTACATTTTTTCAAAACTTTTCATCGGGCAGTCCAAAGTGAGCGGAGACATAAAACTACGTCCCATCAGATTCATAACCGTAACTTTCCCTTTCGGAGTCGAAAGAGTGGTAAAGCCTTTACCAGGTGTTCCTTCAGGATAGTTAGCAGGTCGTACTAGATGTTCCTCTTCTTCGATAAAATCAAAGATCTCAGACTGTCCCCATGTATGATTGCCTAATGTTAAACAATGCACCCCGAGTGATCGAAACTCTCGAACGATCTCTTTCGTGACCCCTCTCCCGTTATTCGCTGCGTTTTCCGCATTTACAACGATCACATCAGGTTGATATGCGCTTTTTAACTGTGGTACGTACGTTTGGAGAGTTTGTCGACCAAGCCGGCCCACGATATCTCCTATCATTAAAATTCTCATAAATTTAATATTTCCTCCAACCTCATGTAAAAATGGACTTAAAAAAAATAAAGCGGCGTTCCAGCCACTTTATTTTGCATACTCTACTGATCTTGTTTCACGGATTACCGTCACCTTGATTTGCCCTGGGTAGTCCAGTTGACTCTCAATCTGCTTCGTAATCTCACGTGCAAGACGACTTGCCTCTACGTCATCCACTTCTTCTGGTCGGACAATGATACGACATTCACGTCCTGCTTGAATAGCATACGATTTTTCGACACCTTCAAACGACTCACAGATCTCTTCTAGTTTCTCTAGTCGCTTGATATAAGCTTCTAACGTCTCACGGCGTGCTCCAGGACGAGCTGCCGATAGTGCATCAGCCGCACGTACTAACACAGCAATTACACTTTCAGCCTCACAATCGCCATGATGGGAAGCAATACTATTGATCACGACTGGATGTTCACTGTACTTCTTGGCTAATTCTACACCAATTTCTACATGAGAACCTTCCACTTCATGGTCAATTGCTTTCCCGATATCATGCAAGAGACCTGCACGTTTCGCTAAATGAATATCTTCACCTAGTTCGGCTGCTAGCAATCCACAGAGATGTGCCACTTCCATCGAATGTTTCAAGACATTTTGTCCATAACTTGTACGGAATTTCAATCGACCTACAATCTTGATCAAATCTGGGTGGATTCCATGAACACCCGTCTCAAAAGTAGCTTGCTCTCCGTATTCTCGAATGCGTTCATCCACGTCGCGGCGGGATTTCTCCACCATCTCTTCAATGCGAGCTGGATGGATTCGACCATCCGCTACGAGTTTTTCGAGTGCAACTCGAGCTACTTCACGACGAATTGGATCAAAACCAGACAGAATAACCGCTTCAGGCGTATCATCAATAATGAGGTCAATACCCGTCAATGTTTCTAAAGTACGGATATTACGCCCTTCACGACCAATGATTCGTCCCTTCATCTCGTCATTCGGTAAGGTAACCACAGACACTGTTGTTTCCGCCACATGATCTGCAGCACAACGCTGGATACAAAGAGATAAGATATTACGAGCGCGCTTATCTCCTTCTTCTAGAGCTTGTTGCTCCATATCCTTCACGATTTGAGCTGTTTCATGACGCATCTCGTTCTCTACTCTAGTTAGGATCAACTGTCTTGCTTCGTCTGTAGTCAAATTAGAAATCCGTTCCATCTCACGAACTTGTTTTTGATAAAGATCTTCGATTTGCTCTACTCGTGCTTCTAGTTGGCGTTCCTTACTCGCTTGAGCTTCCTCACGACGCTCTACACCATGTTGTTTTCGTTCGAGTGTTTCTTCTTTCTGTGCAAGACGCCGTTCAAAGCGTTGTAATTCGTTTCGTTGTTCACGAATTTCTTTTTCTACATCCATCCGAAGTTGGTGGGCTTCATCCCGTGCCTCAAAAATCTTTTCTTTTTTGGCTGCTTCCGCATTTTGATGCGCCTTTTCAACAATTGCCTGCGCTTCTTTCTCAGCACTTCCAATGCGAGCTTCCGCAGTCATTTTCCGAATCCAGTAGCCTACTCCAAACCCTGCTAATAGTGAGGCTAAAAGCAGAATGATGGATTCCAATTGCATCCGCTTTCACCTCCTCTTTTCTTTTATTAAAAAACAAGACCGATTCATTTCGGTCCATTAAGCTCGTCCCTTTGTTGTTTGCTCTTTACCAAGTTAGGCTGGATACCCAGCAAATTGATCGTTTCATATGCATCATCATAGGAACTCTTGGAACCACATGCATCTTTTTCAAAGTCATTCCTCTGAAAAAGATATAACTTGATTTTAGTATTTATAAATTACCATTGTCAAGGAGAGGTAAGAAGGACTAGCTCCGACTTCCCTCCATTTAGTCGTACTTCATAGACTTGGTCGGCAGATTCGGTCAAATCACTATTATGGGTAACAAGGATAATTTGTCTCCCATATGTTTGTGAAATGAGTTGAAGAAATTGAACCATGGGAACGACATAGTCCTTACTTACATGTTTGCCAGGTTCATCTAAAATTAACGGTCCTTCCACACGAGGTTGAATGGTAGTAATGAGTGCAATTCGCAAAGCAAGAGAAATAATATCAACAATTCCTCCCCCGCGTGAGTCTTGAGGTTTGTTTTTTACCTGCATTCCATCCCAATCGGTTACAACAAAAAACTCCGCACTTGGATTTTTGCCAGCTTCCGACAATTCAATGACAAAAGAAAATGCGGGGCCAAATACCATTTGTAGTGCCCTTGTTACCAATAACTCTAGTTGTGCTTTTGCTTGTTGTCTAGCGTAATCAGAAGCTTTTTGGAACAGAATTCGAACTTGATCGAGTAATTCTTTTTCCTCTTGATAAAGCTGCCAATCCTTTTCCACTTCATGAAGCTGTTCTAAAAGAAGGTCTTGTTTCCCTTTCCTTTCAGACCACTCTGTTTCGTATTTCCCTACTATTTTCTCCAGAGCTTCTAGAGAGAAATCTGTATCCATCTAAGCCAGCTCCTTAGGCAGGAGATCATTTACTTCCTGGATTCCTCTTTGAATCTCTCTCTCTAGACGTCCTATCTCCTCTTCTAGCTCTTCCGGTTTTACCCCTAACTGCTCTAACTCGTTTAACAATTCCGCCTCTTGCTTCTCTAGATTCTCTAATTTCCCCTCTGCCCGTGTTCTCTGCTCTCTAGCCGCTTCAATTCGGACCTTTAGCTCTTTCATCTTATCTTCCAGTTGTAGCATATACATCGCCTCCTAATTCGCTCATTAGATGTTCCAGTACATCCCCATGAATTTGGGAACCACATGTTGGACACTTCTTATTTACTTGAAGTAACCTTACGTATTCTTCAGTTAAATGTTTAATCTCTTCTTCTTGATCTTTGCAATATTTTCGACCTTTCATCACTCTCTGATGAAGGTAAACGTATTTTGATTGTTGTTCGCGATATAATTCCATTTGCGTTTTGTGTGTTTCCAATTTAGGTAATAAAACCCGATAGACCCGATCAATCGCCTCTGTTTTTGTTAAAACGGCTAGTTGCTGCTGTTTTTGAGAGTAAACAGATTGATAGATTTTCCATCTGTGGTCCAGTTGAGCCTTTTTCTCATTTTCATGAATCATCTGCTGAAAGCGTTCTGCGGCTTCTCCAAGATTCTGGTTCCTCTGTAAAACCTGTAACGTTTGTGCTTGTTCGGATCTTACACTCTCGTAGTTATGATATAGACGGAAAAGCAGTTTGAATCGAATAGACAAATCCATAAGCTGGGCCAAACGTGCTTCTGCCTCTGGGGATTTTTCAAGATGGATAAGTTGTTGCTGGCACTGGCGTTTTTCACTTTGATGATTCTTCCACCTAGTTAATCTTTGTTGTAGTTGTATCTGCTGAAAAGCCATCATCTCTAACTCTGCTTTTTTCATCTCAGCATAAGGGAGCTGTGATAAAGACTCTAGTACTCCAGCCCAATACGCCTGTTCCTGTTTCATCTCTGTATAGAGATGAGCTGTCTTTCGAAGTTGCTGGAGCCTATGTTGTAATTCTTTGATTCTAGCAATCTTCTTCTTACTCTCATCTAGTTGGCGACGCAAATCTACTAGATTCTCATAGGGCTTCAACTGTTCCAATAGGGATTGCTTGTTTCGCTCTGTTCTTCTTCCTTCTTCTAAAACCAACTTTTTGTCACTATTTGCCTGTTTTAAAGCTACATCAATGATCTGAGCACCACTGATAAAGCCTAACATTTTTGCCTTTGTTCCAGGAGATTCAGAAAGCAGAAAAGGCCCTTCTAATTGGCTACCAAACTGAAGAAGAATCTCTTGCGCAACATCTAGTTTCACAGGTGTCATCTGATGAATTTCTGTGATTTCATGTGGAACTTCTGAACCAAACCCTTCAAAAATCATCTCTTGTTCATCCGGCTTACGTAAGAGATATCGATTAATCGAGCCGGTACTACGGATCCGTTCAATCTCCGTTCCATCGTCCATCGTAAGAGTTACTTGACATTTGGTTGTTCCTGTCCGAATATAATCAGCCCCACGAGGAACATTAAACAACACCCAACGAAGCGCTCGTAAAATAGCACTCTTTCCATTATCAGATGCACCTACAAACACGTTTAAACCAGGAGAGAGTTGTACGACCGTATGCTCATGAGATTGAAAGTTATGGATCTCTAGCTTCCGAAATTGTTTCACGCTCCCTCTCCTCCCCGCATCTCTTTTGCTTTACTAATTCTTCGTAAGGCATCCAACCTTACCTGTTCCTGAATTTGATCGTTCTCCGCAATCGTTTCAATAATCGTATCCACATTTAATGTCTTTAACTCCAACGCAGCATCTACTTGTCTCGTAAACTCCGCCCAGCGCTCTTCCTGATACCGTGCTTTTTCAATATGACTCCGATCTAGGATCTCCTCACCTGATTGTGCAGAAGTGAGTGGGATCACGGTAACATCAACACAGTCTGTTAGTGTAAGCAATACCACTTGAGGGATTCGTCGCATCTCAGATAAATGATTATTTACCCTTGCAATCGCCCCTGGGTTTAACACATATCTTCCTTCCCGATGCTGAACCGGAAATCCTGCATGATAATGCCCTGTCAAAACAACATCCACATCGCTGTCTAACTCCCATAATTGAGAAATCAACGTATGAGCCACACTATCGGGCAACGGTCGATCAACCAACATACTATGCACCATATGAATACAAAAATGAGCATCCATCTCATTTTTGACCGCATAATCAAGGGTAATGTCGCGTTTATCTAAATCATAATGGAAAGGCTGGCCACTAAGTTGTACCACGATGCCATCTTTCTCTAGTTTGATACGATTTCCTTCGTGCACCAGTTGCAATGTTCCAAACGCATCCAACAATCCTAGCATCGTACGTGGAAGCGTAATCGGATTATGAGCATATACATCGTGATTTCCTGCAATCGCATAGACTGGCACTCCAAAGCCTCGAAACAAACTGGCAAAATCCCCCACCACCGCTGGAGATAGATTAGGATGATCAAATACATCTCCACCATGTAATACATAATCTACTTGATGTACACTGGCAAGTTCGATAATCTCTTCCATTTTTCTACGGATTGTGGATGGAAAATCATCCTTCCGACTTCGGGGTGAATTCCCGCGAATGTGGGTATCCGTAAAATAGAGTATCTTCACAAACGATCCCCCTTTTCGTAACGATGAATGGACCGAAAATGTTTTAAAATCGGGTAGACAATATCTGCAGAAAAACCACGTCTCATTAGGTATTGCCCTAGTTTCCGTTCTACTTTTGGCCAAAGGTCGTCTTGGATACGAGAATAGCGCCTCTCGGCAAGGGTCATTGCCAGTTGGCGCTCTTCATCTTGTTCAATGTAGGATAGTGCCTTGTCAATCCAATGATCCGCCACACCTTTTTGCTTTAATTCTTGACGTAGTCGAGTAGACCCCAAGCCCTTCAGTCTCTGCCGTTCCTCGACCCACGCTACAGCATACTGACCGTCATTGAGGTAACCTTGCTGCACCAATTCTTCTGTAACTGCTTGGATATGCTCAAGAGAAAATCCTTTTTCTAGGAGGTGTTGGTGAACTTGGTAAACCGTACGTGGACGAAAGCCTATATACTTAAAGGCGATTTGACGAGCACGATTCTGTTCCTCAGCAAGCAACCAGTGCTGGCAATCAGCTTCACCTACATCCATCCCTTTATGTAGTCGGAATTTGACTAACACATCCTCGTGGATAGAGAGCGCAAACTCTCCATCCACATAAATGTGATAGCGTCTGCCCAATGCCGATTCCTTTTCGATCCGGGTGATATTCGAACTCACTTTCTTCACCCGCCCTTTTTTTAATCTTCTTGGTCAAGACCTGCTGCTAGAGCTGCCGTTATAATCGGATCAGAATCTACTTGTTCTTTTGCTTTACGACCACGCGGCTCACTTTTTTCCTCTACTGCCGGAGCTGGTACCTGTGCAAGTGGTAACTCATAATGGGTACGAATTCGATTTTCGATCTCGATAAATAATGCAGGGTTCTCTTTTAAGAATAACTTTGCATTTTCACGACCTTGTCCTAAACGTTCCCCTTCAAAGGAGTACCAAGCACCACTCTTATTCACAATATCTAATTCGGTAGCAATATCCAGCGCACTACCTTCACGAGAAATTCCTTCTCCGAACATAATATCTACTTCAGCCGTTTTAAATGGAGGAGCTACTTTGTTTTTTACTACTTTAATCTTCGTACGGTTTCCTACCATGTCCGTACCTTGCTTAATTGTTTCAGCACGACGCACTTCGAGCCGAACACTCGAGTAGAACTTTAACGCACGACCGCCTGGAGTAACCTCAGGATTTCCAAACATAACTCCTACTTTTTCACGAATCTGGTTAATAAAGATCGCGATGGTCTTCGATTTATTAATCGCTCCAGAAAGTTTACGAAGTGCTTGTGACATCAACCGAGCTTGAAGACCTACATGAGAATCTCCCATCTCCCCTTCAATCTCTGCCTTCGGAACCAGTGCTGCTACGGAGTCGATTACAATCACGTCGACAGCTCCACTACGAACGAGCGCTTCCGCAATTTCCAAAGCTTGCTCCCCTGTATCTGGTTGAGATAAGAGCATCTCAGAAATATTTACACCTAGCTTTTGAGCATAAGCTGGATCTAGTGCATGTTCCGCGTCAATAAATGCAGCTTGTCCACCCATTTTCTGTACTTCTGCAATCGCGTGCAAAGCAACCGTCGTCTTACCTGAAGATTCTGGGCCGTATACTTCAATAATTCTTCCACGAGGGAATCCACCAATTCCCAGTGCAATATCTAATGCGAGGGCTCCAGTTGAAGCTGTCTCCACTTGGGGAACTGATTCTTCACCCATGCGCATAACGGAACCTTTTCCGAATTGTTTTTCAATTTGTCTAAGTGCGATTTCTAAAGCCTGACGACGATCTGACAATGCACCCACTCCTCTAGTCCATTTATGTACTAGTATTATCATACCTTGTTTTTCATTTACTGCCAATACTATTTTACGAACATCCATTCGTTTTTTGTTTTCTGTTTGGCTATGGTACATTGGTAGAAGGAAAAACCGACATCGCATGGGAGGCTATTATCTTGAATCAAGACGCAATGAAAGAAGCCATTTTGGATGAATTAGAAAACGTACTCGATCCAGAGCTTCATATCGACATCGTAAATCTCGGACTGATCTACAATCTGGACATCGATGACAAACAAAAAGTTACCGTCACGATGACACTAACTGCAATGGGATGCCCTCTCTCTGCCACTATCCACGGCATGGTCACCGAAGCAGTTATGAAAGTCAACAATGTCCAAGATGTAGAAGTAAACATCGTCTATGATCCTCCTTGGGACAAAAGCCGCATGTCTCGCTATGCAAAGATTGCTCTTGGGATTGCAGACTAGGCGTTGCGATTCATCAAAAATGCCATATTCACCCATAAAAAAGAACCATCTTATTTGGATGGTTCTTTTTTATGCTTATCCTCTAGGCGGGGCTGTACGTGTAGTAGGGGGAGTACTCGTACGCGGACGAGCAGGTTCCATATTGACACGCGCACCGTTGATTTTAGATTGACGAAGTGCTTCATAAACAAATGGAGCTACATCTTCTGGCACTTCTACGAATGAGAAGCGGTCATAGATATTAATTCGTCCAACCTGGCGTAAGGCAATTCCTGCATGATCCGCAATAGCTTGTGCCAACTCTTGCGGACGCATATTTACATTACGTCCCACATTGATAAAGAACCGAACCATACCTGGTGACGCGCCCGTTTCTCCAAAATTGTACCCTGCATCAGGACCTTTGGAGAATCTCTCTGAGAAGGACAGATAAAGCGCAGCTGCTGCTACCTTCTCTGCGGAGTACTTCTCTCTCAATTGCCCTAACATCTCTTCGAATAGGCTAAGATCTGTCTCCGCTTGGATCACTTCTCCGATTTGGGTCATCCAAGTCTGTTGTTGTTTGGTAGCAATCTCTTCTAGAGTAGGAAGCTCTTTTGATTTCAAACGGTTACCCGTTTCCTCTTCAATCGTACGTAATTGCTTCATCTCACGTGGGGTTACGAGAGTTAAAGCAACACCCGCGCGACCTGCACGGCCCGTACGACCAATTCGGTGTACATAGCTCTCTACATCTTGCGGAATGTCAAAGTTAATCACGTGAGTTACACTGCCCACATCAATTCCACGTGCAGCTACATCGGTAGCAACAAGTAATTCAATCTCACTATTACGGAAAGCGCTCATCACACGATCCCGTTGGTATTGTTGGAGATCTCCATGTAGCCCTCCAGATAGATAGCCACGTGCCTGAAGTGCTTCTGCTAGCTCATCTACGCCTTTTTTCGTGCGACAGAAGACAATTCCTAAATTTACTTCCTCACTATCTAAAATTCGACAAAGCGCGTCTATTTTATGATTCTCAAGTACCCGATAGTATACTTGCTTGATCATAGGTACACTCACATCGCCCCGATTAATCGTAATATACCGTGGCTTGCGCATATACTTATTTGCTAACTGACGAATAGCAGGAGGCATCGTAGCTGAGAAGAGGAGAAGCTGGCGATCTGTCGGTACAAATCGTAACACCGATTCAATATCCTCGATGAAACCCATATCTAGCATCTCATCTGCTTCATCTAGTACAATCACCTCAATTGCGTCCACCTTGAGTGTTCCACGACGCAAATGATCTAGTAGTCTTCCTGGAGTACCAATGACGACATGAACGCCTTGCTCCAATGCTTTTACTTGTCGTCCGATAGATTGTCCACCATAGATTGGAAGTGTTTTAATCCGACCTGGCCGACCGATACGCCGTAATTCTTCTGACACCTGAATCGCTAATTCCCGAGTAGGGGTAAGGATAATGCTCTGCACTTGATTCACTTGCGTTTGAATTCGATCTAATATCGGAATCCCAAAAGCCGCAGTTTTACCAGTTCCAGTCTGTGCCTGACCGATCACATCTTCCCCACGTAATACAGCGGGAATACATTCGATTTGAATCGGAGACGGCTCTTCAAAGCCAATATCGTAAATTCCTTTTAAAATATCTGGCTGTAATCCAAATTCATCAAAACTCTTCGTCATGTTGTAAAATCACCCTTTTTTTAATCTCTGCCATAGATGGAATAGAGCATATTTTGCTGCTAGTAACTGCACTCGTTTGCGTTGCCCTCTAATCATATGACGATAGACCTCAGTCTTACCATTTTTCTCAGCAATCGCAATCCAAACCTCTCCAACTGGTTTTCCTTCCGCAGGCGTTGGCCCCGCAAGTCCTGTCACGCTGATGGCAAAATCACTCTGGAATTGATCCCTTGTGTGCTCTGCCATCTCAATCGCTGTTTCTCTACTAATCGCACCGTATTTTTGAAGCGTATCTGCTGAAACCTTCGTCATATACTCTTTGACTTCATTGGTATACGTAACGACACCGCCAAGCACAGCTTGACTGGAGCCAGGTATAGTGGTTAGTAGATAAGTAAGGAGGCCGCCCGTACAACTCTCTGCCATCGATACGGTCTGCTCCCGCTCCTGCATAATAGATAAAACTACTTCTTCCAAAGTCTCTTTTTTCTCACTAAAACAAAAATCTCCTACACGATGGAGGATTTCTTGTCGAATCAGTTCGATTTTTGCCTTCGCCTCTCTCGTTGACTCGGCCTCTACTGTAATTCGCAAAACAACTCCCGCTTCTTCAGCATATGTCGCGATAGATGCAGATGTTTCTGATTGGATCAAATCCTTTAGTTGGTCTTCTAATAAAGATTCTCCAATTCCAAAAAACGAAAGCGGATGAGATACAATAACTCTTCGATTTGGGATGAGGGAAAGAATAAATTCACGAATCTGTCCTTCAAACATAGGGCGCATTTCACCTGGAGGACCTGGCAAAAGAATATACGTAACCCCTTTTGAAGTAACAGCAAGACCTGGAGCAGTACCTCTAGAGTTTAAAAAAACAGTCCCATTCGGAAATGCATATGTTTGTTTCAAGTTGTTCTCTGTCATGGGGATTGAGCGACCAGCAAACGCAGACTGCAATGCTTCAAACGCCTCTTGATCTTGGACCAACTCAACACCTAGAAACTCAGCCAATGTTTCCTTTGTCAAATCGTCTAGCGTTGGACCTAGCCCACCACAAACAATGACTAACTCAGAACGAGACTGGGCAAGTTGAAATGTTTGGTACAGTCGATCACGATCATCATCTACTGAAGTATGGAAATGAACCGGTATCCCCAATACGGAACATTCCTGTGATAGAAAGTTAGAATGGGTATCTACGGTATATCCCATTAACAATTCTGTTCCAACGGTAATGACTTCCGCCTTCATGAGCGAGTCTCCTCTTTACTGTTTCGAGTTTGAAGTGGTAAGTGAAACAAATTTCCTATTTTTATAGAAATAATCGACTCCTGATATAACTGTAATCATCACTGCCAGCCATTTCGCTATAAAGGCAAACGGAATAGAATACTCAGCAAACGGAATATTGTTTAACATCAGTGCCACGATTGCCACGATTTGAATGATGGTCTTCGCTTTCCCCAATGCGCTAGCAGCGATAACTTTCCCTTCTACTGCTCCAATTAAACGCAATCCTGTAACAGCAAACTCTCGACTAATAATGACAATAGCCATCCATGCCTCTAATCGATTCATCTCTACGAGTGAAATGAGTGCGGCGGTAATTAATAGTTTATCTGCTAGAGGATCAAGAAATTTCCCGAGATTGGTTACTATTTTATTCTTTCGAGCTATATAGCCATCTAAACCATCTGTAACAGCCGCTAGAACAAATACCAATGTCGCAATCAATTCACTCACTGTTATCGTGACTTGACCAAATTGTATCGATCCAAGATCAAAACGAACAAGTAAAAAGATCATGACCACGGGAACAAGAAAAATACGTGCCATTGTTATCTTATTGGCTACGTTCACTGTGATCTACCTCCTGGACAATCCATTGATTTGGTTCTTGGAGGAAATCCTCTCAATGATCCCTTGTGTGGAAGAAACGAACAGGATTGCGACTGAATGATACGCAGGTATGTATTTCATGTGTGATCAATTCTTCCAAGTATGTAGTAGATAGCAGATAATCCTTCCGTAAGTATAAACTATGCAAAAGTAAGGTGTCAAAAGCTTGCCCATAAAAAGCTCTTCTTTTTACGAATCTTTATTCAACTAAGAAAAAATCGATATGATTGCGCGCTTTTCGTATTGGATGTATCAATTTGAACTCCATTTACTTTTAATTGAACTTGATCAGGCTTGTCCATAGTTACATACAATTCTTTCGTATCTTCTATCTTTTCTACATTGTTTGCTACAAGTTTTCCCTCTTTTAACAATGTACCTTTCGATGAACCACGATACACCTTAAAAGAAGCATTACTTTTGGTTGAGAGAGAAACCTCAACTTTGCTTACATTACCTAATCGATATTGATCACCAGCATCTTTTCCTTCAGAATGAGGTTGTAATTCTATTTTTGGTCTACTCGGATTGCTTTTACCTGCTTCCGTTTCAGTCTGGACAGGTTTGGAAGTAGTCACTTGACTAGATGAACTGCCCTTGAAAGCATAGAAACCAACTGGAATAGCCAAAGCCACAAGCGTTACACCCAACCACCCGAACCAAGGAACTGGTTTCTTTTTTATCTTTCGAGCATGTTTTTTTCTTCTACTTTCGAACTGACTTGAGGTTTGTTGCGGTGATGTTTGCTGCTCCATATCTACCATAGCTCCGAAGATGTCCTCCCATCTACTCTCCATTCTGATGTCAGTATATCCTAGGAAAAACAAAAGAAAAAGCCTGTTAAAAGGCTTTTTCAGGAACATTGTTTTAACCATTTTATTATTTTTTAACTAAAAAGGTAAGGTCTTTAACTGGATTTACTTTATTAATGGATACATTTCCATTTGCCATAATCTCTACATCATCTGGTTTGGCGATGGAAATGGTTAGCTTATTAGCATCTCCAGAAAACGTATATAAAACGTCTGTTTTAGGATATTTGGTGCTCAAAACAAACGCAGGTTTAATGTCTTTACCCGCTGCATCTTTTAATACAATCTGTCCACTCGTAGAAGTGCCTTGCTTTAATTTGAAAGAGAGCTTCACTTGGTTCCCCTTTGAAACATAATAAGTTCCGGCTCCTGATTTTTCGATCTCAACCGGACCCGATTCAGTTGCAGGCGGTGTACTAGGAGTGGATTCCTTTGCTTCACTCTCTGGTTTCGGTGTTTGTTCAGTAGTAGTTGGTTTAGGAGTATCGGTTTTCTTGGCATCATCTCTACCAGAAAAAGCATATATCAACACTCCAACCACTAACACTAAGAGTCCAGCAGCTCCCGCAATCCAATACCATTTCACAGGAAAATCAACTTTCCAATTAGACTTAGAACTACGACTTGTTTTCATTGCACTACGACTTAATGTTTTGAGAGATTCTACATCTTGTGAGTAGCGCGAGTCGTGTTTTTCATCACGTGAAGAGCCAAATTTCTCACGACGAGTCATGATAGTATCAGAGAGCGGAACCAAACCTGTCTCCATTTTACGGCTTATGTCCAATTTCGGATCGGTTTGATTCGTTGAGTCAAATCGAGCAGTACGTTCAAACCTAGGATCACGTCTCGTTTCTAGGCGAGAGGTCGATTCCATCTTTTTCGATCCAGATCCAGGCATAGTAGGCGATAAATTCGTGGTGCCCAGCTTGTGATCTAACCCTTGGTCCTTTATCATTTCGAACGGTACCGTTTCCTGCCCAACTTGGTCTACCTTTGGATTCGGCATAGGAGGAACCACGGTTGATGGTGTTTGGATTACTTCCTCAGAACGAACCTTGTGATCTTTAGCAATCGTCATAGATTGCTCCCGCAAAGTACGACTAGGTCGATTCACTACTGAATTCTCTAATGCCTTTATCCGTTGTGTTTGTGCCGGATTAAAGGGTGGCATCGTCTGAGTTTTTCCAGGATCAAACGGTGGATTGGTAACCGATACACTCTGAGTCTGGTCAATTGCACGTAGTTTCTGTGTTTGAGCAGTCCGATCCATTACAGGTGTCGTATGTACTTGTGTGTTAACGCTCGGCTTCGCAATCGTAAGTGCTGTTTGAACTTTAATACGATTGGAACTTGCAGGCTTCTGGATTGTCGTCTGACTCAAGGAAAAATGACCCGTTTGCTGTCCCACAGCAGGCATAACAGCAGTATTTTGTTGAACTCCATACCGCACAGCCTGCTCTTCTTTTCGATAGTGACGCAAAATATGATGAGGTTCTACCTTGACTTGATTGGCATAAGAACGCAGATAGGTCCTCACATAAAAAGGGCTCGGTAGTTTGTCAAAGTCACCATTTTCAATCGCTATAAGAAAAGGTTTTTGGATCTTTGTTTTTTCTTGTAATTGGTCGAGGGACAGTCCTATCGACTCCCGGGCCTGTCGAAGATAATGTCCAATCTCTTCAGACATCCCAGTCACCTCCCAAAAGGTTTACAAAACAAATGCTACATGATAAGTACGAGAAGCTATTTTGTTCTTCAACCCGACTGTTTGTTATTTCAAAAAATACGCATAAATTTGATACAAGCATATCAAAATACATATGCTCTGTCAAAAAAGCTCTCTTAGCAAGAGCCAGAACGGTTTTAAGTCTTATGTATCTAAGCACTAGTTAGCCGCAAATAAAGAACATAAAGAGCTGCAATCGCAAGAATAGCTGCCCAAAATAGTAAAAATTTCGTGTAAAACGTGAATTTCTTTTTCGATTTCCCTTTGCGCTCTTTCGAACGGGATCCTAAACTCGGTACAAGTTCGTTCCCTTCTACGGATCGTTTTTGACGATCGTTACGTGATAAGCTTTTCAAATTTTGTAAAGCCTCAAGCTCCTTAGAACGAGGAATTTGTTTAGTCGAAGGTTGCACAGAACGCTCTGTTGGTGCCACTACAGGTAATTTGCTTGATTGACTTAATCGCTCCGTTCTCTCCTGTTCTCGGCGTCTCGTGAGACGATTAGGTGGAATGGTAGTGGCAGCCTGTTCCTGTTCCGCCTCTTGCAAATGATTTTCAATTCGTTTTACATCCCAGCGAACCGTATTCCCAAATGAACGAGTAGTAGCAAGCTCTTTCTCTGGTTGCCAGCGATTTTCATTGGCTGCTACTGCCGTACTTTGCTCCGACATGCTCGATAATCGTTGGTTACGGGGTCTTTCAGGCATAACTGAGACATTTTGTCTGGAATTTTCTTTTGCAGCTTGTGTATGCCTCACTTGATGCAATAATTGATGTGGATCCAGACCTACAGATAGTGCGTATGTGCGAATATAGGACCTTACATATATGGAACCTGGCAACAGGTTGAATTGACCATTTTCAATTGCTGATAAATATTGCTTTTGAATTTTAGTATGGGCTTCTAATTCTTCTAAACTAATGCCAAGGGATTCACGAGTGCTTCTAAGTTGTTGTCCTACTCCCATTATGGTCACCTCCCTGAGCTATTATTGGTTTCTCTTTAGGAAGCTTCTTTCCCTTCAGAACCTCACTAAAACATGGAATGACGTTCCTCAAACAAATCGTAAACAATCTCTTCATCAGGATGATTTCTAAGCTCAATCATATAGTTGAAATCTTCTAGTCGATACTCTGAGTTTCTGACAAAGATATCAGGATGTTCAATAACCTTTGTCGTCTCCATCCGCATCACTTCTCGAAGCAAACAAACATGCTCTTCTGAGAAACGGCGTGTGGAAACAATGCCATCTATTATGTAAACATGATCAGTCGAAAGTTCATTCGCGGCTAACTGTGTGCGAATCGTTTGTCGTAAGAGTGTTGATGATAGAAATGACCACCGTTTATTGGCACATACACTGGATGCCACAATGGATTCTGTCTTTCCAACACGTGGCATTCCTCGAATTCCAATAAGTTGATGCCCTTTTTTCTTCATTTGTTCGGCTAGAAGATCTACTAAAATACCGATTTCATCTCTAATAAATCGGTACGTCTTAATATCATCGCTAGAGAGTTCAACATACTTTCCATGCCTCACTGCAAGGCGATCGGTCACATTAGGCTTTCGCAAAGCAGTTACATGAATATGATCCATTCGATGTAAGATTTGGCTTAAAGCCTCTATTTTTTCAGGTTTACTTGTGCGCAGGATCAGACCACGACGATCATTGGTTACCCCGTTAATGGTCACAATATTAATCTTTAACATCCCGAGTAGTGACGCCAAATCCCCTAACAAACCAGGGCGGTTTTTATTTTTGTGAATTTGATATTCCAGATACCATTCGTGATCTTCCATTTCACACCTCATTCTCTCATATTTCTCGATCCAAAATACGAGTGGTAACGAATGTTTTTTACAGTATAGCACATCCATGTTTCGGAACGAAGGAAGATTCGTGACTAATTCCTAACATAAAAGGTGTTGTCAGTTAAAAATAAAATAAAACAAGCCTTAACTACGAGACTTGTTTTATTTACTAAGTATATGATTATTGTTTACCGTCACTTACCATCTTCACCATGAGCTCTGCCATCATTTTTTGTTCTTCTGGTCCAGCTACTTTCCATAAATCACGTAACAACATCTCTTGTTCATTTTGAGGCTGAACATCTTTTGCTAGATAATCTCCCAATTCATAGGCAATATCTTGAATCGAGTTATCATCCATCCCTAAGCCTTTCGCTTGACCTACACGTTCGGATAGAAAACCTTTCCATTGTTGAAAATCGTCAAGAACTGACATGTTAGATCACCTCCTACAGAGTAATATGATCTAACATCAGAAAAATTATGTATACCAACCACCATTTACATGAATAACCTGACCTGTTATATATCCACTCTCAGGCTCACATAAATGACTAATAAGCCCTGCTACCTCTTCTGGTTTCCCTAACCGACCCATTGGGATTTCCTCCGCCAACTCTGTTTGTTCCTTATCCGCTAATTGCACGGATAATAATGGGGTCTTAATTGCCCCGGGAGCCACTGCATTTACTGTAATATGGGACCTAGCTAACTCTTTTGCGAGTGACTTCGTTAATCCTTGAATGGCTCCTTTGGCAGCTGAATAAATCACTTCACCCGCTCCACCTGTTTCTCCCCAGATTGAAGATAGTAAAATGATACGCCCCTGTTTTTGTTCGATCATCTTAGGGATCGCAGATTGAATCATCTGAACCGCTCCCCGGACATGTGTATCCATTAACTCATTATACTGTTCCATGGTCACATCCTGAAGTAGACCAACCTGAGTGCCCCCTGCAGCGTGAATCACGATGGTTGGTGCTCCTAATGTCCAACAAATTTGCTGATAGCAACTTCGTACCGATTCTGCCTGCTTTACATCCAAATGAAACCTCTCAGCCTGACTTCCTACTTCCCGGCATTTTCTTACAATCTCTTCTGCCCGCTCAGGTGACCGCTGAAAACAAACTGCCACTTTAGCACCTAGCTCGGCCACTCGAATCGCGATGGCACCGCCAATCCCCCCACTAGCTCCTGATATCCATACAACCTGTCCTTCTAATGACTTCACACATCATCCCTCCACTCCTACTCGTATAAAAAGTCGTGCCTGCAAGGTAGCGGCACGACCACATTATTTAAACAGTAGGTTTCGTCAATTGTTCCAATGGACGTACAGTGGAGACCGCAAATCTCGCAAAGTCAATATGCTCTCTCATTCGACTGTTGACATCCTCTAGCGTAATCGATTCTAACGTTGGAATCATCTGAAATAGATCAGAGTCGTGAAAACGATAACTCGTAAATTGGTTCGCAATCCACTCAACTGAATTAAGTGAACGCAAAACACTTCCGATTTTCTTTTTCTTTACTAACTCAAACTCCTCAGCAGAGATTCCCTTTTTTACTTTCTGAGGAAATAGTTCTTCAATACGGGCTACAAGTTCATCTGGCTTTCTTGTATCTCCGCCCATCATCGTAAATCCATAGCCCTGTTCGATCGAGTAATCATGTCCAAATGAGTCATCAATCAACCCTTCATCATACAGGCTTTGATACAACTCTGAAGATGATCCTACTAATGACTCCATAAACAACTGAGTAGTTAGCTCCATCTTCAACATCTCGTCCCCAGAGACCCCTACAGCAATAGGAGCTTCTTTAAATCCAAAGTAACACTTGGGAGC
Organism: Croceifilum oryzae; assembly: GCF_030814315.1. Classification (GTDB taxonomy): domain Bacteria; phylum Bacillota; class Bacilli; order Thermoactinomycetales; family Thermoactinomycetaceae; genus Baia; species Baia oryzae. The sequence goes on along the minus strand of NZ_JAUSUV010000004.1, from coordinate 115,108 downwards.
GTTTACACTTAGACGCATTTCCTTTCGCTTCTCTGCAACTACATCGGGTTCTTTATCAAAAAAGCGCTGGATTTCACCTTGTGGCTCAAATTTTTTCTGAGCTTGATTTTCTGTAACCAATTGAAAAATACGTTGTGGATCCACAGCTCCGATGACAAATAACAACATGTTACTCGGGTGGTAGAAGGTGTTATAACAAGTATAAAGTGTCTCTTTTGTGATTTTGGCAATAGATTCAACTGTGCCAGCGATATCGATTTTGACTGGATGATTCTGATACAATGCCTCGATCAAGCCAAAGTAAACTCTCCAATCCGCATTGTCATCATACATGCGAATCTCTTGACCAATAATCCCCTTCTCCTTCTCCACATTTTCATCTGTGAAATAAGGGCTTTGTACATAATTTAACAAAGTGGTAAGATTATTTTCCACTTGATCCGTACAAGAGAATAGATACGAGGTACGCGTAAAACTGGTGAATGCATTTGCCGATGCACCTTGTCTGGAAAACGACTGGAACACATCTTCTCCAGACTCTTGCTCAAACATCTTATGTTCTAAGAAATGTGCAATTCCATCCGGCACATGTACCTTTTCTTTTCCAGGAACCTGAAACGTATTATCAATGGAACCATACTTGGTCGTAAAGGTAGCATATGTTTTAGCAAACCCTTGCTTAGGTAGCACATACACATCTAGTCCATTAGGCAGAGTCTCATGATAAAGCGTCTCTTTCAGCTGCTTATATTCAATTTTTTTCATCAGCTTCTCCTCCTTGATCTCGTAAGAAGTAGATTGTGTCGAGCTGAATTTTTTGTGCTACTTTTTGCACATCCTCTTTTGATACTTGTTCAATCTCTTGCAGAATCTGTTCTAATGGACGATTCGTTCCGCTTAGCACAGAGTGATAGTGTGACTGAACGATCTCATAAGCACGATCTTGTTGCTCACGGAACTGATTGGAAAGGGTCGCTTTTGTTTGCGCTAATTCTTGATCGCTAATTTGCCCCTGACGCATTACTTCTATCTGTTCCTTAATAATGGTGACAGCCTTTTCGAAATTTTGGATCTCGATTCCTGATTGGATATGCATAATTCCTTTATGACTTTCGAGCCGTGAGGAAGCATAGTAAGCTAGGCTCGCTTTTTCGCGCACATTCATAAACAACTTAGAATGTGGAAAGCCACCGAGTATCCCATTATACATAAGTAAAGCAGGATAATCGGAATCTTGTATCGTCACATGGGTTCGGCATCCCATATTTAGTTTTCCTTGATTGACTGGTAAGCGCTCCACTACCGTTTTTACTTGTTGTACAGATTGCGTTGTTTGAGAGAGATCCAATTGTTTCCGCTCCGAAGTAAACATCTCAGAAGGAAGGTATTTCTCGAACAAGGAGACTACTTTTTGAATATCCACATCCCCTACACAATAGAGATCAAGTGGACAATGGTACAGCAGTTCTTGATAGTATGTATAAAGACTGTCTGCTTGAATCGCAGGAATATCCTCCACTCGCCCATTTATAAAAATGGCATATGGCTCGTTCTTACACATCGCCTCAATGCTACGTTGTGCCGCATACTGGATCTTCTCGTCCACCAAGCTTTCGATTTCCTGCTTTAGGTTTCGCTTCTCCGCCTCTACATAGCTTTTCATAAATATATCTTGCTCTAAGGCTGGCTTCGTAATCACTTCACACAGTAGACCAACTGCTTCTTCGAGCAACGGGGAGGCATCATGAAGATATTGTTCATTTGCGATATCTACTCCAAAATGGAGGACTTGCTTTTCTCCACGTTTAAAAACATCTCCAAAGAGACCCGCGCCGTACAGATCGTTTTGCTTCTTTTTTAGATCTAACATTGTAGGATACTGCTCTGTTCCTCGAAGCAATATATTTGACAATAGAGCGGTTTTGGTTACATACTTCGTCGATAGTTCTTGCTGAAACATCGCCACCAGCATCGTGGTTTTAAACTTTGTACTCGGACAGACATGTACACGTACATTGCCTATTTGCCTAGTCTGAAATTGTCCAGATGACATGCTCCGTTCACCTCGTTTATTAGAAAATATTACCTAGTCTCCATTATAGACTAAAAAAAAAGAACATGGAATTGTAAGAGCTTACAACAAGGAAATTTCTCCTATGCTTAGTAAGTTTCCTACTTCCATGTTCTTTAGTCATCTAATCACGATATGACTACGTTCAAAAAATTATTTGGAAGGAACGGTGATTTCACCTTTAATGATTTTTTGCTTAAACTCTTCTACTTGTTTCATAACCTCAGGAGAGATTTTTGAGTTTTTAGAAAGACCCACACCATCATCTTTCAAACCAAAGTTCACTTCTGTACCTAGTTTTAAAGTACCTTCTTTCGCTTGCTTTGTGATCTCAAATGTCGCTACGTCAACACGTTTGACCATAGAAGTGAGGGTATGTTCTGGTGCCAAACGACTTTGGTCCATATCTACACCGATTGCCCAATATTTTCCTGCTTGGCGAGATTTTACTTCGTCAAAGAGACCCTTCCCTACACCACCTGCTGCATGGTACACAACGTCTGCTCCGCCATCATACAACGATTTTGCCAAAGAGCGACCTTTCGTTGCATCGGAAAATGATTCTGCATAAACAACTTTTACAGTTGCCTTCGGATTTGCTTGCTTCACGCCTGCTGTAAAACCTGCTTCAAACTTCTTAATGGTCGGGGACGACATTCCACCGATGAAACCAACTTGATTTGACTTGGTAGTAAGACCCGCTGCCACCCCTGCTAAGAAAGAACCTTCTTCATCCTTAAATGTTACCGCTACCACATTTGATGGGATTTTCCCGCCTAGATTACTATCAACAATCGCGAATTTACTATCTTTAAATTTCTCTGCTACCTCTGGAATTGCTTTATCAAATTTGAAACCTATACCCCAGATCAGATTTCGTTTATCCTTGGCAAAGCGAGTTAGGTTAGGAACGTAATCTTCATCTTTTTTGGATTCTTGTGCTTTCACATCCACTTTTAAATCATTCTTCGCTTTTTGAACACCCATGTTTGCAGATTGGTTAAAAGATTCGTCATTTAAACCGCCTGTATCCGTAACAAGACCAACAGAAAAGTCTCCTTTTGCTGTTCCCTTATCTTTATCTTTATTACCTCCACAACCAACAGCTAACGTTGCTACTAGAGAAACAGCTACGAGTGAACCAAGCCAGCGCTTCATTTGCATACAAATACCCCTTTACTAAAAGTGTTTGATTTTGTACTGCAGGGAGAATGGTATTAGTAGTATGAACCAGAGATGAGCGGATATTTGTTATTTCGCTAGGAAATTAAATCCATTTTTCCTCTGTGTTATGAACTAAACTAATGATTCCAGTTAACCCAAATGCTTATCACACAAGAGAACGCTTTCAACTCCAACTCTTATTTTATACATAAATTACTTTATATCAACAAAAACTTTTCTCGTTGTTACAAAAATTTAATCACTAACTTTAACGGCTTCCCTTTTCATACAATTTCCCGATCGCCGCTGGAGCATTGGCACGCCCCACAAATCCTGCTAGCGCTAGGATTGTTAATAAATATGGAAGCATAGTTAAAATTTCAGAAGGAACATATTTCGTCAATCCCCAAACTTGACCTGTTAAGGACAAGGCTACGGAAAAACCGAAGAAAGCAGCGGCACCTAGAACACCAAACGGTTTCCATTTACCAAAGATTAACGCTGCGATAGCGATAAAACCTTGACCCGCAACGGTAGTTGCACTAAACTCACTCCCGATCGAAGTAGAGAGTGCCGCACCACCAACCGCCGCAAATGCTCCGCTAATTAAAACAGCAATATAGCGCATTTTTACAACGGATACCCCCGCTGTCTCGGCAGCATGTGGATGTTCTCCTACTGCACGTAAGCGCATACCAAATGGAGTACGGTACAACACGAAATAACTAACAAAAACCAAGATTAATGCTATATAGGTGATCGGTGAAGTATTAAAAAGAGTATCTCCTAAAACCGGGATATCTTTTAAAACTGGAATCGCCCATTCTGTAAATTTACTATCTACAACAGGAGTTTGCCCTGCACCATCATAAAGGGCCTTTACTAGGTATACCGTTAATCCTGCTGCCAAAAAGTTAATCGCAACTCCACTTACGGTTTGATCTGCATTAAAGGTAACGGTAGCAATTGCATGAATCAACGCAAGAAGAATACCTGCTACAATTCCTGCCAAGAGTCCTATCCATGGGCTTCCTGTATTAATCGAAACAACTGCTGAAGTAAATGCTCCGATTGTCATAAGACCTTCTAAACCAATATTGATGACACCCGAACGTTCTGAGAACAAACCACCTAATGCCGCTAAGATTAGGGGAGTTGAGTAAAGAATAGTGGTCTCTAATAGGCTTGTCATTGTACTAAGCACCAGCGTTCTCCCCTTTCTTCTTACGGCTCTTTCTGTTTCCTACTTGCTTTACAATATTAGCGGCTACGAAGAGGATGATGGTGGCAAATACAATTCGAATCACTTCAAAAGGTACTCCTGCCACATACTGCATGTTGTTTCCGCCATTAAATAATCCTCCAAACAACATAGAAGAAAGCACTACACCCATTGGAGTATTGGCTCCCAAGAGCGCTACCGCGATCCCGTCAAAACCCGTTCCAGGAAGAGAGGCATTAATGGAGAGATACTCGTTTGTTCCAAGTAGCTCAACTGCGCCTGCAAGACCGGCGATTCCACCAGAGATCATCATCGAAATAATGATATTTCGTTTTACACTCATCCCCGCGTACTCAGATGCACTAGGGTTCAGACCAACTGCACGTAACTCATAACCTAACTTCGTTTTGAAAAGCAATACATACACAAAAATCGCTGCCAAAATAGCTAGAATAAGGCCCAAATGTACACGTGCTCCATCAAATAGATCCGTTAAGAAGTCTACTCGGATTGATGCACTTGGATGAATTTTTTCGGTAGAATCACTATTATTTGAAAGAACTTTTCCCACCATATAGTTGCTTAAGAATAAGGCAATCCAGTTCATCATGATACATACAATGACTTCATGTACGCCACGAATTGCTTTTAACAAACCTGGAATCAGTGCCCATATTGCACCAGCTAGTGTACCCACTACCAATGCCACAATCGCATGTAACACAGGTGGCAAGTCTAACTTCAATCCAACAAACGCTGCTGCCAAACCACCAATAACTAATTGTCCCTCTACCCCGATGTTGAACAACCCAGTACGGAACGCTAAGGCTACTGACAAACCTGCAAAGATGAGGGGAGTAATCGTACGTAGTGTCTCACCCATATCAGATGCAGAGCCAAATATACTGCCAAATAGTGCGCCGTAAGCTGCAATCGGGTCATATCCAGATAGCAACATCGCGATTGCCCCGACTAACATCCCTAAAACAATCGAGATGAGCGATGAAATGAGAGTCGAGTTTCGGTTTAATTTCCCTATCATTGTGAAGTACCTCCCTTCACTTTGCTTCCTGCCATTAGGAGCCCAAGCTCTTCTTCTGTTGCTGTTTTTGGATCAACCCAGCCTTGGATTTTTCCTTCATAGATTACAGCAACCCGGTCACTTACTTTGAGAACCTCTTCCAATTCGAGGGAAACCAGTAATACCGCATTACCTGTATCACGATGTTGGATGAGGCGGTTATGGATAAATTCGATAGCACCTACATCTAACCCACGAGTAGGTTGCGCGGCGATTAGAAGAGACGGATTGCGATCCACCTCACGTGCGATAATGGCTTTCTGTTGATTACCACCTGAAAGTGCACGTGCTGGTGTATCTTTATCAGGTGTCCGCACATCAAACTCTTGAATCAGTTTGTTGGCATATTCCCCTACTGCTTTATAATCGATTCCAAAACCATTTGAAAACGGTTTCTTATAATAAGATTGTAAAATTATATTCTCACTAACAGAAAAGTCTAGTACTAAACCCCGTTTATGTCGGTCTTCTGGAATATGACCAAGACCTGTTTCTGTGATTTTCCGAGGAGTCAATCCTGTTACATCCTTATTATTTAAAATGACCCTACCCGATTTTGGCTTCAGAAGACCACAAATCGCTTCAATGAGCTCGGATTGACCATTGCCGTCAACTCCAGCAATGCCTACAATCTCACCTGCTTTAATCTCTAAATCCAAACCACGAACAGCTGGATTATTACGCTTATCATCCACTTCCAAGCTTTGAACCTTCAGAACAGGCTCTTGTGGATTAGCTGGTTGTTTATCAAGGTCAAAGCTAACTTCACGGCCTACCATGAGCGATGCTAGCTCATTTTCATTGGTTTCAACAATATTAACTGTGTCAATCATCTTACCACGGCGAATAACCGTACAACGATCACAAGTACTCATAATTTCTTTTAGCTTGTGAGTAATAAAGATGATGGTCTTACCTTCTTTTACAAGTTTCCGCATGATTTCGGTTAATTCATCAATCTCTTGAGGAGTCAATACAGCTGTTGGTTCATCAAAAATAAGAATATCTGCTCCACGATACAAAGTCTTTAAAATTTCAACACGTTGTTGCATTCCTACACCAATATCTGCAACAACAGCCCGTGGATCTACTTGAAGTCCATATTGATCTGATAAAGCTTGTACTTCACGTTCAGCTTTTTTGTAATCAATCATTCCACTAGAAGCTCTTTCGTCACCAAGAATAATGTTTTCGGTTACGGTAAACGGTTGCACTAACATAAAATGTTGATGGACCATACCAATTCCTAGTTCGTTTGCCATCGTTGGACCCGTGATCGCAACTTCTTTTTCTTTAATGAAAATCTTACCTAGTTCTGGTTGATATAGACCAAATAGGATATTCATTAAAGTTGACTTACCTGCACCATTTTCACCTAGTAGAGCATGAATTTCACCCTTTTTTACAACTAGGTTAATGTTATCGTTTGCAGTAAACGAACCAAAGCATTTGGTAATACCCCGCATTTCTACAACGTTCATCCGTGTCCCCCCCTTGCATTAGGATAAAAAAAGCCAGCGGCATTGCGCTAGCTCGCTTTTTTTAGTTTGCGTAATCGCTACCAAAAAATCAAGAGATTTTTTTATACCTTACGTATTGGAAATTTCTTGCATGCGTTCTTCTGTCACTAAAACCTCTCGCGGTTTACTGCCTTCATAGGGGCCTACAATGCCACGAGATTCCATCAAATCAATCAACCGCGCCGCCCGAGTATATCCGACTCGAAGCCGTCTCTGAAGCAATGACACTGAAGCGGTTTTCGCTTCCAGCACTAGCTGAACTGCTTGGGGATACATGTCATCATCAACTAACTCTGCACCTGAGTTCTCTGGTACATCAGGGATCATCTCTTCATTATAATGCACTTCTTGTTGATTTTTAACAAAATTTACTACCGATTCTACTTCTTCATCTGTCACAAATGTACCCTGTACACGGATCGGTTTAGGCGCACCGATCGGCATGTACAACATATCTCCACGACCTAGTAATTTTTCTGCGCCTCCCATATCTAGGATGGTACGGGAATCAGCTTGCGAGGAAACGGTAAAAGCAATTCGGGAAGGGATATTTGCTTTAATCACTCCAGTGATCACATCCACCGAAGGACGCTGTGTCGCTAAAATCATATGAATTCCAGCCGCACGTGCCATCTGGGCAAGCCGGCAAATAGCATCCTCGACATCTCCAGGCGCAACCATCATTAAATCTGCAAGCTCATCAACAATCACAACTATGTACGGCAAAATGGGCATCACAGCCTCGTCATTTCGCTCTCTTGCCAATTGATTATAACGCTCCAGATCGCGCGCGCCATTTTTAGCGAATAATTCATATCGCTTCTCCATCTCAGAAACCACTTTCTTCAAAGCAATGGCTGCCTTTCTCGGGTCTGTCACAACAGGTACAAGCAGATGAGGGATTCCATTGTATATATTGAGCTCCACCATCTTAGGATCAATCATCATTAGTTTTACTTCATCTGGTCTGGCTTTGTACAAAAGACTTATAATAATTCCGTTTACACAAACACTCTTTCCTGCACCCGTTGCACCTGCGACTAATAAATGCGGCATCTGAGCTAAGTTGGCAATCACGGCTTCTCCTGATATATCTTTTCCAAGTCCAATTGATAGCTTACTTGGATTTTTTTGGAATCCTGAAGAATCAATTACATCTCGTAAACCAACCATTGCTGTCTCTGAATTAGGTACCTCAATTCCGATCGCTGCTTTACCAGGGATAGGAGCCTCGATTCGGATCGATTTTGCGGCCAATGCTAGCGCAATATCGTTGGATAAACGTACGATTTGACTTACCTTCACCCCTACTTTGGGTTGAATCTCATATCGCGTTACTGCAGGTCCATGTTGAACATGGTTTACCTTTGCCTTTACTCCGAAATTTTCCAATGTCTCCTCTAATTTGGAGGCTTTTGATTTTAATTCATCCACATCTAGGCTATCTCTTTTCTTTAAGGCTCTCAAGATGGTAAATGGTGGGATTTTATAATGATCCAAACGCTCTGTAGTATGAAATTTCACAACTACATCTTCTCCATCGTTTTGGATTCTTTGTGGTGGTTCAGGCTTCATCTCAGAAGTTGATTTTAAAGAAAGAGTCAATTGCTTTGGTTTTTGCACAGGCTCCCCAGCAGGCACTGGATCTGGTTCGTAATAGTAAGCGATTGTAGGCTCAGAAGATGATGATGACTCCAATTCATCTCTAAACTCTGTATGTCGATCACTCTCTACCTCACGACTATACGATTGCTTTTTTTGTTGGCTCGCTTGTGCATTTTTTACTAGCATAGAATTGACATTTTTTTTAACGATGGCTCTATGACGTTGAAAAAGCACATATAGTTTCTGTAAAAATTGGATATATGAAATTCCGAATACGAGAAGAATCCCCGTTAACAAAAATGCGGACAAAGCGATGACTGTACCCACATCATCAAATAAGAAATGGAACATACCATAAATAAGCCCACCTATCATCCCGCCGCCTATATCCGTAGGAAGTCTGGATGAATATTCATTTATTAATAGATTCCATGTGGTATCCATAACAGGAGCCGCTTTGCCCGTTGCTTGTATGTACTGAAATGTATTGAAATGAACAAAGCCTAGTGTACACAAGACAATCATCAGAACTCCTGTCATCTTAGGCGTCCAATTTTGTGGCCATCTTCGTTTTGTCATGATGTATAGAGCAAGTCCAATTGTTACGATTGGAATAAGAAAATCCCATGTTCCAACTAAGAAACGAGATAAATATGTTAAATTTCGTCCAATTGCTCCCAAATTCGCTAAACTAATTACTGCAAGTGCTATCATTGCGATTCCATAAATTTCAAATAACAGGTCATGTTTCACACGACTCGCCCGTTTCACGTCTTTTCGTTTTTTCTTCTTGGACATCGTATCCCCTTCTCCCAAACCAAAACAGTCTTCAGAACATTATACATTTATTTGCCATATTTTTGTAGATATAAGTAGTATAAAATCTTCAGTTTTCCAATGTTACTGATGGATAAAATAAGTGGTTAAGAAGAATAGGGACGTATGATGAAGCCAGTCCCAGGACATATATCTGACCACAGCTCAAATAGTGAGCTTGTGAGGATGTGGAAAAGCGCCTACGCTCCGTCTATCGAAGTGTAGGCGCTTTTGGTGCTGTCCCCGCGCTCTTTGCGTGTTTGCACCTGCCCTAGCGGAGGATTGCGGAGCGGACATCTACTTCTCTGCGAAATCGGTATCTGAGCAGTGATCGAACAGATTCTCCGGCCCTCGATCACCTATTATTGCCCTTATACGGTTTATTGTGGATATCATAATCATAAGGCCACTTCACTCCCTACTACTGCCAGTCAAGAATGCTTTGCGATGAATATGTAGAATCCAGTAGTGGTTGTAGAGTAAGTTCCGTGCCGGGTTGGTATTTGGGATTTAGATAGTCTTGTGGGTCGGGGCTTAGGAGACGATTGATTTGAGCTTTTCCAGTAGGAAAAACTTCAATCACCATTTGAATCCCGTCAACGGTACATTCTTGAAAGTGAGGCTGATAGGCTTGATCAGTCTGGTTGTTCCAATCAGATGGTAAGATAGTCCATTGAATCACTGGAGATACTCTCCTTTTTCTCTTGAATCAAACGATCTAGTTCTTGCAAAGCACTCGAAATCCCGCCTACTTTATCAATCAACCCCATCTCAACGGCATCTTTCGCAACCACGTTTGTACCAATATCACGTGCCAGTTCTCCTGTTCGAAACATTAAATCTCGCAACTTCTCTTCTGTAACTCTGGAATGGCTAGAAATAAAATGAATAACCCGATCCTGCATTCTTTCTAGATACTCAAATGTTTGTGGCACACCAATCACTAAACCCGTCAACCGAACTGGATGAATCGTCATTGTGGCTGACTCCGCGATAAAGGAAGTACAAGTGGAAACAGCGATTGGCACACCAATGCTATGCCCCCCACCTAAGACGATCGATACAGTCGGTTTACTCATCGTAGCAATCATCTCTGCAATGGCTAAGCCTGCTTCCACGTCTCCCCCTACGGTATTTAAAATTAGTACAACCCCTTCAATCTTGGGATTCTGTTCAGCAGCTACAATTTGAGGAATGACATGTTCGTATTTCGTTGTCTTATTTTGTGGCGACATCACCATATGTCCCTCAATCTGTCCAATAATCTGAAGGCAAAATATATTAGACTCAAGCTGAGGAACATTGGTTTGTCCTAGAGATTGTAATGTTTGAAGCATGTTTTTCTTCTTTAGTTCATCGGCTATTGCCCGATCGGGTGCTACTTCTGGTGATTCAGCATTTGGATTTAACTCTTCATTCATCTGATACATTCTCATTCTCCTTATGTATACTCTAAGCTAATTTGCTTCTAATTTTGTCATCTTATACCATCATGATTGTAAAAAATTACTATTTTCTATATACTAACTAGTGAAAGATATATAGGAGAGGATGTCAGTTGGAATCTTTTGTTTATACCATTTTGGCGATCTTAGCAAGGGATAGTGGATCTAGCTTTGAAATTGCCAAGAGAATGGATTTGTGCTGGCAAACAAAACATAATCAGATTTATCCGATTTTAGTGGAAATGGAAGAGCGTGATTGGGTATCTTGTACCACGATCCCCCAGTCTGGAAAGCCTGATAAAAAGGTATTTTCGATTACGGAGCAAGGAAAAGAAGTACTTGCTAAGTGGATGCCTAATGTTTTTCAAGAACCGATTATTCGTGACGGATTTCTCGCAAAAATCTATGCACAATGGTTATTAGCTCCAGATACAATTGTTCAGTTACTCGAAGAACGAATGCAGTTTTTTCAGCACAAAATCGGGGAACATGAATCAGAAATTGCACAGCTAGAAGACGTTGCAGGTACTGCCCTCAAAGACCCTAGCAGTCCTCACTTCGGGCGCTATATCCTCCTCATGCGCAAATTACAAATGGAACAAGATGAATCAGACTGGTGCGCTTGGGCACTCGCTTTCTATCAAAAAGAGCCAGTTATTCAATATGAATAATAAACAAAGCCCTCCACTACCTGTGCTAAGACAGACTGTTGGAGGGTTTTGTTTTTTGCATTGAGCCTTATTTTATTTTATCGCCAGTCACTTTTTTATTAAATTCTCCCCAAGATTTATTAAACTCATCGATACTCGTCTGAAGCTGCTTATTAAGATCAGCATGCTTATCTACAAGATCTTTACCGGCAACCTCTTTACCATTCGTATTTAAAAAATTCTTATCTGCTTCAATGAGTTTCAACTGTGTCTCACTATATTGAACCTCAAGCTTTGAACTTTTCTCAAAGTCAGTAACAAACTGATCAGCCAATTTCTTCGTTTCAGCATCAGTAAATTTAGCAACTAATTCTTTTAGCTTTGGAATGTCACTAGCAAGCTTTTTAACAGCTTCATCGTAAGATTTTGCATCTTTTAAAGCATTATCTAAATATGGTTGAGCTTTTTTCGCTACATCTGGAGTGATTTTATTTCCTTGCAAAACCTTACCAAATTCCTCATATTGCCCATTGATTTTTTGGACTAATTCGTCATTTGTATTGGCCTTCTCAACTATTTTATTCATATCATCAGCAATCGCTGTTGCATTAACCTGATCTTTTATAAAAGAACAGCCTGTCGTAGCAGTTAATAGAAAGACCAACGTAGAGAGTGCTAAAATCCATTTTTTCAACAATATCATTCCTCTTTGTTATGTGTGTGATACAACGACTCTCATCATAATACAGGTCATGAATCATGTAAATATGAAATTAATTAAACATAAAAGTTTTTTTGATTATAATAAATAAAAAAACTCCTATGACATATAATTTCATAACTATAATCTGACGCAATGCTTCTTCTTAGAGAGCTGGGAATGAACATTACTTTTGAGCAACAGACAAGCTACATAAATCATCCGAAATAGCCGGACAAAATCCGGGATTCTGCTCACACATTTTCATTGCAAAGTCAGGAACCTGCAAACCAACGGCATTAAAATAGTTCTTCAAGGCATGATTTCTACCCAGTGGGATATCAAGCGGCGTTGATTTTTTGTTGCATTGAAACGAAATCGGAAATAGATGATGGACATGGGAATAAGAGATTGTCTCTTCTGTAAAAGGTGGGGGAATTTCAGAGATCGGGTTAAGTGGAATGTAATCATGAATATTGGCGATACGAATACTTTGAGGGACTAAAGAATTATACGCGTCGGCGAACCTAGGGTTGCCTACTCTAGGTGAACCGCTCTGGGAAACACAGATTCGTGAATAGGGGCCGTTTACGATTAAATCAGGGGCAGTTAGAGTGGCTAAGGCAGCTCCTAAGCTGTGACCAGTGAGGAAGATTGTCTTTTCGCTAGAGGTAGGAGCAAGGTTTGAAAGGGTAGAAAAGATCTGTTTTCTCAAAAGTCCATAAAGAAAGGTGAATCCTCTATGCGTTTTCCCTGCTCCCATAATCCAAGGAAAACGAGTTTGATAGATGTCCATATCGATACTAATATCAAATGGTTTCAGCGAAGTACCTTTGAAAGCAATTACGATACTATCATGATTCTCCATGATATAACCAAAGCCCTCAGCGCCTAGTGAAGAAGGAGTGGCGAGCTTCTCCACCAGTTGATATCCATAGCCACTTGGGATGACAAATTGTTCAGGATGATCCACATACTGTGTTTGATAACTGCAAGCAATTAAAAATAGGGCTCGTTGGAGCATAGAAATCCTCCTCTACTGGGCGTTTATCTTCGTATTTTATGCCCATCAGTCTGAAAAAGTTAATTTGAATTGTGGAAGCATAACAAAAAGCTGAATCCCTTGATTTCAAAGGACTCAGCTTAAGTAAGTGTAAGAGGTTTATACCTCCATGATAATTGGCAGGATCATCGGACGACGACGAGTACGTTCAAATAAAAATTTGCTTAGAGAATCACGAATGTTCGTCTTCAAAGATGCCCATTCGCTTACTTGATCTTTCATACAGCGTTCCATCGTATTACGAACCACATGATTTGCTTCATCAAGAAGCTTTTCAGATTCTCGAACATAAACAAAACCACGTGAAATGATATCGGGTCCAGCAAGGATCGTACCGTGTTCTTTACTTAGGGTGACCACTACTACAAGAATACCATCCTGGGATAAAAGCTTCCGATCTCGTAACACAATGTTTCCAACATCACCAACGCCAAGTCCATCAATTAGAACTTTGCCAGTTGGGATCTTCGGACCGTAACGGGCTCTCCCGTTTGCAATCTCGACTGTGTCTCCATTATCACAAATAAATACATTTTCAGGTCGTACGCCTACCGCTTCGGCAAGTTGGGCGTGAGCACGTAGCATACGATACTCACCATGAATCGGAATAAAATATTTTGGTTTTAGTAGACTGAGCATTAGCTTCAGATCTTCTTGAGAACCGTGACCAGACACGTGTACGTGGGCAACTGCACTATATACTACATCAGCACCAATTCGGAATAACTGATCTATCGTTTTACCGATCGCGCGTTCGTTACCTGGGATTGGGGTAGCCGCAATCACTACTGTATCTCCAGGTAGGATTTCCACCTTACGATGAGATGAATTTGCCATACGCGTAAGTGCTGACATGGTTTCCCCCTGGCTTCCAGTAGAGATAACCGCTACTTTATGTCCAGGAAGTCGATTAATATCATCGGTATCAATAATGAGATCTTCTGGCATTTGAAGATAGCCAAGTTCAGTAGCAATATTGATTACATTGATCATACTACGCCCTACAACGGCTAATTTTCTTCCGTAAAGTACACATGCATCCACTACTTGTTGGATACGATGGATATTGGAAGCAAAAGTAGCAACAATGATACGTTGCTTCGCATGTCGGAACGTTTCTTTTAAACTTTCACCTACGGATTGCTCAGAACCTGTAAAACCAGGACGTTCTGCATTGGTACTATCCGACAGAAGACAAAGGACACCCTTCTTCCCAAGTTCAGCCATCCGGTGCAAGTCTGCATACTGGTCATTCACTGGAGTCATGTCAAACTTAAAGTCGCCTGTATGAACAACCGCCCCTTCTGGTGTATCAACACAAACCCCTACTGAATCTGGAATACTATGGTTTGTTTGGAAGAAAGTTGCTTTTAGTTGTCCAAGCGTCAGTTCCGAATTTACATGAATCACAGTGCGCTTAATATCATGAACATGAGCCTCACGTAGCTTATGCTCAATTAACCCCATTGTTAATTGAGTAGCGTAAAGTGGTACTTTTAATTGCTTTAAGATATAAGGCAAGCCACCAATGTGATCTTCGTGTCCATGTGTAATAATAATTCCCCGTACTTTATCTTGGTTCTCAACAAGATAACTCACGTCTGGGATCACTACATCGATCCCCAGCATTTCTTCATCCGGGAACATAAGTCCAGCGTCGATTACGACAATATCATTCCCATATTGAATTGCGTACATATTTTTTCCGATTTCATCCATCCCACCGAGAGCAAAAATCAATAACTTATTGCCTCGTTGGTTCTTACTCAAAATTGTAACCTCCTAATAACTTTCGTATCACCCTAAACCGCACAAATCACACTTGCTCTTATTATATACGATTCAAATTTAATGTTGCAAGTAGAACAAAAAAAAGATACCTCTTTGGGTTGACCGTAAGAGGTATCTTTAAAACTTAACTATAAAATGCCTTTATCCAAACGTCTGCTGTACCTTTTTCCTCAGGTGTTAACGTTACAAGCGGTAAACGAACATGCTCTTCCATCAATTCCATACGGGATAAAGCATATTTTAAAGGTCCAGGACTAGTTGTAAAGAAAAGTCCGTGGAATACCGGGGTTAATGTATGATGAATCGCTTGTGCTTCTTGATGGTTACCCTCGAAGAAAGCATCGATCATTTGGTTCATCTCTACTCCTACTACATGGCTCGCAACACTTACTACTCCAGCTCCTCCTAATGCTAAGACAGGGAGCGTTAAGGCATCATCACCACTATATACAGCTACATCTTTCGGAACGAGACGAATTACGTCAGAGATCTGTGAGATGCTTCCACTCGCTTCTTTGATTGCCACTACATTTGGTAATGCTGCTAAACGTACGAGAGTCTCCGTCGAAATATTTACACTTGTACGTCCCGGAACATTATAAATCATGAGAGGAAGTTTTGTCTCATTATGAATAGCTGCAAAATGTTGATAGAGCCCTTCTTGAGAAGGACGATTATAATAAGGAGCTACCAACATAACTCCATCTACACCGATTTCCTCTGCTTGCTTCGTTAGGGCAATCGTATCTGCTGTGGAGTTACTCCCTGTTCCAGCGATCACTTTTACCCGTTTATTTACTTTTTCTAGCGTAAAGGAAAATAGTTTACATTTTTCTTCTTTGGTAAGGGTCGGAGATTCTGCTGTCGTACCCGAAACCACGATAGTATCTGTACCTGTTGCAATCAGATGTTCAATGAGTGCCTCTTGCTTATTCCAATCAATTTGTAAATTGGAATCAAACGGGGTGCACATCGCCGTAATCATTCGTCCAAAATTCATAAAATCCCTCCTGCTTAATCATTAACACGATGCAATTCAAATTTACGGTGCAGAGCTCGAACGGCACGGATCATATCTTCACCTTGAACTAACACCCAAATCGTAGTATGCGAGTCAGCTGATTGTAGTACTTGGATATCTTCTTCCGTTAGCGCTTCTAAAATTTTCGCCATCACTCCAGGGACACCTGTTATGCCAGCACCTACGGTAGAGACTTTGGCACAGTTTGGGCTTAGTTCTGGCTCTAGATCTAATTCGCGTAAGATCTGTTCTGCTTTTCCTGCTAAAGCGTCGTTTACAGTGTATGCGATCCCACTTGGGTTTACACTAATAAAATCTACACTAATTCCGTGATCAGCCATCTCTTTAAATACTTTTAGTTGTAAGTCAAATTGTCCCTGCTTCGCCGCAATTTTGATTTGAGTCACATTAGCCATCTGTGTAATCCCTGTTATTAAGCGATCACTTAGTTCACCAGCGAGACGATCCGTCTCAGGGCGACTCATCACCAACGTACCAGGATGGTCAGACATCGTCGATCGAACGCGAATCGGGACATTGGTTTGCATCGCAATCTCAACCGCACGGGGATGGACAACTTTAGCTCCTTGAAAGGCTAAATTACACATTTCGGTATACGTTACCGTATGAAGTGGCATTGCATCCTCAACGATTCGTGGATCTGCCGTCAAAACTCCTTCTACATCTGTAAAAATATCTATACAGTCTGCATTAAGAGCAACTCCAAGTGCAGTTGCCGAAGTATCGCTTCCCCCACGCCCTAAGGTTGTGATCTCTCCCTCTTCGGTCATTCCTTGGAAACCAGCCACAATGACCACTTTTCCGCGTTGCAATTCTTGTGTGATTCGCTTTGGCTGTAAATCAACAATTTGTGCATTGGTAAAGTTGTCATTGGTGATAATTCCCGCTTGTCCACCAGTAAGTACAACATGATCAATTCCATTTAGATGTAGCATGCTTGAAAAAACAGAAGAAGATATCAGTTCTCCGCAATGAAGTAGCAAGTCTAATTCTCTTGGTGCTAAACCAGCTCCATTATGATGGATCAACTCTAAAAATGTATCGGTTGCGTAAGGTTCACCTTTTCGTCCCATCGCTGACAGTACAACAACAAGGCTATATCCATCAGCGAGAGCACTTTTAATATGGTGCAACACCCGATCCCGTGTTTCAGACGTAGCAACGGAGGTGCCTCCGAATTTTTGTACTAAGATTTTCATGATTAACCCCTTCTTACCAGCCCATCTGCAACCAGCGCTTCAGCGATTTCAATGGCATTGGTAGCTGCGCCTTTAAGTAAATTATCCGAGACGATCCACATGTTTAGTCCTCTTTCATGTGTCAAGTCACGGCGAATACGACCTACAAAGGTTCTGGTATCCTCTGCACTCTGAAGTGGCATCGGGTACTCTTTTTCAGACAGATTATCTTGAACCACTATTCCGTCCGCATTTGCTAATAGCTCACGTACTTCTGCTAAATCAAAATCCTGTTGTAATTCAACATACACAGATTCACTATGCCCACGGAATACCGGAACTCGAACACAAGTAGCGGTTACACCAATGCGATCATCTTCGAAAATCTTTTTCGTTTCATTTACCATCTTCATCTCTTCATTGGTAAATCCGTTATCAAGGCCCACATCAATTTGCGGAATAACGTTAAAAGCGATTGGATAATGTAAGCTACCTTGAGGGAGAGCATTACATTCCATCACTTCACCCGATAGCACTGACTTCGATTGTTGTTGTAATTCTTCAATCGCTTCCCAACCAGCCCCAGATACGGATTGATAAGTTGATACGATTACTCGATCCATTCCGTAACGATCATAAAGCGGCTTTAATGCCACCACCATTTGAATCGTAGAACAGTTTGGATTCGCAATTAAGCCATTATGTTTTTGAAGAGCATGGCGATTTACCTCTGGAACAACAAGTGGTACATCGGGTGCCATGCGGAATGCACTTGTATTATCAATCACTACTGCTCCACGCTTTACAGCTTCTGGAGCTAAACGCTCACTAATACTCCCACCTGCACTAAAAAGAGCGATATCCACTCCTTCAAATGCTTCTGGAGTCGCCTCTTGAATCGCAATTTCTTGTCCACGGAATGTGATAGTCTGTCCAGCAGAACGCTTTGATGCTAGCGGACGTAGTTCTCCGACAGGAAAGTTTCTTTTTTCGAGAAACGCAATCATCTGAGTCCCTACTGCTCCCGTAGCTCCTACAACTGCAACAGTATAGCCTTGCTTTGACATGAATGTCCTCTCCATTCCTGCAAACAGTCAACTCAATTGCTGTCTGATCTCTATTTTTTGATAAAAAGGCTAGCCGCTCGAAGTGCCAGCCCGCACCATACAAACTCTATTTTATTTAACACGTTACAAGCTCAATCAAACATCCTCTTCTATTATGAGGGGAAATAGCGGTATTTTTCAACTATCAAAGGTTGCAATTGTCTTCCTTCTATCGCTTCTAGAACTGTGTCAGGTATGAGCTCCATACGTGCTACCATCGATTTTGGCTTTTTCTCAGGCGCATCCTGACCAAACGGAACAAAGTAAATATCTTTTGCCGCTAGGAGACGAGCCAGATTTTGCGCATTCAGTCCTAGAGCATCATTGGTAGAAATCGCTAATACCACTGGGCGATGATTTCTCATCTGCGCTTTGGCGGCCATTAAAACAGGTCCATCGGTTAAAGCATTAGCTAATCGGGCTAACGTATTTCCTGTACATGGAGCCACTACTAAACAGTCTAACATTTTCGAAGGTCCAATGGGCTCCGTTTCTTGAACGGTACTAAAAGGGCGCTTCCCTGTAATTTCTTCAATCTTTGCTTTCCAATCTTCCGCTGTCCCAAAACGTGAATCTACGGTCGCAACGGTATGAGAAATAATAGGAACGATGTTAGCACCTAGCTCTGTAAGCCTTCTCATCTGCGGTAAAACTTCATCATGAGTACAATGGGAACCTGACAATGCGAATCCAACGGTCAATCCACTAAAGTTCATTGTAGATTTCCCTCCTCGGCTACATTCTCCACCATCAATTTCATCATCGTACGAGCGATGATTTTACCAGCTGTTTTGGGTGCAACAATACCTGGTAAACTAGGTGCTAGAATCGCTTTAATCCCACGCTTTTTAGCAAATTCAAAATCCACTCCACCTGGCTTCGAGGCTAAATCGATAATCACAACATCATAGGGAGAATGACTTAAGACGGCAGAATCTAAGATCACAGCAGGTACAGTATTAAAGATAAAATCCGCATTTTCTACTTGCTCCCCTAACTCTGATGTATAGAAAGGATTTAATCCCATCTCAAAGGCACGGGCATAATCATCTGATTTGCGTACCCCCACTTTCACATGGGCTCCAATGGCTTGCAGAACTCTTGCTAAAGATAACCCCACTCTCCCTAGTCCGAGTACGATAGTTTGCGAATCATGAAGGGTAATATCGGCATTTTGAATGGCCATCATAAGAGCACCTTCAACAGTCGGAATCGAGTTGTAGATTGCAACATCATCTCGCATCATCAATTCAAAATAGTTGACTTGATTGCTCTCACATAAGTTCTTTAAATAGGTTTTTGCAAGTCCTGTAAAGAGAAGACAATGGCTTGGGAGTGCTTTAATATGTTCTTCAGTTAAATAGATCTCTTCTGAGGTAAATACACTGCTGATTTTCCCTTGATCATCTGTTCCGATGATAGGAAGAACGAGGATATCCGCTTGGGATAAGACCTTTTTTGTTAGTCGGCGTTGGGTGGCTCCACTAAATGGACTCTGCAAATTATCAAAGCCAATTAGGCTTACTTTTGCATTCATTTCGATGCAGCTTTTGATGACTTCCAGTTGCCTGGCATCGCCACCGAGGAAGACGACATGCTTGCCAATCAGCATCGCTTCTACTCCTTTCCCCAGGTAGGCTTTAGTCCTCCCTTTTGGGCTATCTATCAGCATCATATGTATACACGCCCAACACGGTTACCTCTTTTTTAGGATCTCCTGCCCGAATCGATAATGACCATCTCAGGTCCCACTTTTCGAATCATTCCCCAAGCTACACGCACCTCATGACTTCGCTTTTTAAAGACCGAGGTGCCACCCATTGGAATTAAAATGCTTTCAATCTGTCCACTATTTGGGTCAATCACCAGATCGGCATGGGAAAATGAACCTAAACGCTCCCCACTTGTTAGATCAACGCACTCTTTATTCGCCATCTCACTCCAGCGCATTTTTCGACTCCCCTTTAAATTCGCTATCATTACTTTTCAGTTTATAAGATATATTGGTTTATATTATGTGAGCAGGCATAGGACAATGATCAATTTTTGAAAGATATAAATTCATTAAAAATACCCTCAACCAATGGTAAGGGTATTTGAATTAAGCTAGAGTATTTTATTTGACCAGCTTCATTTTCTCACGTTGAATCTCATTAATAAGGAGATCTAATTTTTGGCTAATGCTTAAAACTCGTGAGTCTTTCAGGTGAGCAGGGTTTCCATTGACCATTCGATGTAATTTGGAGCGAAGGATCTCAATCTCCGCTTCTAAACGTTTCATTCGCAGTGTACCCGTCAAGTGGACACCCTCTTTCTATTTCCCTGTATGTCCAAATCCACCTGTTCCTCTAGCTGTTTCTTCTAGTTGTTCTACTTCTACTAATTTTACAGATGCAACCTGTTGAAATACCAATTGCGCAATTCGGTCTCCACGGCGAATTTCAAATGGTTCTTCACCAAAGTTGATGAGGATTACACCAATTTCGCCGCGATAATCTGCATCAATCGTACCAGGTGTATTGAGCACCGTAATCCCATGCTTTAGAGCTAGTCCGCTTCTAGGACGAACCTGTGCTTCTAAACCAATTGGCATTGCCATCGCAAGACCCGTTGGAATCAGCTTTCGTTTTCCTGGCTCTAGCACAAGTGTCTCCGAAAGAGCGGCCCGTAAATCGAAGCCACTTGCGCCTTGAGACATCTGTTCGATTTTAGGAAGATCTTCATTTCCTGGTAAAATCATGATTTGTATGCGTTCCATATCCATTTCTCCTAGCCTCGAAAAGAATTAGGTACCTTGCCATCTGGTGAGATAATCGCCAATGACATGGGTGATGAGAGGGTGGTACGTGCCATCTCATTCAATTCATCGAGTGTTGTACATGTCACATGTTCCATAATTTCATCTAATGTGTAATGTCGTCCTAACAAAATTTCATTACGCCCCAATCGGCTCATACGATTGTTGGTACTTTCTAGGCCCAACATGATGCTACTTTTCAATTGCTCTTTTGCCTTTCTGAGCTCTGAATCCGTTATCCCATGTGCCATAACTTGATCCAAAGTATGGTGAATCACGTCCATAACTTCTTCTTCCTGACCAGGTGCAGTCCCTGCATATATAGCAAATACCCCTGTTTCCTTATGTGCGGAGTGATACGAGAAGACCGAATAAGCAAGACCTCGTTCCTCGCGAATCTCCTGAAATAACCGAGAGCTCATATTGCCTCCCAAGATATTATTCAATAAAATAAGCTGATATAAACGAGAATTCCCGATCGCCAGACCCGGTAAACCAACACAGAGATGCGTTTGCTCTGTCACTTTTTGCTTTATTCTTTGTTGTGGAGTAAAGACAGGTAGATCCATAGCTGATTGGACCTGACTTCCCGAGTAATTTGCAAATTTCTCTTCAATTTGTTGTAAGAAATTCTCTGGTAAATTCCCTGCAATAGACACAATCACATTATGCGGATGATAATGATCATTCATATAAGATAAAAGTTGATCTCGTGTGTAAGATTGAATATTTTCAACTGTACCAATGACCGGAAGACCTAGTGAATGATTACCTAGAGAAGCTTCTGCTAATAAGTCATGTACGAGATCATCTGGAGTATCCTCTACCATGCGAACTTCTTCGATAATCACTTTCTTCTCTTTTTCAATCTCTTCCGAACGAAACTCAGAATGAAAGAGCATATCGGTTAAGATATCTAAAGCAGTTGGAAAATGTTCATCTAACACTTTCGCATAATAACAAGTCATCTCTTTTGCGGTAAAAGCATTTACTTGTCCGCCAATTTCATCGAAACTCTCTGCTAATTGACGAGCGGTCCGCGTTGCCGTTCCTTTAAATAACATGTGTTCGATAAAATGCGAGATCCCATTATTTTGGGGTGTCTCTCTTTCAGAACCCGCTCCCGTCCAAATTCCCAAGGCAATTGAGCGGACATGCGGAATAGACTCCGCCACAATCCTCACTCCATTGGGAAGAGTATGCTTTATGATCACTGTCATCCCCCTACTCTATCTATAAAAAGCGAGCCAGAAAACCTTGCTAACATCCCCACTATAGCAGAATTGAAAAGATCGCTCAATTAGTCGATTCGTTCTGGTGATAGAACTTTTCCGACACTTGTCAGAACAAGCCCTTTTTTCTTTACTTCTTGAATAATAGCAGGCAATGCATCCACTGTACGATCCGTTGGATGTGTTAATAGGAGCATGCCTGGTTCCACTTTCTGAGCACGACTTACGATCATCTCAGGTGTCGAACTCTTCTTCCAATCAATCGTATCACACGTCCAGAGAACGGTTTTCATTTTGTACTTCTCTACCATCTCCACTACTTGTTGATTAAAGTCACCAGCTGGTGGAGCAAACCATTTGCTATGAATCTGAAGAGTTTGATAGATTAAATCCTCTGTTCGGGTGATCTCTCTTTCCACCCGCTCTTTCGAAACTTGGCCCATTAATGGATGAGTATAGCCATGATTTCCTATCTCATGCCCTTTTTTCACTAATTCTTTTGCTACTTCTTGATTTTTATTTAACCAAGATCCATCTAGGAAGAAGGTGGCTTTAATCCCTTCTTTATCAAGAATAGATAACATCTCTTTTAAATGTTCCGTCCCCCAAGCCACATTCACCATTAATCCTACTGCTTTTTGTTCTGAATTTCCTCTATAAATAGGGGCGTTTCCCAAGTCAGACAAGCGCTTTTTAGGAGCTAGTTTTTTATATTTCCAGACAATCTCACCACTATTTTTTTGCATAGAAGCTTTCAGAGAGCCCTCCACATCTACCTCCTGTCCATCCAATTCTGGAATGGCTTTCCACACTGAATCCATTTTGGCATCAACGGGTGGTCTGTAGTGTTTCGCTGCATCTTCCTTAATCTTTTGTAGGTAACGTTTTTCCTCATCTGTATATTGGGCCATAGAGAGAACAGGGCCACTTTTCACTTGCATAACAAACTGTTGGATCGATTCGGTTTGAACGATGGATATCGCGATTATAAAAGAAATAAAGATGGCTATTATTCGTTTGGAATCACTCATCTTAGGACACCTCCCATGCTTACACGGTATGCAGGAGTTGTCCATTTCAGCACGTTTTCCATATAAAAAAGAGACAGATCGCTCTGGCTCTTTTACATCCTATGAAGGAGTGTCCGCTTTTTTATTTTCTTCTTCTGCTTTTAATAGTACTTTTCGTGAGAGGTTCACACGTCCTTGATCGTCGATCTCTGTCACTTTCACTTCAATTTTATCGCCTACATTCACGACATCTTGAACTTTTGCAACACGATTCACATCAAGTTGGCTAATGTGTACTAATCCCTCTTTCCCTTGGAATAGTTCCACAAATGCTCCGTATTTCTCAACACGTTTGACAGTACCTAGGTAAACTTGTCCTACTTCTACTGTGCGTACTAGATCTTCAATGATTTGCTTCGCACGGTCATTTGCTTTTGCATCTGGGGAAGCAATATAGATACGTCCATCTTGCTCGATATCGATCTTAACGCCTGTTTCTTCAATAATCTTATTGATTACTCTTCCACTAGGTCCGATCACATCGCGAATCTTATCTGGATGAATGCGCATCGTCATGATTTTAGGAGCATACTGTGATAACTCTTCACTTGGCTCTGAGATAGTTGCCTCCATATTATCTAACAGAAGGAGACGTGCTGCCTTCGCTTGCTCAAGCGCGCGTTCTAAAATCTCCCGATTAATCCCTGAGATTTTGATATCCATTTGTAGGGCAGTCACACCATTGCGAGTACCAGCCACTTTAAAGTCCATATCACCCAGATGGTCTTCCATACCTTGAATATCGGTTAGAACAGCTACTTTGTCTTCCTCTTTAATCAAACCCATCGCAATTCCAGCAACAGGAGCTTTAATCGGTACACCTGCATGCATTAGCGCTAGGGTAGAAGCACAAATACTTGCCTGTGAACTAGAACCGTTAGACTCTAATACTTCCGACACACAGCGAATGGTGTAAGGGAAATCCTCTTCTGTTGGAATAACAGGCTCCAATGCGCGTGCACCTAATGCACCATGACCAATTTCACGACGTCCCGGAGCGCGGAGAGGGCGTGCATCCCCTACACTATACGGTGGGAAATTGTAATGATGCATGAAGCGTTTAGACTCTTCTAAGTCAAGTCCATCTAAGATCTGGACATCCCCAAGTGCACCTAATGTACAGATGCTCAGTACTTGCGTCTGGCCACGACGGAACAGACCAGATCCATGCGTACGAGGAAGAATTCCAGTCTCGCTCGCTAATGGGCGAATTTGCTCAGTTGTACGTCCATCAGGGCGTTTCCCTTCTTCCAAAATCAAACGACGTACTTCTTTTTTCACAAGTGAATCCAGAACAATGTGGATGTCCTTACTTAAAGCCGCAAATTCTTCTTCCGAAAGCTCTGCTTGGAAAGCTTGAACGACTTCGCTTTTCACTGCATCGATCGCTTCTTGGCGAGCTTGCTTCTCGATCACTTGAACAGCAAGAGTGGTCTTAGAGAGGGCCATTTCGCTAATCCGAGCTTGTAATTCAGAGTCCACCTCATATAAAGTGGTCTCCATCTTACTCTGACCTACTTGAGCCACGACCTCTTCTTGGAACGCTACTAAGCGACTGATTTCTTCATGACCAAACAGGATGGCTTCTAAGATCGTCTCTTCTGGGATCTGTTTAGATCCTGCTTCGACCATATTAATTCCATCTTTGGTACCTGCAACTACGAGGTGTAAGTCTGAGTTGTCCATCTGTTCAACCGTAGGATTTAGTACAAGTTTACCTTCTACACGTCCTACAATCACACCCGCAATCGGACCTTCAAACGGAATATTTGAAATCGACAATGCTAAAGATGTACCAATCATGGCGGCAACCTCAGTGGAACAATCTTGATCGACTGACATTACTGTATTTACGATTTGCACATCGTGGCGATAACCGTCTGGAAATAACGGACGGACAGGGCGGTCAATCAGACGACTAGCCAATACAGCTTTCTCACTTGGTCGCCCTTCTCGCTTAATAAAGCCACCTGGGATTTTCCCTACCGCATATAAGCGTTCTTCATAATTCACGGTTAAAGGAAAGAAATCTAAGTCCTTCGGCTCCTTGGATGCCACAACTGCAGTCATGACAACTGATTCTCCGTAACGAACAAGCACGGATGCATTCGCTAAGGTTGCATATTTGCCAATTTCAAAGGAAAGCTTCCTACCGGCAAGCTCCGTTTCAAAAACAACAGGTTGTTGATGTTGCATATGCCTGTTAAATCCTCCTCTCGTCAACGAGACAACATTCCAATATTCTTCATTTAAACAGTATTTCCTTCTCGTACGTCATTTAATATAAATAACAAAAAGCGGGGTGCAAAACCCCGCTAATCGAAACTATCGACGTAAACCAAGTCTGCCAATCAACTCGCGGTAACGAGTGATGTCCTTGTTTTTAAGGTAAGTAAGCAAGTTACGACGATGACCTACCAT
This sequence comes from Croceifilum oryzae, assembly GCF_030814315.1. Classification (GTDB taxonomy): domain Bacteria; phylum Bacillota; class Bacilli; order Thermoactinomycetales; family Thermoactinomycetaceae; genus Baia; species Baia oryzae. The sequence goes on along the minus strand of NZ_JAUSUV010000004.1, from coordinate 89,134 downwards.
TTTTAAAAGTCCACGACGGCTGTGGTGGTCTTTCTTATGGTCTTTCAAGTGACCGTTCAACTCATTGATGCGATAGGTCAACATAGCGATTTGCACTTCTGGAGACCCAGTATCGCTTTCGTGAGTTTTATACTCACTGATGATTTCACGTTTTTTATCCAAAGACAAGCTCATTAGCATGTCACCTCCTGTTTTATTACCGAAAACCCCTGTAACCCAGATTGTCGTCGAGGCAATCGAGCGATCCGAGCTAAGGTTGCATCAGTATACCTGAAGCATTATATCATAGAGAACCTTTGTTATACAAGGGAAGTCGAAGTATGTGTAGAGAGCCACCCTATAGCCTGTTGTTTATCTATTCGAATCTGATCCACTAATGCATCAACAGATGGGAACTTCTGCTCAGGACGGATATAGTGAAGGAATTCAATATCTAACACTTGGTCATATAGGTCTCCTTGAAAATCAAGAAGATGGACTTCATATCTCTCTCTCGGTACTGGATCCGTAAAAGTTGGACGAATCCCGATATTCATAATCCCGTAACTTTGACGTTGCTCATGCAAAACACGAACGACATACACACCGCGATTCGGAGAAAAATAAGAATATAATTCTTGTAAATTGGCTGTCGGGAAGCCCATTAATCTCCCTCGTTTATCTCCGTGTATGACCGTACCTCTCGTTCGATATGGACGACCTAGCATTTGATTGGCTAGCTCGATCTGTCCAGCGGTTAAAGCTTCCCTGATTCGCGTACTGCTGACTGGAACCTGATCGATTAGCACAGGTCCCACCTGCCTTGTCACAAATCGTCCTTGCCCAAGTCGTTCTAAATCTTGAGGCGTTCCTGCTGCAAAACGACCAAAGCGGTAGTTAAAGCCCGTTACCACTCCGACCACTCCCAGTGGAAGCAAAATTTCTTCCACAAATTGATCGGCAGAAAGCTTTGCGAACTCCTCATCAAATTTCATAATATAAGCTTGCTGAAGTCCGTGTTTCTCAAAGAGTTGCAATTTCTCAGGAAGAGGGGTCATAAAGCGCAAATTAGCTTCTTTCCCTAGCACTTCACGAGGATGAGGGGAAAATGTCATCACGGCTGGCTTTGCTTGTAACTCTTCTGCTAATCGGCTCGCTTCCGCTAACACAGCCTGATGCCCCAGATGAATCCCATCAAAGTAACCTAATGCCATTACCACTCGCCCGTTATTCACTTGTCGTATAGGGTACGTAATATGATTCCTTTGCATACTATTCCACATCCCGAAATACTTTTTCCGGTTTTGCTACGCCATCTTCCACCAACCGATAAATGGCACAAAATCGCCCTGCCTCTGTATACACTCTTATGAGCTCTGCATCACGTGTCACTAGCTGATTCACCTGAATGGGTTTGCCATCTAACACATTATGCCCTTCTTGCTCCGACACAATTAAGCTAGGAAAGTGGGAGATCGCCTCTCCAATAGGAACTAGTGCATCATCTAGACGGCCGTTTGCTTGTAGATCCGCTACTTCTTCTAACGTGAAGCAAGACTCCGATTGAAACGAACCGCTCTCTACACGTATTAAAGAAGTCATATGAGCGGGTGTACCCCAAGATTTTCCGATATCCACACATAAAGTTCGTACATACGTTCCTTTCGAACATAATACATCAAACTCGATTTCAGGATACTCTCCATTTTGAAAATCGATACATGTTAACTCATAAATGGTTGCTTTGCGTGGTTTACGTTCTACAACCTTCCCCTCACGCGCTAAATCATACAGACGCTTCCCTTGAACCCTTACAGCTGAGTACATTGGGGGAATCTGTTCAATTTCTCCTAAAAAAGAAGAAAACATTTGATCAATTTCTTCTTTCGTAAGAGAGCGATTGAAAAGTTTATCTTCGATAACAGCACCTGTCTGATCTTCTGTATCAGTCGCTATTCCTAGTTTTAGTCTACCACGATAACGTTTTGGCAAATCCTGAATATATTCAACCACCCGTGTACCTTGGCCTAAACAAATAGGAAGCACGCCCTCCACTTCTGGATCGAGCGTGCCCGTGTGTCCTACTCGTTTCTGACCAGCTATTCGACGGATGCGTCCCACCACATCGTGAGAAGTCATCCCACGGGGTTTATAGATGGGAAGAACACCGTGCCAAGTCATACTGGCAAGCCCCCTAAACGCTCATAAATTGCCTCTAAAACTTGTCGTTTTACTACTTCCATCGACTTCTCATCCATGGAGCATCCAGCTGCTCTAGCATGACCGCCGCCACCAAATGATTTTGCCACTTCTCCTACATCCACAAGCCCGCGAGAACGAAGACTCACCTTGATATGATGATCGCTTTCCTCACGAAACAGGATTCCAACGTCTACCCCTTCAATGTTACGGGCGTAATTTACAATCTCCCCGATATCATCTGAAGTAGCATCTAGTCCTTTAAAATCATCCTGTGTTAATACCATCCAAGCCACTTTTCGATTGGACGAAAGCGTCAAGGTCGATAAAGCGACTTGGAGTAATTGTAGTTCCTTAAACGAAACCGTTTCTAACAGACGATCGGCTAGGTGATGACCTGCGATTCCCGTGCCCACTAACTTAGCGGCTTGCATGAGAACCTTGGGAGAAGTATTCGAATACCGAAAACCACCCGTATCCGTCAGCAACCCAGCATAGAGACATGTTGCGATCGTTTGATCGAGTGGAAACTCTAACTCTTCCACCCAGTCCATCAGAATCTCCACCGTAGAAGATGCATCTGGCACCACCCTATTTACTGCACCATATAAATCATTGGTCGCATGATGATCGATATTGCAAATTTGTACGCCTTCTGCAAACAGATGACGTACCTTTCCAATACGGGCTTCATCCGCACAATCAAGGGCAAGTACATATTGAAATTGCCTTCCAACCTCTTCTGCTGGCTGAATCTGATCTGCATCAGGGAGAAATAGATATCGATCGGGCACATCAGAATCATTGACCAATGTAACCGTCTTCCCTAACGATTTACAAATCCAAGCCGCGGCTAAAGTGGAACCAATGGCATCACCATCTGGATGAAGGTGCCCTGTAATTAATACATGGTCTGCTGATTGGATGAAGCGAGTCACATCTGCAAACGAATGCATCATGTATCTTGCTCCGGTGTCTTTACATCATTTAGCAATTTGGAAATATGAGCATGATGCTCCAGAGATTCGTCCATCACGAAGACTAACTCTGGAGTATGACGCATGTGGACACGACGGCCCACTTCAGAACGCAAGAATCCTTTTGCTTTTTCTAAGCCATGTAAGGAATCTTGCTTTTGTTCTGCACTACCAAACACACTAATGTAAATTTTAGCGATGGATAAGTCCCCACTCATCTCAACATCCGTAATGGTAACAAATCCAATACGTGGGTCTTTTAATTCTTGTTGCACGATTAAGCTTAATTCTTTCTTAATCTGTTCGCCGACTCGGCTCACTCGGATGCGTGCCAAGATCAGCACCTCCTCCGTCTAGAAAAATGTGATATCGGCATCGAAGAGATGCGAGACTACTTCCGCTCTACTTCTTGGATCACGTAAATTTCAAGTTGGTCGCCTTCTTGGATATCATTATATTTTTCCAAAGTGATTCCACATTCATACCCTGTAGCAACTTCTTTTACGTCATCTTTAAAGCGTTTCAGTGCATCCACTGTACCATCATGAACAATAATGCCTTCACGAATTACGCGCACTTTGCCGTCACGAACCACTTTACCTTCTAAGACATAACAACCTGCAATCGTACCCACTTTGGATACTTTGAAGGTTTGACGAACTTCTACCAAGCCAAGAACTTTCTCTTCATACTCAGGGTCTAGCATACCCTTCATAGCAGATTCAATTTCTTCTAAAGCTTTATAGATAATGGTGTGCAGACGAACATCTACACTTTCCTTCTCTGCAGCAGTACGTGCATTGTTATCAGGACGTACATTAAATCCAATTACGATGGCGTTAGAAGCAGATGCCAGTGTAATATCTGATTCTGTAATCGCTCCGACACCGACATGAATAATCTTTACCCGAACGCCTTCCACTTCAATCTTTTCTAAAGATCCCCGTAATGCCTCAGCAGAACCTTGTACGTCTGCTTTGACAATGATATTGATCTCTTTCACTTCGCCTTCTTGGATTTGCTTAAATAGATCATCCAAGGTTACGCGACTTCTAGACCCGCGATCTTCTTCACGTTGTTTCATCTCACGACGATCTGCAATGGCACGAGCTTTTCGCTCATCTTCAAACACGATAAATGGATCTCCAGCACTTGGAGCTTGAGGCAATCCCAAGATCTCAACTGGTGTAGAAGGTAGAGCCGTTTTCACTCGGCGACCACGATCATTTACCATTGCTCGGATCTTACCAAAGTAGTTACCTACAACGACTGCGTCACCTACATGCAATGTACCATTTTGTACGAGAATGGTCGCAACAGCACCGCGTCCTTTATCTAACTCAGCTTCGATTACTACACCACGGGCGCGTTTATTCGGATTTGCTTTATATTCTTGAACCTCTGATACTAAGAGAACCATTTCAAGCAAATCTTCAATACCCTCGCCTTTGATAGCAGCAACTGGTACGAAAATGGTATCTCCGCCCCATTCTTCTGGAACCAATTCATACTCTGTCAATTGTTGCTTAATACGATCTGGATTTGCATCTAGCTTATCCATTTTGTTTACAGCAACAATGATCGGTACACCGGCAGCTTTCGCATGGTTGATCGCCTCAATCGTTTGTGGCATCACACCATCATCAGCCGCAACAACTAAGATCGTAATATCGGTAACCTGCGCTCCACGAGCACGCATACTTGTAAATGCAGCATGGCCTGGAGTATCAAGGAACGTAATCTTTTTACCATTTACATCTACTTGATAAGCACCAATATGTTGAGTAATTCCACCCGCTTCTCCGGAAGTTACATTGGAAGAACGAATCTTATCCAGTAAAGTTGTTTTACCATGGTCTACGTGTCCCATGATGGTAACGACTGGTGGGCGCTCTTCGAGGTTTGCATCTTCATCAGATTCTGCTACATCTTCGAATAAGGACTCATCAATCTCTTCCTTGTAGGTAACTGGGATTTTAAACTCTTCGCCAATTACTGCCATGGTCTCTACATCGATTTCTTGGTTAATCGTAGCCATGATTCCTGCTTTAATTAAGCTACGGATTACCTCAGAAGCTTCTTTACGAAGTAATCTAGCAAACTCTCCTACTGCAAGAGGTCCAGAAACCACGATTTCCTTTGGTAGAACTGGGGCGATTTTCTCCTTAGGAGCCTGTCTTCTACCCTTCTTACCAAATCCTTTACGTGGACCAGAACGAGGTTTAGAGTTTCTTTCATCCGAAGAATCATAAGAACGGCTATGCTTTTTAGCTTGCTCCTTCTTCGAAGCAAATGGACCACCTGCACCGGTAGTCGGGCGAACATCAGGAGCTACAAAGGTAGCTGGACGTTGACTGTTCCCACCTCCGCCGGAACGTGGACCACGATCTCCTCCTGGACGTGGACCGCGATCTCCCGCTGGACGTGGACCGCGATCTCCCGCTGGGCGTGGACCACGGTCTCCTCCTGGACGTGGACCGCGATCTCCCGCTGGGCGTGGACCACGATCTCCCGCTGGGCGTGGACCACGATCTCCTCCTGGACGTGGACCGCGATCTCCGCTTGGACGTGGACCGCGATCTCCGCTTGGACGTGGACCGCGATCTCCGCTTGGACGTGGACCGCGATCTCCGCTTGGACGTGGACCACGGTCTCCGCTTGGACGTGGACCGCGATCTCCCGCTGGGCGCTGGCTACTTTCACTATTATTTACTTCAGGTTTTTTGGGGGTTGTTGCCTCTCCCTGAGGCTTGCTCTCGCTTGGTTTTGCGTTTGCTTCCTCTTTTACTTTTTTGTTAAATTGCTCCACTTTTTGTATCATTCCTTCGTCCATCACGCTCATGTGATTATTAACTTTCGTGTTCATTCTCTCTAGAATCGTGAGAACCTCTTTACTACTCATATTTTGCGCTTTGGCGTATTCATACACACGCATCTTAGCCATCCCAGTCATCCCTTTTCAATTGATTCTTGAAGCATTCGGGCAAACCCTGGATCTGTAATTGCTATGACGACACGTTCTGGTTTGCCAATAGCAAGCCCCAACTCCTGTCTTGTACCAAATCGGAGTAGCGGAACTTGATAAGTACTACACTTATCCGTTATCTTCTTCTCTGAGTTTTGGGCCGCATCTTGCGATAGAATCACAAGGCGCGCCTTTTTCGATCGCACTTCTCGCAGAACGAGATCTTCCCCTGACACTACTTTTCCAGCCCTCATCGCTAGTCCGAGGCGCTGGGTAAATTTATTCATCGTGGATCACCGTCTTCGCGTACTCTCGTAACTGATCATACAAAGCTGGATCGATTTGAACCTTTAAAGCTCTCTCGATCGCTTTGCGTTTTTGTGCTAAATCAATATAATCTTCTTTAGCACAAAGGTATGCTCCTCGTCCCGACTTTTTACTTGTAGGGTCGATCAGCACTTCGTTATCTGGTGTACGAACGATGCGAATAAGACTCTTTTTGGGAAACATCTCCTGCGAAGCGATACATTTACGTAAAGGAATTTTCTTTTGTTTCAAACCCTACCACCTCCCTTATTTAAAAGATCTATGGAGTGGCTCTTATGATTCTTCAGTCGATAGATCTGAATCGAAATCGACTTCTGAATTTGAGTCTGTTTTTGAGATTGAATCTACTGCTTCTGATTCACTCTTAATATCAATTTTCCAGTTGGTCAACTTCGCTGCTAAACGGGCATTTTGACCTTCTTTCCCGATAGCTAGTGACAATTGATGGTCCGGAACGATCACACGCGCCATCTTTTCTTCTTCATAGATCGTGACAGAAGTTACCTTGGATGGGCTAAGAGCATTGGCAATCCATTCATCCATCTCTTCTGACCAACGAACGATATCGATCTTCTCGCCTCGTAATTCATTTACCACCGTCTGTACACGAACCCCTTTATGACCTACACAAGCACCGACTGGATCCACGTTGGTATCCCTCGAATAAACAGCAATTTTTGAACGGAGACCCGCTTCTCTAGCAACGGAACGAATTTCTACAATCCCTTCAAAAATCTCTGGCACCTCTAATTCAAACAAACGCTTCAACAATCCTGGATGTGTACGTGATACAAAAATTTGCGGACCCTTCGTAGATTTCTCCACTTTGGTTACATAGGTTTTCACACGATCTCCATGTTTAAAACGTTCGCCTGGCATTGTCTCATTGTGTGGAAGAATCGCTTCCACTCTACCTAGATCGATATAGTAGTAACGATTATCGGTACGTTGAACAATACCTGTTACAATATCATCTTCGCGCTCAATAAAGTTTTGATAAATGATACTGCGTTCCGCTTCCCGGATCCGTTGTGTAACAACTTGCTTTGCTGTTTGAGCCGCAATCCGACCAAAATCAGCAGGTGTTACCTCAATTTCAACGATATCGTCTAATTCGAAAGAAGAATTGATCTCTTTTGAGGCATCAAGAGAAATCTCAAGCCTTGGATCGAGAACATCTTCTACTACATTTTTTCTTGCAAATACACGAACCCTTCCTGACATTCGGTCTATATCTACTCGTACATTTTGAGCAGAGTGAAAGTTACGCTTATATCCAGAAATCAGTGCTGCTTCTATCGCTTCGATCAAAATATCTTTACTAATTCCTTTTTCTTTCTCTAATTGACCGAGAGCCTCGATGAACTCAGCATTCATCGCCTTGGTTCCTCCCTTCGCGCTAAAACACAATGGCAAGTCTTGCTTTTGCCACTTTACTGCGCGGTATCTCAATTTCTTTTCCTTGAACGTCTACAGTTAAATAGTCAACGGACGCTTCTTTTAAAACACCTTCAAACGCCTTTGTTCCATCAATCGGTTCGTATGTACTAACATAAACATTCTTTCCAATCGATTTTTGATAGTCATTTTCTTTTTTCAAAGGACGTTCCGCTCCTGGAGAAGACACTTCCAATATATATGCCCCTGGTACGGGATCGTGTTCATCAAGAAGAGCGCTCACACACCCACTTGCCTTGGCACAATCATCCAGATCGACTCTGGCTTCATCGTTTTTATCTATAAAAACTCGAAGAAAATAGTTAGATCCTTCCTTCTTGTACTCTACTTCAACTACTTCTAATTGAAGCGCTTCAAGTGCTGGTGTCACTAACTTCTCAACTGTCTCTACGACATGGCGGCTCAAAGCCAACCCTCCTTACGCTACTCACAGCTTACTTTTTACCCACTAGCAAACGTGAAAGAGTGGGTAAGCACCCACTCTTTCCTCATCAGCCGTATCATTCTAAGTATAGCCAAGATGATTATATCACAACCATAAAAAGGCACGCAATCACAATTATCTGACGAGATAGTAGCTCATCAACACCTCATTCGCGTACGTTCCATCCTCATATTTCATAGCCCGTGGTCTTTCTCCTATAACTTGAAATCCCAACTTTTGATACACATGCTTCGCACGATCATTATGCTTTAGTACAGTTAGTTGAATTTCTTCCACATCATTCTCTTTTGCCCACTCAAACAATGCTTCTATTAATTTAGTACCCACCCTCTGGTTCCAGTACGGTTTTCGAACGGCAACCCCTATCATTCCAATATGGCGGACACGAGAACGCCTCGGACGATTGCAATTTAGTGAACCGACAATCTCTCCCTCTACCTCGGCCACAAGTAATAGGTTCCCACTTGATTCAAAACTTTTAATCCAATTCTCCTCTGAAGCTACATCTTCCGCCTTCATCTCTTCGGGGGTTATGATGAGGAAAGAAGACTCTTCGGCTATATTTCTTCCATAATCTAATAATTTCTCAGCATCTGAAACTTGTGCCTTGCGAATGATTAATTCCACACATAGAACCCCTTTCATTCTAAAATAGATAAATTTCATCTATTCTATCCTACAAGTACATTCGACACAAGCTAAAAAAACAGACTAAATAACGTATTCATAAACATATGTAAAGCGCTAGCAGCCCAAACAGATTTAAATGCTTCACGAAATATCCCAAAAATGATCCCCGTGAAAAAGAGGGGGAAAAATGAAGCTACATCCACATGATATAGAGAGAAAAGTAACGCTGTTAAAATGACCGACAATACCCTGCCTATAGAGTGAGCAAATAACGTTTGTAAGTACCCACGAAACAAAATTTCTTCTGCGATGGGCGCTAATAAACAGACCGCTAGCAAAGTTAAAATCGCTGGTGAAAGTGAACTTGTAGATGAACTTCTTGCAGACGAAGATGACTTCATTGTAGCATCCATATTCATTTGATACGAATTTTTAATTGAGTTTTCACGATCCGAATATTGATCAATTCCCAAATAAGCATTGATATGAACTCCGACAGATTGCACAACCTGTATCAAGCCGAATGCAAAAATGACAGTGTTTGTAAGTGCCCACGGAATATGATTTCTTCGCCTCATCGATGTACAATGACAAATGCTCAAATCTCCAAAGATTCTCTTTTGTATAAATCACATCGATAAAAACCAAATCAATAAAGAGAAACACCCAGAGAGTCACCATCGTGATCCAAGCAAAAACTGCTCGGAACTTCGAGATCGCCGGAATGACCTTCAACCGTTCCGTAACGAAAGTTGTATTCAACAAAATTTTCTCCACCTACTATGAAGCGATTTTATGAGATTTTAAATTTAAATAAAACCATATAAACCATCAAAATAAAAAAGCTAACAGATTGGATCGTTAGCTTTTTTATTTTGATTATACCTTGTTACGTTTGATCCGCTTTTTCTAACCACGCAGGAACTAGATTCTTAATCTCGGAAAACGATACTTCTTCACTATGTCCGGTACGGCGAGCTTTCATCTCCACCACACCGCTCTCTGTTTTGGACCCCACAATTACACGAACCGGAATTCCTAGTAAATCGGCATCTTTAAACTTCACACCAGCACGTTCGAAACGATCATCGAATAATACTTCGATTTTCATTGAGCGTAGCTCTTGGTATAGCTTCTCCGCTGCTTCGCGCTGTGCCTCATCTTTCATATTAACCGCAATTAAATGCACATGGAAAGGAGCAATGGACACAGGCCAGACAATTCCATTTTCATCATGATGCTGCTCGACTACTGAGGCCATAGCACGAGAAATACCAATCCCATAGCAACCCATGATAACCGATTGCTCTTTCCCATTTTGATCAAGGAATTTGGCTTTCATGGCATCACTATATTTTGTACCTAGCTTAAAGATATGTCCGATCTCAATTCCTTTTACTAGTTTAATAACCCCTCCACAGCGTGGGCAGGCATCCCCTTCTTGGATATTGCGAAGGTCTACATAGTGATCAACATCAAAATCACGTCCAGCTTGTACATGGAGAAGGTGCGCATCTTTTTCATTCGCTCCTACTACCATTTCTGAAAGCCCTTGAATCGCTTGATCTGCTAGAATCATTACCTTTTCCTGAAGAGAAACTGGACCCACATAGCCAGGAGTTGTCCCTGTAACTCGGCGTATCGTAGCTTCATCTGCCAATCCAACTACTGTTGCATCCAGGAAGTTTTTGATTTTCACATCGTTCACTTCATGATCGCCACGGACCAATACTAGCACAGGCTTCTCATCCACCATAAAGAGTAAGCTTTTCACAAGTTGATTTGGGTTGATTTGCAGGAAGTCAGCCACTTCTTGAATAGAACCTTTTCCTGGTGTCGCTACATTCTCCATTGCGCTTGCCTCAATAGAGGAAGTAGCAAATGTACCCACGACTTCTGCCATCTCGATATTAGCCGAATAAACGCAGGACTCACAGATCGCAACATAATCTTCACCAGCAGAAGATAACGCCATAAATTCATGTGTTCCCTTACCACCAATAGCGCCAGAATCCGCCTCTACAGCACGAAAGTCCATTCCTAGACGAGTAAAGATATTGGTATAAGCACGATACATATCTTCATAAGTCCCATCGAGCGAATCACGATCTGCATGGAAAGAATACGCATCTTTCATCAGAAACTCGCGACCACGAAGGAGGCCAGAACGAGGTCTGCGCTCATCACGAAACTTGGTTTGAATTTGATAAAGCGTAGCAGGAAGCTTTTTGTAGGAGTTAATCTCATTACGTACAATATCCGTAACTGTTTCTTCATGTGTAGGACCTAGGATGAAGGAACGTTCATGGCGGTCTTGTAATCTTACGAGGTCAGGACCATAGGTTTCATAGCGACCCGATTCCTCCCAAAGTTCAGCCGGGTTAAGGGCAGGCATTAACAGCTCCTGTCCTCCAATCTCGTCCATCTCTTCCCGTACAATTTGTTCCACTTTATTCAGTACACGTTTACCAAGAGGGAGATAATTATAAATCCCGGCCGCTAATTGACGAATAAAGCCAGCACGCAATAACAGCTGGTGGCTGATCATCTCAGCTTCTCCTACCGTACGAAGGGTAGGTATTAAGGCATGTTGTTGTCTCATGAAATTCCCCTCTATTTCTACTATTCTCTCGTTCCATCATACAAGGAGGGATGTGAGCATTAGACCCACATCCCTAGGATTTTCGTCTATTTAAAGACTAATTTTACTATATCGTTATAAGTCACGACAAGCATCAACATCATTAATAGCGCAAATCCTACAAAGTGAACCATACTCTCGATATTCGGACTCACCGGACGCCCTCGAAGTGCCTCGATTCCAATAAACAGAAGTCGACTACCATCTAGTGCTGGTATAGGTAGAAGATTAAACAATCCAAGGTTTAAGCTAAGAATCGCCATCCACTTGATTACAATATCAATGCCCTGTTGTGCAGCTTGTCCTGTAATCGTTCCCATCTGGATCGGTCCACCTAAGTTTTCCAAAGATAGTTGGAAGGTAAACAGTTTATAGAAACCATCACCAATCACTTTGATCCAATCATATGTAAGAGTAAAACCACCACCTACTATTTCTCCAATCGTAGCAGGTCGTTTTCCCTTCTCACTATTAAAGTCAATCCCAACTTGATAAATCACATCTCCGCTTTGAGTTACTTTTTTCTCTGGCTGGAGTGGGACTTCTAACTGTTGACCATTCCGGTCGACAGTTAGCTTTACTTCACTGCCTTGTGACTCTAAAATTTGATATTTGAACATATCAAAAGTAGGAACATCTTTCCCATTAATCTTGGTAATAATGTCACCGGACTCGATTCCCGCAGTAGCACTTGGGCTACCCGCTACTGTTTTCTCAACATACAGTCTGTGTTCGACTCCAGTGATTCCAATATAGATCGCAAATAAGATGACCGTTAAAATGATATTAAAAACAGGTCCAGCTAAGATAGCCAATGCTTTTTGTCCAGCTGTCTTGGAACCAAATTGGCGATCCCAAGGTGCAATCTGGGTCTCATTTTTCTCGTCAAAATGAAGAAACATTTTGGGATCAAGCTCATAACGAGTTTCGTTCCCTTCTTCGTTTTCTAGAACAACATATAGTTTGCGTTCTAAATCAATCTCTACCACTCGACCTGCCACTAGGTTTCCTGTGGAGTGATTTGGTTCATAGAGATATAGATGATCCAATTTGCCCAGATCATTTACAGAGGCGTATACATGTGATCCTGCTTTCACTTCGACTGTTTCTGGATCTTCTCCAGCCATGCGGACATATCCACCCAGCGGTAGGAGCCGAATCGAATACAGTGTCTCTCCTCTGCGCCAAGAGAAAATTTTGGAGCCGAAACCGATGGCAAATTCGCGAACTAAGATTCCAGCGCGTTTCGCGAGAAGAAAATGCCCTAATTCATGAATAAACACTAATAAGCTGAGTACAGGGATAAACACAGCAACATAATACAAAAAATTTCCCATCGTTTCACTCCTTATGTTCTAACCGAGAACAGGGATTATTTGACTCGCCACAAATTTCCTAGCCCAACTATCTGCTTCTTCAATTTCTTCTAAAGTAGGATCTACACTACTTTGATGAGATTCCAATGTAAGCTCTACCATTCGATCAATCGCCAGAAATGGAATTTCATTACGTAAAAAACGAGCCACGGCAACCTCATTTGCTGCATTTAATACAGTAGGCATCGTTCCCCCTGCTCGGCCGGCTTCAAAAGCAAGACGTAGAGCCACATATCGATCGAAGTCCATCTCTCGAAAATCCAATGTTGCAATCTTGGCCAAGTCCAATTTAGTGGTTTGAACGGGTAATCGATTTGGAAACGTCAACGCATACTGAATGGGTACTTTCATATCGGGTGTACCTAGTTGCGCCATGACGGCTCCGTCTTGAAACTCAACCAATGAATGAATGATACTTTGTGGATGCAACAATACATTAATTTTGTCATAATCAAACCCAAATAACCAGTGTGCTTCGATTACTTCAAGACCTTTATTCATCATCGTCGCAGAATCAATCGTTATCTTAGCGCCCATCGCCCAGTTCGGATGCTTTAACGCATCTTCAACTGTGACATTACCTAGTTCTGTCCGGGAACGATCGCGAAAGGAGCCTCCTGAAGCCGTGATGATAAGACGTTCTACATCAGACATACACTCCCCATTTAAACACTGAAAAATAGCAGAATGTTCGCTATCAATGGGCAATAGAGGAACATTTGCTTTCTGGGCCTCTGTTGTTACAATGTGTCCAGCCGTTACGAGCGTTTCTTTATTTGCAAGACCGATCTTTTTCCCGGCTTGGATGGCGGCTAAAGTAGGGCGTAGTCCTTGGCTGCCTACCAAAGCAGATACTAGGTACGTAGCCTCTGGGTGGGTAGCCACTTCAAGTAGCCCTTCCTCTCCCCAAAGTACTTGTACATCAGATCCTACTTCTGCTTGCACACGCTTCGCTGCTTCGCGCGAAGACATCGAAACGACTTTCGGATGAAATTCACGAATTTGCTTAATCATCAACTCTACATTTGATCCCGCTGAAAGAGAAATCACCTCAAACTCTTCACGTTGTCCACGTACTACTTCTAGTGTACTAGTTCCGATAGAGCCGGTAGAACCAAGTATCGCTAGTTTTTCTGACATACCAGAGACCCCTCTTTCTTTATAAGACCTCGATCAATCGCAAGATAATGAAAGTGAAAATCAGACTATCAAATCGATCAAATACTCCGCCATGCCCTGGTAATATACTTCCTGAGTCTTTCACACCCATCGTTCTCTTAATCGCTGATTCAACCAAATCCCCAAACTGGCCAACGAAAGAAATAATAATACCTAATCCAATGAGAGTGGGAACTTGGCCAAGATTACAGCATAAGCCGATCACTAGGGTTAACAAAGTACCAACCAATACACCACCGAGTGAGCCTTCAATCGTTTTGTTAGGGCTGATGGCAGGCCATAATTTACGTTTACCAAATCGTTTTCCCACAAAATAGGCACCTGAATCACTTGCCCATGTAGTAAATAAAACCATCAATGTTAAAGCAAGTCCCTTTTCTTGCCAGATTGTTTCAATCATGATAGCAAATCCATATCCAATATAAAGCGCGCCTAACGATAGATACGCAATATGATCGATCGTAACCTTATTTTTACTTAACACGATTAAAACAAAAAAGAGGACAATCCCCAGCAACCATAGATTAGGAAACGTTAAAATGGAAGGGACAGAAATTTTTAGAAAAACAGACACACTATTCCACAAGATAGACCAAACTAATAAAAGTCCTAATAGTACATGAGGGGCCTTCCAACGACCTAGCTTCATCTGTCCAAATTCGAGAAAGCTAACTGTAGCGAGTACTGCTAGTAGCCCCGAGTACCATGGTGCTCCTAAAAATAATAGGGCCAGGTACGCGACCGCTCCTAAGACTCCTGTTATTACACGTTGTTTCATTTACGTTCTCCTTGTTTGATCAAACTGCCCCGTATCGCCGACTGCGGTTCTGGAAGTCATAGATTGCTTGATAGAACGCTTCTCTGCCAAAATCAGGCCACAGCGCTTCCGTAAACCAAAGTTCACTATAAGCAATTTGCCATAATAAGAAGTTACTGATCCTCATCTCTCCGCTTGTACGTATAATGAGATCTGGATCTGGCAAGCCACGGGTAAGCAGATGCTGATTCACTACTTGTTCATCTATTTGCTCTTTATCAATATTGCCGTTTTGCACTTCATCTATAATCTCTCGAATCGCTTGAAGAATCTCGTCACGAGAACCATAATTAATAGCAAAATTTAATATGAGACCAGTATTGTCTTTCGTTTTCTCTTCAAACTCAACAAGCGCCCGGTAGGTAGACGTAGGCGTCTCTTCTTTCGCTCCCAGCATTTGAACACGAACATTGCGATCAATTAACTCCTGAAGATCAGACTTCAAAAATTCGATCGGCAACTTCATTAAATACTCAACCTCTTCTTTCGGACGTTTCCAATTCTCAGTAGAAAAAGAGTAGAGTGTAATCGCCTCGACTCCAATCTCATCAGCAGAACGAATGATTTCACGCACTCTTTTCATTCCAGCCAAATGACCAGCTGTTCGAGGTAGTCCTCGTTTTTTGGCCCAGCGACCATTACCATCCATTATGAAACCAATGTGACGAGGAATCGGGTTGTTTCGAACTTCTCTTGTTAATTCCTCTAGGGTTAGTTCCCCTTTACTCTCAGCAGATCCCATCCAGCGCTTAATCGTTTCTAGCATATGTTCTCCTCCGCCGGCAAGCTCTTTTTCTCATCATCATAGCATAAAAACCCCCTCAGGGGACTGAAGGGGTAACACCCAGATCAATTAGATTTCGGTAATTTCTTTCTCTTTCGAAGCTACGACAGCATCTGTCTCTTTGATAAAACGATCTGTCAATTTTTGAATATCCTCTGAGCTACGACGAGCCGCATCTTCTGGCACTTCGCCATGCTTTTCTAGCTTCTTCACTTCATCATTTGCATCACGTCGCACATTACGAATCGCAACTTTGGTTTCTTCGCCCATCTTACGAGCTAATTTTACCAATTCAGCACGACGCTCTTGAGTCAATGCTGGAATGTTGATGCGAATAATATTGCCGTCATTGTTTGGAGTAAGTCCAAGCTCTGACTTCAAGATAGCACGCTCAACCTCAGCTAATGCGCTTTTGTCCCATGGTTGAATAACCAAAGAACGTGGATCTGGAACTGTGATGTTCGCTAACTGATTTAAAGGCGTCTCGCTACCGTAGTATTCTACGATTACTTTATCTAAGATTGCTGGATTTGCACGCCCCACCCGAAGTGTCATAAGATCCTTCTTGAGCACTTGGATAGTCTTATCCATTTTTTCTTCAGCTTGCTTTTGTACTTGATTCACCATTTACTCATTGCTCCCCTTTACAACCGTACCAATCAATTCACCCAGAATGACACGACGAATATTTCCTTCTTCAGAGAGGTTAAACACGGTTAATGGAATTTCATTTTCCATACACAAGGTAGATGCAGTGGAATCCATCACAGCGAGGCCTTGGTTCACAATATCTAGGTATGTAAGCGTCTCATACTTAACCGCATCTGGATGATAGCGAGGATCTGCATTATATACACCATCCACATTATTTTTCGCCATCAGGATCATTTCCGCTTCGATTTCTGCTGCACGAAGCGCCGCATTCGTATCCGTAGAGAAGAACGGATTACCCAATCCTGCTCCAAAGATCACCACGCGTCCTTTTTCTAGATGGCGAATCGCCCGACGACGAATATATGGCTCAGCTACTTGACGCATTTCAATTGCTGATTGGACCCTAGTTGGAATCCCATGAGCTTCGAGTGCATCTTGCAGTGCTAATGAATTCATCACAGTTGCCAGCATCCCCATATAGTCAGCCGTTGCACGATCCATACCTGACTCTGCACCAGAGATTCCTCTCCAGATGTTTCCACCCCCAACTACAACCGCTACTTCAACTCCTAATTCTACCACTTCTTTGATTTGAGATGCGATAGACGAAAGCACTTGGGCATCTAAACCATACCCTTGTTCACCAGCAAGTGCTTCTCCACTTAACTTTAAAATGACCCGTTTGTATTTGGGAGTACTCATAGGATGATTCCTCCTTCTCCTTGTGCTTGCAAAAAAGGGAACACATTAGGTAAGTGTTCCCTATACATCTGTCATTAGCCTTTATTGACTTGGGACATAACTTCTTCTACAAAGTTATCTTCACGCTTTTCAAGACCTTCGCCTAGTTCATAGCGAACAAAACGGCGAATCGAGATGTTTTCACCAATACGTGCAATTTGCTCTTTTACCATTTGCTCAATCGTTTTCTCGCCATCTTTTACAAACACTTGGTCCATCAAGCAGATATCTTTAAAGTGTTTGGTTAGACGACCTTCTACCATTTTGTCAACAATTGCTTCTGGCTTGCCTTCTTGAAGCGCTTGTTGGCGAAGGATTTGACGTTCTTTTTCAACTTCGTCACCAGGAACTTCGTCCCGACGAATGTACTGTGGGTTCATCGCAGCGATTTGCATAGCTACGTCTTTTACAAACCCTTTAAACTCGTCCGTTTTTGCAACGAAATCGGTTTCACAGTTAATTTCTACAAGCACACCGATACGACCGCCACCATGGATGTAGGATTCTACTACACCTTCAGCTGCGATACGACCCGCTTTTTTATCGGCGTTAGCAATTCCTTTTTCACGAAGATATTCCATTGCTTTTTCCATGTTACCTTCGGTTTCGTTCAATGCTTTTTTACAATCCATCATCCCTGCGCCTGTTTTTTCACGCAGTTCTTTTACCATAGCTGCTGTAATTGCCATGATGAATCGTCCTCCTTATGTATAGAAAATTTTTCTTTTATGAAAAAGAGGAGGCAAGGACTAGCCAAGCCACCCCATTTTTTGATTCTAGATTACTCAGCTGCTACTGCAGCTACTTCTGTTTCTTGATCTTCACCTTGACGCGCTTCGATGATCGCATCTGCAATTTTACCAGTAAATAAACGAACAGCACGAATCGCATCATCGTTACCTGGGATAATGAAATCCACTTCATCTGGATCACAGTTAGTATCTACGATCGAAACGATTGGGATATTCAATTTACGAGCTTCCGCAACTGCGATACGCTCTTTACGTGGATCAACGATGAAGATTGCATCTGGCAATTTCTTCATATGTTTGATTCCGCCGAGGAATTTTTCTAATTTCTCATGTTCTTTTTTCAGTAATACAACTTCTTTTTTAGGAAGTACTTCAAAAGTACCGTCTTCTTCCATACGCTCTAACTCATGAAGACGGTCGATACGTTTACGGATTGTTCCGAAGTTGGTAAGAGTTCCACCCAACCAACGATGATTTACAAAGTATTGACCTGCACGAATCGCTTCTTCTTTTACTGCTTCTTGTGCTTGTTTTTTTGTACCTACGAAAAGTACAGTACCACCATTTGCTGCGATATCACGAACACCAGCATATGCTTGTTCCATCATTTTAACGGTTTTTTGAAGATCGATGATGTAGATCCCGTTACGTTCTGTAAAGATAAATTTTGACATCTTCGGGTTCCAACGACGTGTTTGGTGACCGAAGTGTACACCTGCTTCGAGTAGTTGCTTCATAGATACTACTGCCATGTTTGTTTCCTCCTTGGTTTTTATACCTCCGCCGAAGATCAAAAGAGCTAGAAACCGCTTAGGGCACCACTAACTCCTACTTCAACGTGTGTGTTTTTACACCAATGATGACTATACCACGAAGTGGGGGTTCTTGCAAGGTATGATCTGGAAAAATGAGATTTAGGGTTCATTAAAGGATATACTGTGACAAATCTCGATCTTCCGCAATCGATCCTAAGCGATCTTGTACGTATTTGGGTGTGATGGAGATTTCTTCGAGATAGATATCGGGTGCTTCAAAGGAAAGTTCTTCTAGTAAGCGTTCTAAGATAGTGTGTAAGCGCCTAGCACCGATGTTTTCTGTGGTAGAGTTAACGTGCTGAGCTAGCTTTGCAATCTCATGAATGGCTTCATCGGTAAAGCTAACGCGGATGTTTTCTGTTTCTAGCAAAGCCGTGTACTGTTTGATTAAGGCATTTTTAGGCTCTGTCAGGATACAAACAAAGTCATCAGCAGTTAGATCTTTTAGCTCTACACGAATAGGAAAGCGACCTTGTAGCTCAGGAATGAGATCGGATGGCTTGGATACGTGGAAAGCACCTGCCGCTATAAATAAAATATAATCCGTTTTAACTGGGCCATATTTGGTTTGTACGGTCGATCCTTCCACGATCGGGAGAATATCACGTTGAACCCCCTCACGGGAAACATCTGGGCCACGTTGATCTTTACCTGCGACTTTATCAATCTCATCAAGAAAGATAATGCCTGATTGCTCAACGCGATCCAACGCGTCTTGAACCACTTGATCCATATCAATCAACTTCTGGCCTTCCTCTTGAGTGAGTACCTCTCTCGCTTCTTTTACAGAAAGACGACGCTTTTTCTTCTTCTTGGGCATGAACTGACCTAGCATTTCCTGCATATTCATCCCCATTTGATCGCCACCCGCACCCGCAAACATATCAAACATCGGAGGCACCTGTTCCTCTACCAAAATCTCAATCATCTTCTCTTCCAATTCACCGCGCTCTAGCTTTGCTTGTATGTCACGACGTTTTTGGAGTACACGATTTTTTTCTGTCGAATCAGTTTGAGAAGGTTGCTCATTTGGACTATTGTTTGAGAAAAACATCTCAAGCGGATTTTTAAATCCAGAATCACTCTTCTTCTCTGGGACAAGCAGTTCTACAATACGTTCATTGGCCAGCTTCCCTGCTCGTTCCTTAACCAGCTCAAGGCGCTCGCCCTTCACCATACGAATACCCACTTCTACTAAATCACGGATCATCGATTCCACATCTCGACCCACATATCCAACTTCAGTGAACTTAGTAGCTTCTAATTTTACAAAAGGAGCCCCTACTAACTTAGCGAGGCGACGAGCAATCTCAGTTTTTCCTACTCCCGTCGGACCCATCATTAAGATATTTTTAGGTACAATCTCATCTCGCATCTCTTCCGTCAGTAGGCTACGGCGATAGCGATTTCGCAAGGCAATCGCTACAGAACGTTTTGCTTCTGTCTGCCCAATGATATGTTTATCTAGTTGTTCTACGATTTGTTTGGGAGTCCAGCTCTCTTTCTGATTTCGTTCGGTCACTGACATCCACTACACCTCTTCCACGATGATATTGCTATTTGTAAAAACACAAACTTCACTGGCAACAGTCAGTGCTGCTTGAGCAATTTCTTTCGCGCTCATATGAGTAGCGTGACGTTTTAATGCACGACCAGCAGATAGCGCAAAGCTTCCGCCCGAACCAATCGCTAAGATATCATCGTCTGGCTCAATTACTTCTCCATTGCCTGAAATTAGCAATAATTGATCTTTATTCAGGACAATTAGCATCGCCTCTAGATTACGTAGCACCTTATCCATGCGCCATTCTTTGGCTAATTCCACAGCAGCTCTAGCAATATTTCCATGAAACTCTTCTAAACGCCCTTCAAACTTTTCGAAGAGTGTAATCGCATCCGCAACGGAACCAGCAAAGCCTGCTAATACTTTTCCTTTATAAAGGTGACGAACTTTTTTAGCCCCGTGTTTCATAATCATCTGGTTGCCAAATGTCACTTGTCCATCACCTGCAATAGCTGCTTCCCCATTGTGACGAATAGCAAATATCGTGGTGGCATGAAATTGTTCCATGATTTTTTTACACCCTTTCGGATTCTCGATTCCCATAAAGCGTGTTTGTAGATTAGGTTGTTGATTGAATGGCTATTGAATGAAGCAGTCCCGGGGCATGTATCTGCCCCTATTCGTTTGCCATTTCAAAGATCACATCTTACTCCAAAGATGAGAACACACCAGTCTACTTATGTCTCATTTACAGTAGTAGCAAAAGTTCCAATCTCTTTTAACGCAATCTCCGCATATTTTTCAGCACGTTCTTTTTTAGAGCGAATTCGTTCCGGTAGCTCCGTGAATAAACCAAAATTGGCGTTCATCGGCTGGAAGTGTTTTGAATCGGCTGTGGTTATGTAGTGTGCTAGGCTACCGATGGCTGTGGTAGCAGGGGGAGTGAGTAACTCTTTTTCCTGCACCAAACGGGCCGCATTAATCCCAGCAAGTAGTCCGGAAGCCGCTGATTCCACGTATCCCTCTACGCCTGTCATCTGCCCAGCAAAGAAGAGATCGTTGCGATTGCGGAATTGGTAGGTCGAATGTAGAACTTTTGGAGAGTTGATAAATGTGTTTCGATGCATGACTCCATAGCGTACGATCTCTGCGTTTTCCAATCCCGGTATCAGCTGGATCACTTCTTTTTGAGGACCCCACTTTAGATGCGTTTGGAAGCCAACCAAATTAAAGAGAGTTCCTGCTGAGTTATCTTGACGTAATTGGACTACCGCATAAGGACGTTTCCCTGTATGTGGATCATTTAACCCTACTGGTTTCATAGGACCAAATAGCAATGTTTTCCTGCCACGCTTCGCCATCACTTCAACTGGCATACAACCTTCAAAGTAAATCTCTTTCTCAAACTCTTTTAAAGGAGCTACTTCTGCCTCAACTAATGCATCATAGAAGCGATTAAACTCTTCTTCGTTCATCGGGCAATTGAGGTACGCTGCCTCCCCTTTATCATAACGAGATGCAAGAAAGACTTTATTCATATCGATACTTTCTTTCTCCACGATAGGAGCGGCTGCATCATAGAAGTATAGATATTCTTCACCTGTAAGGTTTTTCAACTGCTCTGAAAGCATTTCCGATGTAAGTGGACCTGTAGCAATCACAGTAGGACCTTCTGGAATGGAGGTTACTTCTTCTTTAATCACTTCAATCATCGGATGTTCGTGCAGAGTTCTTGTAATTTCTTCTGAGAAATTTTCTCTGTCTACAGCTAACGCGCCCCCTGCTGGCACGGCATGTTTGTCCGCCGCCTTCATAATGAGCGAATCAAACTGACGCATTTCTTCTTTTAAGATCCCTACTGCATTTGTTAATCCGGCCGCACGTAAAGAGTTACTGCAAACCAACTCAGCAAACTGATCTCCGCGGTGTACGGGGGTTCGCTTGACAGGGCGCATCTCAATCAAACGAACGGGTACTCCTCGCTGAGCAATCTGCCACGCAGCTTCACTTCCTGCAAGCCCTGCCCCTACTACTGTCACTTTCTGCATGGGTTTCTTTCTCCCTCCAAGATGTTTATTTCTAGCTCGGGGCGTTATTCCCCTAATTCTTCTCTTCTTCGTAATGACACTCTGTACAAACGAGGATCGATTCTTTCTTTTTCTTTTTCTCGACCATCAACCCTTGACATCTAGGACAAGGACGACTAACCGGACGATCCCACGAAACAAAGTCACAATCAGGGTATCGACTACAACCAAAGAACACACGAGATTTTTTACTCTTTCTCTCTACTACTTCTCCCTGTTTACAGGTCGGACAAACAACTCCTGTTGACTTTAAAATGGGTTTCGCATTCCGGCAATCTGGAAATCCTGGGCAAGCCAAAAATTTACCGAATCGACCATGCTTATAAACCATTAGGCGACCGCACTTCTCGCATTCTTCGTCAGAGACTTCATCTTGCAACTCTACTTCTGCCATCTCCGATTCTGCAAATGTTAAACGCTCTCTAAACTTTTCATAGAATCGATCTAAAATGGCAACCCAGTCAACCTCACCGTCTCCTACAAGATCTAAATCCTGTTCCATATTAGCCGTAAACTCGACATTGAGAACCTCAGGGAAAAACTCGCTGATCATCTCAATGACAATCTCACCAAGCTCAGAAGGAACAAATTTCTTCTCTTCCAGTAAAACATAGCCACGTTTTTGAATTGTATCCAGCGTAGGTGCATATGTACTTGGTCGCCCAATTCCATTCTCCTCGAGTGCTCGCACCAATCTAGCCTCTGTGTAGCGTGGTGGTGGCTGTGTAAAATGTTGTTTCGGGTCAATTTTCTTTTTCTTCACCACTTGACCCGGCTCAAGCGGCGGAATCAAAACATCATCATCTTCTTTTTCTTTCTTTTTGTCGTCTGTGCCCTCTATGTATACTTTCATAAATCCAGGAAACTTCACCTTAGAACCCGTAGCACGGAATAAAGCATCTCCAGCCCGTAGATCCGCAGTAATCACATCCATCACAGCAGAAGCCATCTGACTTGCGACAAAGCGTTCCCAGATTAGTTTATAAAGACGATATTGGTCACGAGATAGGAAGCTTTTTAGCTCATCTGGCGTACGGAAAACCGACGAAGGACGAATCGCCTCATGTGCATCTTGCGCTCCTGATTTACTCTTCGTAACGCGTGGTGAACTTGGCAAATAAGAAGAACCAAATTGATCCGTAATGTATTGTTTCGCTTCATCTTGCGCAGTTGGTGAAATCCGAGTCGAATCGGTACGCATGTATGTAATCAAACCAACTGTTCCTTGTTTTTTACCTAGGTCAATTCCTTCATACAACTGCTGGGCAATGGACATCGTCTTCTGAGCGCGAAAGTTACATTTGCGTGCAGCTTCTTGTTGCAAAGTACTTGTAATAAAAGGAAGAGAAGGATTCCGTTTGCGATCTGTCTTTTTTACTTCTTCCACGGTAAAGCGCTTTCCTTTTATGGAAGCAAGTAATTCATTTACTTCCTGTTCGGACTTTAGTTCTACTTTCTTTTTTCCATATCCATAAAACTTCGCTGTAAAGGGTTCCTCTTTCTCTGCTAACAGATGAGCCGTTACGGTCCAATATTCCTCTGGTACAAAGGAGCGAATCTCTTTTTCACGATCCAACACCAATTTAACCGCTACCGATTGTACACGTCCAGCAGAAAGACCCTTTCGAACCTTCTTCCACAAGAGCGGACTAATCCCGTATCCGACTAATCGATCTAACACTCGGCGAGCTTGCTGTGCGTTCACCAGATCCATATTGATTTTTCTAGGTTTCTTAAATGCTTCTTTTACTGCTTGCTTGGTAATCTCATTAAATACAACTCGACATTCCTCATCCAAAGCAACTTTCAAGTAATGGGCGAGATGCCATGCAATCGCTTCTCCTTCACGATCCGGGTCAGCTGCGAGATAGATTTTTTTTACTTTTTTACTCGCATCACGAAGATCTTTCAGCAGATCTCCTTTTCCCCGAACGGTGATATATTTGGGTTCAAAATTGTTTTCCACGTCTACTCCCAATTGACTTTTTGGTAAATCGCGTACATGTCCCATGGAAGCTTTCACAATATAATTTTTACCCAGATATTTACTGATCGTTTTGGCTTTGGCAGGTGACTCTACAATTACTAATGAATCTGCCATCCTGCGGCCTCCTCTTTAGGTTATAAACCCTGTTTATAAGCTCATAATTGTTACCATACCAGATGGTAAAAACAAAAAGCAACTTTTTTGGATTAGATTCGAATATATCGATTCCCTGGCAACTGCTGGATTAGTTGCTTCATTTCCAACATGAGTAAAGCTGGATGAATCTGCGAAATAGACAGGACTTGGCCCACTTCATCCATTATGTTTTGCAAAGAGATAGGCTCATGCGAAAGCTCTCGATAGAGAATTTTTTCATGTTCGGTTAATGATTTCAACATCTCTTTCTCTTTTTTTAGCCCAGAGAGATCTCGCTCCATTGTAACAGCTGTTGCAAACTCTGCATATTCCTCCAACACATCTCCAATATGGCGAATGCATTTGGCCCCTTGTTGGATTAACTGAATCGTACCCCCACTCTGCGCAGATGTGGCGGGTCCTGGAACTGCAAACACCTCTCGACCTTGTTCCATACTACATTCAGCTGTGATCAGCGATCCACTACGTTCTGCGGCTTCTACCACAACCGTCCCTAAACTTAGTCCACTAATAATCCGATTCCGTTGTGGGAATAGTCCGGGATTTGGCCCCGTACCTGGCGGTGATTCTGATATAACTAAGCCCTTCTGGACTAACTTTTCATATAGGCGAACATGATTTTTGGGATATACCACATCGATTCCGGTTCCGAGCACTGCAATCGTCTTTCCTCCAGACTCTAGGACCGCATGATGAGCATCCCCATCAATCCCTGTCGCCATACCACTTACTACCGTTAAACCCGCTTGTACAAACTGTTCTGCTAATTGTTTCGTGATTTTTCGTCCATAAGGAGTCGGCTTACGTGTACCCACCATCGCAAAACAAGCCTCATTTAACAGCTGCCTATCTCCTCGTAGATACAAAACCCAAGGAGGTTGTGGGATTTCGCGTAAAAGTTCGGGATAGTCAGCATCGTATACAGTCATAACCTCAATTCGTTTCATTTGCAGTTCTGCGATCACTCGACTACTCCACTCTTGATTCCATGTTTTCTTAATACGTTGATAAGTACCAGCTGGCACCCTCTGCTCTTTTATCATATCCAAATACGGCATAACCTCTTGATCAGGAGTCCAGCCTACACGTACGAGCTTATCAATGAGATGCCATCCTGCTCCGAAAATCCGGTGTAGACCGATTAATCCACTAACTTCCTTCATCCATACACGTTCCTTTCATCCATTTCTATAAAAAAGAAGACCTAGCTTGTTTGAGCAGGTCTTCTTAGAAAAGCAGATGTTATTTCTTTACGATGAAGTTATCTAAAATGCCTTTTTCTTCGAGAACCTTAACCAATGTTTCACCGATTACTGCAGGAGTACGGGCGACTCGAACACCACAAGCTTCCAAAGTAGTGATTTTTTCAGCAGCAGTTCCTTTACCACCAGAGATAATCGCGCCCGCATGACCCATACGCTTTCCTTCTGGTGCGGTTTGTCCGCCAATAAATCCGACTACAGGCTTTGTCATGTTCGCTTTGATCCACTCAGCAGCCTCTTCCTCAGCTGTTCCACCGATCTCACCAATCATGATAACTGCTTCGGTTTCTGGATCCGCATTGAACTCTTTCAACACATCGATGAAATCTGTTCCGTTGATTGGGTCTCCACCGATTCCAACTGCTGTAGATTGTCCAATATTGCGAGTCGTTAATTGGTGAACTGCTTCATACGTCAAGGTACCGGAACGGGATACGATTCCCACATTCCCTTTCATATGAATGTAGCCTGGCATAATACCAATTTTACACTCATCTGGTGTGATGACACCTGGACAGTTTGGACCGATTAGACGAGTTTTCTTTCCTTCCATGTAACGGCGAACCTTCACCATGTCAAGTACTGGAATTCCTTCTGTGATACATACTACCAAGTCAAGACCTGCATCTACTGCTTCCATAATCGCATCTGCGGCAAATGGAGCTGCTACGTAAATCGCTGATGCAGTTGCACCCGTTGCTTTCACAGCTTCCTGTACCGTATTAAATACAGGAATACCTTCTACTTCTGTTCCACCTTTACCAGGGGTTACGCCACCTACGATATTCGTTCCATACTCAATTGCTTGTTTCGTATGGAATAAGCCAGTTGCTCCTGTAATCCCTTGGGTAATCACCTTTGTATCTTTATTTACAAAAATACTCAACGGAAATCCACCTTTCCTCAGTCACTTATCTATTAAACTTGTGCTACGAGTTGAACGATTTTTTGAGCTCCATCTGCCATGGAGTCAGCCGCTACGATTGGTAGACCCGAATCGTTCAAGATTTTCTTACCAAGATCGACGTTGGTACCTTCCAAGCGAACAACAAGCGGAACATTCAAGTTTACTTGTTTCACTGCTTCTACAACACCCTCAGCGATTACGTCACACTTCATAATTCCACCAAAGATATTGATAAAGATTCCTTTTACTTTTTCATCCGAAAGAATGATTTTAAAAGCTTCCGTAACCTTTTCAGCTGTAGCACCGCCACCTACATCGAGGAAGTTGGCTGGATCACCACTATAATGTTTAATAATATCCATCGTTGCCATCGCTAAACCTGCGCCGTTTACCATGCAACCGATGTTTCCATCTAATGCAATGTAGCTCAAGTCAAATTTAGATGCTTCGATTTCTTTTGGATCTTCTTCGTTTAGATCACGCAGTTCTAGGATGTCTTTATGACGGTATAATGCGTTTGAATCAAAGTTTAATTTTGCATCTAACGCCATTACTCTACCATCACTAGTGGTTACGAGAGGGTTGATTTCAGCAAGAGAGCAATCGTTTGATACAAATGCTTCGTATAGTCCAAGCATAAACTTCGCTGCTTGATTTACTTTATCTTTCGGGATATTAATGTTATATGCTAAACGACGAGCTTGGAATGGAGACATCCCAACGGCAGGATCGATTACTTCTTTAAAGATCTTTTCTGGTGTCTTCTCAGCCACCTCTTCAATCTCCGTACCGCCTTCTTCAGAACCCATCATCACAACTGCATTACTAGAGCGATCAATGACCACACCAATATAATATTCCTTTTCGATTGGACAACCTTCTTCAACCAAGAGGCGTTTTACTTCTTTGCCTTCTGGTCCTGTTTGGTGAGTGACTAAAATTTTACCTAACAATTCATTTGCATAGGCACGAACTTCGTCAAGACTACGAGCTAGCTTTACGCCACCTGCTTTTCCACGTCCGCCTGCATGGATTTGTGCTTTCACAACCCAAAGCTCGCCACCTAATTTTTCAGCAGCTTCTACCGCTTCGTCTGCATTAAATGCAACATGGCCATTTGGGACAATGGCTCCATATTTTTTTAGTAATTGCTTACCTTGGTACTCATGTACATTCATACCTGATCCCCCAGTCTAATCATTACAGCCAAACTGTTTAGATAACTTATTTATGTATTCCTCAAACGAACCGCGAACACTTACATCACTGGCTCTTTTGCCAGTATAGCTCATGCCGAAAGCGTTGCCAAGAGAATCAGGGCATCAAGCCGACACCCTGAATCAGCAATTATTTCTTATTTCCAGAGCAATTGCACCACTGTAGCACCTATGAAAATGACGAAAAATAAACCACCTACAACTGAGGCGCTTATCATGAAATCATCAAAATCGTACTCACTATTATCAACTTCATAGTGACTTTGATGGGAACCCATATCGAATTACCTCCTTTCGCTCCGTCAAGACCATTGATAAGTATATCATGGTTTGTTAACCTCGAAAATGGGGAATGGACCGATTAAAAATCCCATTACGATAATCTTAGTATAGGAGGTTCCACTTGAATATACACTTTCAAACTCGCGAACAGTATTTATTTATCCATCGGAACGTTAAACACTTACTTCTTTTGTGGGAAAAAGACCATCGAAAGCACCTTTATCTCGTTACGAAAGAAGAGGGAGAAAATCTAACCCTTCTAGACCCCGGAGAAACGTATCAAGAACATGTCTTTGATGAAATATTGCCGGTATTTTTTCAAGTGTTACATACAGAGTCCGGAACCCTAGCTACCCTTTTAGGAGCCACTTTCCTCTATCATGATCAGTTAGTTGGTATGTACTACAATCCATATCATCCTTCTGAAGACTTATATTTCTTCTATATTCTTGACCAACAGATCAACGAAATTCCGGATGAAGAATATGCCCGAGTTACACAAACATTCACACAAGAATTTCCTGATTATTGTAAATAAAGGAAAGAAAAGGAGTGACTGTATAAACCATTACAGTCGCTCCTTTCTATGGAGAGAATTAACTAATCAAATCATAAACCATTAACGGTATAGTCCTGTCCTTCCCCAATTACTCTAGCATATGGAGGATTCATCGGTTTTTTTTCAACTACTAAAACAGAATCATAATAGTGTAATGAATGTGTGGATTTCGTAATTTCAGTAGGAGGAGGGGTAAATTTCTCATGAAAAAAATGTAGCTGATCAATTAATTTTTTTGAGTACTCCACAAATGTATCCGGTTTTTCTAATGCGCCCCCATATTCAGGCATGTAGCTTGAGTGCAAATCCTCTACCAAGTACACCCCATGTGGGGACATGCTCGAGTAGAGCTCCTGAAATGTAAGAATTTGTTGATGCATGTAATGACCACCGTCATCAATGATGATATCAAATGTAGGGAGAGACGGTTTGATCATACGCCAAAAATTCGGATCTCCTTGATCACCGATTAGAACATGAACTCGCTCCTCCTCAAACGCCTTACATCCAGGATTAATGTCCATACCATATATGGTAGCTTGCTCTCCAAAGTAATGCTTCCACATCGGTAAAGAGCCACCTCTATATATCCCAATCTCTAATACATTCACTGGCTTATCTACAAATTTTGCTAAATGCCGCTCATAGATATCAAAATAATGCACCCATCTTTGTATAATGCGACCTTCTTTATTAGACTCAAGATATTCCATAAGTCTACCCAATTATACCTCTCCTTTCTTTATGAAACAGAAGAAGATTTATCATCCTATGAATACCATGCTAACTTCTCTTCTAACATCCGATACCGCTTATCATACATATCGGGACCAAATTGATGAATAGCTTGTATCTGGTTTCTTTTTCCTACCTGCTGTCGTAGCTCTTCTGATTGCAATAGCGGACGAATCACCTTTCGTAAGGCTTGTGGATTTATATGTTCCGCTAGATATGGTTTATTGAAAGTAGACAAGAAAATTTCTTGCAACCCTCCAGATGGATAAGCGACGACAGGTTTTCCGTGACCCATCCCCTCTAAAGCAGTTAATCCAAAACCCTCAGGCAAAACACTCGGAACTACAACGAGATCAAGAGCCGAATAAACTTTAGAAATATTTTGCACAAATGGAATCCAATGAACCCGATCTTTCAATCGAGCCTTTGTTATATATTCACGAATTTTCCGGAAATGAGCGTTTTTATGGTTAATTGGTTTTGTAGCACGAAGCATGAGATGAATAGAGGGATTTTGCTTCATTAAGGGAGCCATCGCTCGAACCACATGCCATATTCCTTTTTGAACATTTACTTTGATCGAGATCGTCCCAACCACAATACTTGAATGTGGAATCTGATATCTTCTTCGTAGTTGCCGATGCATTTTTTCAGATCGTGAGACATTATGGTCCAATTCATTCCAACACGGATATAAGCAATGCATTTTATGATCAGGGTACCCTCTCAAACGAAAAGGCTCGAGCACACTTTCAGAAATACCGATTATGACCGGCTCTACTCCTTGAACAAGCGAAAACCATTGTTCTTTATAATGGGGAACATGTTCTTGTAAAAACCAAATGAGGGGGATATTTTCTTCTTTTGCAATGATCGCAGGAAGCAAATTAACAGAGGTATTTACCACAATATAATCAGGGCGTAGCCTTTGTATCATAGTCCGAATCGCCTCATCTTCACCTTGAGAGCGAATATAATCAAGTTCCATTTGGAAATCGCCCTGTACATCTTTCACACTCCACACAGCCGAGTACCGGCAAAATAAGGTGGGGATATTAAGTCTATCTACTTGTCTAGACAACTCTCCACTTTGCGGAAAAATGCATAGGCAATCGTGCTTCTCGCTCATTTTCTGGATCAATTGAAACATCGTTTTCTCTGCACCTGAAATCGCATTTTCCTGACATATATGAGAAAAGAATGCAATTTTCTTCATGGATGCCACCTTTCTAAAGGGACTATTCAACCCCCATTTCGCGCTTGATAAAGTCTAAATAATGGCTTTCAAAAATTTTCCGACACCGCTCATATTCAATCACACACATCACGTGATCGATATAGTGCATAGTCCATGGAGACATTCCCGCTTGATTGATAACCCCTACCTTGTACCCTAACTTATAGAATTCAAGTGCTTGTGAGTAATCGTAGAAATGAAAGCCATCTAATATATCGGAGCGCCATGTAAGATCGTATTGTGTAATAAGAATGTACCCATCTAATACCTTAATGGGTGTAATCTCTCCTGGTTCCTCTCTACATTGTATATGGTGGCAACCTCCATGAGGACCCACACACAATAACTGTCCTACCGCATCATCCTTTATAAAATGATAAAGAGAATTTTGACCATAAAAACCTAACATCGCATATTCTTTATTTCTTTCGAATAATGAAACAAATGATGAGATAAAGTCTGGATAAAAAATAAAACAATCCTGATGAAGATAAACTTTATATTTTGCAGGATGGGTTACTGCCTTGTTATATCCTTCAAAAATGCTTTTTGTACCTCTGATGGGAAATAACTCTATCTTATATCCTTCGGGGACTTTTAAACTTTCAATATGACTTACACATCGAGCATATAATTCTTCTCTACTTACACATGTAACAAATAAGATAGTACGATCATCCATATGCAACCCTCCGGTATGTCTGCATACATATTTATTCTCATTTGCTCATCAGTTCATGATCAATCTATGTATTCTATGATATCCATGAAAATATGTTTGTATCAAAACCTATACAACTCCATATTGAGTACATCAATCTACTAGCCTCACATTTTTCTACTGTATTCATATACTAACAGAAAATAAGCGGATATATTTTCAATATGTATTGTTTTGGGGGGAAGCAAATTGAAAGTCGTGATTCCTGTAATCAATTTAAGCATAAGTGGCGGATGTAAGGTACTATCCCAGCTTGCCCATGGTCTCGTACAAGCTGCCCATGAAGTGGAGATTGTAATCCCGAATAATGCTCCCATTCATTACCCTATCCCCTGTAAAATAACACGAGTTCCAGAAATTAGCAGGCAATATATACCCCAAGGGGATATCATTCTAGCAAATTATTATAAAACATTTGAGGCATGTTACGAAGCTTGGCCACAACAATGCGTAAGATACACCATGGGATACGAACCCCATTATGTACCTGATAAAGAATATGCCATTTCTCTTTACCAAAAAAAAGTACCCACTATTACGATTTCCAGGTGGCTACAAAATAATTTATGGAAGGATACTGCTCAAATAAGCACTATTATTTCTCCAGGACTCGATTTAAATATATATAAACCTCGTGAAAAAAAGTCCATTCGGCCTAGAGAAATGCGCAAAATATTATACATCGCCAGAAATCCCGCAGCCCAAATTAAGGGGTATCATGACTTTATCGAGAGTATGGAAATCGTGAAAAGAAAGAGTAAAGTACCATTCAAAGTATTTTTTATTTGCCCTGAAAAAAATATCATCCCGACTCATATTCCACATAAATGTTTTCGCCCTGTGTCCGAACACGCCATGGCCGACCTATACCAAAAAGCTGATTTATTTGTCTCTACATCATGGGTTGAAGGATTTTCTCTCCCCCCACTAGAGGCCATGGCATGTGGAACTCCCGTCGTAACAACAAATTCTGGAGGAGTCACCGATTTTTGCATCCAAAAAAGAACAGCAGTCCTTGTGAAAAAACAAAACCCTCAATCAATTGCAAATGGAATTCTTAGTGTATTGCACAACCAAAAGCTAGCAAATCAACTAGCCTTTCATGGTCTGCAAATGGCACAAAAATTTTCACTAGAACAGTTCACTCAAAGTATGATTCGTACTTTCCAAGAGATTATCGCGACTCGACAATCAGCAAATTATTAACTTGGGATATCGAGAGGTAAATCTGGATCCCTGTTCCATTTTTTCATAAAGTATTCACGATTCTCTTGTGATAACTTCCTAGCCAACTCATCCGAATCTTTTTGAATAAAGCTTTTGCTCCCAAAATGATGGACATAGGTATCGCCAGCGATCATACATTTATAACCTGCTAGACGAATGCGATAAGTAAAATCAATATCTTCGTAATAGCCCATACCAAAGTTTTCATCCAATTCGCCCACCGTATTCCAAATTTTTCGTGGAAAAACAAGACAAAATCCAGACAATCGATCTGATACTTTCCACTTTGCTACATTTTGACGGTTAAATTTTTTACAAAACATATGAATATCACGTGCTCGTTTCAAATCCGTTTGGAGGTATTGATCGGGTAAAACATAGTTGGATAAGGGGGCTGCTACGCCACACAAGGGTCGATCTTTCAATACACGTAAAATATTGGCTAACCATCTATAAGAAGGCAGTGTGTCGTTATTTATCGTTGCCAGATACTTTCCTTTTGCCATTCGAAAGCCTTGATTTAATGATGCTGAAAACCCATTTCTAAAAGAATTATCAATTTGTTTAACTGTAGGAAATTCCTTTATTAATTTTTGTCCTGTTCCATCTGTTGAGGCATTATTCACGACAATCACTTCAATCGGAACACGTGTATGTCTAAAGAGTGATCGCAAACACATTTGGGTCACAGGCCATTGATTATGAACTGGAATCACGATACTGGTCAAATTATGATTAGACATCCGTAAACCCCCTTCATCATCAAGTCAAAAAATGATCTCACAAAATCATTTCTTTCCAAATATCCGACAACGTTTCCCTCAGTGTATAAGTAGGCTTCCAACCCGTAGATCTCCTGATTTTTTCATAGCTTCCTATAAAACAATCCTGACCTGTAGTAGAGGAAGCGGTATTTTGAGTTATAACCTTAATGGGATGTTGAATCACTTCTTCCCAAGCAGAAACCAGCTCTAAGACAGCGACTCCTTTTTGTGAACAGATTTGATAGCAATCTCCAACGCATTTGCTTGCCTTCTCAGAAAGCATAAACAAAGCCTGTACAGCATCCCTCACATCCACATAATCTCGAATCCCACCTAAACTACGTAAATGAATGGTTATAGGCAACTCTTCAAATGGATATTGCTCTTTTAATTGCTGAGCAATCCATGGTATAATTCCTTCCTTTGCTCCAGGTCCGATGAGATTAAAAGGACGAACACAAATAATAGGTAGATGATGTTTTCTAGCAAACCACTGTGCACTACTCATTACCAAATGCTTACTCCACCCATACAAGCTAGTTGGCTCCACAATCGAACTTTCTGTTATCGCAAGCTCTTTTTGCGCTTGATATTCCATAGCTGTTCCGATCATGAAAACACTTTCTAACGAATCTAGCTTCCGTTTCCGAAGCGAATCCAGAAGTAAAAGAGATGCATACACATTATCTTTCCAAACATTTGAGCAGTCGATATCTGCACGATTTTCTCCAGCTAAATGATAGATTCTTTTCCAAGGACGTTGGCGAAGAACGGTATCCATCTCTTTCGAATGAGTCAAGTCAGCCACTTGATAGTGAACACGTGAATGTTGTACAACCTTTTCTCTCGAAATAGAACGTCCAATTGCTACAATCTGTGTTTTTCCTTCTTCCAAGTACCTTTGAATCAAATGCTGTGCCACAAATCCATTTGCTCCTGTAATAAAAATCCAATGATCACGATCCATGCCCAAATTCTCCTGGAAGGATTTGATCTTTAAGCTGCTCAAAGATTTGATTCGCTGTTTCGTAGTCATGTGGCTTTCCAATATCCATCCAAAATGAGTCAGTATGGTGATGAGTTACCCTCTTTTTATGATCAAGCAATGTATAGATCAAATCAGGAATATCAAATTTTTCTTTTTTAGGAATATACTTAAAAGCTTCTTTATTAATGATATATATACCCATACTTACTAATGAATGGTTTGTTGGTTTTTCTACAATCTGAAGGACTCTTTCGCCTTGTACCTCTAATACTCCAAAATCGATTGGCACTTCAATCTCATGTGAAGCAATGGTTAACATCGATTTTTGATTGATATGTTTGTCATAAAAATCTCGGAAATGAAGATTTGTTAGAACATCGCAATTCATAACCAGCATCGATTCCTGTTCACACGATACATCACGAAGCGACCCTGCTGTCCCTAGAGGAATATCTTCCTCTAGATAATCAATCTCCAGTCCCCATTTTTCGCCATTTTCAAAGTAGTTTTGAATCATTGTGGCGAGATATCCACAAGTCATCGTTATGCGGCGAAACCCATAATACCGGCACTGTCTCACCAGGATATCTAATAAAGGAATCCCATCAATAGGAAGTAATCCTTTAGGAAGAACATGAGTATAAGGACGCATCCGCTCGCCTTTACCGCCCGTCATAATAACAGCATGCATCGAATCCTCTCCTCCTGAAATACTTTTGTTTATACTACATACTGATCAGGACGATATCCCTCAGGGTTTGAACAAATCCATTCGACCGTTTTCTCTAACCCCTCTCGTAATGAGATCTGTGGTGCCCAACCCATCACTCTAAGTGCTTTCGATGAATCGGAGCAAAGACGGTCCACTTCACTCTTAGGTGGTCGTAAACGCTCATCAGCCACTCGGATGGGGAGTTCTCTTCCGATTATTTGTTGAATATAAATAGCAAGCTCCTCGATACGAATCTCCTTTCCAGATCCTGCATTTACTGTTGTACCTATAGCCTGTTCACTAGTAGCTGCGTGAATAAACGCTCTTGCCGTATCTTGAACATAAGTAAAGTCTCTAGTTGCATCTAAGTTTCCTAGGACGATCTCATCTCGATGGAGAGCTTGATTAATAATGGTTGGGATCACTGCTCTCATAGATTGACGTGGTCCATACGCATTAAAAGGTCTCACTGTTACTACTGGTAAATCAAAAGAACAATAAAAGCTTTCTACACATTTATCTGCACCAATTTTACTAGCCGAATAAGGAGATTGCCCTTGGAGAGGATGAGATTCAGATATCGGAACTATTTGAGCTGAACCATATACCTCACTCGTAGAGGTATGTACCATTCTTGATATCCCATACTCACGAACGGCTTGTGCCACATGCAACGTACCCAGAACATTTGTTTGAAATACATCTGTTGGGTTCTGATATGAATACGGAATGGCGATTAATGCTCCCAAGTGCATCACTATCTCTTGATTCCGTACAGCACCTCGGACCGCATCTTGATCTTTTAGATCCCCTGCATAAAAACAGATTTCACTTTGCACTTCTTTGGAAACCCGATCCAACCACCCTCTATGTCCATTGGAGTTATAGTGAATGAAAGCCGTAACATCTGCCCCAAGTCCCACCAATCCTTCTACTAGATGGCTTCCGATAAAGCCCCCTGCACCTGTTACCAGTACACGCTTTCCATTCCATGTCACTCTCATCCACTCCCTACATAATCAGTTTTACATTTTATTCCGTAAAACTGGGATGACCACAAAAAAATGAAGAAAACAATTTCTTTTATAAATAAAAAAGCTGAGACATGAGAAATCTCAGCTTTTCACCATTGTGCAATGATACTGCTTTTTTATAACCCTGATCCTTCTATCAATTTTTTAATTTTTATATCTTTCTTATGATTGCTAGGTATTAGAATTCCTAGTCCCCCTAACGTCAGTGCGCGGTGAAAAGTAAGTTTGAAGTTAGTCTCCTTTAAAAAGTCCTCAATTGCGGTTAAAACTCCGTTCTTTTCACCATTTTCATATAAAGCATTATTTAAGTGATTATTACAACCTCCATCTACTAATTCAGAAACACCTGGCAACATGCCTCTTTTTGCATAAGGGTGTCGGTAAGCTTCTGGAATCGTCTCAGGTATATAGTACATATCTCGTCTACCGTAGGGCCATTCTGTGTCGTGAAAGAAGACAAGAGGGAATCTTTCTATTTTTTCCGCCCTACGTTTAATCACACTCAACTCATGAAAAACAGTGTACCAATTATGATCACCATCGATTAGTACTGCATCATATTGGCTGATCTTAGGTAGAGCGGTTAAACTAGTTAAGCGTCTCATTTTCATATGACGATGATAGTTCTTCTTTAGCCCACCCACATCAAACTTGGGATAAGGATCAATAATATAGGCTGTTCCGTTCATTTCTCGGCAGTAATCGAGAATTTTCACTGTGTTTATTCCTTCATCAGCGCCAATTTCTACAACTGTTTTCGCTTTTTCCATCTTGAGAATCGGCTTAATAATTTTCTCCCAAAATGGATGCATAGAAAACACCTCCTATATATCTTATTCAAACGATTACTAGATTGATATGATTTCGCATCTATTTTGTATGTAATCATAAAAAAAGAGAGCATACGCCCTCTTTCAACGTTTTATTTGATTAACTAACTATGCTTGCTCATCTTTATTTGAGGAAGAAGTAGCATTACACTCACACTTACAAAAGCCCGCACACAGAGATACGAGCGCTAAAACCCCCATGATGATTTCATTCGTAAGAGTCGCTTGCATGACTCCAAATACATTATCTGTAAATAAGCCAACCACTGCTAAGAGCGCATAAACTACTCCAAGTACTCGCGCTCCCATTTTACTCATTTCCTCTGATGAAGAGGTAGCTAGCCAAGCAATCCCTGTTAAAACGTACAGTAAATTGCTCCACAAGCTTGGGGCTACAGCTTCTGTGACCATTCCTGAAGCAGGGAGAAAGAAACCAATAATCCCCCACACCAACGATAAACCACCAAGACAAACCGCATGCTTCTTCATAAACGAACCCTCCATTCTTGATTCAACAGACAGAATAAAGTGCTCTACAATTTATGAGCGTAATGCCCTTTATATTCGTAAAAATCATTTCCATTTTAAGGATTCTAATATTTTCCTTATTTTTTTCTGTTCTTTGCATATAGAATAGTATATAGATTGCCGAAAGGAGTAAACACGATAATGAAACGTATTCTTCCTATTGTAACATCTGTTCTAATCTTCTCTTTTGCTATAGTTGCTTGTACTTCAGCGGCTGATTCTGGAGGAAACAAAACCCCGACCACGTCCACTGACACAACCCAAGCAGCACCTGTACCTACTGAAACGGCTAGCTCTTTATCTACCAATCCGAGTGACCCAGCCAAGGCCGAGGCTAATGGTAAAGAAGAGAGTAAAAGCAATACGGCTGATGCAAACCAAAAAGAGAAAACCGCAAAGCCAACAAACAGTAAGACAGAAAGTCCTACTACCCCTAAAGCACCTACAACACCAGAAAAAAGCAAAACACCTGCCAAGCCAACACCAGAAACCCCTAGTAACAGTTCTTTATCCTCTGCTGAGCAGGAAGTTGTTCGATTAGTTAATATTGAACGACAAAAAGCTGGATTACATCCCTTAGTGGCTGATACTAAAATTTCCTCCGTTGCAAGAGTAAAGTCACAAGACATGATCGACAATCGTTATTTTAATCATCAGTCACCTAGATATGGTTCTCCATTTGATATGATGAGTCAGTTTGGAATTCGTTATCGCACTGCTGGTGAAAACATTGCAGGCGGACAATCCACTCCAGCCGAAGTAATGAAGAGTTGGATGAATAGCCCGGGTCATCGAGCAAACATCTTATCCAGAGATTTCACCAAAATAGGAGTCGGATTTGCCAAAGGCGGATCTTATGGTGTGTACTGGACTCAACAATTTACTGGATAATATACCATCATGAAAAACACCGCTACTAAGAGGTTGCTCTCTTAATACCGGTGTTTGTTTTAACCTATTTTCTACTTAGATCGCACTCTACTAACGGAACCACTTTCGTACGGTTAACTATTTTATATCCCAACCAAACGAATAGGAACAATGGTAACCCGATATAGGAAGCAGTCACTCCATACCAATCAATCTTATCTTCTAAAAAGGCTTGATAGTTTTGACCAAACATTACGATTGTACATAAGACAAACGCAAACAGAGAACCGAAAGGAAAAAATCGTGCCCGGTACGGTAGTTCACTTAAGCTTCGTCCCTGTGCTTTAAATGCTTTACGGAAACGGTAATGGCTAAGTGCAATGCCAAACCAAGCAATAAAGCCTGATAATCCCGATGCATTTAACAACCATGTATATACAACTCCATCCCCAAACAAAGAAGCAATAAAAGCTAACGCCCCAACAGCCGCTGTAGCAAATAACGCAGCTACTGGTACTCCATAACGATTTACTTTTGCTAGGAAACGAGGCGCTTTTCCCTCTTTCGCAAGGGTGTACAGCATACGAGTCGAGGCATACATCCCTGAGTTTCCTGCTGACAAGACTGCTGTTAGGATAATCGCATTCATCGCAGAAGCGGCAAAAGCGAGACCTGCATTTTTAAACACCAGCGTAAAAGGACTAACGGCTACATTTTCAACTTCGTTACTTAATAAATTTGGATCTGTATGTGGAATGAGAACGCCAATAATTGCGATCGCTACAACATAGAACAATAAAATGCGCCAAAAAATACTTTTGACTGCACGCGGGATATTTTTCTCTGGTGCTTCACTTTCACCAGCCGCTACTCCTATTAACTCAGTCCCTTGGAAGCTAAAACCAGCTACCATAAAGACTCCGACAACTGCTAAAATTCCCCCATTAAATGGAGCTTCTCCTGCCGTCAGATTGCTCCAACCAGCCGTATGTCCCTCTAGAATTCCAAAGATCATCGCCAATCCAAGTACAATGAAAATAATAACAGTAGCCACTTTAATAAAAGCAAACCAAAACTCCGACTCCCCAAACCCTTTTACAGATAAGAGATTAAGTCCGATGATTAACAATAGAAAAAGTCCACTCCAAAGCAAAGAAGAACTTCCCGGAAACCAAAACTTCATAATCAAAGCGGCTGCTACTAATTCAAACGCAAGCGTAATCGCCCAGTTGTACCAATAATTCCAGCCTAATGCAAATCCAAAAGCAGGATCTACATAACGCGTTCCATACGTACTAAATGAACCTGAAACCGGTAAATAGGAAGCCATTTCCCCTAAAGCTGTCATTAAGAAGTAAACCATAATTCCTACGATCACATAAGCAAGCAGTGCCCCACCTGCGCCTGCATTTGCAATCGAAGCTCCACTCGCTATGAAAAGACCTGTTCCGATTGATCCACCGATCGCAATCATGGATAGTTGACGAGCATTTAGCCCTCTACGTAATTGATTCTCATTGGTTGACATAAAAATAACCCTCTCCCTGCCGTTCGTGTTTATCACGCGAAAGCTGGTTTGGGCATAAAAATAACCGCCAACAAATACAGACGGTAGGATTTCTTCTACCCGCACCAAACATTCACGAAGATAGCTCAACACAAACCATATGCGACATGGTTTGTGACAGTCCTGTCCCTATTCGGTAACAGTCCCAGCAACACTACATGAGAGTATGTAGGTTACTTCGGCGGTTGTGCCTTTCCTATGTAGTCCTTGATGTTTACTACGACGTAAGCTGTGTCGAAACTCTCCATCTCATACAAAGTACTCTTCAAAACCGCGACCTCTACCTCACCTTTATTTGATGAGGGTTGAAATATATAATCCATTTAGGATATCTGAAATAATTCTACACGAACATAAAAAATCCTGCAATAACTATTTCATGTAGACTTAATTTTTGATATATGTGGCATGCTATTTATAGGTATTTATAACATGAAAAATTAGGGGATCAAGATGGATAAATCGCAGAGAAGGACAAACAGACCTAGACGAAAAAAGCGGAAATTGATTTTCATAGCTCTATTAACGATTGTCCTTTTGATAGCAGGTGGTATTACAGCTGTCATCGTACAAGGAAAAACGTTTGACCTTGATCAATTGGGCAATATCCAAAATAACTCTGCCATCTACGACCTCGATGGGACCAAAGTGGCGGAACTCGGAAATTTTCAGCGAGAAATCGTTTCTCTAAGTAATATCAAAAAAACGAACCCCCTTCTCCCTCAAGCATTCCTCAAAGTGGAAGATGTCCGATATTATCAGCACAACGGCATTGATTTTTACGCATTAGGGCGAGCTGTTTACGCCAACATCATCCAACGCGAAAAAGCCCAAGGGGCCAGCACGATTACGATGCAAGTAGCTGGAAATGTAATCCTCGAAGATCGCCGCAAAACCTATGTCCGGAAGGTCAAAGAAATCGCTACAGCTTGGAATTTGGAACAAAAATATAATAAAGATCAGATTTTGGAAGCGTATTTGAATTACATTTACTTCGGCAATAACGTCAGAGGAATTCAGATGGCTTCTAAAATTTATTTCGGAAAAGATGTAACGAAAGATCGTCTCACCATTCCAGAAATTGCTTTCTTAGCGGGTTTGCCCAAGGCTCCCGAAGCGTACAATCCATATGCCTCCGAGAAGTCCGCTCAAAGAGCAATCGAACGGCGCAAAACGGTGTTAACCGAAATGGCTGAGAAAAATGAGATGAATCCACTCATCACCGAAGAAGAGAAACAAAAAGCCTTACGCCAGCCCCTCGGGACGGATGAAAAGTATCTCGTCCGCTATGGCAAAAAAGATAGCTATCAACCGTATAAACAATTTGTGTTGAAGGAATTAACAGAGCGTTTTGGCATCATCCCCTCGGATGTAGAAAGTCGTGGATTTCGAATATACACGGGGATTAACACTCGGGCACAAGCAGAAACGGATCGCGTCCTCAAACAAGACTCCACATATAAAAAACGCGACATTTTAGATGGGGGCTCTGCCACAATCGATCCTAAAACAGGTCTTATTGCCGCGATCGGAGGCGGTCGTCACTACGAAGGTCAAGGTTTTCGCATTAACGGACAACTTCCGATTCAACCAGGATCGGCCATTAAGCCTTTAACGGTTTATGCACCCGCCATCGAAAAATCAGGTGGCGACATCAACGAATACACCATTATTCCAGACCGTGCTATTACCATTAATGGATACAGTCCTCGTAACTATGATCGCACCTTTCGGGGTGATGTACCGCTGTCCGAAGTGGTAAAAAACTCCCTAAATGCGGCTACCGTTTGGTTGCTTGACAATAAAGTTGAAGTTTCAAATGCTTTTCAAACCGCTCAAAAGCTTGGTCTTCCACTTGAAGCAGCTGACAAGAATATTGCACCCCTTGCCTTAGGTGGGCTTACAAAAGGAGTAAGTCCCCTGCAACTTGCCCAAGCGTATACTGCTTTAGCTAACAATGGAGTCGTCATAAAAGCACATGCAGTAAGAGAAGTGAAAGTGACTGAAAACGGAGTCGAGCAGAGCATTCGTCCACAATCCGAGCCAGAGAAAAAGCGAGTTTTTAGTCCCAAAACTGCCTACTACATGACCCGCATTCTAGAGCAAGTAGTAGAAAGTGGAACAGGACGCTCGGCACAACTTGGAGGCGGACGACCGGCCGCTGGGAAAACAGGAACAACCAATAACAACATAGCCGCTTGGTTTGCAGGTTATACACCCCAGTACGTAACCGTTGCCATGGTATACAACACGAGTAAAACACCCTTAGAAAATCAAGTAGACGATTTAACAGGCGGACATTATGCCACTACTATTTTCAAAAGTGTCATGGACAAAGCATTATCAGGGGTTCCCGTTGTAGGGTTTGCCAAACCATCTGGGGTCGAAGCACCTACTCCTCCTTATACATTCCAAGCCCCACAGTTACAAGCAACCTATAGCAAAGAGCATCAAGCGATACAAGTAAATTGGAGTAGTTCTTCCGAGCAAGCTACCTATCAATTACAACGCTCCGAAGATGGGAATAACTTTAGCACGATCTTCGAGGGAGCCGAAACAAGCTATACCGATCAAAACATCCAGATTCCCGGCTACAACCTCACGGGTGGTCAAACAAAAGTCTACTATTACCGTGTCAACGCCATCGATTCCCAGACCGGCGAGCAACATACCTCTGCATCTGTAAAAGTAGAGATCAATTCTACTACACAATCTAGACAACAACAGCAACCAGATCAACGGCCTAAACCATTTCCGTCTAGACAGCCCGAGCAAGCTCCATCCAATCAAGAACGTCCTAACAGACAACCTAATCAAGGAAATCAGCAACAACCTCAAGAAAATCAACAAAATCCTTGATCGACCATTTCAGTAACAACAAAAGCGATCACTAGTTTAGGAAACTAGTGATCGCTTTTTACTACATATCACTTGTGATCAAGTGGCATTTATGATTATTCTTACTGGAACATTTGTTGTAATTTCTGTAAGTCCATCTCTTTTGCTTTCTTTGCTTCTTCAGCTAAAGTAACTTCTTTAATATCGCCGATATACTTCGCAGATACTTTTTCCTTCACATGGGCGGAATCACCATCTACTTCGGCATTCCCTGTGAACAAGAAAATAAAATGTATCCCCTACCTCAAATTAGGCAGGGGATATTTCACATTTCAGTAAGTAAGGATATAAGCTTAAAGAACCTTACTAGCAGAAACCGCCTTCGTAAAAGTAACTAGTTCCTCGATCACCCCACGGAATCGTTTATCTGCCCCATCTGCTAATTGTCCACTTTCGGTTAAGTCAGCTGGGTCAATGACGACTTGTTGGGGCAATCCAACCCCAAGTATCCCACGAATAACCGTGCGTACATTATTGAGCGCATTGATACCGCCTTTTCCACCCCCTCCTGCTGCAGCAATAGAAACAGGCTTTTGACGAAAATAGGATGCCCCAAGGAAATCGAGAGCATTTTTCAATGCTCCACTCATAGCGCTATGATATTCAGGGGTAAGGATTAAAAATGCATCTGCTTGACTGGCATAATCACGCAACTTTTGAACTGTTGGATGTAGCTCTTCTCCTTCTGCCCCTGAGTAAAGCGGGAGAATATCATGCCCTACATCAAAAAAAGTAACATCTGCCCCTAGTTCACTGAGATATTTCACACCGAGATTTGCTACCTTTCTTGTATTCGACTCAACTCTAGCACTCCCACTTATCACCAATATTTGCAAACCGAAATTCCTCCTATGAACAAAATTATTTTTTGATACCATCATAGCACGATCTTGTCTCAAATTTCGATTTCTATCCCATACTAAATAAGGTAGATTTATAACAGAAAAAACCGAACTCACTTACTTTACGACAGTTTGTTCAAGATACTGATATAGTAAGTTTGAAAATGGTATGATATTATGCGATTGACTATTATCCTATAAGATTATCTATCAACTATACATTTTTCCTTTTCCTACATAACTGTATAGCTGGTGAAAAGGTGGATTTTGAATGAGCAAACCATTTAACGATGCATTCTTAAAAGCTTGTCGAAAAGAACAAACTCCGCATGTTCCAGTGTGGTATATGCGCCAAGCCGGCAGATACCAACCAGAATACCGTGAGATTCGTAAGAAATATACGTTCTTCGAAATGAGTGAGATCCCAGAAGTTTGTGCAGAAGTAACTCGTCTTCCTGTCGAGCAACTCGGGGTAGACGCGGCTATTTTATTTGCAGATATTATGACTCCCCTACAACACATCGGCGTAGA
This sequence comes from Croceifilum oryzae, assembly GCF_030814315.1. GTDB lineage: Bacteria > Bacillota > Bacilli > Thermoactinomycetales > Thermoactinomycetaceae > Baia > Baia oryzae. The sequence goes on along the minus strand of NZ_JAUSUV010000004.1, from coordinate 44,950 downwards.
TGTCGAGATTCGCTCAGGGGTTGGACCCGTCATCGATAACCCAATCCGTTCTGAAAAAGATGTGGAACGTTTAACAGAGATTGATCCTGAAACACATGTGGCAACCACATTGGAAGCAATTCGCATCTTGAATCAACAACTATCCGTACCGTTGATTGGCTTTGCAGGTGCTCCTTTTACATTGGCAAGCTATATGATTGAAGGCGGACCATCTAAAAATTATCATAAAACCAAAGCCTTTATGTATGCAGAACCTGTCGCATGGAAAGCCTTGATGGAGAAGCTAGGTGCGATGACCATCTCCTATCTAAAGGCCCAAGTGAAAGCAGGAGCACATGCCATCCAGGTATTTGACTCTTGGGTTGGTGCGCTAAACGAGCAAGATTATCAGCTATATGTTGCACCGATCATGCACAAGATTTTCCAAGCTCTAAAAGAAACGGGTGTACCAACCATCTATTTTGGAATTGGAACAGGACATCTGCTTACTGAATGGAACAAGCTTCCGGTAGATGTACTTGGACTAGACTGGCGCACATCGATTCAGCAAGCACGGGCAAAAGGCATCAACAAAGCGCTACAAGGAAACCTAGATCCTTCCCTTCTACTCGGGCCTTGGGAAGTCATTCAGGAACGAGCAAAAGCTATTTTGGATCAAGGGATGGAACAACCTGGTTATATCTTTAACTTAGGACACGGCATTTTCCCAGATGTACCTGTGGAAAATCTACAAAAACTAACTGCTTTTATCCATGAATATACAAAGAGGTAATCGATTATGGCAAACACCACAATTGGATTATTAGTAATGGCTTATGGAACACCCAGAAGCCCTGAAGAAATAGAACCCTATTACACCCATATCCGTCGCGGACATAAACCGCCTCCAGATCTTTTAGAAGATCTAACGAGTCGTTATGAGATGATTGGCGGAGTTTCTCCCCTTGCTCGCATTACAGAGGAGCAGGCATATGCCGTAGAAAAAGCTTTAAACGCAAGAAATAGTGGGAAGACGTTTAAAGTATATCTTGGCTTAAAACATACCACTCCGTTTATTGAGGATGCGGTACAACAGATGCATGCAGATGGGATTAGAGAGGCAATCAGTATCGTACTTGCCCCTCACTACTCTACCTTTAGTGTAAAATCGTACAATAAACGTGCCCAAGATGAAGCTGAAAAGCTAGGCGGACTTGCTATTTACTCCGTCGATAGCTGGCATACAGAACCCAAGTTTATTTCTTATTGGGCTTCCCAATTACAGAAAACATTTTCTACCATTCCAACAGATCAGAAGAAGAAAACCATTGTCATTTTCTCAGCCCATAGTTTACCTGAGAAAATTCTTCGTGCAGGAGATCCCTATCCGGTTCAACTAGAACAGACTGCTGAGCTAATCGCTGAAGAGTCAAACATTCCTCACTATGCCATCGGCTGGCAAAGCGCAGGCAACACGCCAGATCCTTGGATCGGTCCCGATGTTCAGGATCTAACTCGCGAATTATACGACAAACATGGGTACACTTCCTTCGTATATTGTCCAGTTGGATTTGTATCAGACCACTTAGAAGTTCTATATGATAACGACTATGAGTGTAGAGTCGTAACGGACGAAATCGGAGCAACCTACTATCGTCCAGAGATGCCGAATACAGAACCTACATTTATCGATGGATTAGCCGATGTCATAGAAAAGCGTTTATCCATCGAGAAAGGGACTAACTATGAGCTCAGCTCCCTCTAAAAACATTGTCATCGTAGGTGGTGGCATCACAGGACTCTCAGCAGCGTTTTATCTACAAAAGGAGATTCGAGCAAGAAAACTTCCTTGGAAGATTACCTTGCTCGAATCGAAACAACAACTGGGTGGTAAAATCCAGACCATCGTTCGAGACGGCTATACCATGGAGCGAGGACCTGATTCGTTTATATCACGGAAGCCAAGTGCGGCACAGTTAGTTCGGGATGTAGGTCTCGAAAGCGATCTAGTGCGAAATGAAGCAGGCCAAGCCTATATCCTTCGTCACGGTCAACTACTTCCGATTCCCGAAGGCGCGGTAATGGGTGTTCCCACGGAAATAAAACCGTTTGTGACTACTTCTCTTCTATCCCCTATCGGAAAAATGAGAGCCGCTGCTGACCTCCTACTTCCTGCATCCAAAATGCTAGAGGAGGAAGATCAGTCGGTAGGAACGTTTTTCCGACAACGATTGGGAAATGAAGTCGTAGAAAACATCATTGAACCCCTACTCTCAGGGATCTATGCGGGAAATATCGATCAGATGAGTCTCATGACTACTTTCCCTCAGTTTGCTCAGATGGGAAAAGAACATCGTAGCTTAATTCTCGGTATGAAGTCCTCCCGTCCTAAGAAACAGACGAACCAGAAGCCTGTAGGAATGTTTCAAACGTTAAAATCAGGGCTCTCTTCGCTAGTACATGCGTTGGAGTTACAGTTAACAGACGTTGACGTAAAAAAAGGGATCTCTGTAGAAAAGATTGTGCGAGATAGAGATCAATATACATTGTCTCTTCAAAATGGTGAACGACTGACCGCGGACAGTGTCATCCTAACTACCCCGCATGGATTCACCCGCAAAATCTTGGGTAATCCTGACTTTTTAAACCCTCTCCATGATCGCCCTACTTCTGTGGCAACTGCTATCTTGGCATACCCACAAGATGAGATCACATGGGATAAAGAGGGAACAGGATTCTTAGTTCCACGCAGTGAAGAAGGATACTCCATCACCGCTTGCACATGGACCAATAAAAAATGGCCTCATACCGCTCCACCTGGAAAGACACTACTACGTTGCTATGTAGGGCGTGCAGGCGAAGAGGCAATCGTCGATCGAAATGATGAAGACATTGTGGGTGCAGTGATTCAAGACATCAAAAAGTTATCCACCATCACAGGTGAACCGGAATTCAGCTATGTGACACGTTGGAGACGAGCCATGCCTCAATTTGTACCTGGACATAAAACGTGGTATTCCAATGTACAAAAGCAAATTCGCAATCAATACCCCGGTCTGTTTCTTGCTGGCTCATCTTATGCTGGCTCAGGAATTCCTGATTGTATCGATCAAGGTAAAAACGCCATCACCGATGTAATCGATTATGTATCATCCATCTCTTTATCCACTGCTTTGTGATAACCATCACAATTGCATCAATCATATGATTAAGAAAAAGCATTTGTATCTCCTAATCGAGATACAAATGCTTTTTTGATCTTACAGCATGACTGAGGCATCGCTTGATTCAAATATCTTTACTACTTCTCTCTCTCTCATCATCACAATATAGTTAACATAGAGACGCCACCATGCTTGCCAGAGCTCATCCCCATATGGCTTGTACACGACATTTAGACCTATACTCTTTGCATCAAAATGATCGATCACTTGTCCATGATTCGGATACTTCTCAATGTTGATCAATTCCTCAGCAATTCGCTGAGCCTCTTTTAGGTTTCCTTTATGCATTGAACGAGAAAGCCACTTAACCGCCAAACGTTTCGAATGTTCGATCGATTTTAAACAGTAATCGATTAAAGCTGCGTCTACACCCTTTAGGAATGGATAGTAGGCCGGGTTTAATGCTTGACCGTTCGCATGTTCTTTTTTAATCATCTCTAGTCCATTTAAAAAAGCTTGTGCAGGCCTGAAAGCGAGTCCAAATGAAGTTGGAATCGTCACTTGCGGATCAATCGGGCCTAGTTCAGAGGTATTACTCATGACAATTTCATCAGCTGCCAAACTAACTAAAGTAGCCGCACTCTTTGCTGCTTGTGGAACGACAACTCGCAAATGTTTCGTTCGTGATAGAAGCGTATGAACGATAATCTCGGCTGCATTCGGATCTCCACCCGGGCTTTGGATAATAAAATCCACATCACTATCTTTATCGATGCTTGCAATAATCTCATTAAACGGTGCGATATCCTCTCGCAAAATCGCACTATCTGAGTGATTCAGATTCGACATATATACAATGACTCGGCGCCCAGTTACTTTCTCAATCTCTTTAATAAAAGCTTGTCTGTCATACCGATCTCGATTCACCGCGTGTGTGAGCGGTTGATTCGGTAAGAAAAGAGAAAGAGATGGGGGTACTTGTGGTTGATCCATTTTCATTACCCCTTTATTTGAAATTAAACTTGATACGGTCTGCCGTGTAATCTCTCTTTAGAAGGCTTATTCTCTATAGCCTCCATGTGCTTTTCAAATTCCTGAAAAGTGGTAAGGAAGCTATCAAATTCTTTTTCGGTACTACCTTTTGATACAAATTCCTGTTTCGCTTTTAGCAAAGTCTCAAACTGTCTTGCCTTGATGAGTGTTTCGATCATGAAACCTGACCTCCTTTGCTTACTCTACATACTATATGCGAAAGGATGTGAATAGACCTCCACTTTCTACATATAGAGAATCCTAATTTACATTTTATCAAACATCTCTATAAATTACATCATATTGGGTTGATAGTTTGATAGCATACTTCATTATTATTGACTACAAATGGCATTGATAAACAATAAAAAGACCATTCACCAAAAGGGGATATTTCCCATATCAAAGAACAATCCTGGACATGTATCTTTCCACCTCTAAGTAAGCTCACTACTATCTCGATGAACAGATACAATGCCCAGAATCCATCTTCTATTTACTTGTTAACTTACAGGCACGGCTTCTGGTAATAAAGGTGACGGATTGTCTGAGGTAAGCACGACGAGTGAGTGTAGAGCACGAGTGCATCCAACATAGAGTAACTTTGCTGTCAAAGCATCATCGGGGTACTGCTCGTTATCGACGTCCACTAGGATCACTGCATCAAATTCCATCCCTTTTACTAAATAGATCGGTGCTACTGAGATTCCACCCGCATACTGACTTCGATCTGGCGTGATCAGATGATGTTCGATTCCATTTGCGAATAGGTCTACCGATAATGTAGATGCTGCCTTCTCCGTACGAGTCACGATGGCAATCGACTTCATCCCTTGAGTCGATTGTTTTTGAATCCAACTCGCTACCGTTAGTGTACGATTTTGATCACGTACTTGTTCAACTTGAACCGGCTCTCCACTACGGAATACGGGAGTGGCTGGAGTAAGTTCTCCTTGATACGAATGGATTACTTGATTCGCAAACTGGATAATCTCAACTGTCGAGCGATAACTTCGGTCTAGTTGAAAATAGGACACCTGTTCCTCTGGAAACAAATGTACAAACTCATTCCAGTCGTAAATACCTTTATATGCATAAATGTTTTGTAACAAATCTCCAAGAATGGTAAAGGAATTCCCTCTCACATGCTCCTTTAATACAAACACTTGGAAAGGAGAGAAATCCTGAGCCTCATCGATCACCACATGATCAAAACGGTACTCCGTCTCAATCCCATAGAGGAAATTGTAAATATACAACAATGGAGCTAAATCTTCTGGATCAAAAAGGACTTTCTTCTGTTTAATGGTAAATGGTTGAACCACATCGGATTGTTTGGCCAAATCAACATACACTTGAGTCACTTTTCGACGATCCCAGAGATTTTTGTATTGACGAAACTTCTCCATCGCCTTTTTCTTCAGCTCATTTCGTGGATCTCGGTTACGAATATCGCGATGCTCCATTTCAATCCAACGCTTCATCCGGGCAAAAATTCTCTCTTGACGCTTACGCAACGGTTCATGTCGATACTCTACATGAAACCAATGGGCAATTTCTTCTGATGTCAATTTCTTTTCATCCCAGATAGCAAAGCCACCTTGTGGCACAAAATCCTTCTCCAACTTAGCTAATTGTTGCTGAAGATACTCCAAAAATATAAAAGAACCCTTAAACCGGGCTAGAACCTCTTGTTGTTCACGTTCCAGATCGGTTGATTGACCTGTTTCAAACCAACATTCCTCTCGATCCGTTTGATTCCGTAGGGTGATCGGTTCAGGTAATCGTTCGAGTACCCATTCGATAAAAGTAGTCTGCTTCACCCCACCAATTCCTAGCTCCGGAAGAACGTTAGAGATATAATCCAAAAACATCTTATTGGGAGCGAAAATCATGATGCGATCTGCTCGGACTTGATTTTGATACTGATACAATAAATATGCTAGACGATGAAGAGCTACCGTAGTCTTTCCTGAACCGGGAACTCCTTGAATAATAAGGGATTGATTCCGCTCAGACCGTATAATCTTATCTTGCTCCACCTGGATCGTCGAAACAATATCCCGTAATCGATGATCTTTATTCTCACCTAAGCGATAAAGGAGAAATTCATCTGTAACTTGTAGATTTTCTCCACCTCGAACATAACTATCCACAACTCGCTTTAACGTCTGCTCTTCAACAGCCAAATTCCGCTTTAGATGGACAGTCCCTTCTACTTCACCATCAGGAGAAACATATCCGGCACGATCTCCTTGACCTGTAAAGGAGTAAAACATACTGGCCACAGGAGCACGCCAATCAATAATAATCGGTTGATGATTATCAGGATCTTCTACACCTGCTTTTCCTAGATAGAGTGGTGTAAGTCGTTTCCCGTCCTCTTCAAAATCGAGGCGACCGAAATAGGGAGATTTTTCCGATAACTGCAACCGATTCACCGTTTGCCTCCTTTGGTCATCCAGGAGTTGTTCCACCAAATCTGAGCCTTGATATCGTGGAATCAATTGAAGTTCTTTTAACTGCTGTTGAATAAAAGAAAGTGTTTCTTGTAACTTCGCTTGCTCATTTTGATAGATTTCGTCCATAGAAAATATTCCCCCCTCTTATTGACAGAAGGCTATTATACAAGAATGGGCTTCCCTTTCGCAAATTAATTTACACAAAAAACAAAAAATGATATTTTCTTACTACGTCCAACTAAAAAAGCTACTATTTTCTCCTATAGTTCGGTATCATTTTCCCTAGTTCAATCACTACCAAAAAATCGATCGTTTGCAAAGCGGGATTCATAATCGGTTCACTAGCCATCTTCCCACCGATCCAATAACACCGTTTTAATGAAGCAGAAAGCTTACGTTGTACTTTCTGTGAAACGATTTTATCAGGACTAATTAGGTGTAATCCTTGGATGCGAAACTCTTCTCTTGGCTCGATTCGATAACAATCCATTACAAAGCCACTATAAACCAGGAAACTATATATCTCGTTTATCTCTTGAATCTCCATCTGGGGTAAACTCGTACAACCTACTATATATCGATAGGTAGTTTGTTTCAGATAATCTCTGATCCCCTTCCATAACATTTGGGCCACCTTTCCATCTTGATAACCAGTGGCCACACAACCCCTTCCGATTTCTAATGTATGGGTTATATGTTCAGTAAAATGATGAAATTCAAATAACGATTGTGAATAGAGCCCTCCTAGATCAATCACCCTTCTCCCAGGTAAAAGCCGATATGTACCTACCACTTGATTGACCGCTTCGTCGACTACTATGAGATGATCACTGTAAAAATCATATTCCTCTGCAGATACGTTTTGTAGCTGCCGCAGTTGATAAACTTGTTCTTTCTCCTCTCTCGTCTTCGCTATCCGGATTGCCAATGAATGAGCAACTCCCTTATCTATCTCCTCCATTTACCCCATCCCCTCACCCCAACATCTCTACCCATCTATCATATTACATTTTAATAAATTAAATATTCATTTTTTTGAAACTTTTATAAAAAATGTTGCCTTAAGCAAACAAAAAATGAACAAAGCCGATTTATTCCGGCCTCATCCATTTTTTATCCGCCCGCTCTTAATTGTAAATAGGAACCCAACCTTCTTTCGTTTTGAAAATCCGAATCGCCACAACTTGACGATCTTCCATCAACGTAAAATAATGCCGATATCCCTCCGGCACCGAAATAAGGTCTCCTGGCTCTAATTCCACATCAAAAAAGGGACCATCCAGACTTTGAATCGCAAAAATCCCATGTCCACTCACGATAAACCGCACTTCGTCATCGCTATGATGGTGTTCAGCTAAAAAATTCTGGAGCAATTGATCTAAATTCGGTGTCTCTGGTGAAAGAGAGATCACATCATTTGTAGTGTAACCCCGACGTGCTGAAATGGCGTCAATTTCACTTTGAAATGTATGAATGACCTCCGTTTTTTGTTCTTCCGTTAGATTATAATTTTCTCGAAGACCTGCAGGCAACTTTCCGATATCCCAATGCTCATAAATCACTCCTTGGGATTGTAGATACGAACTAACTTGCTCTTGAGCCGATAGATATTCATCGGTAAGATGAAATCGTATTTGTGCCATGGAAATCCTCTCTCCGTTTCGCATATAAATTTGGTTGTAGAAGACGAAGCTTAATATGATAGGAAAATAAAAACTCAAATGCTTCTAAATACTTTTTCGCTTCTAAAGGAGTATCTCCCCAAGTTGTAATCCCATGATTCCGAATCAAAACCCCCTTTAGCAGAGAATCTTTCAGAAGAAGACTCCCAAACTCCTTAGTTAACAGATTCAGATCAGCATGATTTGGGACAATCGGAATCGATATCTCCCCATCTTCTTCCCAGATCCCAAACGCTTTGATTAGCTCTTGTCCCCGAAAAGTAATTTGTCCCTCGCTTGCATATAACTCCGAGATCAGATTGTTATCTAACGTGTGAACGTGGAGACAACAGGTTGCACTCGTTCTCTGATAAATTTCTGCATGAATTCCCACTTCGGCTGAAGCTTTGAGATGCGTGTTTCCTAGTGGATTACCATCTTGATCTACTAGCAAAAAATCTTCCTCTGTACGCTTTCTCTTATCTTTTCCGCTAGCTGTAATGAGAAACGTCAGAGGATCTTCACGAACTTTGATTGATAAGTTCCCACTTGTACCTGGAAACCAATCACGCACCGCAAGTTCATCTTTGATATCCTCCAATGTGCGCCATTTTTTCGCCAACTCTATCATATGAGTTGACACACCTCCTCTTGCTCTAACACAAAGCGGATATCATGGAATGTCTCAAATGGGAAGTATGGAATCTTCTGCTCCTCGCACTTCTCGATTAGGAAATCCCTCGCAAATACTTGATCTGCCATCTTCGCGGCTTGTAAATCCGTTATCGAATCCCCAATTACAATACGATGGATCTGCGTAGAATCAAACTGGCGTAAAATCGTTACCTTGCAACATCCACAATCATTTTGACATAGATGATCACAAGTATACGGCCATATAATCTCAATCCGCTCACCTGTAAAATCACTGTGATTACAATAAATTTTCTCTGGCTTTACGACCCCTTCAAGAGTTGGATAAACAAAGAAATCGATTCCCCCGCTTACAATCCAGAAGGGAATTCCCTTCTCTTCCGTCCAACTTACGAATTCTTTAAATCCTTTGCGAATCCTCATTTTCTGAAGGATATATTCTATGATTTCTTCCTTTTGCGAACTGGGTAATAGTCGAAATAACTGAGCCACACCATGACGAATCGAAATACGTTGTGCTAGGATATCGTCTTTTATGACGATCCATTCCTTAGGAGCGAACTGTTTCATGATGGCAATAATGTTATCCGACACTGTTACAGTCCCATCAAAGTCACAAAAAATGACAGGCTTCTTTTTCATCTACTCACCTCCCCATAGAGCAATCGCTTGATTTAACTCCGTATATCTCGTATTAGAAGCTACCTCTGCCCATGTCTTCCCAGCCAATACAACCTCAATCGCTTGCCGAAATGCCTTCCCACCTGCCACTGTTCCGCCTGGATGACCATGTACCCCGCCACCCGCATTAATAACGCAATCCATTCCAAAGTCTTGAATCAGCCGTGGTACAATTCCGGGATGAATTCCTGCTGAGGGAACGGGAAAAGACGGGCGTAATGCAAGTTGATCCGTACAGAGCGAATGCGCAATGCGAAGTGTTTCCTCTTTTGCTAAAACGACACTCCCATAAGGAGAAGGGAACAACGACAAATCAGCTCCAGCCACACGGAGTAGTGTTCCAAGTGCTAATGAATGGCTCACACCATAAAACGCTGATGATGTAAATGCTCCGGAAAAGGCAGGGTGCGCTAATATGGGCACATCCACTTCAGAGTCTTCTGCCAATTCCTGCAAAACGTCTAAACCATAGGTAAAAACATTAAACAAGAGAGCACTAGCGCCTAATTCTACTGCTTTACGTGCACGATCCCGTAATCGCGAGGTCCGACCTGTTATATTCACCGCGTACAACGTCTTTTCTCCTGTGAGAGACTCGGTTTCCTCCAATACCTTAACGGCTGTACGCACACGATCTTCCCATGGAGTTAGTGGATTATCAAATAGGATTTCATCATCCTTAACAAGGTCAACCCCTCCTAAAGCCTGTGATCTCAACTGTTCTTGGAAATAATCAAGGTCCCTCCCGATCACACTTTTAAAAATACTCATTAGGAGTGGTCGATCCATCACTCCTACCTTTTCCCGAACCCCTTGTATTCCGTATTTGGGCCCTGGATAGGACGAAAGTAGCTCATCTGAAAAATGGAGATCGACTAACTTCACCTCACCATCTAATGATAACTTCCCAAACACCGTAGTGAGAATAGCCGGCAAATCGTTGGAGAAATTAGCTTCCGGGTATGCGATTTTTAATAATCCCCTAGTACGTGATCCCCCTAAATATTGATTTGCTACTGGATCTTCATCTAGCTCTATTACTTTTACTACTTCTCCCTTATGAAGCTTCAATTGCTCTTGAATCAAAAGAGGTAACTCTGTCCACGAACCAATCGTCAACCCCAGTGCGATCGACTCTGCTTTTTTCACCAAATCTTGTTTTTTATCATGAACCAAATAAGTCGCCATCAACCGTGTCATTTGTAGAACCTCCTTGTTCCTATGCTTATAACAAATAAAACCTCTCCCACACGAGGAAGAGGCGCAAAAAATCCGTCATCTTCCTCTCATCTCTCAGTCCATTTCTGAACTGCAAGAATTAGCACCGTTTTTATCATTAGATAAGCCGGTTGCCGGGTTTCAAAGGGCTAGTCCCTCCACCTACTCTTGATAAGAGAAATATCTATATCCAATTATTTAATTAATCTGATTATGACTGAATCCATTTACGGTGTCAATCTATTTTTCATCCGCTGATAGCAACGAGCCATTCTCTCTGCTGCTTCGATCAATCTCTCTTCGGTAGTTAACAAGCCCACACGGATATATCCATCTCCACTTTGTCCAAAACCGATTCCTGGAGCTACTGCAACATGCTCTTGTTCCAACAACAAATCAGCAAATTCTTGCGATCCTAGACCACTCGGAGTAGGGAACCAGCAAAAAAATGATCCTTTTGGTGCGTGAATATTCTCCACTCCAAGTTCCTGAAGCCTTGATATAAAGGTATTTCGACGACTTTCATAAACCTCTACCAGTTCATCCACGCATTCCTGAGAATGATTCAGTGCTACTGCCGCCGCCTCTTGAACTGCTCCGAAAATGCTTACATAAAAATGATCCTGAATTAAGTTAATCGACTCAATCACTTGCTCATTTCCTACAGCAAATGCGATCCGCCATCCCGCCATGTTATAGGTCTTGCTCAGCGTATATACTTCAATCCCTACATTCTTCGAGCCGGGAGTTTGCAAGAAACTAATTGGCTTTTGCTCATCAAATCCAATCGCTCCATAGGCAAAGTCATGTACAACTAGCACTTGATGTTCCCTTGCACGAGCAACCGTTTCTTCGAAAAATGATGTGGTGGCTATGCCAGCGGTAGGATTATTGGGATAGTTTAAAAACATTAATTTTGCCTGATTCCACTCCTCATCTGAGATTTGCGTGAAATCAGGTAAAAATTGATTTTGTTCCAACAGGGGCATTCGCACCATTTTTGCTTGTGCCATAGCAATTCCAGACCAGTAATCAGGATAGCCTGGATCAGGTACAAGCGCAACATCGTCTGGATTTAAATAACACTGGGATATTTCCACTAAGCCCACTTTACCTCCAAAGAGAATCGCTACTTCACGGTCAGGATCCAACTCCACTCCATATTCACGAGCGTAAAAATTAGCTACTGCTTCCTTGAGAAAACGATGCCCCCGGAAAGGAGGATATCGATGATGTTCCGATTTAGCTGTCGCCTCTTGCATTGCCTGAACGATATGGTGTGGGGTTGGGAGATCTGGATTACCTTGCCCCAGGTTAATTACATCTGCCCCACTAGCAATAAGATAATTCACCTTTTGAACAAGACTAGCAAAGAATTGCTTCGGTAATTTCGTTAATACATCTGCTTGTGTGAATTGCGTCACTATCCATCACTCCCTATTACTTTCGAACATTCTTGAAATGATAATGATATATGTTATAACGTGTAGAGGAAGTTGTCAAAGGGGAGGATTTTGGAATGAAGCAAACCATTTGCCTGATTCAGATGGATATCACGTTTGGAGATCCAGAGGCTAACATGAAGCGAGTAAAGGACCTCATGCACCAAGTAATGAAACAGTTGAATCCACCTCATGTGATTGTTCTACCTGAGTTATGGACTACCGGCTATGATTTAGAGCGCCTGCATGAAATTTCGGATCCAGATGGGGAATGTACACGATCTCTATTCACGCAACTAGCCAAAAAATATCAAGTTCATATTGTCGCTGGATCGATTCCTAAAAAAACAGAAGCCGGTATTACCAACACGCTTTATGCCTTCAACCGCGAAGGAGAGATAGTAAACGAATACAACAAAGCACATCTCATTCAATTGATGGACGAACATCTGTATCTTACTGCTGGTTCTAGGATAGAACCGTTCATGCTGGATGACGTCGTGAGTGCAGGCTTTATTTGCTATGACTTACGCTTTCCTGAGTGGATTCGAAAAGCGATCCTCGCGGGTGCGGAAGTGCTCTATATTCCCGCTCAGTGGCCGATCCAACGCCTCTCTCACTGGCGAAGTCTCTGTATTGCCCGGGCAATTGAAAATCAATGTTATGTCATCGCTTGCAATCGGACCGGAAGTGATCCGAACAACCAATTTGCAGGCCACTCCATGGTGATAGATCCATGGGGCGAAATATTGGCTGAGGCAGATGAGAAAGCCGCCATCATCCAAGTGGAAATTGACACCGATCAAGTGAAAAAAATACGCTCTACCATCCCCATTTTTACCGATCGTCGTCCAGAGATATACTAAATTATTTTAGTCAAACATTTTTTCTATTGACAACAAATTCCGAAAACCTATATGATTGCATTTGAAAAGTCCAACTAAAAACTCAATTATATATTTTTGGTCTCTTATCAAGAGCAGGTGGAGGGATTTTGGCCCGATGAAGCCCAGCAACCGACCGTAATACCATCGCGAGATGGGGCGTCCACGTCAAGTGAGAGTGGGAGCCTTGACATATCGTCAAGCACGGCACGGTGCTAATTCCAGCGGAACGTATTTTATTTGCGTTCGCAAGATAAGAGGTGCGGAATCACAATTCCCTGCCTCTTTCACACCGAAAGGGGCAGTTTTTATTTGCCCCGTATTATATCACTATCATTCGGGGAGGAAATGATCATGGCACAACAGTCTGTTGTAAACCAATATGCTCCATTTACCACGCAAACCGTGATGGAGTTTGTAAAAACACTTTCCATCTTTGATCATCCTAACAAGCTAATCGTCAAAGAAATTGGAGATGGCAATCTAAATCTCGTTTTTCAACTCGTTGAACTCGAAACCAATCGTTCTATCATCGTCAAACAAGCTCTTCCTTATGCAAAGGTAGTAGGAGAAAGTTGGCCACTGTCCCTCAATCGAGCCAAGATTGAGTCAGAATCACTACGTATGACTGCCAGAGTAGTACCCAATCTAGTACCCCATGTTTTGCATACGGACCATGAATTAGCATGTACAGTGATGGAAGACCTATCCGACCATCATATTCTACGAACCGAACTAATTTCAAATCAACATTATCCCTTACTTGCCCAGCACATAGGTTATTATGTAGCGCAAACGTCATTTGCCACCAGCGATTTCGCACTCCATCCATTTGTCAAAAAAGAGCTCGTCCAAAAGTTCACCAATCCAGACCTATGCAAGATTACAGAAGATCTTGTCTTTACAGACCCTTTCTTCGATCATCCAACCAATGATTTTCCACATGAACTTAGACACGCAGTCGAAACCATATGGGCAGATGAAGATTTACTCACTGAAGTAGGACTCTTAAAATTCCAATTCCTCACCCACGCAGAGGCACTCTTACATGGGGATTTACACACAGGAAGTATCTTTGTCACCGAACAGTCGACCAAAGTCATCGATCCAGAGTTTGCCTTCTTCGGACCGATCGGCTTTGATCTGGGACAATTCTTCGCCAACATCATTTTAAATACACTATCCAAACTCGCTACCACTGACCGTCAAGCAATTGTAAGCGATCTCCTACGTGCAATGGAACAAACTTGGATTACCTTCGCACAAGAATTCACCAAACTTTGGGACGAATCAAATCATGAAATCTATACGAATGTACCCGGTATATTGCCACGTTTCTTATTAAAAGTTTGGACGGATGCGATTGGATTTGCTGGTTGTGAAATCATTCGCCGTACCATCGGATTAGCGCATGTAGCCGATCTTGATACCATCGAAGATTTTCACATCCAAATTGAAATCAAAGAACGTGCCCTTCAGCTCGGTGCAGACTTGATCAAATCTCGTACTCACCTCTACAGCTTAGGCCACTTTATTCAACGGATAAAAGGAGCATTACGATCATGAGCAAACACACACCGGTCCAATCTGTCCAATACAGGGGAGATCATCTACTCCTCTTAGACCAGCATGAGCTTCCACACAAAATGGACTTCATTCGGATCGAAACAACCGAACAACTATGGAATGCAATTCATGCCTTACAAGTGAGAGGTGCCCCTGCTATTGGGATTGCAGCCGCTTTTGGTCTCTCTTTATGGGCAAATCAACAAAAGGAAGAGTCAGACTTACGGACTTTTACCCACCAATTAAAGATACAACGTAACTACCTTTCCTCTGCTCGTCCAACGGCTGTTAATTTATGTTGGGCATTGGATCGTGTTATGCAATCCATTCAGTATGCTGAAACGGTTCAAGATGCCATTCAACTGATTGAAATCGAAGCTCTCACCATTCAACGAGAAGATGAAGCCACCTGCCAACAAATCGGGGAATATGCCCTAAGTTTATTTCAACCAGGTGATCATATTTTAACCATCTGCAATCCAGGAGCGATCGCCACAGCACGCTATGGCACGGCACTTGCTCCCTTCTATCTTGCTCAGGAACGAGGTGTGCCACTATCCGTCTATGCTTGCGAAACCAGACCCCTGCTCCAAGGATCTCGCCTCACCACTTGGGAGTTACAGCAAGCTGGTGTGGATGTCACTCTCATCACAGACAATATGGCGGCCCATACTATACGTACCAAGAAAATCTCAGCCATCATCGTAGGTTGCGATCGCATCGCTGCCAATGGAGATACTGCTAATAAAATTGGCACCTTTGGGCTTGCACTCCAAGCAAAGGCACTGGGAATCCCATTTTACGTCGCCTCTCCTTTATCTACGATTGACTTAGACACTCCTTCTGGGGAATCTATTCCGATTGAAGAGCGTCATCCAGAAGAAGTCACCCATCTAGCAGGGAGGCGGATCGCACCTGAGGGAATCAAAGTATATAATCCTGCATTTGATGTCACACCACATGAGTATATCTCGGCAATCATTACAGAAAAAGGCATTATATTTGGTAGCTATCGAGAAAATTTAGCCATAATCAAGAACCAGAAGAATCTACTGATAAGCTAAAGGCCTGTTCTACGATTGAACAGGCTTCAGGCTTTCTTCACTATTTACTATTTTTTTCAGATATAAGGGCAGTGATCTTGTCAAATGCTTTCGTCTCATTTGAACTAGATACCATTTGAATTCCCATCTCTTGAATCCGTTTATAAGCTTCATCCAATTTGGTTTGTAACGTGTCGATATTATGATTAGCAGCCTCTAACTGACTCTCCAATCTATCTCTTTCAGACTCAAGAATTCTTTTATCTGCCTCAATCTCTTTTTTAAGAGAGTTTTCACGGATTGCTAGTATCTTCTTGACCTCTGCATCTGCCTTCGCATTTGCTTCTGCTTTCAGCTCTTCTACCTTTTTCGGGAATGCCTCTACTTCTGCTTCCAATTCTGTCATTTTCAGTTCGCGTTTCTCTAACTCTTTTTCTCTCTCACCCAATGCTTTCTTATGATCAGCCATCTCACTATTTTTTTGATCTAACTCATTCTGGAATTCTTTTCGTTTACTAGCAAGCTCATCTTCCAGTTCATCATGAGATTGCTTCTTCGTACGTGCAAAATCGTATGTAAATTCTTCTTCCGCTCTTTTTTTCGTCTGTGTAAGTTGTTCTTTTTGTTCCTTGACCAGAACCTCATACTCTTCACGAGCATTCTTTATTTTTTCGACAATTTCGTTTAGCTCTGTTGTTGCTTTTTCCTTTGCATCTACAAGCTCTTTCTCTTGTTGTAGCTTTAATTCTTGGTGAGCATTTACTAAACCAGCTAATGTATGGGCTTTTTTCTCAATCTCATATAGCTCTTTTAGTTCTGTTTCCTTTAATGCGATTGCGTCCTTTACCGTTTGAAGATTATCCGTTTCTGTTACAATCTCATCATTAATCTTTAATAACATCTGCGTAACGGTTTTTGATAAATCTTTAATTTTATCATCAATACTTACTTCCATAATTTCATTTGCTTTTTCAATCGTTTCGGCCGATTTCTTTGCCACCGTTTCAGCAACTGCGTTTAGCTTTCCTTTTTCTAGTTCTGTAATCTTCTTTTCCGCTTCACGTAGTGCTGTTAGAATAATTGATTTTGTACTTTTTTCGGTGACTTTTTCCAAGATGTTCATGCCCCTTTTATGTAATGAGAATATATGTTCGTATAAATAAATTGTACCACTTATCTATTTCTTAATCAATAGATAAGATCCTATTTTTTAAATAATAATCCATTAGAAATTGTATTCTTATAACAAGTAAATCCAGATAAAAAGGACACGTATCCAGCTTCATATCCCATTAAACCTTCTAACCTATTGGGATACAGTCTGTAATACTGCCCTCATTTTTCATCAGGTTATTACTCCTTTTTTTCGATCACTCCACAAGCGATGCGTGCTCCCGAATTTCCTGATGGATCCGTCTTATAGTCGTCTTTGTCTTTATGAATGACAATCGCTGTTCCACCGGGATGGAATAAAGAATTCTCTTGATTCTCTTTTAAGGTGACATTTTCTAGCGCCAAATCAGCCAATCCCTCACCTTTATCATTTATTTCTAAGTTGGGTAAATCTCCAGCATGAGGGCCTTCTACATTTTTGGTTCCATGTTTTTTATCTGTTGGATTCAAGTGAGGTCCAGCCGTTTCAAAGGTTGGAGCATCACATTTTCCTACTGTGTGGACATGAATCCCATGTGGTCCTTCAGGCAGATCTTTTACGGTTACCCTTGCCATCACATAATCCTGTTCCTGCCAGAATTCGGCTTTTCCGATTTTTGTGCCTTTACTGTTTATGATCTCGGCTTGTGCTTTTTCGGATGAAGTGGGAAGTTGTTTCATAGTAGGAGTAGAATCGTTACATCCTGTCAGTGATAGAGCGAGCACAGATAACCCAATCATTGATTTAAAAGAGCGTTTCATAGTGCCTCCTTATAAGAAAATAATATAATAATGGTAATTTCTCCCTTTTATACCCTTTTCCTTTTTTC
This sequence comes from Croceifilum oryzae, assembly GCF_030814315.1. GTDB lineage: Bacteria > Bacillota > Bacilli > Thermoactinomycetales > Thermoactinomycetaceae > Baia > Baia oryzae. The sequence continues at coordinate 27,182 of NZ_JAUSUV010000004.1, read as the reverse complement.
AGAAATTATTTTCTCCACGCCTCTGATCCGCTCTCGTCAATGATTTATAATAATAAAAGGAGGTCATATATGAACATTAAAGAAGGCTATATTCACATGACAGATGGGACGGAAGTCTATTTATACACATGGTTGCCTACCGAAACACCGAGAGGAATTGTTCAAATTGCGCACGGTATGACGGAGCATATAGGTGTGTACAACGAATGCATAGAGGCTTTACTGACCGCTGGTTTTGGGGTATACGCTCACGATCATCGTGGACATGGAAAAACCGCAAAACAAGAAGACGACTATGGACATTTTGAGCCAGATATAGGGTGGGATCAAACTGTTATGGATATCATCTTCATCTCTAACCTCATTCGTGACAAACACTCCTGCCCACTCTTTTTACTCGGGCACAGTATGGGCTCTTTTTTAGCAAGACGAGCTGTACAACTTCAGCATCATATATGTGATGGACTTCTACTTTCAGGGACAGGTGGGAACCCAGGTCTTCTAGGAAAAATAGGGCATCTATTAGCCACTCTAGAAATGAAAGTACGCGGGGTCAAAACAAAGAGCAACATGCTCAAACTGTTGTCGTTTGGCACTTTTAACTCTCAATTCAAACCAAAACGCACCGATTTTGATTGGCTATCTTCTGATGCCAGCCAAGTGGATCGCTATATAGCAGATCCAGCATGCGGATTTACCTGCACGACTAGCTTTTACCGTGAATTATGTAAAGGTGTACTCGTTGTAAATCAACTCGAAGAATATAAAAAAACACCCAAGAACCTCCCTATTTACTTATTTTCAGGAGAACTTGATCCTGTTGGAGATAAGGGGAGAGGGGTTCAAGAAGTATATGACACGTATCGAAAATGCGGAGTTATGGACGTAACCATGAAGCTATATAAAAACAAGAGACACGAGATGCTACATGAAGAAAATCGGGAAGAGGTTTTCCAAGATCTTATTGATTGGATTACACAGAGGTTGAATGAACAAACTCTACATGCCTAGTTGTTAGTCTTAGTCGCTTCGATATAGAAAGTACCGCTTAGATAGGCAGCTTTTTTATTTCAGCTGTCTATCTAAGCGGCACGTATATCAACCTGTTATTTCAGGACAGACTCTTAATCCATTTCCATCTATATGGTATACAATCGGCTGAAAATGTGTTGGGATATTTTCTTTAGGAAATGGGTGGGTATAATGAGTTGCGAGCGGATATCCAGAATTAAATATCTCAGCAAATGTAACCGTATGATGAGATAAAATCCACATTTCTGGTGCTAACCCGTCCGGAGGAACCGTTCCGGTTAACTGTTTAATATAGTGACTATTCGCCCACCAGACATTCCCAGAATAGTGTGGTGGATACGGATGGTGAAGAAAAAAGTTAATTCCACAAGAATCCACTTTTTTTAGATATGCGAAGCTCACTTCATGATAGTCAACTAATACAGTCTCCATCAAATTAACCCAATCTTCTATACAAGCTTTATAGTATACCTCACCACGTCTTACTCCCTTGGAGTGTAGATATAACACTTCTACATTATTTATACTTGCACTAGAGTATTGGTGTATCCAATGCAAGGTGGCTCTTTCATACTGATATTCTTCAGGAAGAATCCTATATCGAATAGTATCATCATAGTGACTCAGGGGATCTATAATATTTTCTTTTATATATTGAATGTCATGAATATCATCTACAACAAAATTAATAAAAATAGCATCTAATTTTTGATATAATCCTGATAAACATAATCTTTCTAGCTTTTTATATAATGAATCCTTCCAATAACTCAAAGTGCGAACATGAATAAAACAAACCTTTTTGTGATCCAGATGGTAAATGTTTTGTTCAGGTGATAAATGAATAGCCAATTTTCATTCCTCCCTATCTACTCTACCAATCTTAACGGTAGTATCACTTTTCTATGACACTATCATTTTCTACTAGATCAACTCGTATATGTTATTCTTTGTAGATATCACATGTGATAGTTAGATAGATGATAAAATGGAAAAAGGGCTAATTTGTATTGTATATAGTCTTTTATTTGTGGGACAAGGGGCAAACACCCCCCTCTTATGTCCCACAAAAAGTTTGGTAGGGATGTGAAGTCGGATCAGGTAATGAACAGTACGTAGCTTGTCCTAGCGTATATGCATACGGATTAGAAAGAGCCTCTAAAAGTTGTTTCATCACACTAAGATCTCCTCGCATGGCAGACTTTAACGCTTCCTCTACTCGATGATTTCGTGGAATGATGGCTGGATTACTATTCCTCATTAACTGCTGTGAATCTAATTTAGAAGCTTGTTCTCGATCTAATCTTTTTTCCCACTCCTGGATCCACTGATCCCATTCTGGCTTTCCATAGAAAGCTAACTCTCCCAATTGGTCAAGCGTGAGCGCTCGAAATGTATTGGTATAGTCGGCTCGGTACTTCTGCATCATGTAAAGCAGGCTTTCAATCAATGATTCATCCTCTGCTTCTGCATCAAATAGCCCTAATTTTGCTCGCATTCCAGCAAGCCAATAGTCACGATAGATATCAGGGAAATGAGATATCACTTCTTGAGCTATTTCGACTGCCGTTGACTCATCTTCATGTAGCGGTAGGAGCGCTTCCGCAAATCTAGCCAAATTCCACCCAGCCATTCGAGGTTGATTCCCGTAGGCATACCGCCCCTGCTGATCAATGGAACTAAATACCGTTTCCAAGTGATAGGTATCCATAAAGGCACACGGACCGTAATCGATTGTCTCCCCGCTAATGGTCATATTATCTGTGTTCATCACTCCATGTATAAAGCCAACTAATTGCCACTTAGCAATCAAAGACGCTTGGCGGTTCATCACTTCTTTTATTAGGGAAAGATATCGATTTTCATCTAGAACAACCTGTGGAAAATGACGTTGCAACGTATAGTCTGCTAAAGCCCGTAAGTCCTCCTTACTCCCTCTAGCTGCAGCATATTGAAAAGTGCCCACACGAATATGGCTCTTGGCTACCCGAGTTAAGATCGCCCCCGGTAAATCGGTTTCACGAATGATCATTTCTCCAGTCGTTACAACTGCTAGACTTCGAGTAGTAGGAATTCCGAGCGCATGCATGGATTCACTGATGATGTACTCGCGTAACATAGGACCAAGCGCTGCGCGACCATCGCCGCCACGAGAATAAGGAGTTCTACCTGATCCTTTCAACGCGATATCAAACCTCTTCCCACTAGGTGTAATCTGCTCTCCTAGCAATATAGCTCTGCCATCCCCCAACATAGTAAAATGACCAAATTGATGGCCTGCATAAGCTTGAGCTAGTGGTAACGTACCTTCCGGAGTCTTATTACCAGCAAATACTTTCACCCCATCCTTTTGCAAAGCTTCCGTGTCTAATCCCAGAGCGTTTGCTAGCGAATCATTTAAGAGAATTAGCTCTGGTACACGTACAGGGTTCAAGGTTGCTGTTGAGAAAAATATGTGAGGTAAGTTCGCATAACTATTATCAAAGTTCCATCCCACTGTTTGTTCACTTTTTTGTGTCATAGGATCCCCTATTCTGTATTTGTTTTGATATCACTTGCCGTGAATTATACCCTATTCACGCTCCCGATAACAAAAAAAAGAAGCACCCATTGGATGCTAGTATTGGCAAATATTTTATGTTTGACTATATAATTATCTGTACCACAAGCTACCACCAAAGCCGCCTGAAACGGAAGTTCTCTTTAATTGCATACCGGTTGCTGTGTAGAAAACAGTGAATGACAAGCTTCCGTAACCCATGACCGCACCTCTTGGTACGTCCGCCCATGTACCTGCAACACTATCTCCATTTAATTGCCCTCTAAACACGTTGGTCCAGTTGGTTCCTACGCCATTATTGCTCATACCGCTCCACCAAACTGTGTTTCCAACTTGACGGATATAGTACAATCCACCATCATTGCCTCGCCAGACACCTGTGATATCAATAGCTTGTGTTCCAATCCCTGGCTTTGCTTGCTCCTTAGCCATAACACCGTTACCAGAAGCAACAAGCCCAACGCTTAACATTAAGGCAAATGCTAAGCAAACAGAAAGAAACTTCTTCATTCAATTCACTCCTACTATTGTATTTGAAATACAAACTAATTATAACAGTTACATTATTCAGAAGATACATATTTACAAAAACTTAATGATAATTTAACTTTGTATTCGTAATATTATTCTTCAATGCGGTTCTACAGATCCTTCTTGAAACTGGATCCATCCTTCTGTTGCATTGATCTCTGTAAGTAATCCGATCGGCAACGTCCAATTAGGCTGAGTATGCCCCACATTTAGTCCAAAATAGCAAGGGATTCCAAGTGGTTTTACAATGCCATCTAGAATCTCTCGAATCGTTAGGCTCTTCTCTTCGTTTTCTGCAGTACAATCCGTGAAATCAGTAAACACAATTCCTGCTGCCCTTTGAAGTTTAGTAGAATGTCTTAGCTGAGTGAGCATCCGATCCACCCTGTACGGATCTTCATCCACATCTTCAATAAAAAGAATCTTACCAGATGTATCAATCTCAAACGGAGTTCCCAATGTAGATACAAGCAATGATAAATTGCCACCAATTAATGGTCCTCTCGCTGATCCTGCTACAATGGAATGTTTTTCGATAGGCTCCTCATATCTATCAACAGGTGCGTGGCTGGTCAAATGTTGAAATAATGTCGACCATGAATAAAAATCTGGCTTCCTCGCGAGCTCCGTAATCATAGGTCCATGAAAAGTCACCAAACCCGTAAATCGGTGAATAGCTAAGTGTAAGGCCGTGATATCACTATAACCCACAAAGATTTTCGGACTTCTCCTAATGCTCCTATAATCAACTAGATCCAGAATACGAGGCGTCCCATATCCACCTCTCATGCAGAATATCGCATCTACTTCAGGATCTGCAAACATCCGATTTAAATCCTCTGCCCTGACCCAATCATGCCCCGCCAAATATCCATGTTGTTCCCAAAGAGAGCTCCCTAATTTAAGCTTAAAACCAAACTCAGAAAAAATCTCCAATGCCTGTTCTTGCTCTTCTGGATTCGTCGGACTTGCAGGCGCGATAATCCCAATGGTATCCCCTATCTTTAACGCTCTCGCCTTCATTGGAGGACCTCCTACATAAGCAACTTCCATTCCCATCTCGATATATTATATTTCGATTATGAATGAAGAAGCATCTTGCGCACTAACATTATTTGAATAACAAATAAAACCTTATCATACCTTCTAAAGAATCAATCTCTACCAAGGAGGGATTTTTTTGAGCCAAAATGACCGCTGTCATCATACATCCATGAAAACATATGACGTATACCACGGGCCCTTTGACCCTTGCCCCCCTATTGGGCATAAATACTACTCCACTCCTCCTCACCTCTATATGGGTTTTCAGCCCCGTTGTTTAGAACAATTCCCCATTCGTGAAGCTCTATTTCGGGGAACCTTATGGAAAGCGTTATATGACCCTTACGAAAATCCGTACAAAAAAAGGGGTGAACTACGATGAATGCGCCTCTGCCACCCGAATATTATAAGCTCTTAGAAGAACTACAAGCTGTTGACTTTGCCTTAGTAGAGTTAACCCTTTACCTTGACACCCATCCCAAAGACATAGATACCATTTGCCAATTTAACAGTTTAACCAAAAAACGAAAAAAATTAGCCAAAGAATACGAAGCCCAATATGGTCCCCTCCTACAATTTGGTCGTAGTTATTCTGATGAAAATTGGTCCTGGGGAAAAGCTCCTTGGCCTTGGCAGGTATAAAAAGGAGGTTTCCAATCAATGTGGGTATACGAGAAAAAACTGCAATATCCCGTAAAAGTAAGTACATGTAACCCTTACCTAGCCAAACTACTTGTGGAGCAATACGGCGGAGCAGATGGCGAACTCGCCGCAGCACTCCGCTATCTCAATCAGCGGTACACCATTCCCGATAAAGTAGTCGGCCTATTAACCGATATAGGCACAGAAGAATTCGCTCATTTAGAAATGATTGCTACAATGATTTATAAACAAATTATTTATTATTTGCAACTAATTAATAATAAAAAACAGAGCATCAACATTTCATTGATTTGCTCTGCAATAGTAGTTTGACAAGCTTTTCAATATCAAGTGAACCGTAAACTCTAACCGTTCCCCTGTCCTCAATGATTTCTTCAAACGTTATGGGCTTATCTTTTAATAGTTCTTCTATTCGGTTGTCCATAACAACCAGCTCCTATAGTAGGTTCGATTTAATGTATTAGCAATCTGGATTGTCTTATGACATAGTAGGAATTTAGGATTGGTGAACGACTCACTCCTCCCAGATGTTTATATTTACTGAAGCGCACGGGAGCCAGAAATAAGGACAAAATTTAATCCTAAAATTTATTTGAATAAGTAATGTTATGGAAATGGGAGCCTATTACTCCCGCTCTATTGATAAATACTAGATTTGAACCATTTCCTTCTATCATGTCGAATCTCTCCTTCTCCCCTGCACTTATATAAGCGTGCTCATGAGATAGCAGGAGACATTTTTTATTGAAAAAAATAAAAAGAAGATAAATACGACAGATAATATAGAGGCAAATGTAAGAATCGGCAGGAGTAGTGGATTACTAATATCTATGTTAAACAGAAAAAAGAATGGATTCGATCACGATAGATCGAATCCATTCTTTCATAATGCTCTAATATTTTTTAAAACATATCTTCACAAAAGAAAATCTACTCTGTAAGTACATCGAGAAATGTTTGCATATGACCTATTTTATATAGCATTTCTCGAGTATAGTCATTCGTAAATGCCCTCTTATTTGGGGTAGAACCAGCAACTGTGTCACCAACCGTAATTTGCCCAAATAATGGAATTGGAATAAACGAAAGATAGGAAAACTAAGACTCCTTACTTTGTATGCATTTCAACAAGGTAAGGAGTCTTCTGTTTAATGATGCCTTAGGGTTATTCTAATGCATGGACTCTACCATCACTTTATTCATCTCTTTTAGATAAAGAGCACGGATGATAAGAAAATAGACTAGCTGTACAACAAAGAAACCAGTAATACTTATTAATGATGATGTAAGCATGCCTTGTGCTTGGAATGAAGATCTACTGAAAACTTGGAGAACGGACACAGACACAGACACAAGTCCTGCAACGATAAATGGAATGAAGAATAGCATGGCCATCTGGATGGTACATGTCCATTTCATCTCTCGTGTGCTTAAACCGATCCTAGAAAGCATTTGATAAATCCGCTGATCATCATTCAAATCAGAATATAATTTGAAGTATAGAAAGCTACCCGTAGCGAGCGAAAATATCGCTGCGATAAGTATGCCAATGAAACTCATCATACTATGTTCTTTTTGCTTTTCAAGATAACTGACAGCTCTTGTTTTCACATGACCATCTTCATGAGCGATCCCCTCCAACACTTTACTCAATTTTGCTTGCTTAGAATCCGAACGAGGGAATTTCTGATTCGACCAATCTGGCACAAAATAATAGATAGAGATATTTTCAGGATTTGCCTTGTTTTGCTGTGCTTGATTTTTCTCTCTTTGCTTTTGTTCGATTTGTTGGTAAGTCTGATCATTCACCACGACAAAGGCGTTGTATAGCTCAATCGTTTTATCAATTCGTTGTACAATTTGGAGATCATGTACTGATAATTCTTCTTTTAGTTCTTGTTCTATCTGTTGTCCAGAGCGTGAGTTCTCTAATTTAGATTCAGGAGAAATGAGAATCGCTTCTCTGGATTTGAGCTTATGAGAAACCTTCATCTCAAGCAATTTGGCTAGCTGAGGATAATCAGATTCTTTGATTACATGCAAGCCCCCATGAATCCAGATGGATTTACTAATCACTTTCTCATATGTTAGCCCTGCTTTTTCTAACTCTAGATCGATTTTCTTCATACCCGATGCCCAATCTTTCCCCTCTCTATCTGAAAAAGTTATAGCAAACGGATTTTCCCTATACGCCTCTTTCGTCTCATAATCCATATAATGGACAAGGCTGATAGCGGAAGAAGCCATAATGATCACAATGGTGACCATAAAAAACATCCGGGCATTATCTTTTAGCTTATATGACATCTCCGAAACCCATAGTAGCTTTGTACCTCTCCAATAGAAAGAACGGTTTCTCTTCAATAACCGCATCAAGAACACACAAAACTGAGTAAAAAAGAAGTAGATCCCCATAATCCCCGAAACGAGAGCCTCTTTCATATAGGTAAAGCTTTTACTTGAAAAATAGTATGCAGTTGCGATTAAACCAATGGATAAAAGAATAAGTAGGATGTGGGCTTTGGGTTCCTTTTTTGGTTTACTTGTACCCATCAACAATTCAAGCGCCTTTTTTTGACGAATGAAGGCAAGGATTGAAAAGGAAAGCACGATGTATAAGACGAAGAAGGCACCTGCGGTAAGCCCCATCGCTTGTAATGGTAGATAAAATGGAAGTTTGATCTCTAAAATGTTAGCTCCATAGAGAAGGATCAGTTTCGCACAAGCAAGTCCACAAATCATTCCTATCACAATGGCGGCAATGCCAATCAATATATTTTCTAGAAAGATGAGCTTCCTAATCTGCTTTTTCTGTGCTCCTAAGATCGTCAAAATCCCTAATTCTTTATTTCTTGATTTCAAAAAGATGCTGATCGAGTAAAACACAAATAAAAATGAGAAAACGTAAGCAATACCAACGGCAGCCCCCATGACCTTTCGAAGACCAGGTATATCTAGACTAGGATGAAAGATGAATACGGCATAGGTAAAGAAGACCATTACTGCAAAGACACTGCTTAAGAAGTAAGCGGAGTAAGCACGAGCGTTTCGTTTGACATTATTAAGTGCAAATTGACGAAAATTCAAGCGCTTCCCTCCCTAAATAACGATCTGTCAATCATTTATTAGACAAACGTATGTCGATCACAATCTAATTTTAATATGTCCATTTTCTGCGATACTCCCTGTTACTATGTTAACTAACCGACTATCCCATAAATGTATAGGTAGTCGGTTAGTTGTGATACGGGATTCATTACTTCCAAGGTTTCAGAGAAGCATTGATATAATCGATTGTATCCGAGAGCTTTATCAAACTTTTACCATTCTCTACGTCAGCTAAAAGTACAGTGAGTTGTTTCTCTGGCGCTTTGATCGAGGCAAAGATATCATCACTCACCATAACGTAGGAATTCTCTCCTGGAAAGCGGCTTCCTTCACCAATAATCGTGTCTCCCTTATATTCGGTAATCAATTTCTGTTCGGACTCTACACTTTTGGTAGCCCCTTCTTTCAAATCTTCTCTGGCAAAGAGAATTCCTTTTCCTGTTGGAACTGCTGGTAACGTAATCAACTTTTCTATTTCCAATCCTTTAGGTCCTTTCACTCGTTTAACAGTGTTCATTAATCCTCTCTTATTCAATGCCTCCGCAGTAGTCTTGGAGAGGAACAAAACTTTTTTATCATTTATCTTACTTTCTTTCAAAGTGTAGTTCTCTTGGGCAGAAATCTTACTTTTAACATCGGATAACGTTTTTTGTACTTCTTCTTTCTCGCCTAACACAATAGCACCATTGGGACGACCAAAGTAATGGAGAAGTTCTGGCTTAAAGAAGAAATAGGTGAGCAGTATGGCGGCGACAACAGTAATACTACCTATCGTTACAATTTTTTTCATGAGTGTTTGCTCCTTCATTTTTTATAGAATGTTATACCATGACTCGTTTCAATTGACGCAAGTACAGGTATCTGACGATCAAAAACTGGATGAATTGTAAGGCAACAAAAGCGCCAATGGCTGTAAGTACAGGTGTATACAGAGTGTTAAAGCCTAACGAATGATTCAACATCGACAAGCTAATCAAAGACTGTAGTCCCGCTACAATAAGTGGGATAAAGAACAGACTGGCCATCTGGATCGTCGACGATCGGTTCATTTCCTTGGCAGTTAAACCGATTTTGGATAATCTGTTATAAATCCGTTGATCCTGATTTAAGTCAGTATAAAACTTGAAGTATAGGAAGCTTGCGATGGAAACAGTGAAGACAGCCGCGATAAAAATACCAATAAACATGTAGACTTGAGTCGCTTGCTTTGATCCGAAATACTCTGATCCTCGACTTTGTAGGAATCCAATAGATTCCCCAGACTCATTTTCACTGTTAATCGCTTTATCCAATTTCGAACCTACTTTCACTTCAAGTGAACTAGCAGTAGGAAGACGGTCACTAGGCCAGTCTGGAACGAAATAGTTAATACTGGAAATCTCGAGATCTTGTTTCTTGGAATCTGCTTGTAAGGCTACTTGCTTTAATTGCTGATAAGTAGCATCGGAAACCACGAGCATTCCAGCATCGAAAAGCATATTTTCCTTCTGCTCTACAGTAAGCAGATGATTTTTTTCTTTCAAAGTTAGTTGTTTGAGTTTTCGTTGGCTTTCAATCTCCTCTTTGATCCGTTCATCAATCTGGTTATCAGGAGAAGTGACCATAATGGCTTCGTTGTCTTTGAGATTCTTTATTTTTTCTAATTTGTGTACACGCATCAACTGATTGTAGTCAGATTCCTTCATGATTGAAGTCTCTGTTTCTTTGAATTTAAAATAGATTTTGTTGATCATTATTTTTTCAAACTTCACACCTACTTGATCCAATTCTTGATCAACCTTGCCAACTTCGGCTTTCCATTTATCTCCGGCTTTTTCAGATGGGTTGTACGTAAATGCAAATGGATTTTCCGTAAACTTTTCTGCGCTTTGTTGTTGGAAAGCAAGGACGATTCCGGAAAAGCTACAAGCCATCGTAATCAAAATGGTAACCATAAAAAACATGCGAGCATTATCTTTCATCTTATATGCCATTTCAGACAGCCAGATTAGATTGATTTTCCGCCAGAAGAAGCGACGATTTTTCTTTAGTAGTCGAACCAAGAACACACTTAGCTGTGAAAAGAAGAAGTAGGTTCCGATTAATCCGAGTAGCATAATAATAATCATGTTTAATCGATTCACATCTTGCTTCATGAACCAAATTACACAGATGAAACAAAAGATCGATAATAGTGATAAGAAAATAGAGGTAGTTGGCTCAGATTTGTGTTGATTAGAGCCAAGCAACAACTCTAACACTCTCTTTTTCCGCATCATAAATGGAGTTAATAAGGAAATAAAAATAAATAGTCCTAAGAAAGCAGCACTTGTGAGCCCTATCGCTTCCCATGGTGGATAGAGTGGGAGTTGCTCTTTCATCTCCAACATGCTTGCAGCTAGAATAAAAAAGCCTTTGGCAAGTAAAGCGCCACTACCCATTCCTGTTAAAATAGCTGCTACGCCAATGATCATATTCTCCAATATAATCAGAGTATTGATCTGACTACCTTTGGCACCATGTATCGTAAGTATGCCAAATTCTTTCTTCCGTGCTTTTAAAAAGGCACTGATCGAATAAAGCACGAACAGAAATGCCACGATAAAAATCATATATTCAGCGACTTTCATGGTATCTTTTGTTGTGGGTCCGGGTATGAGCTTCTCTAACTCAGGATGAAAGATAAACATCGCGTAAGTGAAGAAGATCATCACTGCAAAAGCACTGCTTAGAAAGTACGCGGAGTATGCACGTAGGTTTCGTTTGACATTATTAAACGCGAATTGACGAAAGTTCATGTGCATTTCCCCCTAGCAACGACAACATATCAATGATTTCTTGGAAAAAAGTTTGTCGATTCTCCCCTTTATAAATTTGGTTAACGAGCTGCCCGTCTTTAATGAAAACGACGCGATGGCAATAACTAGCCGCTTGTGCATCATGGGTAACGAGCATGGTAGTCGTTTGATCCTCTTGATTGATTGACTCCATCATCTCCATCACCGTACGAGCTGACTTCGAATCTAGATTTCCGGTGGGTTCATCGGCTAGTAATAGCGATGGAGAGTGAATGATGGCACGGGCAATGGCTGCTCGTTGCTTTTGACCTCCGGACACCTCATAGGTCCGTTTCTTTAATATCTCAGTAATGCCTAACTTTTCCGCTACTTCCTGTAGCTTTTGATCCATTTCTCGGATGCTTTTTTTATCTAAGGTAAGAGGTAAGACAATATTTTCGGCAATCGTTAAGGTGTCTAATAGATTAAAGTCTTGGAAGACAAATCCTAATTCACGTCGACGAAAGATAGAAAGATCACTTTTCTTTAAGCGAAGCGGTTGCTTTCCATTAATATAGATCTCACCCGATGTTGGGGTATCGATTGTGGATACCATGTTAAGCAGAGTGGTCTTCCCGCTCCCCGATGGCCCCATGATCCCGACAAATTCTCCTTTTTCAATGGTTAGATTGATATCGGATAGAGCTTTATGCGTAACTTTTCCAGTATAAAATTTCGTTAGATGTTCTACTTGCAACATATCCATTTGCTGTAATCCCTCTCTGCTATCAGGTTATGGGATTAGTTTAGCAGGTGAGATCCTACACACAAATTGTTTTAGCTTACAATTTAGCTTACATAAATGTAAGATTTCTCGAGTTAATAATTTTAAAGAGAGAAAAGCAGTTGATAGATTACAGTAAATAATGGGGTAAGTCCGAGATAAGTCCAAAAACGGCCATATAGATAGAAAAAAATGTAAACACTATATATTTGTTTGGTACAAGAGGGCTTAACACCAAAACCAAAGAAGCTATCCAAATAATTTAGGAGTAAGAGGACTCTATACATGAAAAATAGACCGAATATACTTCGAACGAATCCATAAAAAATAGATCGACTGAATCATCAAAAAGATGGATATTACTTGGAGTGATTGAGTTAACTGGGTAGCTTTTATTTCTATTTGGTTCCATGTAGATAGTATGACCAGAGCATGTGACGAAGCCACCACAAACGGTAAGAAAAATAGTAAAATCAGTTGTTGTGTAACAATTTTTTTGATCTCACTCCGCTTAAGTCCGATTTTGATTAATTTGCGATATTGATCTCTGTCTGATTGGATATACACAAAAACTCGAAAATAGATGAAACTAACAGCAGCCATAAAAAAGACAATGCTAATAAACGAGCCAATAAAGAATAGAGATTGATTGGATTGTAGCCGATATTGAAATTTATCGGGTGCAGTATATATATGCCAAGGATTCTCTTCCTTCTGACTGTAACGATCATAAATCTGTTGGCTTAAATCCCCTAGTTGGAGACGGTGGTTCGTTCTTCCTTCACAGTTACCTTCTCAACAGGAATACCTAGTCCATTCTCGTCTTCTAGTAAATCTCCTGCTTGAAGGTCACCAGCTTTCATCCAACCCTTACCTATCACCCAAAATGGATGCTCGGCTGTAGTTTCAATTTTTTCTTTACCAACATGAACCGTATAAATCTTGTCCACTTCACGCTTAAAGAGTTGAGTTACTTTCTTATATTCCATTTTCCCAGTCTTATCATCTTTGGACAAGACTTTATCGCCGACTTGAATATCCTCGATGGATTTGTTAATTCCCATCTGAAAAAATAAAGCCCCTTACATTGAATAAAATGCAAGGAGCTTTACGATATTAATTTAAAACCTTAAATTCCGGAACTCTCTTTGAAAATTCATCTTCATCATCGAACGATAACATATCTTCATCATTAGGAATTAAAACACGAGAGAGCCGAATACCTTGCTTACAAGAATTACACCAAACCAGTTGGAAACCAACTCTCTTTTTAAGATCACCAACATAAATATATTCAACCTTTGAAGAACAGCAATTAGGACATAATACCTGTTCCTTATTTTGTAGATTTAACAACAGTTTTTTCCAACCTCGAGGTAACATAAAAATCATCTCTTCTTTCTCGCATAGTTCCACCACATATCTTCTGAACCATAGGCAGCTTTCTCAAAATCCATTAACATTTTCTGATCTTTTGCCTCTCCAAAAACTCGGGCTTGATATATATGCATTCTTTCATGCCCTAAAGTTTTAATCAAATTTTCTTTATCAGAAAACGCTAATGGATACAATTGGATTTCCTTTCCATTCGGATTAGCCCACCCGAACACTCCTCTATTTATTAAGCTTGAATCTCTTACAATTTTTACTTTGATGCCATCTAAGCCAATACCTGCTTCTTTAGCAACTTTCATAACATTCTTTTTCTGCATAGGTTCTGCAAGACCAGCAAATGCCCCTGTATTTGCGGCTCTTCTATACATACCACCAATCTGATCGGAAGCAGCTTCAACCATCTTTCCACCCAGTCTTGCTTCTTTAGAGCTAATCGGAGAGAAAAGACCAATCGCTCCGTAAAGACGTGGAACATCTTCACCCGTAATGAAATCATGCCCTGCAATGAGAACTACAGCATCATTGACACTACTTAAAATCGGGGTTTCGGCTACTACCCATGAAGCGGTTTCTCGTAAAGCAGACACCCAAGACGAAGGCTTACTACTGGTAGCCGATTTGGGTTTGGGCTTGGTGACAGACTTAATGGCACTCTTGGCCTTCTTCACCGCCTTCTTAGTGTAGCTCACAACTTTCTTGACGGCTTTTTTTACCTTGTTGTAGACCTTTTTGATGGCTCGTTTAATCGGAGCGACTACCTTTTTGACGAATTTTTTCCCTGCATTATAAGCACTCTTCGCTACCTCTTTGACCGCAGTATATGCCTTCTGAGCGTAGGTAGATACGGTGGATACGACGGCAGAGGCGGCAGATGAAACACCTGCTTTGAAATCATTCCAATTATTCCACCATGCGTGACCATCTGGATCGCTATTGGAAATCGGATTTCCACCCGTGTAACCGTATAGGTTGTAGTTTCCAGTATCCATCATGAGGGCGAGATGAGCACCTGCATCGTTGTAAGAATCGCTGGTTAGGAATCGTCCTTCTCCGGGTCGGTAGTCACGGAATCCGAGATCGTAAGACTGTGTATTCGAGTCCCAACGCTTGCCTTCATAGCGATACGAGTTGTACGCATCTTGATTAGGTTTCGTTGGGTCAGGTTTATCGACACCCGTAAACATGTCTTTATCGTCTTCCCCATATGGGGTAAAACCATAAGTGGCACGGATATTTCCTTTCTCATCCGTCAGCATCTCGACACCGTTGTTGCCTGATTCGAAGTAGGAAAGTTCTTTCGTATCTTCCTTCAGCATGGTTAGTCGTTGGCCCCATGCAGAGTATGAATAGGACTGGGTAACCTTGCCTGCCACTTCTTCAGAGAGTACTTGATCGGTATTGCCTAGATAGTTAAAAGCGGTGGTTTTCTCGTTCGCCGTACCCGCCTTCTCTACTTTTGATGTAGTACGATCAAGTGGATCATAGGTGAAACGGGACTTAATAGTCGTAACATTATCTTTGTCCAGCTTCGTATGCTCGATGGTTCGATCAAATTGGTCATAGGCAAAGGTTTCTTTATCCTTACCACCCGTGGTGATTTTATCGATTCGACCCATGGCATCATAGATGTACTTCGATGTAAGCCCTGCTTCCGTTTCCTCAATGAGACGGTTTTTATCGTATTTAAAGGTAGAAAGTACTCCGTCTCTTGTTTTTTGCAATAGATTGCTATTTGCGTCGAGGACATATTCTTCTGTGGAAGATTGAGTTCCCGATTTATCATAGCGGACTAGACGATCTCGCGGGTCGTATGTGTACGCGTATGTGTTGTTGATTGGCTTGTTGTTCGCATCGAGACCCGCATAAATATCTTTGACGGGATTTCCATGCAAGTCGTATTCATAAACATGTTTTTGCAGGGAAGTTCCGTTTGTTTTCTTGGATTCCCATTGCGCGACAGATCCGTCTGGATTGTATTGATAATCGGTTACGATTCCGTTTGGCTTTGTTTCTTGTTTGGTTTTTCCGCTCACAGTATATTGAAAACCGTACACTTGAGGTTTGTTATCCTGAGCCGATTTCTTTTGTGAGAACTGTGTGACTTGATCCAAGCCATTGTAACTGTATTCCGAGATGCTATTCGAATACTCCTGCTTAAGCAAGTTACCGTGGACATCGTAATCATACTGGATACTTCGTTTCACGATGCCGTCCACGACTTCTTGTACTTCCTTCACTTGATTCAGAGGAGTGTAAGAGGTACGGTATTCATCCACCTTCTTGTTACTACTAGAGTCCTTCATAGAAATGATGTTGTCATTGATATCGTAGGAGTACTCAAACTGTTTTCGCTCGGCATCTATGGAACTGCCTTTGTTCTGTAGCCCTTCGTCCACATTCCTTTTCAGCTTGCCATCTGGGAAGTAGTCCCACGTCATCTTTCGCTCAACTTTTCCATCAGAGCTGGTTACGATACGCTCGACCTGATTCCCGATCTGGTTATAGTCGTACTTCGTTGTGACACCCCATACGTCGGTAACGGTTTTAAGTAAACCATTGTCAAAATACGTGAATGTAGAGATGTTACGCTCCGTTTGTCCTTCGGAAGGCGGCGTACTAACTTCAATGACGTTGCCCACGGAATCATACTTGTACATAATCCTCTGCTCTTCCTTGAAGCGCGGGTTTGAGCTATTGGGATCACGTGGGAAGATGACTTCTTTTACTCGGCCGAGATCGTCATACGTCTTCTTTTGTACAAAATCGTCTGCGTATGGCGTAGCAGTTCCACGCGGTGGATCGACTTGGATCACATTGCCCATCTTATCGTAGGTATAACGGGTCGTTCTCGTCACACCTGCTTTTTGTGGGGATTGTTCCTCTGCTACAAGCCCGCGGATGTTGTACGAGACTTTATGGACATTGCCCTCTTTATCCTTGGTTTGAACCGTTTTGCCGTCGGCATCGTAAACAGTCTCGATGGATTTTCCATCTGCATCGGTCACTTTAATCGGTCGGTTGTTTAAATCATACATAGTTGTGACGACGTAATCGTTAGGATTGTCCGCGGTCTGGTTTCCTTTTGGCTGCGTGACTTTGGTCTGGTTCCCGATCTTGTCGTATTCGTACGTAATCTTATGCCCTTGGCTGTTAGTGACGGCGATGAGTTGATTTAGTTCGTTGTACGTATGAGTCGTAGTGTAATCATTCGGATCATCGGTGAGATTGCCTTTCGGTTCTACTTCCTTGATGAGATTTCCTAATTCATCATAGAAGTAGGTGGTTTTCCTCTCTGGATCACTCGGATGATCTTTCGGCTCGATTTCCTCTACTAAGCGGTCGTACTCATCATACTTGTAAACGAATTTTGCTCCAGTAGGGGAGAGTTTCTCGACTACATTATCATTGGCATCATAGATCGGAGCGGGGGTAGTGATAAATTCACCCTTTGCTTGGTCTTTCGACATCTTGGATTCAAGTGGTCGGCCAAAGACATCGAAAGTAAAGGTGGCGATACTCCCTTTGGGGTCGGTCACCTTGATGACGTTGCCGAAGTCATCATATTGGGTAACCGTTGTGTTTCCTAGAGCATCGGTTTCCTTCTTGGCTTCCCCGTTGGCATCATAGCCAAAGTCGGTTGCGCTCGGATCACCATAGGTAGTGACTTTGCCATTTGAATCGGTGACACTCTTTACGAGTCCGCTATTCCCGTGGTAAGCAGTAGTGGTTTTATTCCCTTCGGTATCCTCCACCGATACTACATTTCCCACCTCGTCATAGGTGGTCTTGGTAAAGCGGCCTTCTGGAGTAGTGGTTTTAATCAACTCCGCTACGTGTTTGTTGAGCGAATATTGATAGTCATAGCGAGTCGACTTCCGTTTGGATTCATCTGAGATCGCATTGTTCACCGGATCAGTCGTGGTGAGGACATTACCTAATTCGTCGTATGTCCATGTGGTAATCCCACCATTTGGATCTTTTTTCCACGTCATGTTATGGTTCTGATCGTACTTGAACTCGGTTACGTTCCCTTTGGCATCCGTAACCTTAACCGGATCTCCTTTATCATCCATGAGATACTTGGTTGAGTTCCCTTTGAGGTCGGTTTCAGTTCGCTCTTTATCATTATAGGTATAGAGCATGACTTCATCTTTTTTGTTGCTCATCTTACTAACCCGATGCTTATTGTCACCGTCCGTATAGTAGTCAATCTTCGTGACGTTTCCACGTGGGTCTTTGATCTGATTAATGACATTGGTCGAAAGCAAGTCATATACGAATTCGTATGTCTTCGCAATGTTGGTCCCTACACCGTCCACAAACTTCGTTAAGCGATTGGATGCGTCATATGTGAATTCAATAACTCGCTGTGGGGTCTCGGTTGCCGTTGGTTGTAGAGCCTTGATTTTCGATACTTTGTGATTGTCATTGTACTCGATGGTGAGGGTTTGACGGTTCTGTGAGTCGGTTACATAACGTAGCAACTTGATGGGCTTGTTATTCACGCTCTTCTCTTCGTATGTGTACCGAAGATTGTTTCCATTCTGATCGGTTGCTTCTACAAGGTAGCCCTTGTCATCGAAGTAGTACTGGGTACGATCTGGCTCTGTGACAATCCACTTCCGACTACTCGCACCACCACTTAAGTATTGGAGATAAAGCTCGTCCCCCGGTTGAGATTTGAATTCTTTCGCTTTCTCATCCCATGTAAAGGTGTGGTTCGTTCCATCGCTATCCATTAAATCCATAGAACCCCGTGTGATTTTATCCTGTTTATCTGTATAAACCTGATCTCCTAAAGATGCGCCGAGCCTGACAAAGCTGGATGTATCCAGCGACCAGCCCACACCAATAGGCGAATCACTTGTGTCCAAGCTGTTGTAAGTTAGATTGACAGAAGTAGAGAAGTCCCCACGAGATGGGTTTTCAAAAGCGGCATAGGAGAAGCTGGCATTCCCACGATAGAGGTTAATCCCCGTCCCACTGGTTTTCCCATCCGTGGAAGCGTGGTTTTGGTCTACTCCCAAGTCCTTCCCACCATTTGGATCTTCCACCATAACGAATTGATTCAAGGTGGGGATGGGATCTTTACTCTTCGATAACCACGTTCCGTTCAGCTTCAAATCCCATTGGAGGATTAAGCCTTCACGCAGTTTATTTGGCTGGCTGATTGCTGGGGCTTTGACTCTCCCTCGAACGGTAATCGTATCACCGGGCGGAATATTGACTGTAGCAACGGATTCATTGCCTTCTGCATCAATCGGTTTAAATTCAGCTCCAACACAGTTATCTTCGGTCGTACGATCCGTTCCGTTAGGGAGCGCCCAATGACAACCGAGTGAATCGGTGCTGCCACTCCATGCTGTATCCGTTGGATTGGAGAGGGTCATCTCCACGGGATACGTTTCGCCTGCCTTCATCGTGGTAGGTGTTTTCGGCGAGTAGTATGAATTGGCGGCTTTCTTATCGATATAGACAACTTTTAGCTTCGGTTTCAGCTGTGGCGCGAGGGTCATCTCACTACTCACCGTGAGTAGTTTCTCTTTGGCTGTTTTGCTTCCTTCGTCACTATGACGGATCATGAGACCACGGTTGGATGATCCGTCTTTGACCCACCTTTCCGCGGCGGTCGTTACATCCCAGTTAAGCCACTTAGGATCATTGGTGACGTTGGTCACATAGTCCAAAACAGAGTGGTGAAAGGCATCATTGTGACTGTTCCACGTCGTTTTGGGAACGGATTCGAAATCCTTCCATAGGTAATGAGCATTATAGGTTGCATGTTTGCTTCCCACGCTATCTCGTTGCCAGCTCCACAGACTAAAGTCTGCGTCCACTACTTTTGCTGTGTTCGGAATGGAAGAGAGATCAAATTTATAGAGGGAGCGGGTGTTTCCGAAGGTCGCGCTGTTATTTCCGACGGATGCCCATGGGTTCCCCTTTTCGTCTAAGTAGTTAAAGCTTGTACTCTTATGCTCACTCGAAATCGTCGTATCGATGGCATTTTGCAAGATTTGAATCGCCATACCCGACTTAGGTAGTCGCACAAGCTGAGTGGTAGAAGGAACGATGGTTCCATCTACTGTTTTCACCGCTATTTGATAGAAATAGGCTCGTCCAAATGGATCACTGCTATAAGCAGGGGTTGGCGTAGCTGTGGTATCGGTGAAGGTAAGTGTATTTTGGTTCGGAATCGGTGCGACCAGCGTAGTCTCATCTGGTGTAAAGCTCTGATTGGTACTTCGGTGGATCTGATACTCCACAAAATCAGTACGGATATACTTCGTCCACTTCAACTCTGCACCGTTGGCATAGATTTTAGTTGGTTCTGCAAGGAGTACAGAAGGTTTTCCATACACGACTTTTAGCTTCGGTCGAATGGAATTTTCATCAAAGTTTTGACTGGCGGTATACCTAATTCCGCCTACCTTTTTTGATTCATCCTTGGCTTTGATAAGGACTCCATAGTTTTCTTGGCTCCCATCCACCCATGATTGAACTAGGTCTCGCGCGGTATAATCATGCCATCGATTGTTCACGTTAGCGGATTTATCCACTTCGGCTACCTTAGTAAAACGGATAGCATCGGCAATGACGGCTCCATCTACTTTTTTATTGGAATCGTAGTTGGAAAGCGTAATGCTGTGGCTATCCCCGGTGGCAAACCGAAATTGTCCCAGCCATTGATAACCCGTATTCGCGGTCCGCTGATTGAGATAGACCTTGGATGTTCCTCCATTGTGCGTAATATTATACGGAGCAGAAGTAGCACGGTCGGATGCTTTTACATTGGATGCGGCAACGTTGTATGTTCCACTCTCATTGAGATATGGCTTCCATGTAAAGGTGTTCGTCGCACTCTTATCATTCGGCTGTGCCGCATGATAACTACCATTCACTCCGCCCGATACATTGGAAGATAAGTTCCATGTACCGTTCTTCGTGATACCCGTGCTATCTGTATTGTCTATTACATAGGTACTTGCTTCCACGTCGGATCGAAAGGTTCCACCTGGTGTCTTCCATGCCTCCCCTTTTTTCGCTTCTTTCCAAGTAGCCTCGGATGGATTCCAGTCTTGCAGGACTCGGTGGAGGCTGAATGTGACATCTTGATCGGTGTCCTTACAACCGGAACAGAAATTTTGGTCGTAATATAATTGCACCTGTGCGAAATCTACTTTACTGCCCGAAGGGATGACAGAAGTATCAAACTTTACAAGAGAGCGTGAAGTTTGCGACGAATCTGCTCCTACGGATAGTCTCCAGTTGTCGTTATAGTTTGTAGTAGGTGAGGAACTGTTAATCATGGTATCTTTACTGCTTTGTGCCCCATTACCTGGCGTTGGCTGTATTTCTAATGTGGGATCGATGGTAAGGGGCATCACCCTTTTTTCATCATTGAGCCACTCTTTATTAGCAGTCACACGTAAAATATTTTTACCATCTACTTGTACAATCTCTTGTTTTACATCATGGCTCCATGCATAGCCATAAGGAGAATCTTCCTCTTTCTTACTATCGTACATAAATGGCTTCGGGATCTTGAAAACTCCGACATCTCCTTTATCTACAAATAAAACAGAGCCATCTGATTGTAGCTTTGGTTCTAAATCGCCCATTTCTAGTACAAAGTCAAATACGTTACTCTCTGGCTTTTCATTCAAAACAATTCTTTCTTTTACTTTGCTATTTTCCGTCTGATACTCGATTTTGCTTTTATTCCATACATCTGGAAACGAGATCATGTTTCCTTTTACCGTAGGCGCAACCTTCGATTTATCTGGATTCTTTAATCCCATCGAGATAGCATGCTTTCCACTCGTAATCTTAACTAATTCGTTTGCTCGATCACTAAAATGTGTTTTAAATTGATTTTTTTCGTTACTATACACATATCCCTTTTGCTTCGCTTTCGAGATGTCGTTTTGGATATCTTGTAATTTTCCATCTGAATCTCGATAGTGAACAGGATCTGAGCTTATTTCTGCCTCAATTCGACCGTCTGAAAGCTCATAGAATTTAGCATTGATCTTCCGTTGTTCGACTAGTTCCTTCACCCTCTTAGGGTCGTTCACCTTTTTTCCTTTAGGAATCGTCTCCTTCACCGGAAGGCTTTGCTTATTCTCAGTTAGTTCCTTGCTTCCGTTACTCTTCTCTGTTGCTACTGTCCACCCGTCTGTCATCTTATTCCATGAATCTTTTACACTCATGTAAGCAGATAAAAAAACCCACTCGGCGGTCTTGTATGTCGTATTCGCAAAGTCAGCCGCATGTGTGGAAGTAGGGAATGCTGTTCCGAAGAATATGAAAAAAGATAGAACCATTAATAACATTCTACGGAGAAACATTCGTTTCTTCTTTCTCATCCTAGGTATACTCTCCTTTTATTAGATAAATATATATTTTTTATAATACAATAGAAATATATTTCATTTGTTCACAATTCGTCAACAGAAAAATGAATAGAAACGAGTTCCTTATGAATTGGCATCATCGATAGTAGGCAAAGTTTTCCGTTTTTCAATCACCCCATAATGTGGAGATGACGAAGATCCACCATCAGTTTCTATCTAGAATACCATTTATAAATCACTAGAAAAGGCAGCCGGAATTAGCTACCTTTTCCTATGCATTATTTTCTAACAAGCTGAAAGTATCTTCTGCTCCTTCAAAAACTCGTATAAAAACAACCGCCCTGCCTGTGTCCACCGCATCAACGTATTTCCTTGTTCATAGGTCACGTAATCTACATATCCCTTATCCGCATATCTATCGTACAAGTGCCACTTGTTGCCTTGTTTGTATTGGATTCCATGTAAGTGTAACAATCGATTGAATTCGATTGCAGACATACCAAAGTCCTTCGCAATCGTAGTAACCGTCAGTAGTTCCTTTGATCTAAGAACCTTGTCATGGAATTCCACCTTCGGAGCTTGTTCGGTTAACGTAGCTTGTAACAACGTACGATTTTGCTCCAGATCGGCAGCAAGTCGCAAAGCTTCGTGAAACGTGGATGGAATCGAGAAAGTTCCGTTTCTTATGTACTCTTCCATCCGATTAAATTCTTCGATATATCGTTCCTTCATTTCGGCTGCCTTCGCCCCACGGTAGCCCATTACTAGGAATACAAGTCCGTCTTTTGTAAGGTGATATTTTTTTAGTGAACGTCCTGTGGAATCTTTATATTCACTCGGTCCAAAGTTGGACTGAGTAAAAATCGAACTACATTCAAGACCTTCAATATCACGAAGGACATGCCCGTGTTGTTTACCAAACACTTCGGCCACCATAAGAGAATCCGTCACTACCTTCTCGTTCTCGATAAATACTAGCTGGTTGTTGATGTTGTTGTCGTTCATAAAAGAATCATCCTCTTCTGTTTTGGTTTGTGCCTAACGTAATATAATTCTCTAAGCGCACGGGGTATCAAAAAGAGGACATAGAAAGTAAAATTATTTTTCATGTTTTTTCATCTATACCTTCTTAACAACGGAACATAATTTAAAATCTACACATGTGAACTTGCATGTGTAATTACTTGTTGCTCTTTTTATATTTAGTCTTTTTATACTTGCTCTTTTTACACACCCTACAGGAAGGATAACCGTTAATCCCTCCTAGGGAGATAAACGGATGGATCGGGTACTATCTTCTCTCCATCAGGACTAACTAAATACCCGTCATCGCTAACTCTCGGACCCCAACTCGGATAATACAATTTATACCTCTTCGTACCCTCGTAATAGTGAACAGATCTAATTATCAGACCATTCGCTTCCAGTACATCCGCAAGGTACTTAATTCGATCCTTCGCCATACATAGATCCTCGGCGATCCTCTTATAACTTACGAAACATGCCCCATACTTCTCATTAGGTTCCCCACTCTCCTTATAAGCCTGTCCATTAACGTATGACAGAAGATAGAAATAGAATGCTACAACATCCCTGATCTCTGGGAGTCGTCCTACCTTTTTCGCACCTGCTGCGAGCTTGGCTTTCGTATTAGCTTCGTTGGATTCTCGGAAGATACGAGGAAAGACTAGACGGATTACCTCTCTCTTGTAAATTTCATAGTTTTCACTCGCCATGGCTTCGGCTTTGTCGTTCGGATGAATGGTTTTATCTTCCATATAAGCTAGCCCCTCCCACGTTCTATTGACATAACTGTTGTCACTTCTATTAGCGTATAGATGACGAAATGAGGGACATTTCTTGTACATAAAAAGAAGAGTAAAAATTTCGTGATTGGGTATTAAATTCGTATATTAGTGTATTGAGAGGATAATACGTAAATATGAAATGGATAAAATGGACACTCATAGGTATGTTGTTAGGTATTCTGATAGTTATAGTACTTGTATCACTGATTTCATTCGCATTATGGTATTACCCAAAATGGTTCGAACATAGCTCAGAGTTAGATGCTGGAGTTGTCACAGGAATAGTAAGCATTATCGTGCTGGTCGGTACTATCGGGGTAACGGTTGCTATGAATACACAAACTCAACGTATGGCACTCAAGATGAATCAGGAGAATCAACTACTACAACTTAGGATTCAAGAAATGAATACAGAGGCTATGCGGTTTCAAGCAAAGTCATCACTACGAGATGAAGTTCTAAAACAGCGAACATCTGCATATCGACAATTATTGAAATCCTTGAATAATTTCCAGACTGCTCTGGTATCTATTTATAGCAATATGAAGACAGGAAGAAGTCTGGAGTTTTTAATCAAAAAAGATGCAGAATGTATAAAGATATCTAGTGATGTTATATCAGAAATAGATACAGTTTATGTTAATAGTTACTATGATTACTCAGAGTACATTTCGGGACGACTTAATGATCTAATATGGGATGCCAAACTCTTTATGTATATTTCTTTCTACATTGTTGAGGAAGATGAAGAGGGCTACATATTCTTGGGTAGGAAAATCCAATCTAGTCCCTTAGATGGGGACTCAACTCTAATTACACTAACTCCAGAAGACACCGAAATTAATCCGTCGAACGGATTCTTTACTAATATAAACATACTCCTTATTGCTACATCTGATGTTATGAATCTCATTGAATGCGAAATGGAATTTGATGAAATCGAACAAGATATTGACTCTCTAAATTTGAAGAAGTAAATGAATTTGATATGTATATCCTTCTAGGCAGTTTGTAACCACTTAGTCGCAACCCTACCAGAAGGGGGCTTTTGGAGAAACGAAGAAAGAGATGATCTCGATAAATCACCCCTTTTCTATTCCACACCAACATGCTGGAAGTACCTCTTGCTCCTTCAAAAACTCGTACAGAAATGATCTCCCTAACTGTGTACATCTCATCAACGTATTACCTTGTTCATAGGTCAGGTAATTACATATCCCTTATTATCGGACAGACTATACAAGTGCCACTTACCACCCTGTCTATGCTAAATCCTATATAACTGTAGCAGTCGGTTGAACTCAATTGCAGACCATACCGAAATCCTTCGCAATCGTCGTAACTGTAAGTAGTTCCATTGGCCTAAGTACTTTATCGTGAAATTCCACTTTATGAGCTTTTTCGATCACTTCGACTACTAGTAACATACGATAGCTATATTATCCAATCGTCAGGTATAAGTTTCTTCCCGTTTCTCCATTCCTCATCATTCACCTTATAAACATGTTTGAGATCAATCCAAATCTCTTCCGAAGCATGATCAAGAATAATAACTTGCAAATTTCCGTTTGTAATTTCAACAGCATGAGAAACTGTATTAAAAATCTTTTTCACAGCATCAATATCTTCATCACTAAAAGTAGGATCTTCCTCTTCTTTTCCATACGATCTATCAACAAGTCTTTGTGGAAAATAAACTTGACTAGGTTGATCATAGACAATGAATGACGGTACAGGATTATCTACCCTGTCTATAAACAATTGATGCAGGGCTAGTGTAACAGCTACATGGTAAGACAACCAGTCCGAACCACTACCAATCTCCCAGAGATAATATTTATTACCCGACGTTTCTTTCACTCGTATGGATAACTCTTCAATAGAAAGCTCAACTTTTTCTTCAGGGTGCTCCACATCAAGTTTAGGTAGCAATCTAGAAGTATATTCTGAAAGCTGTGCGATCATTCTTTTCTCTTTTCTTCTAATGCCTTCTTCATCGACTACTAACTCTAACTCAATTATCAATCTCTTTAAATCATCAATTTCATTTTGCAAAGCTCTGTCCACACCCAAATTCTCATACATTCGCAAGGACTCATCAATCTTACCTATAAATCTCGACGCTTTGAGAGCATCATATTGTAATTTTTTCACCTCTTCAGATCTCTCTTCTAAAGACCTGATTCTTATTTTTAGTGCCTGTTGTCTCTCAATAGCCTGCACTAACTTTTTCTCTACTTCATCTAACTCTCTATCCAGTGAAGGGTGAGGTAATGTCGTTTCTTCATTTTGAATATTTTCTAAAGCATGAGTCAAAGTACTCAATTGTTGATTAGCTTTTCCATAATCGGAACCACAAACTGGACAATCATTTTTATCATTGAATTTCTTACTCAACCAAGTAGATAAGTTCAAGCGATCACGCTGTACTATCAAGCCATTCTTGTACTGATTTGATATATGTTTAATGTTTAAAATCTTATTTTTCCTGTCTCTAAGTTTCATTATATCTGTTAATACTTTCTTTGATTTTTGGCGTAACTCTTCGTGCTCTTCCATAGCCTCTCCAACAGTCTGTTCAGAAATATTAATCTCTGATACATTTGATTTCACCAATTCCTTAAGTATATCAATTAATACTTCTTTGTCATCAGAAACTGCATCTCGAACCAATCCTAGTTCTCTAGCTTCAGAAACCCTAGTTTGTAATTCTGCTAACCACCGCAATGATATGTGTTGTACAGCTTCTAATTCGTTTTTTTTACGCTTGAACTTCATCCTAAGATCCTTCAGTTGGTGTTGTTTCAACAAGATCTCCGGGGTTAAAGCATTTAGAACATAGGGAAATATGGAGCGTAATTTTTCACGATGATGGTATGTATCAGCCTTGTAAAAAAGTACATCAGGATTGGCAACTACGTTCTGTGGTTGAAAATTAAAAGCAACAACATCTCTAAAACTGGGTCTACCTTTAAATCCACTTCTATAATCTTCTATATCTAAATTTATATTCGTAATGCCTGACAGATCATCTAATACCGGTTTGACATGTCTATTTAGCCCCCAAATTAAATTTGAGTAATCTCCTTTATCCTGTAGAATGAGTTATATACAGTGGAGGAGATTTTTTATGCAAAGAAGACGGTT